>PAJM01000025.1 GCA_002706065.1 Methanobacteriota archaeon | reverse complement strand
CATTGTGATTCGATGTTGGGTGAACGATCTGCCAAGATGAGTAAGTCGCTTGGAAACACCGTTTCGCCTGAACAAATGATCGAAAAATATGGAGCAGATACGGTTCGATTGTTCATTCTCTTCGCTGCGAATCCTACAGCAGGAATGGATTGGTCGGATTCTGCACTGGAAGCAAACTATCGGGTTATGCAGCAATTGCAAACGATGCCGAACCAACTCCTTGGGTGGAATAAGCCAGCTCATTCCATCGATGTATGGATGCGTGCTCGTCTACGCCAACGACTTCACCAATGGTCGGATGCCATGGATCGATACGATTTGCGACGAGCAGTCGAATGCTCGCATTATGACATGGTCAAGGACATCAACTGGTACGTTCGCCGTGGTGGAGGAAATTCTGATGTTGGTCAAGAACTCCTCGATGCTTGGGCACACATGATTGGGATTGCAACACCGCACCTCGCTGAGGACTGGTGGGCACAACTGGGCGGTGAAGGACTGCTCGCAGGACATGTCATGGCTGATGTTGAGCCATTGAGTGAAGAAGACCAACTCATCCTCGACGGAGAAGCCTTGATTCGAGATCTTCTCGAACAGTCACGCAAGGTTCGCGCTGTTGCTGAACGGCACCTTGAGGGTGAGGCGACATCCTTGATCGTCGTCACATCCGCTCACTGGCGCAATCAGATGGCTGGAATGGCATTGTCTCACCTTGCAGAAGGTAACAACATCAAGCAATTCATGGGAATCCTCACACAATCCGAACTCGCCCAGGGTGAAACTCGAGGCGAACGACTTGGATTCTGGAACAAACGGATGCTTCCTCAAGTGTTCAAGTGGGATGATGAGAAGAAACGGATTCTCCTCTCATCACTTGATGAAATGCGTGTCTATGATGACGCTTCGGACTTTATTGCACAAGAACTCAATCTCTCATCGGTTCGCGTCGTACGTGGAGAAAGCCAAGAGGATGAGACAGGAAAAGCAGGGGTCGCAATGCCTCTTTCACCAGCATTCATCTATGCTTGATCTTCTTCAGAACTGGATGGTTCCGTTTCAAGTGCTGGAACAATCTTCTCATCAGCCTCTGGCGATGGGACCCGAATGGGTTTGAATGTCATGTATCCCGCAACACCTGCAAGAGCAAGTGCGAGAAGAATCAGAACCTGATTGATGCCGAAGGAGGATTTTGATTCCTCTGCTTTGTTTTCGACTTCAATACGCTTACAGCCGTCCTCATCGACCTTCTCACCAAGTGCTGATGATGGACAAAGATCGTCATCGTTGAGCACACCATCCGAATCCGTATCAGCTTGCTGTGCAGAACAGCCTGCTCCGTCGACAACTGTACTCAACGGTGTTCGTGGACACATGTCTGCCTCGTCAAGAACACCATCGGCATCATCGTCCACATCCTCTGTTCCGTCAACGCATCCATCCGAATCATAATCCTGTGAGGGTAGAACAGGGCCGACCATGCCGCGCGGACACAGATCGAAGACATCTGCAAAACCATCCCCATCATCATCATCGTCTTCCTCATCGTCATGACAGCCGTCCTGATCAAGGTCGAGGGACGTATTCAAAGCACTCCAATCACGGTAGCCCTTTGGACACATATCAAACTGATTTGACCCGATCATGTCCAGCATCAAATCATTATCGTCGTCCAAATCATTGATGCTGTCTTGGCAACCATCGCGATCCCAATCGTTCATTTCGCTTGAAGACCAAGCCGCAAGATCTCGTGGACACAAATCCTCGATGTCGGGGATGGTATCTCCGTCTTCATCCAAATCGCAAACGTCCCCAATGGAGTCTGCATCAAGATCTTCTTGGCCTGGATTTGGCGTTGTTGGACAATTGTCTCGTTGGTCAACCAACCCATCTCCATCCGAATCAACATCAGAACAACCATCGCCTTCGACATCACTGGCAGGCGTTGAAACCCATCCCATTGGTCCTTTCGGACANCTNTCGAGNTGGTCGAAAACCGTATCATTATCATCGTCAAAGTCTTCATCAGCATCACGNCAGCCATCGGTATCGTGATCNGTNAGTTCTGTACTGGTCCANCCGGTTNCNCCTNGGGGACAAGCGTCGAGATCATCCGCAATTCCATCGTTATCATCATCATCATCGCACGTGTCACCGTACACATCAGANTCAAAATTGGATTGATTTGAATTTGAAGCGCGCGGACAATTGTCAACGCCATCGAGGATTCCGTCTCCGTCCAAGTCGGTTTCGTAATGCCACACGCCAGCATCTTGGGACCCGACGACGACAACCGAGTGGTTCCCGAAGAGTCCAGATTCTTCGAATGAGAATGCGACCAGCGAACCACCGGAAGAGGATGGAACCATGTCGTAGACGCGGTCTCGTCCATCGCTACCGCCGATCAACGCCCATTCCCAAGTCCCATCCATGTTGTGTTCTGCAAGGAAGACATCGGTCCCGAAGTACCCTGTATCATCATCGTGATCAACCAAGGTCTCTGTACCCAATGTGAACCCATAGGTGGTAACTCCAGCATAAATGATTGAACCCGATGATGTTTGATATGCGGCATCGAACATGTCGTAACCCGCACCTCCTTCGACATTCAATCCATCCCAAGTGCCATCGGTTGTCACGTCGGCTTGGAATGCGTCAAACCATTGCGTTGTTTCACTGTATTCGGTTCCAAACGTCGCATTCCCTTCGAGAGTACCGTAGACTTGCACATTCGTCTCCCCACTTGCAACGCAGCCATTGACCAGATCATCACCAGTGCCTCCTGCTTGTTGGAACCATGTCCAACTTGTTGAATCGTATTGTGCGACAACAACATCGCCGCCACCATTTGATTCAGTGGCTCCAATTTCATCAAACGCAAGTTCTCCAATGAAGGTGAAAGCGATGAACGTATCACCAACACTGTTCTGACAAAAGCCACCAAACGGTTCGACTCCTTCTTCAGTCATGGCAGAAAATCCGTCCACGAAAACCCCATCCTCGTCAAACATCATGACTCCAAGACTTGGTTGTGAACCGCCAGCAAAAACGGTTTGATTGATTTCAAGCAATTCTTTGTAGAGAATACTGACGTGAATCAGATCGGTTTCATCAACGAACATATCGAACAGTAAAACCTCTTGGTGGTTGGCAATCGAAACGGCCCACTGCCATCCTGTCTCAACATCATATCGAGCGATGTAGGCATTACCCTCATCGGAATCAGCGTCTTTGTCAAGCGTTGGTAATGAACCCAATGTCATGTTGCATTGAAGTCCTGCACTACCAAGGCAGTACGTTCCCGCAACGATGAAATCTCCATCGCTAAGCACTGCCAGACTCTCTACAGAATCGACGCCAATGCTGCCGAAGGATTCACTAAAATTCCATTCGTTCGTTTCGTTGGAAAGCGCAATGAATCCATCCATATCATCAAATCCAAGTTGATTTGAATCATGTCCGTTATCTCCGATCAAAATCGAGGACGTGAATGTCCCACCAATAAGAACCGAGTTGTTCTCAAGTGGTACCAATGCATGAATTGAGTCCTCACTAAATCCCCCAACGGTCACAACCCATCCCAATGGATTGGATTCCTCCGAACTCGATTGAGGCAGCACCTCTGCCTCAAGAAGGTCCAACTGCGTGTGTGACACCGTTGCTGTCAGAAGAACGAGGACGACAAAAAATGATCGAAGCATAGTTGTGTGACGAACTGCCTCTTCATGAAGGTGTTGCGTTCCACCACAATCACCAATTCTTGACGATTGGTTCAAAGACGTTCGACGTTGAGGTCCAATCATGTCACGAGGTCGTCGACCAAATCGTAGTGGTCAGGGGCGGCAACGGAACCGCCGGCGTTACGGTGGACCAAGGAAGGCTGGCGTGATTGAACAATCGGAAAAAGAACGTACAGAGTACAATCTCCGAGCAAATCAACGGTTTGACTATGAGACGACTGGTGTGCAACCCGTTGGCCTACCCAACGAACCGAAGGATGTCAAATCATTCTCATTCAAATGGACATGCAAACCCGTTCCTCTCGCTGATGAGGAGAAAATGGCTGGCTTTGTCGTTCGCAAAGGTGAGTTTGGATGGCTCGATGATGATCGCGTCGATGAGATTACTACGTTTGCAGAGCGATTGTCCATATCGACGGATCAAGCACTCTCTTTGCGTTCAGCACTCCTTCAACAGAAAACCGTGTACGGACATCATGCGATGCGCAACCGTGGGAAGCAAATACATCGCGATTACAAACAGGGCATGAGCGTTGTTGAGTTGTCAAAGAAATACGACTTTCCCCCGATGAACATTTTTCGTCAGATTCTTTCCGAGATGGGTTGGTCAAAATCAAAGATCAAAGAATCTGTTCGTGCACCTTCCCGCTTCTCTGAACGAGAACGAAAAGAGTTCGAAGCTGCAGAAGAGGCAGACCGCGTATCAAATGTTGATCAGAGTGAGACTCATCTTCGTGCCGATGTGTTTGAGAACATATTGGCAGATTGGTTCGAGGAGCAGGGCGTTCGACTCCGTCGACAACCTGAATTGGTCAAAGAGCAAGTGGCTGAAATTGGTGGTCCGAAATTAACCCCTGATATTCTCTTCCTCGACCACGTGGAAATCAACGGTCAACCGGTCGCTTGGATCGATGCCAAACACTTCTACGGCGCTGATGTTGGCTTCCAGCGAAAGAAAATGCTCAAACAAATGATGCGTTACATCAACGAGTGGGGAAGTGGAGCCATCGTCTTCCGTCATGGATTCTCTGAGAATCTGTACATGCCAGGCGTCACCATGTTGGATGCAAGTCCACTCGACCTTACGGAATTGACGGACCGCCCCTAACTGATGCGTTGCGGAGCAATTTTTGTGAGAGCTGACTCCAAGTTCATCGATTGAAGACGCTCAGATAATCGATTCAAATCCTCATCACGAAGCGGTTGATTTGCCTTTGATGGTAACAACACACATGATGTTCCGAGCATGCACAAACGAGCGCGTATGTGCGCTTGGAGGCCAAGTTCGTTAATGATGGATTGAACTGTTGTGATCATCGACTGTCGGGAGGGTTCCTCCAGCATCTTCGACGTTCGACCAAATGCCTGTGCTTCCTGCAGCAACTCGTTCCAAACTGTAGCATCCCATCGCTTTGCTGCTAAGCGGTCGACTGAAGCATCGCCAGCACGGGTGATGTTGGTCTTCCATTCAGGATGATCGATGTACTCTGACGTGTGCTTGGACCCACTTGATTGCCACACCAAGAGAAGAGGTGAATCGAGATGAAAACTCCGAGCAACGCCAGGTGATGGAGGTGACCCTGGATGTGTTCGAAGTTCAACACCTCCAACATAGAGACCCAGAACGTCTCCCAATCCACCTGAATATCGTCGTTCAATGTGATGGGCTGCTCGGAAGTATTGGTATTCAGCACCCTGTTTGGTCATTTCAAAACATGCTAAAGCAAGGGCGCAAAGACCTGCGGCAGACATGCCGAATCCTTGGCTAAGCGGCAATTCAATATCAACAGTCACAGAATAATGTGTGTCGAATGGGAGGAGACGTGCTTGCCGTAATTCATCGATCAAATCAATGTAGATTTCACGGCGAGTCTCGCTCTCAGAATCCAAGGCATTGATTTCGATTGTAACTTCGCCTTTGGCTTTGATTTCAGGAACGTCTTGGTTCCAGCCGGCCATTTGTTGACCTTCTTCAATGACTTTGGAACGACCCGTTTCTTGGATTGTTACGCGGACACCTTTCTCAAGGCAGAGACCTGCTCCCCTGCTTCCTTGATTCCGAGGAAGAAGTGCATCATCATGGATTGAGAACAGTAAGGTGATGTGGCCACCAACCTGAACTGTTGCCATAAACAAGCCATCCTACGATGAATCATCAAGATGGCGGAGCAGCGAGATGTTGAATCAAGCAAATGCTCGTTCGAGATCTTCACCGAGGTCGTTGAAGCGTGACTTCAATTCCTCAATTGCAAGATTGAACACTGCTTCAGGAGCGAGTGAACCATCGGTCTCGTATGAGAAGACGAAACTGCCGTCAACTTTGTTGAGGACGATGGCGTCGTCGAAGTCAGCATCGCGACCTGTTCCTTCCCCGACTTGGTGGAGTGCCTTCTCAAGATCGAGTACTGTGGCGATATCGGTGCACTTCTTGTTGGTGAAGAGTTTGGCATCGATTGATCGACCGTCTTGGGTCTTAAGATCAAGGTCAAAGAGGACTGAAGCCTTCTTTGGTTTCTTGAGTTCTGCTTCGTTCTGTGGTTGGAAGGTGACCGCAGATGCAGCAGACCACTTTGCGTGATCACGGCCACGTCCAAGTGTTGCAAACGCAATGAACTCAAGGAATTGGCCTTGTGCAAGGTAAGTGATTGGAATCGATTTCATCTCTTCACTGATATCGAACACTGGATCGGACACGTTGGTTAGGTCGCCAGCACGAACGACTCGATACGGTTCGTCACTGTCCGAGGATGGTCCTTGGACGTTGAGCGTGTACAACACTTGACACATTGGGCATCCTTTGTCGTCTTCGGTAAGATCCACGCAGTTTGCGCACTCATCTGGGAAGGACATCCCTTCATCTGGTTGAGTTGGAATTGGTATCATAGCCAATCGGTGGGCAATGACTTCATCCGGCAATGCGTTCACCGATTCAAAAATTTCGCCACGGTTGTTGTCTTGGTTCACGCCGAGAGTGAACATGACCTTGCTGATGGCCATCTTTGGGACATCGGCCATGATTGCACGTCGAAGTGCATTCACTTGGGATGGGTCTGTACCCTCGATGAGAATCTTCATTTTGTTTCCTTGTGGATAACCGTCTACAACGCTTGCCTTCATGTACATTCCTCCAAATCAGACACGTCGTCCACGTCGTCCACCCTTTTTCTTGGTGCCGTCGTGGGCGATTGGTGTAACATCCTCGATTCGAGTGATGGTCATACCCGCACGTGTCAGTGCTCGAATAGCAGCTTGTGCACCTGGCCCAGTATTGTTGGACTTGTTGCCACCTGGTGCACGATACTTGATGATCAACTGTGTGAATTCCTTGTCCTTGAGCATGTCAGCGAGACGTTCTGCAGCACGAGTTGCAGCGAACTGTCCTCCGCTGTCTTTGGATGACTTGACAACTTGACCGCCTGAACAGGTGCCGATGGTTTCAGCACCAGTCATGTCAGTTGCAGTCATGAGGATGTTGTTGTAGGATGAGAAAATGTTGACGATGGCTCGACGTGTCATCAGGCCTCACCTCCATCTTCTGCGCTTGGTGCTGCTTCTGCAGCTTCCTTGACTTCATCAGCAAACGGCTTGGTTGCTTCTGGGTCAACCTCTTCTTCGTCTGCAGCGTACTCAGCCATTTCACGGCGTCCGTCGATTGCCTTGCGAATTTCGTGCTCTGGGTCGTTCAAATCACTGGAAGGATGGTATTGGATAATTTCCTCTTCGTCACGGGTAACAGGGTAGGAGGGAATGGTTACCTTTTGCTCACCAATGCAGATGTGTCCATGAGTTACGAGTTGGCGTGCTTGCTTGAGTGAACAAGCAAGTCCCTTGTAGTAAACTTGGGCTTGGAGTCGGCGGTTGAGGATGTCTTCCGCACTGAGCGACAAGATGTCGTCCAGAGAAGCTTCCTTCGTAATGAGGCCCTTTTGATGGAGGGATCGAAGGAGGTCATCCCTCTCACGCATTCCATGACCTTCGGTGGTATCGATCATACCGATTAAGCGCATTGCTTGTCGTCGATGGCGACGAAGTTGAGACTTGGCCTTCCAAATCTCACGCATGTTCTTCAAACCATGATTGGCTTGGATGAGATGCTCTTCTTCAATTCGTGCCTTCTTCCAAGGATGTGGAGGCGTATCGAATTTTGGTCTAGAAAACTTTGGCTCACCCATACTTCATCACCCTCATACTTTCTTTCGGCTTACACCGAGTGTTAGGCCACCACGGCCGTTGCTTCGTCCGCGTTGACCACGGACCTTGTTGCCGCTTGCGTGGCGAACACCACGGTAGCACTTCATGGTACGAAGACGGTTGATGTCTTCTTCGAGTGTGAGTTTGACTTCCTGACCGGTTAGGTGAATGTCGTTGCCGGTCTCAACGTCGGCCGCTCGGTTTACCATCCAATACGGAACGTTGTTGACGTAATCTTCGATCGCAAGTCGCAGGCTTTCTTGTTGCTCAGGACTGAGGTGGCCAGCCATACGAGCAGGGTCGAATCCAGTAGCCTTGCAGATTTGAATGGCGCTACGTACGCCGATTCCCTTGACCGAGGTCAGAGCGGAAGAGAGCGGTTTGAGACCGTCCATATCCGTGTCTGCCATTCGGAGAATGTATGAAAAATCGTCGCCGAGTTCCTCTTCTTTTCCTTTTGCCATTGTTGTCCACCTTACGTTGCGACATGATGTCGAGCAAGTTTCCGACCAACCCCCCCTATATCAAGACCGCGATGCAGGGGTCCGATTTTAGGTATCAGAATTCTTCGGATATTGGGCGCAAAGCAGAAGGTGATTTGTGGTTGCATGGCGTGTAAGAAACGCCTTCCTGCGGCCTTGTCTGTTGCGAAGTTGTCGGTCGATGCTTCCTTGCAATCGTGGTTGTATGTCAGCATCAACGCTGCATCGAATCGTCAACGCCGAAATGTCATTTGCAAGAGCGGTGGCGACAATGGCGTCAATGTTCGTCTCATCGAGGGGAAGATCGAGAATCTCAACCACCCTTCCCGAAGCGACAACGAATGGATGTGATGAATCTTTGAGGGGGCCGTTGTGATGAATGCGTGGACGTCGCGGGGATGACTCGTCCCAACGTGTATCGGCAACGTTGCTCAACTGTTCGCTCAACCATGCGTCAACCAGACCGCTCTCAACCAAGGCAGCATCAAGAATGGTCACCCACTCATTTCGGCGAGCCGGTTGAAGAGCGCGACGCTCCTGTTTCATGTCATCGCCTTGTTCAATCACGGCATCGTCCCCGCCAAAGGTTCGTGAAAGACGAACGAAGCGTTTGGTGACGTTCGGGGTTGCAACTCCTCCAATCCAAAGTTCAAGACGGTCAACACGTCCCCCTCCCCGGGACATCCACGTCCATGTTTTGTCAACTCCAGGCCAGAACGATTCGACAATTGTTTCAACACCATCTCTGAGTTCTTGCGTCAACCTTGGAGAGAGGTCAAGAACAATGCACGGACCGTGTTGTGTTAAGGCGAGATAAGGCTTCCATGCTTCAAACACACTCGGAAGATTCGGCTGCATCTCATCCAAACCATGAGTGCGAGAGTTGCGGGGGCGGGCGGGGTCGAGCATCAACAATGCAACGCTGCCGCTCTCCAATCCTGCCTGTGATGCTATTTCTTGACTCGAGGTCCCATCTCCTGAGAACAAAAGGGATCTTCTGTGCCATCCTTGGTCAAACGTCGAGTAACGTGTCGCGATTGTGTTGAGATTGAGGCAACTTGCGACTGCACGTTGTCGGTCGAGTTCGACACCCAACGCCGGCCGCTTCAATCGAGAAGCATATGCTGCGAGTTGAATTCCGGAACCGCAGGCACAGTCCAAAACAACGCCAGAAGGCAGGTCGAACTGTGCAATATAATCTGCACGCGTCATCGCCACCTGCCAAGGTGTTGCCAATGGTTTCCCTTCGCTTGCGTGATAAAACGAAAGTTCCTTGAGGGAGGCATCCGGTACACACTGGCCTGTTGTGGCCTGTTCAGAAGGTACCAAGGCTTCCAATCCATCCACCTACTGCGTGATGTCGGAACGTGTTAGGATGCTTTCGAATGGAATGCCTGCCTCAGCAAAGGCTTCAACTCCACCCTCTTCCCGGTCGAGAATGCTAATGACGGCAAGAACCTCACAGTTTGTTGTTTCACGTATGCGCTCGACGGCTTTGATCGATGAGCCACCGGTTGTGGTCACATCTTCAAGAATGACGATGCTGCCACCTGCAGCTATTGATGCTCCTTCAATGCCTGGTGGATTGTTGGTTTTCCGACCTCCGCGGCCTTTTGGAGATTTACGAACCATGAATCCTTTTCTGTGAGTGGAGTCCGATCCAGTGATGACGATGGCTGTTAACGGGACAGCACCGAGTTCAAGACCCCCAACAAAGTCAGGATTGAGTTCGTCCAATCGGTGATTGAAAAGATGAGCGAGAACTTTTGATGATTCGGTGTGCATCATCACCGGTTTCATGTCGAAAAACCAACGCGATTGCCGGCCCGAAGCAAGCGTGAACGCATCATCGGAGCCCCCGTCCAAAAACGCAAGTTCTCGAACCATTTCCACCAATTGGTTCCACTCAGGGAGGGTTTTCAGTGATGCATGAACGCTCATGCACCAATGCTGATGCATCTAATGCATGAATGTTGGGCTGGAAAAGAGGATGCTGGCTCGCCGATTGCATCATAAAGTCTCGACAACAACAGCCGAGCAGGGGTCGGTGATCATGTCTACAGAAGCTTCCACCGACGTACACAACCCCTTCATTGGCGTCGACATTCCACGGCTTGAAAAGGAAATGGAGCGCTATCAAAGCCTTCTCGACGAGCATGCTGATCATGCGTACCGTGTAGCAGAAGAAGCTCGCAAACTCAACCTTGATCCCAAACCATTCGTTGAGATTCCCCGTGCAAACGATCTTGCCGGACGAACCGAGAAACTGCTTATCGAGCATCTGGAATCCTATCCCGTCGCCGATGATATCCGCGCTCTGCTCGCAGAACACGATCGTGAAACGACCTCGATTATGATGGCTCAACGTGTTGCAAAAGGATTCAGAGAAAAGGGATACGATATGGTCAAATCGATTGATGTCGGTCTTCGCGTTGGACTCGCCATCCTCACTGAAGCCGTATTGGTTGCTCCACTTGAGGGAATCAGCGAAGTTCGTTTGTTGAACAATGTGGATGGTTCCGCGTTCGTTTCAGTGCACTTTGCTGGGCCGATTCGAGCGGCGGGCGGTACGGCCCAAGCCCTTGCCGTCCTTATTGCAGACATGATTCGTCGTGAATTGAAGGTCGGACCGTATCTTCCGAGCGATGGAGAGGTCGAACGTGTCAAAGAAGAGTTTGGCTTGTACCGTGGGAATCTGCAATATCGGCCATCGCCTTCTGAAATTGACGAAATCGTTCGAGCATGTCCTATCATGATCAACGGTGAATCAACCGAATCGATCGAATGTGCGGGATATGGACGTGTTCGCAACATCGACGAAGCTCGGATTCGAGGTGGAGTTCTCTTGGTTATCGGAGAAGGGATGTGCCTCAAGGCACCGAAAATTCAGAAACATACGGAACGGCTCAACGTCCCTGGTTGGGATTTCATCTCGAAATTTGCATCCAAGGGGAAAGAGGACAATGATGGCGTGGACACGGATGATTTCAAGAGTCGTCGAGTCGCTCCGATTGACAAATTCATGAAGGACATTATTGCTGGTAGACCAATCTTTGGTGGGCCACAACAGCCTGGGGGATTTCGCTTACGTTACGGACGGGGACGCCCTTCTGGACTCGCTGCAGCATCGCTGAACCCCGCTTCGATGCTCGTATTGGATGATTTCATCACCATTGGAACTCAAATGAAAATCGAACGCCCTGGAAAGGCGTGTGCAGTTACGCCGAGTAACGATTCTGAAGGGCCATGGGTCGTTCTCTCATCGGGCCAGTTCCTACGCATTGATGAAGCCGAAAAACTCCGATCGATTCGGCCAGACATTCGTTCGATTTGGGACAACGGGGAGATCGTTATCGGCTACGGGGAATTCATGGAGAACAACAAGAAACTCGTGCCTGCGGGTTACACGAGCGATTGGTGGGCCAGTGATCTCATCGATGCCTTAGCAACGGCGGACGATGTGGAAGCCTTTGCAGCAATCTGCAACGATC
This sequence comes from Methanobacteriota archaeon, assembly GCA_002706065.1. Lineage (GTDB taxonomy): Archaea > Thermoplasmatota > Poseidoniia > Poseidoniales > Poseidoniaceae > MGIIa-L2. Next base: position 11,633 of record PAJM01000025.1, on the reverse strand, counting down.
AGGCAGACTTTCCAGATGGTATTCCTGGTGCATCTGATGTTGATGATGGGTTTGCGCAGTTCCATATCCGACGTCGATGGCACCGCCATCTTTCGAAACTCACACTCAGTTGGGAGCAAGCCTCCAGCATTGCCGAACGGTGGAGAACTGCGCTTGCACCTCCGCACAACCCTTGGTTCCTCGATCTGCCGATCGAATGGGTTCCTGCGCTCGTTGACGCGTTGAAGCAAGGAACCATTGAATCTCCAGTCGACCTCGAGGTGGCGGTCACCCACCCGTATCAGGAATCCTCATGGCTTCGGTTCAAAGGAGCGGCCAAAGGATGGAATGCTTCAGTCATGGACAAATTGCAACCTGAGAAGATTCCTCCTCTGCGGGAAATTCAACCCATTGGTCTTGACATCAAACCCGAAGAGCCAATTTTTGAAGAGACTTTACCCGAAGGTTGGACCTTCATGCAACATGGTTTAATCAAAGGCGCATTGTTGCTGCTCGGCGTTTCTCATCACCACGATGGAGATGATGTTGTTGCTACCTGCGGTTGGCAGGCGATGGCTCACGGGTTGGGATACAGTGTTCGAAACAACAGCATGCATCAGCATGTCGATTTGAAGTCATTGATCGAACAGCGAATCGTTGACCTCAGAAATTGCAATTCCGTTCTTACCAACGAGGAGAATCGCCTCGACGATTTGAAGAAACAGCGTTCTACAGTCCGAATAGCAGCGGAAACTGAAGCACGGCAACGTGGACTTGGAATTACGGAAACCGACCAAGTCGGTCAGGCCGCTGCAGATTCAGTCAAGGACCCTGGTCCCAGCGATGTTGGCCTGTACTCAAGCTCATTACGCATGCACGATGACCATCTTGTGGATGGAATTCTTCCATTGATTCGGGAAACATCTCCGTTTCGCTGGGAACATGCTGCCCCGCAGCGTGTTGGTTGTCGGATGGGGCGGCCAGAAAAATCTGCACCGCGTGAAATGTCGCCGCGCTCACACACCCTCTTCCCAATCGCACTCGAAGGTGGGAATCAACGATTGATTGCAAATGCTGCCAGCAAGGGTTCAATACGCATTCAAATGGGGAAGCGAATCTGCTCAAGATGTGGGAAAGATTCCCCATTTATTCAATGCCATCACCGTGTTGTCGATGATGCTGGAATTCCAAAGGTTGGGGAGACGTGTGGAGGACGAACCGACATGAAGGAGTCGACTGGAAACAGTCGACGGCGAGGTGAAATGCAAAGCGTTCCGATCGAATCAATCCTTGAAGATGCTCAACTTCGTATTGGTATGGGACGCCTGCCTCAACAGGTCAAGTGTGTGAAGGAATTGAAGAGCCGCAACCAGACGCCTGAACCGATTGAAAAGGGACTCATTCGTGCAAAATACGACCTTCCAGTCTTCCGAGATGGAACGATTCGATTCGACATGAGCGATGTTCCCGTGACGCATTTTACACCAAAAGAAATCGACGTTGCATGGAAACGCCTGCACGCTTTGGGGTACACCCATGATTGGGAAGGCAATCCGTTAGAAAGCGATGATCAAATGCTGGAATTGTACCCTCAAGATTTTATCGTCGCCAAGAACGCAGCAGACTATTTTGTTCGAACTGCACAATTCGTCGATGAACTCTTGGTGAAATTTTATGGTTTACAGCCCTACTACAACGCAACGAACAAGGACGACCTCATTGGGCAACTCATCTGCGCCTTAGCACCACACACATCGGGAGGCGTGTTGTCCCGAATTATCGGCTGGGCTGATTGTTCCGGCGGGTATGCACACCCTCTTTTCCATGCGGCAAAACGACGAAACTGCGATGGAGATGAAGATGCAATCATGTTGTTGATGGACGGGTTGTTGAACTTCAGTCGCGAAATTCTGCCAGCCAATCGCGGCGGCCAGATGGACGCACCACTCGTATTGACAACACGATTGAACCCCACTGAAATCGACAAAGAAGCACTCAACGTTGACGCTGCATGGTTCTATGAACGCCAGTTTTACGAGGCAACTCTGAATCAACCCCATCCCAAGGATATTGCGGATTCAATGGATTTTGTTGAGCGGCGGTTGGGGTCGGTTGCAGCGGTACGCGGGTATGGCTTCACGCACGACTGCAATCGAATCGACGATGGTCCAGAGCTCTCGGCATACAAAACACTGGCAACGATGATTGACAAAATGAACGGTCAATTGGACCTCTGTCAACGATTGCGTGCAATCGATGCACGTACCGTTGCATCATCGGTAATTCGATCGCACTTCTTACCGGATCTTCGCGGAAATCTCAACGCGTTTGGCCGACAAAAAGTACGTTGCCTCAAGTGTGGCCATTCCTACCGACGAATGCCGTTGGCTGGTCAATGCATACAGCAAGAGAAGGCGGGCGGGCGCGGGTTGTCTGCGCACGGTGTTGCACGAAGTGAGGGGAGTTTGTGCGGTGGCCGATTGGCCCTGACCGTTTCCGAAGGCGCAGTTCGAAAATACATCGAAGTTACAAAACACGTCATGGACAAATACGGAGTCGACACCTACACTCGACAAAACATGGAGTGGCTGGCAGGAAGCGTTGAATCGTTGTTCAACAACGATCGTGCTCGCCAGATGTCGCTGACCGATTTCTTGTGATTACAACGTGATTGGATCTCGCCATGGAGTGTCGTCATCTGCTTCATGACCATCGATTTCAGGCATTCCGATACGCGTTTTACGAAATTCCTTGGGTTTGTTGTCGGTGACTTCAACTTGTTCGATTCGTTTTGCGATGAAGGTTCGAATGGCTGTTTCACCGAAGGCTATTCCGACCAAAAGAAGCGAGAGGAGGATATGACCGAGGGTCGCAATCGGTGTGAATGGAGCTACATCGAGATGTTGAATGGCGATGATGTTGTCATCGATGTTGGTGTTCAGGGTGTATTCTCCCGGTGGCAATACGGCCTCCATCGTTACAACCTCATTGGTCGAACCTGCCCAATTCATGACGACGTTCTCCGAAGAATCGGTCAGTGACCATGATGCATTTGCTGAGCGACTGGGGTCATCTCGATGAACGAATTCAGTGGTGATTGTTACAGGTAATTCTGCATCACTACCAAACACTGCCTGAAGTGAAACCTGGCGTTCGGATTGAAATTCAAACCCACGGTCATTGAGTTGTTGTGACGCCTCGTTTGCAGCCACATTGGCCCAAATGATGTTGATGAGAAAGAGAGCCACTACCCACAACGAAATGTTGAGTATTCGTTTGCGCTCCATGATTGCAACTTCCTGTTTCACCTTATGAGGTGGTGTTCAACTCCAAGACGTTGCATTACCTCTTCCATCCATCCAAGTTTCTCCTTTTTGCGTTCTGGTTCGGTCGTTCCAGACCATGGTCCAACAATGTCCGTGCGGAACCCGATACACCCGATCTCGTTCAGCGGACGTCCGATGGCTTGAATGAAGCAGAGCGCTCTGTCACCGTCGGTAAATCCGCCCGGGTTGTGCATTCCTGCGTAGTCGTTCATCGTTTGATGCGTGAGTGTTAAGGGAGGAGGTTGCTCGTAACAGGACCACGTTTTGACAAGGTTTGTCCACACTTCTGTATTGTCTCCATGCGCATGCAACACGATGTGAACGCCATGCTGTGCTGCATGATCAAGATGTTCTGCGCCGTCGCCGTCGCTCACCACACAAAGAACGCGAGAGAGATCATCGATGGCGCCAACTGCTCCGTCGGCTGCAACAAACATTGTTCGAGGAAATTCAGCGGTTCGAATCGAATCGCTACCTGCTCCAACGACCATCAGTCGTTCTGCAGAATGAATCGATTGTTTGAGCCTCTTCAGTGCTCTCGCTCGGGATTCAATCGACCACAGGTCCAGATTGAAGGGAGCGTGATTTGAAAACTCATTTGCCATGTTCTTTGCAGAGAACTCGTCATCTTCGAGGTTCCATCCAAAGGCATGCCGAACCTCTTCTTGAACAGAGAGGAGGTCTTTGGGGACAGGGCTGAGCACAGCCACTCCTAGCCCAGCGCATTCAAGAAGGATATGGGTTGTCAGGTTCATATGGTATCGTGTTTTTTCATTGATTGTGCCGAGGCCAACCACTCAACCGTCCATCACCGATGAGATTACGCTTGCGCGTTATCCATTTTTGCCACAGGCAAGCGGTTGGATTCAGCAAATGGCAGCCAAGCACAACATTTCCCTCGACGATTTACTTGAAGGAGCGTTGATGGAACCTGCACGAAAGCGGGCTCGTATTCGCCTTGTTGATAGTATTCAATCCAAAGAAGGAGTTGAATTGAGCGGAGGTGACATACATACCGAAGAGGGGCGCTTAATCGAAGCATTCTCATTTTATTACGCTCGTCTCGTCATCTGCGCCTCTGAAGATGAGCGGTTGCTGGCTCGTTGGGCGCAAGCAGAAGCGACACGCGCTGAACATCTCTTGATTCGAGACAGCCAGAATGTACTCAACATCGCCAACACCTACATTTCAGTGCTGGAACAATCTCAACCGGGCCGGTCGGCACAACGTGGCATGATTGGTACAGACATCCAGTCACTTCGACAATCACAAGACGGGTTGGAATGGAAACTCGGCCTTGCTGACTTTATCGAGGTCTGCCCACGGATTACAGGGAATCGATGGCGACTACCGAATTGCGATATCGATTCAGGGATTGTTCGGTTGCATAATGAACAGAAATATTCCTCGACGGCCAAACTTGCTCGACTGTTGAGAGAACACATCAAGTCCGATGTTGAGCGAGAGGGGATTGCAAAAATGGCAGAGGTGACGACCGACCTCGCCGTGCGTTTGGCTGAACCTGTCGGCATGGTTCGGAACCTTCTTGCGCAGAAAACCAGCGATGCAATTGCTCTAGTCGGGGCAGAAGAAGATGATTGGCCCCCTTGCATGAGAAAGGCGGTTGCAGACCTGTCTGCAGGCGTTAACGTCAACCACTTTGGCCGTCTCTTCCTGGCATCAATGGCTTCGACATTGGCTTTGCCGCAAGAGTCCTGCGTTGAGTTCTTCCGTGGCGCACCAGATTTCGATCAAGGAACGACATCCTACCAAGTTGCTCACGTCTACCAGCACGGATACACTCCCTCTGGATGTGGGAAGCTCAAAGTCAATCACAACTGCCCGGTGTTGCCAGGTGATGATCGTCTGTGCGACCAACCATGGCTTGATCATCCGCTCAAGTACATTCGAGCAACTCAGCGGAGGAAACAACGCCAGCAACAGGCACAAGCGCCCAAAGATCCTGTCGAAGAAACCCCTAACGAAGCAAGAGTTTGAAGTGGAGGAGTGTCTACCCTCATACAGGGAGCGGAATGGCACGAGTACTTGTTTTGACGGTCGACCGAGACAATGATCTCGGAATCAAAACGTCGATTCGAGGCCCCGTTGTTGGACGAAGACAAGTCCTCACTGCAGCCCTCAAACTCGGTATTGCTGACCCAGAAGAAAGCGATACGAACGCCATCTTGGGGGCCCTCTCACAACACGATGCATTGCTCGAAAACGGTGCAGACGAAGACGAAGTCGAAGTTGCAATCCTGACCGGTGATGAGAAAGTCGGTGTTCGCTCCGACCGAGCCATCGCTGCACAACTTGAGGAAGTTGTATCTGCGTACCAACCCGATGAAGCGATTCTAATCACAGATGGTGCCGAAGACGAATCGGTATTGCCGATTATTCAATCGCAAGTACGAATCGATCACGTTGAGAAAATTATTGTCAAGCAATCGAAAGGTATCGAAGGTACATACTACTACATCGTGAAAGCATTGGAGGACCCGAAATGGCGAGCACGGTTTATGGTTCCACTCGGCCTTGTTCTCGCTATTTTTGGACTTGGAATTATGCTTCCAAATGAAATTGGTGGAATTGTAATTGGAAGTCTGCCGCTTCTCTTGGGATTGTTTATTTTTGCGAAAGGGGCTGGAATCGAAACAACCGTCAATCGTGTTATTCAGGAAATGCGGGAAAATGCAGACGCTGCTATGTTCTCATCGCTCCTGTGGACAGCGACGGTATTCAGTGCAATCTTTGCAGGGGCAGAGGGATGGCAAACCTTCGATGACCTCGTTGATACGGAATCAAAATCCGTTCTCTGGATGCAGGTAGCAAACTCTTCGCTCGCATGGATCGTCATTGCCTTCCTCACTTCAACGGCCGGATTTATGTTGCTTCGCCTCAAGCGCGGGAGTTTCTCAGGTTCGCTGATTGTTTTGAGCATCTTTGGCATGGTCGTTTACTCCTTTGTCAACACATCGTTGCAAATTGCCATCGATATTCTCCAAGGAAACAACTACGAATTCAACGTGCAAAACATCATCAACACACTCTCGGTTCCATTTGGTTGGGTTGTCGTTCTTTGGGTAACCATGACCATCATCAAGGGTCTGCGCCAAAAGCAAGCTCAATCGGAACGTTACTGGGGCATCTGAGTCGGCTTAAATCGCACACAGTTGGCCTCAAACCTCAAATTGAGGAAGGGTAACGCACAGCCATGAGTTCCATTTCTCAACAGGATTTGCAGCGATTGGCGGGGCTAAGTGGATACGATTTGACCCTTGAGCTTGATGCCATGGCTCGAAAATATGGAATGAGTGCAGAAGCGATTGCAGCCATTCTTCGCTCGAGCAATCAACCCCCTCAAGCATCACAACAACCCTTCCAACCTGTTGCCAGCAAGTCTGTCCCAGAACTTCCAACCCAACCCAAACATATCTCAATGGAAGGGTTGAGGTTCGATTACAATCCAACTGCGGGAGCAAAGGAGGGCCGCCAAGATGTCAATCAAGCCATTGTGTGCCCTGGATGTGGCGTAGCACTCGGCATACCGAGTCGTCGTCCAATCAAAATCAAATGTCCGCAGTGCTTGCATGAAGCCTTGTATCATTGATTCTGCTACACTGGAATCAAAGAGCATGCGAGAATTGATTTAACTGATTCATTTGATTGGAACATGGACCTCCCAGCGACCGCACGAATGTGGCCTTATGAGCCATCAAACTCGCCCCTTCCATTACCTCCTCAGCCCGTTGTTTTCACTCAACAAAACTTGCACTGGATTCATCCAGAACCCATCGAAGCGCAGTCGATGACCTCCGATGAAATCAAACAAAGTGTTGCTGGTTGGAAAACGGACGATGGATTAACGATTGAAGCGATTCTCCAACACGAAGGCGCGCCCCCAATGAAGGACCGCGCATTGATTCTTCTGTTGGGTGAACTCGCAAATCCTCGCAGGCTCGCTGATTTGTACGCTGAACCACTTCCCATCATCAACGTACGAATCGATGACATTTGTCGAACGTGGACGGATTCACTTGATGCACGAATGATCAATCCAGGAGTGCACCATGTCACGGTTGCACGAACGCCTGGTTGGTGGGAATCAGCGCATCTTGGTTTTGCAACAATGCCACAGGTTCGTCATCTGATGGAGGGCTTGGAGGATCGATCGCGTGGGTCATGGAAGCCTGGTAAACTTGCAGAAGGTCAGGTGCACGTCTTGTACGATGCTACACTTGCTCCACCAACCGATGAAGATCTGGCATGGGATGGGGAAACTGAGCGGGTCGAGATACAACGGCCTACGTTTGATGGCCCAGAATTGCCACTGAACGAAATGTTCACGCCAATTCATACTCGTCAAGGATGCTACAATCACCGCGGACGACTGGCTCGTTGTGCTCACTATCTCCATCGAGCCTTCCACAACAACCTCTTCCGAAGAGGGTCTGCTCGGCAATGGGATGATGTGATTTCAATTCAGAAACGATAAGAAAAGCCTCATGAGGCTCAACCATCTCGCTGGGACAAGAGGGATTTGATGATCATCGCACCCAGCGTCTTAACCGCCAACCTTGCAGCACTTGGTTCTGCATGCGATGAAGCAGTCGAAGCGGGTCTCGAATGGCTCCACCTCGATGTGATGGACGGAAACTTTGTCCCAAACCTCACGTTTGGCCCTCCAGTCATCAAACAGCTCCGTCAACACCTCGGCGATGGTCCAACGTTTGATGTCCATCTGATGATTGAAAATGCTGAGTTGATGTATCAAGATTACATCGATGCTGGCTGCAATCACCTCTCGGTCCATGTGGAGGCTGTCAAGCACCTGCACCGCCTTCTCCATGCCATTCGCGAAGGAGGTGCAACAGCAGGTGTTGTTCTCAACCCGGGAACACCGGTTGAGGCTGCTCTCGAAGTGCTCCCCGATGTTGATCTCGTCCTCATCATGAGCGTGAATCCTGGTTTTGGTGGACAATCGTTTATTCCTACCGTTGAATCAAAAATCCGTACCTTGCGAAAGGCGATTGATGCACAGGTCGCCGCAGGCGGACGAAACGTCCAGTTGCAAGTCGATGGAGGGGTCAAGGCTCACAACATTGCAATGCTCAGTGAATGGGGCGTTACGAATGTCGTCGTCGGTTCTGGTCTGTTCAATGCCAATGCAAGCGTTGCTGACAACTTGACAATGCTTCATCAAGCCCTCAATGACTGAGTGATTTGATGAAGATTCTTTTGGTGACGCTTCTCCACCCTCTGCCAACCAATGCAGCGAGGGGAACGTTTGTTGCCGATCATGCTCAACTTCTTCGCGAATTGGGCCATGATGTTCGAATCATCAATCCGCTTCCAAGGCTCCTGAAGTACATGGAACAGAGTCGCTCGACGTTGACTGGTGTTGCGAAAGCGCCCAAGTATTTTGATCACAATGAGTTCCAAATCTATGCTCCACGATACGTTGCTTATACAGAACATCCCTATCCCTGGCTTACATCTCGAAGCATCCGAAATCGACGTCGTTCCATCGAAAAATGGCTGGGTAAGTGGCGACCTGAACACATCATTGCGCACACACTATGGCCAGTTGGCGAACTTGCACAAGCCCTTGCAACACGGTGGAAGGTTCCATGGACAGGTGTTGTTCACGGCCATGACATCGATGTCGGACTTTCGCATGCAACCACTGGAAAGAAAATCAAATCGCTCATGCAATCGGCAAGTTCAATGGTGTTTGCAAGCGATAAACTGCGGGAAACAGCCGAAGCGGGTGGTGTGAAACCAAACAAGGCATACACCATTGCGTGTCACAGTGAAATGGATGATGAATGGGCGCGTCCAATGAAAAAATGGAAGGGGCGTTGGCGGCGGGAATCAATTGATCTTCTGTTCCCAGCAGATCCTCGGCGACCCGAAAAAAACCACTATCTCGCTCTCCAAACCGGAGAAATTCTTGAGACGCGCGGATGGATTGTTGGGATGACGACGCTCAAACAGCAACCGCGCAGCATCGTTTGGGATCGAATGATCGTCGCTGATGTGACGCTCATCACATCGGATCGCGAATCGGGGCCTCTGGTCGCTCGTGAGTCTGTTTTATGCGGAACGCCGGTTGTGTCGACGCGGGTTGGAGATGTAGCATCGTATCTTCCAGGTGAGTTCGTTCTGGAGGACCCAACTCCTGAAGCACTAGCAGATGCATGTGAGGCTGCATTGCAAACCGATTGGAGTTCCTCGCCGATTACTCTGCCTCAATGGATGTCGGCGACATCGGTTGGTCGACAATGGTCCGCATTGCTCGAAGGCCTTGAGGAAGAAGAGTGAACAATCCAAGACCAATCAATGCCCAGTAGAGTTGTTCGGAGAGTGACCAACACGAGAAGAAAACCACAGCGAGGGTTGCAGACCATTGCAAGCCACGTTGCATGAATTCATGCATGCGGCGGCTGAGAACAATACCAACCAAGAGCATGACAAGCGAGGAAGCAACCGAGGCATATGCTGCCATTTCGATTGCCAATCCGACGCTTGTTTGCGCGCCCCACGAAATCAGAATCAATCCAAACAGCGTCGAAGAAAGGACAACGACAACGATGAGGAGCGTGAACAACCATGGTTTCTCACCGGCTTGCAATGAGGTATATGAGGGAACGGAGAGAACCGTGCATGCCCATCCAGCGAGCAGAAGCATGAACACATCTCGAGCAGAAGCACCCAATGTTCCATCGAAGTACTCGGGCGGGAATCCAAGAGGCAAGAGAATCCAAACAATCGCTGCGCCAGCAACGAGGCCGATTGGAACAAGTGCAAAACAAATCGATTCGACTCGATCAAGGTGCTGGTTGAACAATGAAGAATCCGTTCGAGATGCTCCCAAAACAGGAAGCAACGCAGCTCGCATCGCTTGAGGCACAAGCAAACCAGCCAGCCAGGCAAGTTGAGCAACGTGGAACAGAGCAACCTCATCGTAACCTAATTCACGTGCAAGAATAAACTTCTCAATTCGAATAACATATGGCAAAACGCCGAGTGTTATCGCAAACGGAAGTGCTGCGAGAAGGATGCTTTTGTTGCTCATCCAGACACTTCCTAATGCTGATGATTCGCCTCGCTTATCACCAGTTCCACAGATTCGATACGCTCCGAAGAACGCAAGAAGAAGGCCAACGATTGCTCCAATGAGGAACACGGTTGCATAGGCTAGAACATCCGTTGAAGCAACAGAGAACAGTGCAGCATAACCGATTGTCGTTACCAAGCGTTCAATCACTTTGGTCAGCGATTCAAAGCGAGCATCCCCTGCAGCACGCAACGCTGTTCTTGGAGCATACGAAGCAATGTGCACCAATGCAACACCTGCTCCGAGCAACATGAGGATGTCGTGTGTACTTTGCGATAAGACGATAGCAACGACGATTGGAGCGAAAAGAATCACAGCAATACCTTGCAAACGATAGATTCGGAGCATTCCTGACCAAATCGCAGATGGATGTCTCGGACCGTCACGAGCAAGGAGTGTTGGCAATCCTAAATCGAGAAGGAGAAACAATGTTGCAAACAGATCGATAGCGATAACAAATAGTCCATAGGATTCTGAAAGCAATGCGCGTGCAAGAATCAATTGCCCAACAAAGGCGAGCAAGACTGCAACCACATCAGCAGAAGCCAACCAGATGCTGTCACGACCAAACGATGGTCGCCGATGTTGGTTGCTCATGGATTCTTCGAAGCCGTGAGGATGCATGAACGCATGGGTAAGTTCCAATGAAAAGAGAAGTTACACAGGAAGAATGATATTCTTCAATCGGAGGTGATATGGCATGAACGACCTCTATGCTATTGTTCCAGCCAGTGCTATTATCCTCCTCATCGCCATTCGAAAGATTCTCGCTCCAGTGCAGTTTAACGAGGAAATCTTCGGTGAAATTCATCCAGATGAAGTCAACAATTCAGCATCCATGCGCATGATGATCGGTGCAGGATTTGGTGGAGTCGGCCTGATGGGCTTAATGCTTGGATTCATGCTCGAAGCGGGTGAAGCAACAACGACACTCCTGTATGCTCTTGCTGCTGCCTACGGATTCATGTTGGCCACACTTCTGTTTGCAAAGCAGAAAGGACATCTGCATGAAATTCCAAAACCGCCGATGGTTATTTTCCCGGTCATGTTGATTCTATGCATCGTTGGAGCGGTGCTCTGAATTCAGCGAATTGAATTCTGCTTTCACCGGATGAATACGTCATCAAGCATACTTTTGCCAGTCGGTTCCGTTCCACCACATGGTGCTGCCGTCACTCATTCTTCGCCATGTGTGACCCGTCTCATCG
>PAJM01000024.1 GCA_002706065.1 Methanobacteriota archaeon | reverse complement strand
TTTTTGCTCGCCGCCTGAACGATAATACCCTTGTCCCGGAGTTCGTTTTCCTTCGCTTTAGCATTGATTTGGTTTCGAGCTGCAGTACGCGACAATGCTCGACCTGCACCATGGCATGCACTTCCAAAGGCTTGATTCTGATTGGAGTATGGTCCGGCCATCAACCATGAGCCTCGCCCCATATCGCCAGGTACAACAACCGGTTGACCTGTTGTGGCAAATGTGGCGTGCAACTCTTGTTGGTCTCCACTGAATGCTCTCGTGGCTCCTTTCCGATGAACTGCACACGTGCAGTTCTTTCCGTGAACGACATGGTCTTCGATTTTAGCGATGTTATGAGACACATCGTACAATGTGGATAATTCAATCTTTTCTCCAAGTTCTGCTCTCAATCCTTTGAACAAACGGTCTGTGAGAACAGCTCGATTTGTGAATGCATAATTTGCGGCAGTTTTCATGTCGTTCAGGTAGGCTTGCCCCTCTCTTGAGTGAATCGGTGCAGAGGCAAGTTGACGATCTGGTAGAGAGTAGCCCCATTCCTCATCAACCCACATCTTTCCTCTTTGTTTGAGTCGAAGTTCGAGTTGGTGAATGTGATCGCTGCACACCTGATGTCCCAATCCACGGGAACCGGAATGAATCATTGCCACTACTTGGTTGTGCGAGAGGTTCCACTTTCTTGCCGTCTCCTCGTCAACAATCTCTGATACACGTTGTAGTTCAAGGAAATGATTACCGCTCCCAAGTGTTCCGAGCGCTTTCATTCCACGCTGTATTGCACGTTGACTGATGCTGATCTCATCGACCTCAAAGCATCCATCCGATTCGACAGTACCTTCGATGTGATGCTGTTGAACATCGATGGAATCCAATTCTTTCAAGCCTCCCTGAAGAATTGTATTGAGATTAGATTCTGTGATGTCGATACCGCCTTTTCCGGAACCTCCTGCAGGAATTCGACCGTTGAGACGTCGCGCTAATTTCTCTAAATTAGGAATCTCTGTCGCTTCGATGTTCAGTGCTACAGCGCGCACACCACAATTGATGTCAAATCCAACAGCACCAGGTGATATTGCGCCCCCTTGTTCGCCATGTTCGATATCGGTTGCAACGACGCCTCCTATCGGCAGACCGTATCCATAATGCCAATCTGCCATTCCCCAAGCAGTTCCAACAATGCCTGGAAGCTCTGTAGCGTTCATCAATTGGATTGGACCTCGCCCGTCTTGGTAATGTTCTATTTCATCCATCGTAGAGATAATGGCCGCATCTACTTTCATTCGGTCATGGGCCTTGATACGTACAACCCCCGGTGAGGAAAGGTCGACGTGCTTGGTCCACTCAGCAGCCATGTTCCTCGCTTTCCGTCTTTCATTTTATGATTTCCACTTTTCCACGATATTCAGAGGGAGGATTGAAAGCAACAGCAGCCACCCGCAAACCGGAGGCGTTGGTATGAGTCTACCCCCTATTGACTTGGCAGTATTCCATAACAATGGTTACGTTCGCCGACAGTGCCGAATCACAAATTTGTGGTTCTGGACATGCGATGAGGCCCGTACGACATGTGGTGACACGCACGAGGACGAATATACGTTCATCGGAAAACCACTGATTGAAGGATTCAATCAACGAGGTAAAGCGCTGAAAGACGCAATGCGCGAAGCGTTCTTGTCATTCTTTGAAACCAACGATCACCATCGTGTTGACCCATATCCAGTCCTCGCCCGTTGGCGGGACGACATCCATTTGACCATTGCATCAATTGCTGATTTTCAACCGCATGTCACCTCAGGGCAAGTCGCACCCCCTGCCAATCCGTTGACGATTTCACAACCGTGCATTCGCTTGACCGATGTTGATGCTGTTGGTCGTTCTGGACGGCATTTGACCACGTTTGAAATGATGGCGCACCATGTTTTTAATCGACCAGACGAGGATGAAATGTATTACTGGATGGAAGAATGTGTTTCATACTGCCACACCATGCTTACTGAGACGTTTGGAGTAGCAGGACATGAAATTACCTATGTCGAAAATCCGTGGTGTGGTGGAGGCAATGCAGGACCTGCTGTGGAAGTCATCGTCGGTGGTCTAGAACTTGCAACCCTGGTGTTCATGAATCTCGAAGAGTCCGAAGACGGTGACGTTGAACTCAAAGGTGACCGATACAAAGAGATGCCATTGCAAATCATTGATACAGGGTACGGACTTGAGCGATTTTGTTGGGCTGCCGCTGGCACGCCAACAATATATGAGGCAATCTACCCTGAAACGGTTGAATGGCTCAAATCGATTTCTGGATTTTCTGATGTCGCAGCACAGTGGCCCAATTTGGACCTCGACCGCTTGCTCGGTGAAATGAGCCGTTTGAACGGTATCATGAACATTGAGCCTGGTGTCGACGCAGACCAACTCTCTGAACTGTTCATTTCTCGTCTCTCTCAGCGTGGAGTTCAGTTGACACACGAACAGTTTATCGCCGTCACAGAACCGTTGTCCAGAGTCTATGCGATACCCGATCACCTTCATGCATTGACCCATATGCTTGGCGATGGCCTAGTTCCATCAAACGCGAAGGCAGGCTACCTTGCTAGGATGCTTGCTCGAAGGATTCTTCGGATGCGTGACGATCTCGGACTTGATGTATCACTGCCTGAACTGATCAATCATCACCTCGATGTGAACATGCATGGACACGAGATGAAACAGACCCGAGATGGGTTGTTAACCATCATGAACCTTGAAGAAGAACGATACACGGAGGTCCTTCGAAAGGGAACGAATCTCATCAATCAATCATTGAAATCCGTTGCGAAGGATGCTGAACAACTACCAGATGAGTTGCTGTTCCAACTCAATGACTCACATGGACTTCCGCCTGATATGGTCATTAACATGGCTCAATCGAGCGGTTGGACTCATTTGCGTTTGCGCACTGGATTTTCCGCTGAAATGGCAGAACGTCATGCAAGGTTGGCAAAAGCGGCTGCAGCATCGACGCAGCAAACTTCACTTGTGGACGAGTTACCCTCGTTCCCTGAAACGGTTCCATTGTACTACAACGATGTTCAACAACGCAGCTTTGATGCCAGCGTACTCGCATCGATTCCACTTCGAGAAGGTGTTGGTCCCGATGGAGCCACGCACGCAATTGTGCTATCAGAATCCTGCTTTTACCCAGAAGGCGGTGGACAGGAAGGAGACTATGGCTCTCTTACCACAGACGGGACTTCTCGCTTAGTCTTAGATACACAAAAAGAAGATGGTCTCATCCTTCATTTGTGTGATGGGCCGTTCGAAGTTGGTGACCTTGTCCATGGTGCCATCGATTGGTTAAGGAGAAAACAACTGATGGATCATCACACTGCTGTTCACATCGTTGGCGGTGCTGCGCGTAAAATCCTTGGCCCGCACATCTATCAAGCAGGAGCCAACAAATCAACCGATCTTGCTCGCCTTGATATCACACATTATCGACGCCTTGCACGCGATGATTTGGATGCCATTGAGATTCTTGCAAACAAAGTGCTTGGTCAAGTGTCCAGAACCGAGAAAACAATTCTTCCTCGGCATGAAGCCGACAAAAAGTATGGCTTTGACTTGTATCAGGGTGGTGCGCCAAAAGGCAATGAAATACGTGTGCTTCGTATTTCAGATCACGATGTTCAAGCATGTGGAGGAACGCATCACGATGAACCAGGTAAAATCGGTTCAATTCGCGTCGTTCGTTCGACAGCAGTGCAAGACGGGGTGGAACGCCTTCACATCGTTGCTGGCGAATCTGCGCTGAAATTTGCTCGCGACCAAGATGAACTCCTACGAACCACATCGCAGACGTTTGCGGTATCGGCAGAGGATTTGCCAAAAACAGCTGAACGATTTTTTTCAGAATGGAAAGACCAGCGAAAGCGAATTGAGCAACTTGAAGCAGAAGTTGTTCGTTTGCGAACCTCTGGTGGAGGTGACGATTCAACCACGATTGATGGTGTACGTGTCGTCATCATGGAGGTCGAGGGTAACCTCAAACAACTCACTTCGATGTTGCAAGAATTGACACGTGATGGCGATACGCCTACCTTGGCCATCCTCGGATCCAAGGAAGGTGGAGGCAAACTCATGGTTGCAACAACGGAAAACACAATTGCTGCTGAACGATACAATGCTGTTGACCTTCTACGCTCCATAATCCCACACATCAAGGGAGGTGGCGGAGGCCGACCCACCATGGCACAAGGTGGTGGCTCTGATGCGGAAGGTCTTGATGCTGCCTTACAAGCTGCAAAGGACATGCTTCAATCTTGAAGCGATTCCAACGCGATTCGATCAAATTCCGAGGCTGCATTCTCAATGGCTTCTTCGAGGGTAAACCATTTTGCTTCTGCAATCTCTCCTTTTTTCAATTTTAATTCGTCAATCGCACCGTTCCAACGGCCACAGTAAGTGAAACTCATGAATGAAACTCCATCTCTGTGGAAGCTTCGTTGGGTAATGACAGGCTGGCGATGCTCAAGTTCGACGGTTATGCCTAATTCTTCTTCAGTCTCCCGTACACAACCTTCAGCTGGTTCTTCACTATGATTCATGTAACCTCCGGGAAGACCCCAATAACCTTTGAAAAATCCACGCTCAACTTTTGCCATCAGAATGTGTTGTTTGTCGTTTCGGATTATTACTTTTGACACAAGTCTGTGTACCGATCTGTAGACAGCTTCACGAACGATTGGATGAACTGCGTTGTCCGAAATCACCTTGTCTTTCCATGTCCAATGTTCGGGCCAGTCAATCAACGGATTGCCATGGACGACAGTGAAGATAGAATCACCAAACCTGACATCCGTTTGTCGCTCTTCTTCCCACGGTATGCCCATTCGTTCAACTTCTTCCACCGTTGGAAAGCGTATCACACCGTTGCTGAGTCGTCCCATGACACAGTCTTGTGGTCCCGAACCGTTTTCATCGACCAACAAAAGTTTCCCATCATGCTCAAGATAGACCACGGTTGTCGGGTGCATGTTGAATGGTCAAAGTGGTCCCTCATGAAGCCTCGTCTTGGCTGGAATGAATTTTAGTAGGACCTCCTTCTCGCCGAATCATGCAAGTTGAAGACATTCGACCAGAGGGTTGGGCCTGTACGTATCTTGTCTCAAACGATGACAAAGCTGTTCTTATCGATCCGGTATACGATTACATCAGCCATTATGAATCCATTCTTACCGAGCGTCGTCTTGAACTGGTTGCAACGATGGCGACCCACACTCATGCAGATCACATCACCGCCTGTTTCTCACTGTCAAGTCAGTATGACATTCCCTTTTACATGTGGAAGGATACAGCCTCTCTCGGTGTTACGGACTACATAGACGAGTCGACTACACTTACAATCGCCGGAGTTACTTACAGATTCCATCACGTCCCGGGACACACTGGTGATTCGGTCATTATCGAGATTGATGGCCATATCTTCACTGGCGATTTCTTGTTCAACGGTACCGCAGGTGTCGGTCGAGATGATTTGCCAAGTGGCCGTCTCCTCGAACACTGGAATTCAATTCAGTCGCTTTCGGGATTATCGGATGATGTTCTCGTCTGCAGTGGCCATGAGCCGCCGGGTACAGTGTTGCAGACGCTGGGTTGGAACCGTGCCAACAACCCGATCTTGAAGATGACGTCCTACGATGAATTCGCTCAGTGGCAAAACAAGACTGCTGAACAATTGGGCTCGGTTTCAAAAATCAAAACCGCACTCCCCGCGAATCTCTTTGCAGAAATCCCTGAAGATATTCCTTGGCTTCCACAGTGAGTGCAAACACATTTGAAGTGCACTCTCGTGGTATGTTTATGGCCAAAATACAGTGTAAGAAAATCCATTTGGTTTTTTTCCTTCAATTGGTATTTTTACTCTCTCTTACATCACCCCTCGTTCAGGGAACAAACCCGTACGGTGATGTCGATAAGATGGATCAAGCCTTGGAATTAGCGTTACATTCAGTTACCGATAGTGATGAATCCTTTGAAGTCATTTTTCAACTTCAATCACAGGTATCTACCGAGGACCTGAATCGCATCAACCAATTGGGTGCAGTCCATTTGAACGATGCAAAGTTGATCAACGGAGGACTTCTTGAAGCGACCCCCGATGTCATCCGAGAACTTTCAACCTGGAATCGAGTCAAGTATCTCGAGTTGAATCGTGAGCTGGATTTCTTCTATCTCCCTCCTGAGTGGGGTGGTGATCCAACAGATCCTTCGGTTCTGATGCATGAAACAACCCACGTCGTGCGCGCCACAGATGCGTGGCACCGAGCCATCATCGATGCTGATGGAAATGTCCAATTTGATTTGGATAATGCATTCACAGAATGGGATGGAGATGGAACTGCGGTCGTCGATCTGGACACCGGAGTCGATTCAGGCCATCCTGATTTTGACTATCTTGAACCATGGACTGGTGAGAAAGTTATCTACTCCGCAAAATGGAACGGAGTATGGGTTGAAACACGAAACTCAGATACCTCATCAGGTCACGGAACCCACGTTGGGGGAACCATCGCAGGAAATGGTGATGCTTCTGCAGGCCGCCGTGCTGGTGTTGCCAAAGGCGGTCAAATGGTGGCGCTAGGTACCGGGGACGGAGCCTCTATTTTTGCTGCAGAACAAGGACTTGAATGGACCTATGAACATTCAATACCAACACAAAACACGTATCACATTCGGGTTGTTTCCAACTCGTGGGGTACTGATGGTGATTACGACCCCAATGGAGCAATTGCTACGATCACGGACAAACTAACATTTGACAATGGTGTTGCTGTTATTTTTGCTGCCTCGAACTCGGGAGGTTCCGGTGGTGGAGGCGAATGCAGTGGGGATCTACGAACCAATGTGTATGCCAATACGCCTTCCGCAATTTCTGTTGCTGCGTTGACGCATGACGGGACACAGGTCACTTCATTTTCATCTCGTGGTTGTATGAACCAACAACACACGTGGCCTGATGTGGGTGCCCCCGGTCGTGATATCTGGGCAACAGCACCCCGTGGAACTGCAATTGACGCAAGCACCCGTACACAAGGAGACCTCTACTACATGGCCATCTCCGGAACGTCCATGGCCACTCCACACGTCGGAGGCATGGCAGGTGTTATTCTTGACATTGCTCCATCCTTGGGCGTTGCAGATTATCATCGAGAAGATCACGACGAAGGCGACAGTCTTGTTGGTGGTGATGGTACTGCAGCATACGGACAGTTTGAAGATTGGGACACAGGAAATTATTCCCGAGTTCACGAACTTGAGTTGATTCTCGAGCTGACTGCCAGATACGAAGGAATGGCCAATTCTTGTGAGGATGGGAACGCTGATGACGCATGCAATGACATACCTGCTGAATGCTATCGCTCTGCAACAGGTCAATGCCATGATTGGAGAATTGGTCACGGTTTGACGGATGTCGATGCTGCCGTGGCTTTGGCTCGTA
Source organism: Methanobacteriota archaeon (assembly GCA_002706065.1). GTDB lineage: Archaea > Thermoplasmatota > Poseidoniia > Poseidoniales > Poseidoniaceae > MGIIa-L2. Next base: position 48,488 of record PAJM01000024.1, on the reverse strand, counting down.
CACTCCAATTGATGCGGGATCAAGACGGGGACGGTTTCGTTGATCATCCAGAATACACCGTATGGGATGCCTTCGAAATTTACGAATCGATGATGGTTGAAACATCAATTCCAGTCAATACAGACCGTGTTAGTCACAGTTGGAAAGGCGACTGGAACCATTTCAACAACGGTGCTACAGGTGCCGTGTATTACACAGAAGACTCCCATTATGTTTGGATTCCAAACGGAACAACGCAACTTGAAGCACGTTTTGTTCCGACTGAATTTGATCTCGATACAGCACAAGGTGGAGCCTTGCAACTTGAAATTGATTTGGGAGAGGACGGAAGCAATGACGCTCAAGGAGCGTGCAGTCGGGTTTCAGACGCTTGGATTTGTGACTTGGATGTTGAATCTTCACATTGGAACACTTGGGCGCACTTTGATGTCGTCGGACAGGCAGTTACCTTCCTTGGAATCCTTAATGACCCTGAATTCTTTGAATCACGAATTCCATACACCGTCGATGTCACGCTCACACTGGATTTGAGTTCACCAGTTGACATCTCGATTGAGCAGCGACCAGATTTCTATTCCGATTTGGATCCTGCTGAACCGTCGAACGATTACGATTCGGATTACGATGGCATGCTGACCTTCACACGTCCAGTGTATGACCAACAAGCAGTCGCTTCTCTCATTGAACCAAAGGTTACGGAACCAACGGATGACGAAGATGGATTCTTTTCGGCTCTTGGAAATCTCTTCTCTGATTACCTTGGAGCCTCGAGTTTCTTCTTCTTGTTCGTGGTTTTCACTGCGGTTGGTATCGGTTACTTGGTACGGTCACGGCGTCTTGATGAACCAAAATTGCTGGTTGAATCATCGATAGAGGCTGAACTTATTGAAGATTAGAGCGGATTTTGCGGTGCTTCTTTGGGCGTACTGCTTGGCATTGAATCAAGGTCCTCAAACGTCAACTGGCCTGTATGAATTTGTTCAATCTCCTGCAAACGCTCAGCCATTGGCTTACGGACGATAAATTCGATTCGACCCTTGCTTCGAGTCAGGTCATAAGAGAGTGGATCAAGGGTTTCAATGACTTGTTGTTCAAACGAACGCTGAACTTTCCGGCCCCTCCATGATGAGTAACCCCACTGATAGGCGATTCCAACAATTGCCGCACCGTAGAGAATCGCTAAGAATGTCGTCGCAAACAAGGCAGCATTCCCTCCTCGCGCCTCTTCCAACAAATCTCTGCCCAGTAGGAAAATCAATCCGACACCAACCAAGGGTTTGAGCAATGATTCGACCCATTGGTCGATGGGGATTAACCGACCCTTCGCTGGATCGACAAAAACGAGATCGGTTTCAAACGCTGTTGACAAGACACCAACCAATGCCAACAGTGCAATGTAGAGCAATGATGAGAGAATCATTTCGGTTCCAAAGTTTTCTAACTTGAAAATCCAATGGACGATGAGGTAGGCAAAGAGCCCCAAAAATACTCCTCGAGGTACTTTGTGAAAATGTTCGATGTGCTGAGAGAATTCCGTGTAGTTCCGTTCCTGTGCAGGATTTCCTCGATGCGCCTGAGGTATGTGAATGATCTGCCAATGCATGCTTCGCTCGATGAAACTCATGATTCGGATCAGGATGCGTTGCCGAACGAGAAGGAATTCTACGAGAAGAATCACAGGTAAGCCCACAAGCATGACAGGTAATGCCACGATGAACGCCAGCGGGAAGATGATCAGAGAAGGAAGAATGAGAAAATGGGAGATTGAAAGCGGATTCAAGATGTCTGCCTCAATAAGCCGTTGCCGGGATGGAGTGAGACGAAGACTACGTGCAACATCGTTGAGAGAATTTCTGTAACTTTCCAGTTGCCGACCTGAGTCTATGATCTGACGCACAGTCGTCCTGTACTCCGATTCTTCATGGCTTCCACCAATCCAATACTGCCAAATAAACCGCAACGGGATTGCGGTTAAAACAGGTACAGCAAGTATGCCCATTGCCCAGATAAGGGACTGAATGTCGACTTCAGTTGCCATGGGCTCACCGTCTTCTCCGAGATTTACCCTTCCTATCAATCCATTGTGAGATATTGAATTCAAACCCAATGTTCTAACACCTGCTTGGATACCTTGGAACATGCGAAGGGTTGCGGTCACGGACGGCATGTCGAATGAGGCGGTCAAGAAGCTCGAGCAGGCTGGTTGTGAAGTCGTTGAAGAGTTCATCGAACATGATGCTCTTATCTCAGGTGCACTCGCAGATTTTGATGCAATTATCGTTCGTAGTGCAACAAAAATCAGCAAAGAAATGTTGGAAAAAAGCCAACCGCGATTGAAAGTCGTTGCCCGCGCAGGCGTTGGTGTGGACAACATTGACATCTCGGCAGCATCAGAATTAGGATTGCCTGTAGTGAACGCTCCACGAGCAAGCACGCAAAGTGTTGTTGAACTCACCGTTGGTCATTTGCTTGGCTCGCTTCGATTTATCCCGAGAGCAGATCGATCATTGCGTTCTGGTGAGTGGGCCAAAAAAGAACTCAAAGGCACCGAACTCTTTGGTAAGCGATTGGGATTAATCGGTTTTGGACGCATCGCCCAGGGTGTTGCACGGGTCGCACAGGCTTTTGGCATGGATGTCCACTCGTACGATCCTTACCTACCTCTATCCGTGGCCAAAAAAACAGGGGTGACCATGCACAAGAACGTTGACAATCTCTTCAAGACATGCACACACATCTCCATTCACTGTAATTTGACCGAAGAAACGCACCATCTCATTAACACAAAGCGAATTGATATGATGCCTGGTGTCGACCCATTTAATCTCAAATGTGGCAATCACATCGTCAACTGTGCACGCGGTGGTATCGTCGATGAAGATGCGGCCTATGCAGCGTTGGAATCTGGGCAACTCACATCCCTTGCTCTCGATGTTTTTGAACGCGAACCCGTTGACGCAACCTCACCGCTTCTTCAACACCGGAATTTCCACGGTACGCCCCACATCGGGGCAGCAACCATTGAAGCACAACGTCGCGTTGGATTAGATATTGTTGATGCAGTGCTCGCAACCCTTGACGGTCACATGGCTGAAACTACCGTGAATCGAAGCGACCTTGTGTGAACCATTTTCACTTTTCAAAAGGGGTTCTCAGAAATCTTCCCTATGGGTAGTTGTGGCTATGGTTATGGGCCGAACAGTACCAACATGGCGGGGACGTGTCGAACAAGAAATCGAAGTTCTTGTACCGTATCGACGAGCACTTTCAGCCGAAGATCGTTGTCGTTTTGACACGATGCTTCATGATGTGCGAATGCGGCGTGCCGCAGGAGGCATGCTCCCCGCTCACGATGCATGGAAACCGATGCTTCTCTCGATGCTCCTTGGAGCTCATGAACGCATTCACGTTCTTGAACAACAATTGGCTCAGCTTCAGCAGCATGTCCGATCACTGGGTGGAGACGATGAAGGATGAGGACGTTGGATGGATTCTGGATGTACACCTTTGTTCAGCACAATTGGAGATGTTGGTTTGGATTGTTACAGAACAAGGTCATGTCTCATCATTCCGCGAACCATGGCATCCTGTCATTCATGTAGCTGGTCGTCGAGAGCACCTTCGGAATCTGGTCGATTGGCTCTGGCAACCCGAACTCCGTCTCCGCTACGGTCTTCAAGACTATACCTTTGAAATGAAGCGAACTGAACTTGGTTCGCACGATACGGAGCATTTGCTCGCTATTACACTCGAGTCATGTGCCACAATGCGTTCGTTAGCAGAACACATCGATGCACGAGGTGAACATGTACGTTTCACACTCTATTCAGTGGATGTGCGTCCAGAACAGCAGTACCTCACCTCAAAACGATTGACAATTGGTTCTTCAGTGCGTCTTCATAACAATGAACTCGCACTGTTTGAAGGAACTCTCGTACGACGAACCTGGCGGTGCTGTCGAATTGAAGTCGGTTTCCAACAACGTGGTGGCTCGGTGTCGAATCGACAGCCATCTGAAATCCGTGTTGTTCCATGCGACACCTCAGGCAATGCGCTTGGTAACGAAATCATATTTGATCTCAATCATTCAGGACACGTGACGAAATTTGAACAATGGTTCAATAAATTTGATCCCGATCTTGTTCTCTCAATTCGTGGTACGACTGAAGGATTTCCTCATCTTTTATCCTATCTTGAAAGGAACAACTTGACGCTTTCTCTTGGGCGGAACACAACACCTCTGCGTCAGGTTGGTCAAACTCGTATTCTTTCGTCGTATGGACAAGTTCTTCGTAGCGATCCTCAGTTCCCTCTCGAAGGTCGTATTCACATCGATCTTTCATCGAGCTTTATGTTTCGAGAAGGTGGTCTGGATGGTCTGTATGAACTCGCGAGTGTTTCAGCGACTCGAATTAGTGATGCAGCAAGGAAATCTCCTGGGTCTGTCATCAGCGCGATTCAATACAGAGTTGCAATGGAGGACGGTGTTCTCGTACCATGGAAAAAGACACGTCCGGAAGATACGAAATCGGCTTGGGATTTGTTGCAATCCGACCGAGGAGGTCTCTATCTTGATAGTCGACCTGGCGTCTATGCGAATGTGATTGAACTTGACTTTGCGAGTCTCTTTCCAAGCATCATCGCTACTAGAAATATTTCTCCTGAAACTCTGAACTGTAGTTGCTGTGACCCAGCCCCAAACAACACACCGTTGCCCCTTCATCCTGATGAGGCAAGGAAGCGATTTCAGGTGATGGAGCAACAGTGGAAATCAGCGAGTTTGGCGTTTCCACAGCAGTGTGCAACGGCGTTTCAGGTACCCGAACTCATGACCCACACCTGTGGTCGAAGACATGGATTTCTTGGCCGTGTTGTTGCTCCACTTATCGAACGCCGCCGCCGCCTCAAACAACAAATCGTGGTTAAGGGGGATGCGGCAGATCGCCAGCAAAATGCGCTCAAGTGGCTTCTTGTAACCTGTTTTGGATACACCGGCTATCGCAATGCCCGTTTTGGTCGAATCGAAGCGCATGAAGCCATATGTGCATGGGCTCGTGAACTTCTTCTGCAAACGATTGAGCATGCTCAAGAACGTGGATGGGAGGTATTGCATGCCATTGTCGATTCCATTTGGATTCGTGACCGTGAGAATCGTCCACTCGAAGAACAACATGCCTCAGCTATGGAACTCGCTCATCATGTACATTCAGTGACGGGAATCCCTCTTGAATACGAAGCGACTTATCGTTGCATTGCATTTCTCCCAAGCCGAGTGCATAGTGGAGGTTCCTTGACAAAGTATTGGGCGTATGGAGAGAGTGGAATGAAGGTTCGGGGTTTGGAATTACGACAACATTCAACCTGTCCATGGGTTGCTCAACTGCAGGAACGAGCACTGCATCTCCTTGCTGAATCCGATGATCTACTCGACGGAATCCCGAGTTATCGAGTGCAATTGCGTGTTCAACGGCTTCTTCTCGATGAAATACATCGCTTGGAAAACTTCGAAGTACCTCCACGAGACTTACTCATAGCGCAACGAATCTCACGAAAACCGACACAAACTTCTTCACAAACTGTTGCAATGTTGGCATATCAACGCTCCATCTCCCTTGGCTTTCGTATTGAACTGGCGTCAAAAGTTCGATTCATTGTTTGCTCAAAAGATCAGAACAATCCATTGCAGCGTGTTCTCCTTGCCCAGGAGTGTGAACACCTGCAACACCCATTTCGACGTATTGATCTTGCTCACTATCGTCGCTTAGCAGTACGCGCAATCTGGGCTGTGTTGGCACCGTTTGGATGGTCTGAAGACAATCTCCTCCAATCATCACTCACCCGTCTCGAGCAATGGATGTGAGTTCATTCAGCCGTTGTTGATGTTGATTCATCATTGGCTTCGTATCGATCACATATTGTTCATCCTTGTTCCAAAAACGCAATCCTCTCCGTTTTTGATTCTCCCATTGCCCTTTCAATCGTTGACTGAGGTATGGCCGCATCGTATGTTTGAGTTGCTGATGCAAGGGTGATGTTGTCTTTCCGTCAAGGACCACTACTGGACAAGATTGGGACAGTTCTTGAAGTGCTGCAAGACAATGGCGCAATATTGAACGTGATTCAAAACGCTTGATTTGTTCGTCAAGAAACATAGCAAGCATCCCATCGATGACGATGATTGAAGCCTTTGTGAGTGTGACTTCATGGCGAACTCTTGCGATAAGTGCATGCAGTTGATGCAATGTGAATCCACGGCCAATGTACAATCTGCGTAGGCCTTCTTCGATGTGACAGTTCAACGATCGCATAAGGGGGAAAAAACTACTCGGATCAAATCGATGTCCACCATCAATCCAATGTACTGCGTGACCTTGTGAGAGTAACAAAGCAGTCCATTGCTGAACTACAATGCGAACATCCTTGCCAAAATATCCGGGACCTTCCAGAAGTGTGATTCCAGTTGAAGGAATCTGCAATTCTCGATTTGTTTGCCTGACTGGATGCATTGACTCACCAAGTATTGTCAATCGTCGAACTCAAACCACAGTGTTTTCCGAGAGAGTAGCCAAAAAGTGAAGGATGAATTTCAAACACTGTCGACAAGTGTAGTGTTGTGTGCGCAAGGAACGAATCATCATTCATTGCGACCTCGATGCTTTTTTTGCATCGGTCGAAATACTCCATCATGGATTTCCCGAAGATGAACCGTTGATCATTGGTTCGGACCCAATGCAGGGACGTGGGCGTGGGATTGTCTCGACCTGCAATTATGCTGCTCGTGAATACGGCGTCCGTTCAGCTATGCCGATTTCTGAAGCGTGGCGACGGTGTCCTGGCCACCCTTTTGGCCCAGCACGATTCATTCGTGGAACTCGGTCGCTGTATTCAATGGCATCTCGTCGAGTCATGAAATTGCTTCGAAACGATTCGGATAAATTTGAACAAGCCAGCATCGACGAAGCGTATCTGGATGTCACTGAACTCGTCGGAGGCGATTGGGATGAAGCAATGGGTCTTGCCCGACGATTGCAACGAGCAATTCATGAACGCGTTGGATTAACAGCATCGTTTGGGATTGGACCTACGCGCATCATTGCAAAGATGTCTTCAGAAGTCAACAAACCAAACGGAATTCATCGAGTTCTTCCAGATGAAATTGCAGAATTTTTCGAAGGTCGAACCGTCCGAGAAGTGCCGGGAATTGGGCCAAAAACTGCGAATGTTCTCGCAGAGTGGGGTATTACAACGATGGATGAGGCGGCAGAATTGGGCGAACTTGCGCTTTCAAGAATGACTTCCCAACGGTTTGCATCGTGGGTCTTGCGAGTTGTTGAGGGGTCGACTTCGAATGATGTAAGTCCATTGCGGTCGCGTCGTTCAATTGGAAAGGAACGAACGTTTTCACGCGACCAAAGTGATCATGAACACGTGCTTGAACTCTTGGAACAGTTGACGATCGGTGTTTTGGATAAGGCACGTACCGAGGGTATTGCTGGACGACTTGCAGAGGTCAAAATTCGATACACAGGGTTTGAAACCCATACCCATGGTCGTTCGATACCTGTTGCAATGGATGATACGGATGTTTTTCTTCGTCAAGTTCGACGTTTATTCGCTGAAAACGTTCACCAGGAGGAAAAAATACGACTTATTGGTTTTCGTTTGGGACAACTCGAGGAGCTGGACACTCGTCAAACGACGTTGGCGTTTGATGAAGAATCAGAGTAATTTATGCATTCGAGTTAGCGTCATTCGGAATGCTTCAAGTGATTCAGGGATGACAATCCCCTCAATTTCAGCGTTAAGTGATAATCCGTTTTCTTTTTTGGTCTTCCAGACTTCACTGTTGAACGCCTCAATTTCGGTTGTTCGAGCATTCAATTCTGTATCGATGGTTGGTAACTCTGGGAACGCATCCACATCAACCGCGCTTTCATCATACAATGTCATCGAGATGTGGTGACAGAAGAAAGGACATATTGGACTGAATGCAGCGAGGAAATCTTTCAGAACGCGATGTATGGTCCATGCAGCATGTTCATCTCCATCGTACAGTCGTGATTTTGCCATTTCTAACCAATGCGACGGGAGTACTCCAGTCCCAAAGGTCTTGAGCGCCTGTGTTGCGGTGTAAATGTCAAGAGATGCCCATGACTCTTCAACCGATGTCATCATCGCTGCAAACTCGGATTGAATCCATCGGTCTTCGATGGGGTAAGGCGTTGATGGTTCTTGTTCTGGACATTCGAATTGGCTTGCAAAACGTGCAACGTTGAAGATTTTCGTTAAAACGCCAAAATACTTCGATTCAATCTCTTCCGGGTTGATGTGAAAATCATCACCAACTTGTGCTTCACAGGCTTTCCACAATCGGAAACATTCGCTTCCAATTTTGTTGGCTTTCAGATTGACTGAACCATCTGGTCCACGAACTTTCCATGATCCGGTTCGGCCACCAGCTCCACATTCAAGGACGCTATCTGCATCGATGCCGTTGCCCAATGATTTGGACATCTTTCGACCCCAAGGATCCATTCCAAGTCCGTCGATCCATACGTGTTTGAAACCGGGTTGTTCTAAGAGCAACGTAGATTTCAGGAGTGTATAGTACAACCACGTGCGAACAATTTCTTTTCCTTGAGGACGCAATGCTGTTGGGAATGCCTTGTCGAACACATCGGGTTGATTGAGGTAGCCACTAACGAAGAGGTTGGAGTTGGACGAATCCATCCATGTATCGAACACCTTTTCTTCTCCGCGAATCTCTCCCATCTCGTTCTGAAGTGCAGAATAATCACCGACATCCTCTCGCGTATCTCTACGTAAGACTCTCGAGCCTTCAGGTGGTGAATCCTTCCACGGTTGGACATATTGTCCCGCAGGAGGGACGATGATGTGTGTTTCATCTTCGGAATACCAAATCGGAATCTCTGTGTGGTACCATCGGCGACGAGAGATGGGCCAGTCGATACTGATGTTTTCCATCCAATCCAGCAAGAATTGTCGGTTGCGAGGTGGATGGAATTCAATCTCTTCAATCAATTCAAGCATCTTGTCCTGAATGTGGGTTTGTCGTACATACCATTCCTTCAATAGAATAATCTCAACTGGATTTTTCCCTCGTTCTGAGACAGGAATCTCTTGTTGGCGCTCTTCAACTGAAGCGATGAGTCCGTTGGAATCAAGCATTTCAATTGCTTTTGCACGTGCTTCAAGAACAGTCAAACCTTCAAGGGATCCTGAAATTCCAGTCATGCATCCGTTCAAATCGATGGCCTGAAATGGCGTCAACCCAAGTTCTCGGAAGACAGCAACGTCATTTTGATCACCAAAAGAACACACCATCAAAATTCCACTGCCAAATTCAGATTTGACAGATGCGTGGGTTTGTATTTCAACCGATGTACTACGTCCATTCACCGGCATAGGTAGCGTTACACGTTGTCCTACAAGATGTTGATACCGTTCATCATCCGGGTGGACTACGACAACTCCACATGCACAAATCATTTCAGGACGGGTTGTAGAAATTACGAGTTCTTCCCCGTCTTCCGTTGTCCAACGGACGTCGACAAGTTTTGTCATGCGGCCAACACGTTCAACTTCTGCATCGGCGATTGTCGTCCCTTCAACTGGATCGTAGATGTTTGGTCGGAGATCTTCAACGATGTCTCCTTTTTTGAACAGTTCAATAAAAATCGATTGAGTAACGGAACGGTAATCTGGAGCATCCGTGAGATATTCGGCTGCAAAATCACATGATAACCCAACACGAGCGGCTGTTTTCCGCATTGCTTGAGTAAAGGTTTCAATCGTCTCTCGACACAAGTTGAGGAATTCCTCCCTGTCATAGGTTTTCATTTTCCGCTTGGTGTTTTTCTCAACAGTAAATTCGATGTTGATTCCGTTTCGATCAACTCCCCAGGGAAAGTATACTTCCTTTCCAAGCAATCGCTGAGAACGTGCAAGTACATCGATCATTGAATATTGAGCAACAGCTCCGATATGCCACGTTCCGGACGGGTACGGTGGAGGTGTATCGATCACAAAGATAGGTTTGCCACTATCTGGCCTGAACCCATAGCGAGCTTGGTAGCTCGGTTCATCTGCGTAGTGGTCTTCTTGAATTTTCTTTTCGAGGTCGATTGACCATCGTTTGTCTGGAAGTCGAGGCGTTCCCATGCTTAACACCGGCCCTTCCCCCTGTTAATGGGGGGGTCCAGTTGGCCCTGTCTCCGTTGGTTTTTCAACGGTTCCCTCACAAATGGACGGCAATTCTTTCAATGAAGGGTCCGAGGATGTGTTGGGTTCCACCATGTCGGACGAAGTTGAAGACACATCTTCAATCCCTGATGGTGAGGACGTCGGACGCATACAAGCGATTGCTGATTACAGTCGGAACCGTGTACGAGTTGCTTCTGTTGACATCTCTGCCCGTGTTCGAGACTTCGATGCTAAGAAAGCAGTCGATGCTGTATTGGAAGCCCCGAAGAGGTTGAAAAGAGAATGGCAAAAAACCGGTGCAACCGGGGTTATTACTCGCTTTCCAATCGCAACAGTTGCCCTCTTTTTGATGATGACATTGTATTTTGTGACCACATCTGGATTCTTGGATGACACGCAATTCGACGATGATCCAAACGAACCTGCCCTCAACGTAAATGGCGACATGGAGGTCTACCTCCCTGACGGTAGTGAAGTCAAGGAACTCATCGGCATGGTCGAAGAGGACTGGACGACAAACGTCATGGTCATTTACATTGAATCGGACAAGAACAACATTACGGATCAGCGTATTCTCCAAGAGATAAGTTATGTTGAAAAGAACATCAATCCCTATGTCTCTGACAACGAGAGTGATGATGTCATTTACATTCTGTCCATATCAACGGTCCTGAAGGAAATCAACTCAAGTTTACCTCGTGTACGAGATGCGTTCATCACTGAGCTTGGACGGCAATGTCCATCCTTCCAAGAGGGGTGTGAGAATTTTGCTGCAAGCGTAATTACTGCGCTTTCAGCTGGTGATGATCAATTTGCAGGTGGTTATGAAATTCCATCTCAAACAACAATTGACCTCATCATTGGAGAGATGTACGAGAACGATGGTTCCCCTACGCCAGGTTTGGATAAATTGGCTAGAAACACCAATGCATGCAGTGGTCAGCCTGGAGTTGATGGAGCAGATGACAACGGTTGTCTTGGAGGGGAGGATCTCAAACTCGACCGCGCAATTATGGCAGTAGCAGTTGTGGATACTGTTGAAGCGAAAGACATCATCAAGGCCACACAAGAACGATTGGACAACATCTCAACTGAGCAACGCCCGTGTGAGTTTGATCAAAACGGAAATCCTGCAAGTGCTGATCGATGCACTTGGGAAGACCTTGGGCTCAAGATGACACTTACGGGTCCGGTCCCGATTACTAACTCTGTTACAGAATTTTCATTCCGATTGTTCTGGGAAATTTTCCCAATGGCTGTTGTCCTTGTCGCACTTGGATTGTTCGTTTTCCACTCAGACCTGCTCCAGGCAGGTATTTCCGGAATTCGCCCAATTCAAGGGATTAAAGTCGTCATCATTGCAGGTCTTCCGACATTGTGTGCAGTCTTTTGGACACTTGGGATAATTGGAGCCTCAAATTACGAAGTGACCATGACGGTCATTATCGTAGGACCGATTTTGTTGGCGCTTGGCGTTTCATATGGCCTTCACATCACTAATCGTTACGCGGAAGAAGAAGGAAGTCGAAGTGAGAAAATGAAAGCGTCGATGCAATCGACGGGACGAGCAGTATTTTTGTCTGCAGTTACAACGGTCATTGGTTTTATTTCGCTGATATTCACTCCGATGGCTCCGATAAAAACCGTAGGTATCGCCCTTTCTGGCGGGATTGTCATTGTCTACATTCTTACGATGTTCATGGTTCCAAATCTAACGCTGATCCTTGACTTACGAAAACCCAAACATCCTCCACTGAAGGTGTTCGATGCTGCTGTTGATGTCCCTGTCAAGCGAAATACGAGTGTCATTGGCTTTTTCCTCATTTTGGTTTTGTTGTCGGCTACGCTAGGGCAAGCCAATGTTGAGGAAAACATCGACTTACTTGGTATGGCACCTGAAGGTGAGCAGCCAGTCATCAAGATGAAACAGTACAGTCGTGAATTTAACGCCGGTCAAATCGGAATGGTGTTGGTTCATGCAAATGTATCAGGAGATGTGACAGATAATGATCCTACAAACGACGATCCGGCACAAAATCTGAAAATTATCGATGGGTTAGAACGGAACCTGAATACGGTAGAGAATGCTTCTGCAGTTTCAGTGGTGTTCCTAATGAAAGCAACAGGCCTTGCACCGACCATTTCTGGTCAACCCATTCTCTCACAAATTCAAGAGTTACCCGGGTATGAATTCCTCCCTGAAGATGTTCGAGATACCTTCGAGATTCTTTTGGATCAGCAAGTAACGCAGGGGGCCACGTTCTGGGATTTGCTGACAACTCCTGAAGAATTTGGTCTGCCAGGTTCAACGCAAAGCCAGATCTTCCTGTTGGATGTATTCTACTCATCCTTGACGAAGGAAATGCGTGAAATTTTCATCAATTCGAATTATGATCGAACGCTGATCTACATCGATATGCCGTTTATCCCAGTCGCCGATACGGCGGTAGCGGTCGAGCAGATCAACGAGTATTCTGAAGGATTCCAAGGAACACACCAAGAGCGAGCAGAGAAGCTAACTGGAGTCGCTGCAACCGCTATTGAAGTCAACAAACTGATCGTCGACTCGCAATGGACTTCCCTCGGATTTGCAATTGTTTTGACACTCATTGTTCTTGCAATTGTGTTCAGAGACATCCGCTATTCAATTCTAACAACCTCGCCAGTGATTGCTACAGTCGCCCTTCAATGGTTGGTCATGTGGCAAATGGATGTTCCCTTATCCTTGGTCACGGTGATGATAGGTTCCATTTTAGTGGGGGTCGGGGTTGATTTCTCTATTCACATTGCGAATCGTATTCGTGAACTTGGCGGCGGCATCGAAGCGATTCGTTCTGCTGCTGTCGGTACAGGCATGTCCCTGTTTGAGGCCGCTGTCGTCACTTCGCTTGGTATGTTTACCGCATATCAGATTCCGATTCCAGAAATCAAGCCGTTCGTAACGGTCATCCTAATTTTACTCTGGGTGGCTGCAGCGAGCGCGTTGCTCTTGTTACCTGCCATCTTTATCACGCTTGAAAAATTCGGAATTGGTGTTGTTGGTGGCCCTTCGGCCATGTCGAGACGTCTTGGCCTTGGAAAGATGAAAGCAGATCATCCCGACGTTTTGGAAGCCGTTCTCGTCGTAGATTCTAAGAACAAAGAAGCGTGGTGAAGCCAAGCAAAGGGATAAGACCTGTATCCCTATCATCAAACATGGTCAAGTATTGGCTGATGAAGTCCGAACTCGATGTTTATCCTTATGCGCAACTTGTAGCCGATGGAAAGACGCACTGGGATGGTGTTCGTAATTATCAGGCGCGAAACATGATGCGAGATGAAATGAAGATAGGAGATCTCATTTTGTTTTATCATTCAAATTGCAAACCACCGCACGTTGCTGGAATTGCGAAGGTCTGTCGAGAAGGATATGGAGACTTTACATCATGGGATTCTTCGTCGAAATATTTTGATGAAAAATCAACACCAGAAGCCCCTCGGTGGTTTATGGTCGACATTGAGCCCGTATGTGAACTCGAGACCACAGTCGCACTCAACACCGTTCGAGAGGAAGTAGCTCTTGCTGACATGTTGTTGATTCGTCGAGGACAACGCCTCTCGATTCAACCCGTACAAGAAAATGAATTCAAGCACATTTGTCAGATGGGTGGAGTGACGTTCTCGCAATTGTAGTGGTGATGTTGATGCCCGAAATACCAGCAACACAGCGTTCACTCAACATTGAGTACGCAATACGTGATGTTGTTGTTCCTGCTACAGAACTTGAAGCCCAAGGTCATTCCATCATCAAACTCAACATTGGGGATCCTATTGCGTACCCTGGATTGCCAACCCCTGCGCACATGGTTGAGGCATTTACTCGTGCACTGAACGATGGTCGCAACGGATACTCACCCTCCTATGGACTACCAGAACTCCGCAACGCAATCGCACAAGATGAGAAGAGAAAAGGATGGCCTGCGACATCGGACGATGTGTACGTGTGTCATGGCGTGACCGAAGCGTTACAGATATTGTTTCAAGCAACTTTGGAAGAAGGTGATCAGGTACTTGCCCCTGGACCACATTATCCTCCGTACATGGCATATCCGCAGATGTATGGAGCTGATACGATTGAGTACCAACTTGATTCAGCCGGAGGATGGGCCCTCGATTTTGACGATATCGAATCGAAAATGAACGAACGAGTTCGCTTGTTTGTACTCATAAACCCAAACAACCCAACAGGTGCAGTGGTAGGCAAGGATGACATCGATCGATTGCTCAACATCCTCAAGAAATGGCCAGATTGCATTTTGGTTGCAGATGAAATCTATGACGGGCTTGATTTTTCAAACCGACAAGTCAGTGCAGCCAGTTGTTCGGATTCGACACCCGTCGTAACCATGAACGGTGTTTCCAAAGTCTACTATGCACCAGGATGGCGAATAGGGTACATGGCTTTGCACGACCCAGAATCAACACTGACTTCTGTACGGGACGGAATTGAACGTATCCTGCGGTCGCGTTTGTGCGCATCTACTCCAGCACAACTCGGGTTTTTGGCAGGTCTTGAGCAGGACCGCTCATGGATGCAGGACTACTCCCACACGGTAAAGCAACGACGAGATGTTTGTCTTGAACGCATTGCGACGATTGAAGGATTGGAAGTCGAAGCACCGGAAGGAGCATTCTACATGTTTGTTCGATTAACGGATGCGCACTGGAAAGACAACGATAAGGAATTTGTTTTACAGCTGCTTCATGAAGAACATGTCTTACTTGTACACGGTTCAGGTTTCAGTAGAGACAAAGGTAAAGGTCATGTTCGTCTCGTTTTTCTTCCAGATATCCCCACACTGCATGAGGCCTTTGATCGGATAGATTCCTTCCTCAAAAGGCATCGAAAAATGTGAATGATGGCGGCGAAGTATTGATGATGAAGAATATCAGCCTTGGTACCATGCGGAAATCCATTGTTGCGTTGTTGCTCGCAATAATCGCACTCGTTCCGCAGGTTTCAGCATCGACGGTTGCGAAACCGACAGAATTTGATGTCACCTATCTTTACCCTCTTTTGCTCTCACTTTTCATCGCAGCCATTTTGTGGAAATTCTTTGTTCCACGTCAACTTTCTGCTCTTCAGGTCGCGTTTGAAATCGATGATAATCTGTACGAAGTTCATCGCTTGACAAGAACCACAGAAGATGCTCGCGATATCCTCCAACAAGGTCGTGTCGCCTTTGGCGTTGGCTTGTACATGATGGGCATGTTGGGTGTATTGCTTCTGATCGCTGAATTGTTGTTCTTACCAGAGACCTATTTCGAACCAAACCTATGGATTATCGGTCTGTTTGTATTGATTCCAATCATAATTTCACCTTGGGAGACCATGAACGCCCAACTTGCAGGCAAGGGTGACACAAGAATCGGAGCGACAACCATCGGAACAGGTATTCGTCGTATACTGACACTGAGTATTCTGATCACAGCAACAATCATTACCATCGTTTACGGAATGAATCAAAACAACGGCAAAGTCACTCCCGTATGGCTTGCTATTACGATGCTCGTGTTCATGGCGCCAACCATTCTCGCTTATGGTCGAATCATGGGTGCTTCATGGAACATGCTGCTTCTCAACAAGTGGAGAACAGCAAATGGTCGAAGAAATCCAATCGATCCCGACAAACCATCGTTCGTTAATCGATTGTTTTCACTTCTTCTCGTATTGTTCCTCATAACGATGCCAGTTACAGCGCTCAACGGAATCGTGACGGTATTCCACGTTCTCTATAACCGGCCTTCGAATGCTGAAGAAATTCTCAATTTCGGAGGTATCATTGGGCATTCAATTTACGAACGAATCGACCTTATCTCTGAGTTCCTATTCCACTGGGAATTCATCAAATCGATGCCACAGTTCCTCTCATTGTATCTCTCCCTAAACATTGCGATTGTTGGATTGGCGTTTATTTTTGAACTTACTCGCAACCTTATTCTCGGTGGCCAAACCTTCGGTGGAATGTTTGGTGTCACGTTGGACACTCCCCGTGAAATCCGCACTGAAGAAGCCGCACAAGGACGCCAAATCGCCTTTGCATTCGCTGGGTTTTCCGGGTACACTGTCTTGCTCTTGATACTTGTTTGCTACAAAGAATTTGGAGATTTGATGCCCTTTACCTCGAACCTTGAAAATCAAGGATTCAATGAAGAGATGCGCCTCCTCGCCACATGGATGTTCATTGCAGTTGGTAACGCTGTTTTCTTGTTCACTTGGCTTCTCTCAATCGCCCGTCTCTCCCCACTTCGTCAGATTCGTTTTGATCTGGATCCCGAAGAGCGTCGAGAAGGTGCCGTTATGTTGGCTGGTGGTGACTGGATGCGGGAATACATCGACAATGCTGCTTTGCAAGAAGACCTTGATGGTTTGATCCGATTCCAAAAGCAATCCATTGATGGCGATCAATCACTTGTTCGCCATGAAAAAGCCCGTGCAAAAATGTGGGAATGTGCAATTCGAGGTCTTTGGCCGAAATCAATTGAAGAGGCAAAAAAAGTCTTGGCTCAATCCGGTGGTGACGATGATGAGGCTCGAATGCTTATCGCAACAGGCTACATTGCAACCCGTCGCTTGGATGCTGCACGTGGAGCATTGCGGGGTCTCCAACAACCCGAAGGGTACGATGAGCCAGAACTACTTGCCTTCATCTGCGAATGGCTTGACCCATGGCAGGGGAGTGTCGATGAGGACGATTTATGGGATTGGGAAAACAATTCAACGATCGATCACCTCAATGAGAAAATGCGAATGTTGCGCTATTGGGCCCCATCACACTCCAAAGAAGCAATACAACACACTGACCGAATTTCGCTTATTTCAGCCATTTCAAACATCGCAACTCTTCGAATGCAACGCCGCCATGATGACGCATTGGAGTTGGCGCTTGATGCAGTAAAGCAAGACCCGCTTGGTGTCCGACCCCGCATTGCTGCTGCCTTGTGTTTACTTGACCGCGGAGATTGGCACCAAGCACTTTCGATTTACAAAGAGCTTCGTGAGAGTGACGTGAACGATCCTCGCGTCAAGGCCTTGTCGGTCATCCTTGGCCATGAAGCCGATGCAGAAGACATCGAAGTATCCCTTGTCCTCGAAAAAGGCAAATCACTTCGTCGCTGGTTGGATGACGCACCTGTCAACCCCGTTGCAGGTTTGGCGACCAAAGGTGGAATCGATGAGGCAATCAATGCAAATGTAATGATTGTGAGTCACGAAGCCGTACGACGTAGAATGACGCCCCGGTATTCTCCATCATTGTTTTACAAGATCATTCAATTTGTCTTGCTTCCCATGATTTTTGTTGTTACCGGGATCGGATTGGATTCTGTATATGGGCCAGTAGAGGGTGCTGTTGCTGCTGTGACGTTGTTTGTTCTCCAGTTCGGTCTCCACAGATTCAACCGTCAACAACGGAAACAAATCAAACATCGTGACCAGCGTTCACTGGTCGAATATGCGAAGATGATGAAGCGTTCGAAAGTAAAACCAAGCAGAGAAAACATTCCAGTAGGAACACACCTCCTTCTTTCAGGCATACTTGTAACGGTCAACGGAGTGGTGCTTGATATTGGGTTGCCGGGTTGGTTGACCGAGCGCTTGCCCAAAGACTCCGATAAGACAATTCGTTCAAGACTCAAGCGTAATGCGCTTTCGATTTCGAAGAATCGGCCTGGGAAACTATCGATTCTCTCCTCGGGTTGGTGGCTCAAGCGACCCAAAGAAGAAGATGCTGACACTCCAGCATTGGAACGTTTGATTGGCCCGGTGGCGTATCGTGGACGACAAACCATGGTTCAGAAGAAAACAACAAGCCTCAACCGTTCAACAAGCCTTGGTCCGAGCAAGACTCCTGTTTCGGATTTGAACCTCTCAAAGCGGAACGTTCCGACTCATACAATCGCAAGTGAACGCTCAAGTTATTCGGGGCCGAGAAGACCCAGTAGCCATAAAAGGTGAGCAGACCCGTTCACAGACTTCATGAACCTCGTCGACATGGTCGCTCTATGACAACTCGCTCACCTCGTGAATCTGTCAATGCCGTTCTAGCAGCATCTGCGCAAAGCACACGATTGTATGGTCAAGGCCTTGGGATGATCGCTTCAGAAAACATCATTTCGCCGAACGTAAAACGGGCCATTAACTCTGATTTGCACGGACGGTATGCAGAGGGATTGCCAGGAAAACGTTACTATCAGGGCTGTGACGATTTCGATACGATTGAAGACATTGGAATCACTCTTGCAAAGAAGGTGTTTCAGGCAAATTTTGCCAACATTCAATCAACGTCTGGTACCGTCTCAAACATTGGAGCATTGAAGGCATTGGCGAAACCGGGTGATTCCATAACCGCAGTTTCGACAGCTGATGGTGGCCACATATCGCATGCCCGAATGGGCGCAGTTGGTTTGCGTGATCTCAATGTTTCAACGTACCCTTGGGACGAGGATCGAATGGAACCCGACATCGATGCATCGTGTGCCCTTATTCGTGATGTGAAGCCAAAAATTACTCTGGTTGGTCAGTCGGTTTTCTTGTTTCCAACCCCGTTGAAGGAACTTGCCGATGCTGCTCATGAAGTCGATTCAACTGTGATGTACGACGGAGCCCACGTACTCGGATTAATCGCCGGAGGCGTTTTCCAGGACCCGCTTCGTGAAGGAGCTGATGTCATGACGGGCTCATCGCACAAAACGTTCCCGGGCCCACAAGGCGGATTTCTACTTTCATCGAGTGAGGATGAAACATTTCACCGACGGTTGAACAATGCCATGTTCCCTGGTGTTTGCTCTTCTTATCATCTCCATCACGTAGCCGGAAAAGTCGTTGCTCTTGCGGAGTTCGAAGCATTTGGTCAGGCTTACGCAACCGATATTGTGAGAAACGCAAAAGCGTTTGCAGAAGCACTGGCTTCCGAAGGATTTGACGTCCTAGCAGAATCACGTGGCTACACAGCGTCGCACCAAGTCTTGACGCGTCATGGTGGAGTGGATTCTGGTGCTGGTGCAATCGCAGCTAGGAAATTGGAAGATGCAGGCATTATTACCAACATGAACATGCTACCTGGTGATACGAAGGCCATGAATCCTTCAGGACTGCGTTTAGGCGTACAGGAATTGACTCGTGTCGGTATGGGTGTGACCGAAATGTCAGAGGTGGCATCACTTTACGCACGAGTGTTGATTCACGATGAAGATCCAAAGCAAGTATCCAATGATGTCAAGCATCTCAAATCCGACTTCCAACATGTGCACTATTGCTTCGATTCGGAATCAATGCCGGCATACGAAGGGATGTGAAGTCCATCGAGACCAATGAGCGTCTCGAGTTGATTCCAGATCGTGGTCTCATCCACCATCCGTTGTTTGGCGAAGTCATCGTGTGGCGACAGCATGAGTTTCATACGTGGTGGAATCATTTCGAGCCAATGTTTCAACGTCCAATGAGCAGGACATTCGTCAATGCATTTGTGGATTTCCTTGAACTCCGAGAAGCATTCCTTCCTGTGCGTGGATTATTTCGGAAAGGGAAGAATCAGAAAGCAATGGAACGAATTTATTCGGCGTTGGGATGGGGTCGTGTTGAGTTAAAAACCAACCGTGTAGTTCAAAGTGGCCATTCACTTCTCTGCGTCGCCTTGGGCCAATACATCCTCGAAACTTACACTCAGCAACGATACAAGATTCGTTGGCTTGAACCTCGTCCTCAAACCGTACAATTGGAGCTGGAGGAATCGGACAATTTGCCACCCCCGAAACCCCATGAAGCCTTTCCTTGGTCCTCGTCTTCCGTCAACGTCAAATCATCGTCGATGATGACTCTTGAGCAGCATCATGGATGTGAACTTCGCATGGAAGGAGAACGTGTGCTCCTGATTCCTGTCAAAGCATTGGAACGTTTCCTTCGCTCATGTTTGCCGTACCTTCAGACGTCCAAGAGGGAATGGTTTTCTCATGAAAACGAGTCATTGTCCCCATTTGCGAATCTACTCCAGACTGTTATCGAATCGACTTCAGCGATGTTTCTTAGTTCTGAACAACCTGTTTACATCACCGATCAAACAAGTTGGGATGCATATTTCGACCATTATCTGGCCGTTCGAGGATGGGGAACTGTCGAGATTCTTGAATACGATACTTCAACACTCGAACTTACGTGCTGCATCCAACATGGCCCCAGTCTTCCATTTACACTTGGTATCATCGGTGGGATTTGGGAGCGAGCTCATGGTCGCACCTACCGTATGCAACTTCAACCAAAAAATGAAACATTTCTGGTCAAAATTGAATCATTTCTTGAATACCAAAACGGTTGATTGTAGCGTAATTTGATGGGAACACGTTGAGCAGATAAGGTCAAGGTTCATAACCGAATCATGTTGTCGATAGAATAGTTAAGGCGCGGAGGCTACATTTAATGTCACTTAATCACAACCAAATGGCGTATGCTGCTATCATTTCAACACTGATTTTCGGGTCCCTGTTTGTAGGGATAAGTGGGTTTTATCAAACCTCTTCAGGTGTAGGTGATTTTGATAGTGCTGCTGAAGAAAACATCAACCCTGATATTGAGATTTCCTCTGGGGAAGCAATCGACACTGACGGCGATGGCTTGCCAGATGTTCTCGAAGAGTCTCAATATGGTACGCTCAAAGATGATCCTGATACCGATAACGACGGAATGAGCGATGGTTGGGAAGTGGCTCATGGCTTGAATCCTCTTGATAGCGGAGAATCTGAACTTGCAGAAGAAGAGACTGGTTCAACCAACACAGCAGAAGATGCTGAGGTTAGCAATGAAAGCGATTCTTGGCCCGATCCAACCCAAGGAAAATATGGCGATCCTGATAACGATGGTTTGACCAACGAGCAAGAAGCCGAATTGGGAACTGACCCACAACGTGCAGATACAGATAACGGCGGACTCAACGATCGTTGGGAATCTCTCTACACAATGAACGTCTCTTCTCCAGATGGAACCGTCATGCTATTCAATCCCCTTTCTGGAAACTGGGATTGCACACTTCTCAATGGTCCTCTTGAACAAACACTGTCAGATCTTCTCGAAGATTTTGAAGGCGCCCCAACTTGGGAAGAACTCGAGAACCCTCTAGGACGCCACTCCTGCGACCAAGTTCTTGATTTCGATGATGATGGATTGCTCAATTTCCAGGAAGAAGCCTACGGGACAAATCCTGCTGCGAAAGATTCGGACAACGATATGCTACCTGACATTCTAGAGGTGAACAATGCAAACATGATTCTTGACTTCCAACTTGGTGCTACGTGTGGTGAACCAGTCATCACCCCCCCATCCCAGCGCCTACCTACTGCAGCACCATTTGCTGATGAGGTAAGTGCCTCCTGGTTCCTTTCCGACATGGACGGTGATGGATATCTTAACGGCCCGAGCGATTGGGACACAGATGGTGACGGAATGCCGGACGGATTCGAATACTGTTACTCGTTCAAGGACAGCCATCCATTTGCAAGTTCAAATCCTCAAAAAGCAAACGCTGAGCTACTAAGCCCATCCAATGCATCCGATGGATACAATGACTGGGATGAAGATGGGTTAAACAATCTTGAGGAATATCAGGTAGCTCTCAAATTCGATTTAACCAACGGTTTGCCATCGTTCACTTCACCATGGACTGAAGACACAGATCAGGACGGCATGCCTGATGGTTGGGAGGCAACACAATACAATCGTACAACACTCGAGTACCCATTGAATCCTCGAAACGCAAGCAATGCTAACGACGACATAGACTTCGATGGCTGGGACTCTGACGGTGATGGCGATGTTGTCTTTGACGAACTCGAACTTACGACAACGGTCGTTGATATCTATGTGCAAAAAGGTGACTATGTCACCGCAAATTCAACGGTTGCTCGTGGCCAGTATACCCTCGGTGGAGGTAACAAGCAAACCGTCTACATGGTCGCTCCTGTTGATGGTTATGTCTATCACATCAACGTCGCACCAGGTGATCAAGTTGAGTCAAGACTCTTCGTCTGGATGAATGTCGTTGAAGAATCTGAACGATTTACCAACCTGATGGAATACCAAGCTCGATTGGATGAGAATGGTAATGCAGTTGGCCGTTCTACAGATCCTACCCACGGCGACACAGATCTTGATGGCCTTCTCGATGGTATCGAAGTTGGTGGATGGGAAATCCTCGTCGTCAACCGTGGTGTCCAACTGACATGGGTCGTCTCAGATCCAGGACTTGCTGACACCGATTCAGATGGTCTATCGGATTTCGTTGAATTCTCATCGACCTGTGACGGACAGGGCTCAAATGCATCCAATGTTGACACCGATGGTGACGGAGAAAGCGATCAACAAGAAGTCATGCTTGGATACATGTTCAATGGCGAACAATATTACACATCAGCGTGTATGTTCGATACCGACAACGATGGACTAGAGGATGGAGAAGAAGTCATTGCAGGTGCAGACAATTTCGTAACCCATGCCAACAACTCTGATACAGACAATGATGGTCTCATTGATGGAAATGAAATTCTCTTCATCCCACGACCGTTCCAGTATGAAACGAACCCGTTGATCAACGATACAGATGCCGATGGTATGTTGGACGGTTGGGAAATGCAAGTCAAATCAACAGAAGAAAACACAAATTCGCATTCCCTCTGGGTAGCGGTGTCCAGTTGGGATCGTCCAGGTTGCACTGAAAGCACCTCGAACAGTTGCCTAATGGAACCTGGCGGTTACGTATGGATCAATTGGCTGGGTGGATTCCAATTGCAGAAGAAATATGCAGTTCATGAAATGAACCTTTCAGGTTTCGACCTTCCAGGTAACCCACTCTGTGATGGTTGTAAAGGACGATGGGCCCTTGATCCTTCACTCAACTCTCTCAAAGACGATACCTATGATATCGATAACGATACTCTCGCAAACGGTGCCGAATCGCCTTCCAACTGGAACACAAACCCTGTCGATGATGATACCGACGGAGATATGCTGCCTGATGGTTGGGAAGTCCGATATTCGTATGAAGCCATCAACAATAACCTCGTTGACAATTCAACCATCAATGCCTATGGTGCACGTGGTGTAATGGACCCGTCCATGGCTGATAGTGACCTCGATGGAATCAATGATGGAGAGGAAGATCCCGACTCTGATGGACTCAATCGCACGGGTCTCATCAAGAAGTATTGCCCTGGATACAACGACTCAACCAACGCAGAATGCAACATTGATCCTGATACTCCTGATGGAATGAAGTTCTACAATAATCTCGAGAATTATACCAATTTTGAGGAATTCCAAAACGGAACAAATCCAGTTAGCAACGACACGGATGGAGATGCATGGGAAGATGGACCTGAGGTCTATTACATGGACCACGACGACGATGGTATGGCCACTGGATGGGAGTATCACTTTGAATTCGATCCGTTTGATGGTGCTGATCGGCTGGTTGACAGTGATGGAGACGGACACACAAATTACTGTGAGTTCAAATGGGACACCAACCCTCGTAATCCAATTAGTTTCCCAGGCCAAGGTGAATTGTGCGATCCATTTGAAGGTCAGTGATGTATGTTGAATAAGACCAAAACAGCACTTTCGCTCGTTTTGTGTCTGCTCTTAACATCCATTCTACCAACCTCATGGGCAGATGAAACAACGGTTGAAACACCCGTCCTGACATTTGACCAAGACGATGGGTACCACGCAACGGATTCAACATTGAATTTATCTGGAGAATCGACGTTTCCTCTTACATCTGTTGAAATCAGTATTTGGAACATTTCAATGCCCGATCAATGGACTGAGGTTACATCGAGTCCATACTTGGATTCCGTTATTCCATACACTGATGTGGCAACAGAATCAACAATGTGGTCGTGGCAGCATTCGTTCAATACAACCTCAATAGACTGCACGTGTTTTGTTGAAATTTCAGTTATGGAACAAACGGATCTTATCTCATTTGGACGAGTTGTCTACATCGGCGATGAGTTCCACCGACCGGTGCTTCGGCCGTCCTTATCCAGTGAGTTGAATCAAGCATATTCAACCCAGATTTACAATTCAAATCTGATGAATCTCTCCTATGAGGTCTTACTCCCACCAAGTGGTCTTGAATCGACAACAACAGCAGGATTGAACATACTCCCTACTGTGAGGATTTGCCCTGTAGCCAACGGTATCTGCTTAGAAAATTACAGTGTACTTTCAACAACGAACATCGCTTTTGATAGTGAGTTGGAATTGGTTGTTGATGTTGATGAGAACTTGCTTGCAGATGGACTCTACTTGTTACAAGTGCAGATTCAAGACAATTATTTGACAGTCTCGAATAATTTAACCCAGTATGTAATCATTGATCAATCGCCACCAGTTGTACAACTCAATGCAGTTGAATTGGTTTTCGAATCATTACTTGTTGTTGTTGATATTGATGTCAACGATGGATACGATGGTTCAAATTACGTCATTACGTGGAGTATAACTGATCCAGATGGCACACCACGTTCGGTTGCAGATTCTGGAATTCTTGCCGACAATCGGCTTGTATTCAATCCATCCATATCTGGGATTTATACCGTGAATGCTCTTGTTCGGGATTTAGGAGGTCATCTCGTCATTGTTAGTCACAACGTTACCGTGAAGAATCTCCCTCCTACGGCTAGTGTGAGATACGATGGTTTCCTTATACAGAACGGCTCAGAAATTACGGTACCTGATACGGGTGATTGGGTGTTCACTGCTAATGATTCATTCGATTCTGAGAACGATTTGTCCTCACTTGAGTACTATTGGTTTGTTGATGGTAAAACACTGCTGAGCGGAAAATCCTACCTCTCGTCTTCGGATATTCAAGCTGCATCGTACCGTGAAATCCGAATCGAGATTATTGATAACGATGGTGCATCAAGCTCTCTTACATTCGATGTAACACAGCAAGAAACGGCGAATTCAGACCGACTCGATGAAGTTCCTTTTTCATCCCTCATCTCGCTTTTCTTCATTCTTGTTGTAGCTGCAATTGTTGTGATGCGACATCGAGCTCAATCCGATACGTCGTCAGGATTCGTCAAATGGACTGAACGTGGCAAAGAGCCAAAGAATTGATTAAAGAACTGTGGCGCTTGGATTGTCATAGTGAGTGACATGTTTGATGCAGCATTTGAGGCGTTACCGGCTACGCCAGAACCTATTCCCAAAGCATTGTATCGTCAACGCCAGAAACGCTTACTGTCCCAATATGATGTTGATGATCTCATCATTATCGCATCATCGCCAGAGGTGACGCGTAGTAACGATGTCCACTATCCATATCGCTCTTCAAGCGATATGTTGTACATGTGTGGATGGGCTGATCCAGAAGCTACGTTGATGTTCTATTACCAAGATGGTGAATGGATTTCACATATTTTTGTCCAACCGAAGGATACGTTGATGGAAATCTGGGAGGGTAGGCGACCAGGTACTGCGGGTGCTCTCGAGCACTGGGCTGTTGACAAAGCAGATTCCTCCACAGAATTACTTTCTCATTTGGACAGTCGTCTCGAATCATCCGTCCGCGTCCACTTACGGACAGGTGTTAACACCGCCATCGATTCACTGGTTATATCTGCAGTTGAGAAACGAGACAGAAAACGCCAGCATTTTGGTTCAGGTCCAATCAGTATTGAAGACCCAAGTCGACGCATTGCCGAGATGAGACTTCGTAAATCGAGTGAAGAGATCCAGCAAATGCGCTACGCTGCAGAGGTCTCCTCGAAAGCACATGAACTTGCCATGGGTGCAAGTAGAGATGGCATCCATGAGTTTCAAATCCAGTCGATCATCGAAGGATTCTTTGTCTATGGCGGAACCAGCGGCTGGGCATACCCATCCATTGTTGGATGTGGTGAAAATGCAACCATTCTCCATTACACTGTCAACAATTCACCGTGCAAATCCGATGAGGTAATTTTGATCGATGCTGGTGCTGAATACAACGGATACGCTGCTGATATTACACGTTCATGGCCAATCGGAGGTACCTTCACAGATGCTCAGAAAGAAATCTATGAAATTGTTCTTGATGCACAAGAAAAGGCAATTGATGCATGCCGAGTTGGCAATCCCTACAATATGCCACACGAAGTTGCATGTCGGGCCCTTGCTGAAGGACTCATTCGACTTGGTATCATCAGCCAAACGATAGAAGATGCTCTTGATATGGAAAATGGAGAGCTCCGGAAATGGTACATGCACAATACGGGTCATTGGCTTGGACTCGATGTGCATGATGTTGGAACCTACAAACCAGATGGCTCGCCGAGATTGTTGGAGGCGGGAATGGTCCTCACAGTAGAGCCAGGTCTCTATTTTGGAGCATGGCGACCGGACGTTGATTGCCCCGAGCGGTATGCAAACATTGGAATCCGAATTGAAGACGATGTTCTTGTCACTGATGGAGACCCAGATGTTCTGACTGCATCCTGTCCAAAAACAATTGATGATATTGAACGAATTGTTGGTACGATGTGAGGTGGCCGTATGGCTTGGAATGAAATTCTTGTTCGTGTCGAGTCTTCGACAGAGACGTTCAGGTTAACAGTCGATGAGTGCATTGAATTGTATGATAACGCCCCACTCCACCAATTAATGAGTGCAGCACACCACCGCAGGAAACTGCATAACCCAAGTAACCGGGTCACCTACCTTGTTGATCGAAACATCAATTACACCAATGTCTGTACTATCAATTGTCAATTTTGTTCTTTTTACAGGACCCCTGGTCATGATGAAACATACACCCAATCCTACGAAGAAATACATGGTCGAATTGATGAATTGGAAGCGATAGGCGGTTCCCGTATCCTCATGCAAGGAGGCGTCAACCCTTCGCTTGAGTTCGATTGGTATGTTGACCTGATCAAGGAATTGCGTGAACAGCATCCAACCATCGACTTGGATTGTTTTTCTCCGATTGAGATTGAAGGTATCGCTGAAGTAACCCAACTTTCGACGCAGGATGTGCTCATTCAACTCAAAGAAGCTGGAATGCATGGTCTACCGGGTGGAGGAGCTGAGATGCTTGTTGAGACCGTACGTAAGGATGTTTCACCAAAAAAGGGTCATCCAGATAACTGGCTCAGAGTCATGAAGGAAGCTCAATTACTGGGATTAACAACGAGTGCAACCAACGTGATTGGTTTTGGTGAATCAAATGCTGATCGTGTTCAACATCTCAACCGTATTCGTGACCAGCAAGACGAAATCCTGGAACAGGGGTTGATTGGATTTACATCCTTTATTGCATGGCCAGTACAATTGGAGACCAATACATTCGGAAAGCGAAATCGTGGACGAAACAAACTTGAGCGCGGCGCAGGACCTACTGAATATTTGAGGCACGTTGCTATTTCACGTCTCTTCCTCGACAACGTGAATCACATTCAAGCGTCTTGGCCAACAATGGGTATCAGTATTGCTCAGATGGCATTACTGGCGGGTGCTGATGATGCAGGATCGACAATGATGGAAGAGAATGTTGTCTCCGCTTCGGGTACCACAAAACTGAGTGCATCAGAATATGAACTACAACTTTCCATCAAGCGTGCTGGCTTTATTCCTGTTCGAAGAAACAGTGACTATGATCTTCTGGAAACTCCAGATGCGCTGGTCGATGCTCCTGACGTAATCTGCCAACCACCGTCTCATGCAGTTGAATTGGTGTAAAATACAACCCAGATTTCTGCTGCGATGTTTCTTCCACCCTTACTCGATTCTCCCGTCGGGTTGTATTCTTGGCCGTTGTACAATCCACGGTAAGTTAATTCATTGTTCTGTCCGTTCATATCGACCCATGATGTGATGTCGTAACTCCATTGTTTTACATCTTGACCAGCACACCATCCTGCACGTCCAAACGGCCACGAACCAAATTGGTTCGCTACAACTCCATTGTTGACCTCATTCTCACAGCCTGTATTTGAATACACAATTGGATGCCATTCGTATGTGTGGTGTGGGCCCAAGTAGTAGTGGTGCTGGTGATCGCAGAATTCTGCACAATTGGCATCATCCTTCTGGAAGCCATGACCCGTTATCGTCGCAACAATTTCGACTCGCGTCGTTTCACTCGGTACACTGAAATTTAGACTTCGTACATATCGACTTTCATTGTTGTAGGATCCATCGAATTGTCCACCTGTAAACCCGAACTCAGCATCAAACGCTCGCTCACCGCTTCCCCAATTGGAAAATAAGAATTTGATTGTTAAATCACCTTTGTTCGCTCCTTTGTATCGGAATCTTCGTTCTTGATCGTCTTCGAGCATGAACAAGTATGGGCTAATGTCGGTAAGCCAGCGCCCCTCTCGGCCGTATGTTGTGATCCATCGCATAAATTCTGTACCGCATACGGAGGAATTGTCAGCATCACAGATGTAGAGATGGGCAAGGTAATCCCACTCATGACATCCACCATAACTTCCATCGCTTTTCTGATACCGATTGCTTCGTTCTTCACAAGCATGCTCATGAAACACTTCAAGGGTGTCGTAGGAACTTAGATTCTCTGGTAGTGCAAACGTGGCATTGCGATATGAGTTATGGTTCGCACCCCATCCGCCTGAATGTCGCTCAAAATCATAGAGTGTGACAACTTCGATTCCTGAATCGTATTGTCGAATTTCAGGCTCAAACTCAGCGTTCCACTGGTGGGGTTCGTAAGTGTAGTGAAACGGATCGTTTGTCTGAGAAATCCATGCATAGATCGACCCCGTATCTCGTGCTCTCTGGAACCGATCAATGCCCATAAAGAATGGACTGTTGAAGTTGGAGATCATTTCACCGAGGCCTCCCTGAATGTTGCTTGCATCCATATCGATGTAGTGGATACGTCCGTCCCACTTCTCTTCTTCACTGGGATTCAAGCGTGCTTCAACATCGCTTTTCCTCGAAAGGATATCATTGTGATAAGATGAGTCGAACGATCCATAGAACAGGTGCGTGTTGTCTGGTAAATTCCGAATAAAGGTGCCTGGATTTGTTGACCAGGTTCCAGAATTCGAGTTGCCACTGCTATCAGTATACTTGAACATGAAAAGATAGACATCGGACCCAGTCCATTTGTTTTGGAATGTAAAGGTCCCATCGAGTGTTGGAACGGTGAACGTAGGAACGACATCCATGGGTCCCGTTACAGTAGTTCCAGAGGTCCATTGGACAGGTTTTTGCACAATTGCGCACCCATCCACATCGATTGACCATCGACTTGGACTGTTGGCGCATATGTCGACATTTGCGAATACACCATCTCCGTCAAGATCCGCACATCCAACCGCATTGACCTGGAGTCCGTTTGGAGTTCCTTCACATTCATCAACCAAATCGTTCACATTGTCTCCATCGGAATCACGCTCAACCGCAGCACAACCAAATTCGTCGACATCAATAGCACCGACTGGCGTGGTTGGACACAAATCAAGTGTCGCACCAGTAGCATTCACGTCGTTTACGCTATCGTTGTCATCGTCATCATCTTCGGTTGCATCATAACAACCGTCCATATCAAAATCCGTGATTTGTGTTCGTTCGTGTGCCCAATTTGACCGTCCTTTTGGACAAGCATCGGTTGTGTCATTTTCACCGTCGTTATCGTCATCATCGTCTTCCAGCAGGTCGTTGCATCCATCCTGGTCCCAATCATTGTAGAGATTTGCTGGCCAATTCACCTCTCCATCAAGACAAGCATCATTTTGGTCAAGAATACCATCTCCATCGTCATCGTCATCGTTTGTATCATCATGGCATCCGTCCTGATCTCTATCGTTCTCAAGGGTACTGGACCATCCGATTGGTGATGCACAGTTGTCATCTGAATCTGTTATTCCGTCATTGTCGTCATCAAGATCTTCGTCGTAGTCTCGACAACCATCCTGGTCTGCATCGCTTGGTAGATTTGAAGCCCAGCCGTCCGATTCTCCGAATCCATTCGGACAGTTATCAAGCGTATCGGTTATTCCATCACCGTCAGCATCATTGTTTGCCTCAATGATGATCGACACATTCCGCAAAGATTCGGTTTGTGTGTATTCTCCGCACGTCGCTGTAATGGCCACAGCAAACGATTCTGATCGTAAGTCCAAGTCGGTTAAAATTGATGTAAATGATCCATCGGATTGTATCACAAGTGCATTTGAAGTGATGGAATCATCCTCGTTTGGTACATCCATGTGTGCGATGCATGTATCCAAGCTTTGGTGCAAAATCTGACCTTGAAGTACCACCATTGATGATTCAACGACGATGTATTGAGGTGCAACAATTGATGTTGTTCCTTCATCTGGCACTGCAATATCAATGAAATTGGTTAATGGAATCGTATCACCACTGGAAGACACAATGTTCACGTCGACCACATAAATTCCTGGAGTGGTCGGTAACACAACAATGGAAACTGTGGTCATCCTTTGATTAACACTCCAGTCTGAGGGGTTGATTGAGATGTTATTCATACTCACATCGGCTTCAACGCTAAACGTACCTTCACCATCTGTATCAAGAAGGATGCTTAATTCAACAATTTCGCCAACATCACCGGTTGGTATATCTTTGTCCCAAGAAGCCGATATTTTGTATGGAATGATGACGACGTCATTTTCTTCTACTTCTTCGGTAGAATCTGCATCACCAAAGCATCCCGAGAGCATCAAGAACGAGAGGAAAATTGCAACAAACGACTGTTTGGCCATGTTGATTACATGTGCATGAAGAACATGAACCTAACGTTGCCCGATGTAGAGATGTTCAGTCCTTGGGTCACTGATCTCAAGACCCTCCAATCGTACAAGCTGATCTGGGAATTGAACACGAACAGGAGATACCCAAAGCAAAGGCATTTGGCTTTCACGCTTGATTTTTAGGATAAATTCCCAATGAATCCGATGAAGGTTGGAATTCACAGTTCCTGGCCAATGTTGTTCGGGAGGAGCTAATTCAAATGTACCATCTTCTTCAATCTCGGATTGTCCCCCTTGCGCTGAAAACCGCATAGGCCGTAAAAATACACCCCCTTGAATGTCCTGACGCTCAAGCGGAGCGTCTTCTCCACCTGCAGTCCCATCATCAAGACCTGCTTCCCAATGGTGCGGCAATGGCGTGGATAAGCCAATGGGCGGCTGGGAGGTCGCCGATGAGCTTGATATCTCGATCAATGCGTCCCTTGATGGAGGTAGAGTACCGACTTGCCAATGAACGGTCATTGATTTCCAATCAGGCAATCTTTCAGGCAGCCGTATTGTTCCTCTCAGTGGTTCGCCACTCACAATTGAATCTGCGAATTCAACAATCGGTTGTTGCAGAGGAGTTCTGAAAAAGTCTTGTTGGCGTTTCAAATCGATAAAGTTCGCAACAAGCCGCAAAGCAATTGGGAGTAACATAATTGGCACGACGATGATACTGAGAATAGGATAATCGAGGAGGCCAATTTGCATGCTTTTGGTACCAACACTCGGAATCCCGATTTCGCTCAAGAGTGGTTCGATAAACAAGTACACTAACGTACTCAGAAGAAGGATGACTGCAACATTGATCATGTCTCGTGCGTAACGATGTAAATTATTGGGAAGAATATACCAACCCCTTCGCTGTTGATTAACGAGCTCAACAAAAGGTCTCTCGTCTGTACGATTGGTGGTCGAACTCGGAAAAATCTCTCCGCTGTCGCTCCTTATCATTCGTTCGAGAACCCATCCCTCTTTGCTCTCAATTTTGTAGGATGGGAGATGCTTCATGACTTCTTCATCACTTAAATCACGTTCAAGGATTTTTTCAGAAACTGGTGCCGCATCGGCAATGATTCTCTTATCATCAAAAGGGGGGTATCGCACACGATGAAGAATTGTCCAACTCGACACTCTTTCACCTCAACTGAACAGGAGCTTAACACCCGCTTGTAACGCAAGTTTACGAAAAGCTGGAACTTTTTTCAGTAGTGCGAGGCCAAGTGGGACTGGTTTCTCGATGTCCCCGATTTTATTGATTAATGAAATGACTTCGGGTTTGGCAAAATTAGCAAAGTGAGCGTCGAGTTCCTCATCGGTACGTGTTGATACGAGAAGATCTCTCAGTGCTCGTGCTCTATCTTGCTCTTTCTTCATTTTCGGCCAAGATGATTTGGTAATCGATTTGAGATCCTTTTCTGAAAGTTGATTCAATTGCACACGTTGTACAAGGCGATCTGCAATGGAGGAAATTTGTTTGAACCCTGGGCCAAGGCCTCCACCTGTTGTTGGTTTTGCCATCCCAGCCGCATCTCCGATAACCATTACTCTATCTTTGAAAGGTCGACGAATCATTCCGGATGGCACTGGCCCACAGTAGCGTGCTGTTTCGGTTATGTTCTCAAACCTATCTTTCCAAAGGGGATGCTGAAGTAAATCATTGTAGCAATCAAGAACGGTCTTCCCATCGAGCATATCTGCTTTTGACCATAGACCAATTCGATGGGTGCCATTTCCAGAAGGAATTACCCATGCAAAAAATCCAGGGGCTATTTCAGACCCACTGTACATTTCTAACCATCGATGCTGGCCCTCGTATCCGACAACCTCGGTTTGGAAGCCAACCATCATTTCTTTTGGATGACCCATTTTGAAACGTCGTCGAACCCATGAATGTGCTCCATCGCAACCGATCAGGAGCTTTGATCGAAGTGTGGTCGTTTCTTTCGTTCGTTGATTAACGATTTGCACCTCGACTCCTTCGTCCAATACATCTGCAGAGATGGGTTGTGACTCAAGAAGCAAATCGGAACCCGCTTCCAAGCCTTGTTGAACAACGGTTTGATCAAATCGTTTTCTGCATACGACATAGGTCCTCAACTCACCTTCTCGACCAACGGGAACAAGTGTTCCTGATGGGCCGTGGATGAGGGCTCCATCGACATCTGCGACAACAGTGTCGTATGCTTCTACAGCGTCCATTGCACTTGGAGTAACAAGGCCTGCACATTGGAAAGGCCGCCCAACTTCGTTGTGTTCTTCTATCATAACGACGGAAAGACCACGCTCACAAAGTAAACGAGCGGTGTAACCTCCAACTGGACCAGCACCGATGATGATCACATCATAGTCGTAGTCCATGTGTAGTGACGATGGACCGAACTTCAAGAAGTTTCTTCTTCATCTACCGTTTAGCAAAGCGATAACCGACACGTTGATTCTTCTTGAGATAAAGAATTGCGGTGTACGGATTCCCAGTTTTTTTTGCAATCAAATCATCAAATGGACCAACTTCCCCTTTTTCGATGAGTTGCTTTGCTTCTTCTCTAGTGATTTCCCTCTTGGAAATCTCGCGAGGAATATCAATCTTGCAACCACTCGAACTGGTTTTAGGACGATAATGTGTTTCTGTTTCAAAGATTTCAACGCCGAATTTCGGNCAAACGGCCACAACTTCCGGATTCACTTCAAAACGTCGCGCATCTGCTGCAGCTTCACGAGGAGGGAATTCGAACCCAACCTTGTTTCCATCGAGCACGAGGTAGGCAGGGAATGGNCGGCCACGTCGTGAAATGAAATCTTCAATCAATGGAGATTTGCCATCAACCAGAATTGACGTTGCTTCTTGTGGACTAATCTCTCGTTTGCATATCAGCTTGCCAACACCTGAGAATTTGCATTCTTCCTGATCGCATGCGTAATGCGTATCGGTTTCTCGAATTGTACCTTCACACTTCGGACATGGACAAATCGCTTGGTCTGAACTGTTGGCTCGGTTTCCTGTCGACTTGGACGAACTCACTTTTCCATCATCTGAGATGACGATTGAGGTCTCGTATGCTTCTCCATTTCGATTAAAGAAGCCGTGCAAATCGCTGATTTCTTTTTCTTCAAGCAGGCGTTTTGCGGTGGAGCGATCAAACCACCGTCCGCTGGTGTCTTTCCAAAAGACGAATGAGCAACCCTTGTCCTTTCCTTCATTCTTTTCACAGGTGTAGGACAGGGCTGTNTCGGTGACTTTTGATTCGCATTTGGGACAAATCCCGATGGACTCATCGCCTTCGAATAGCATACTTCGATCATGATCACGTACTCTGACCACCAAATCTGTGGTTTGTTTGATGATGGTATCCATGTACTTGGACGCTTCAAGTTCACCGTTCTGTACGGATCGTAGTGCCGATTCCATTTCACCAGTAAGTTCTGGTGAAGTGATCCACTCAACTGGTATTCGTCGAAGAATTTCGATGATGCGAATGCCATGAGGTGTTGCATTGAGCGCTCCAGATTGTTGCCTTGAGATGTACCCCCTGGATAGTAATTTTTCGATCGTATCTGCTCGTGTGGCAGGTGTTCCCAATCCCTTGCCGGACATGGCCTCGGCTAAATCTTCATCCTCGATGTCTTTCCCTGCTTTTTCCATCAATGATAAAAGTCGAGCTTCTTTGATTCGAGTTGGAGGTTTTGATTTCTCTTCTTTCCACTCATGAGAGGTGATACTTGCCTCAGGAGAATCAGCAACCACAGTTCCCCATCCTTCTGGGAAATTCAATGACTTCGGAACAACTTCTCTCCATCCCAAGTTGGTATAGTGTTGAGCTTCTTTGACGAATATTTCACCTTGTAAATCTGCAGTACGTTTTTGTTTCTCGATTGTTGCTTCGCCATACCACGAAGCGATGAAATTGCGAACAATCATGTTGTAGAGACGTTCCTCATCTTTGCCGAGCGGGCTGCTTGGTAGTTTCCCAGTTGGGATGATTGCGTAGTGATCGCTAACCTTCGCATCATTGAAATTTCTCGTAACATTTTGCAACCCTTTTTCAGTTAAGTGTTGAATGAATCCTTCCATTGCATCAATACCGCTCAAGTTTGAAAGCGTCTCATTGATTGTGGCCTTCATGTCCGTTGGAAGATAACGTGAATCCGTACGTGGATAGGTTGTCAATTTGTGGCGCTCATACAATGCTTGGGCAACATTCAGTGTTCGTTTTGCTGGCCATGAGAACTGGGAGTTTGCTTGACGTTGCAATGTTGTCAAATCGAAGTTGAGTGGTGGACGCTCCTTACTCGACGATACTTTTTGTGTGACGATGGCTTTCTGATTCGAATCAAGCAGCGTTTGAATACGTTCCTTTTCTTCAGCNGTGAGGATCCAATGGGGCTTTGTATCTTCATTTGATGAGCCACCCTCCCATCGNCCTGTCCATTGGCTAGTTTCTCCTTCAAATTGAGCGGAAAGTACCCAAAAGGGAGTAGCAGAGTGTTGTAGAATCGAAATCTCGTGATCGACAAGCAT
Source organism: Methanobacteriota archaeon (assembly GCA_002706065.1). Taxonomy (GTDB): domain Archaea; phylum Thermoplasmatota; class Poseidoniia; order Poseidoniales; family Poseidoniaceae; genus MGIIa-L2. The sequence continues at coordinate 12,937 of PAJM01000024.1, read as the reverse complement.
TGCAAGTGTTGCAGTTTGTACTCGACCTAAAGAAACACGTTCTGTTCGCTTCTTCGGGAGGAACACTTCTGCGATTCTTGATCCATTCATTCCAATGAGCCAATCAGCGTAACTTCTACTATAGGCTGCATCCGCAAGATTTTGGTATTCATCCGATGATTTGCGTTCATCCCATGAGCGCTGAATCGCTTCCTTTGTCATGGATTGTAACCACATTCGTGTAACGGGTGATTTTGATTTGGAGTATCGATAAATGGTTTGGAAAATGAGTTCCCCCTCTCTGGCGGCGTCACAAGCATTGACGATTTCAGTAACCTCTTTGTTTGCCATCAATTTTTTGATTGCGGTCAGTTGCTTTCGCGTCGTTCCTGATTTTGGTTTGAATTCGAACTCGTCGGGAACGAACGGTAAATCTGCGGCAGTCTTTCTCCAATTCTTAAATTCTGGATTATAATCATCCATATATTTGAGTTCAAGCATGTGACCGACTGCCCACGTAACGATGATGTTATCGCCCAACCAGTGTGTTGCTTCCTTTTTGTTGATGTTGAGCATTCGAGCGATGTCTTCAGCCACACTCGGTTTCTCAGCAAGAACAACAATGCTCATGTTTTCAATGCGTTTGTCGACAATACTTGAAGGCTCGCCAAACTTCAAATTAAACAGATAACATATGTTATCTGAAAATATTGCTTCAATTTTTTATTCGTTGTCGATGAGCGGATTCATCCCACTCTTCCTCTTCGTCTCGATATCCGCAACCACTGCATCCAGGATATCCTGCAAGAAGTAATTCCGAACACATTTGAATCAATTGGTCAAGGAGTTCACTCGTGCTGTAGGGAAGCCATAGGGTTTCAATCGAGCTGGGTTCATGTTCGGTAAATGCAAGCACGACACGTCCACCCTGTTTGACCGAAAATACGCCTTGGTTGACTGTAGGAAAATGCAATCGTTGCGGCATGGAATCGCCAATGTTGAGGATCAATCGCTGCCAATTGGTCAGATTACGCNCTGGGACTTTGATGTCCAAATCGTGTTCTGTGAGGATTCGACGACCTGCCTCTCGCAAAGCAAGCCAACGTGATGAATTCTCCTCCATGTGCCCTCCAAGAAGCACAAGCCTTGAAGGATATCGGTTCAAGGACAAAGCATGGGGAGGGTTTTCCGCTGGTTTTCAAGGCCAATTTTGGCTGTTCAGGATTCAGAAAAAGCCCACGCACGCTCCTTATTGATGCTACGCTTTGCCTCATCCAATCCTCTGTTTCGAGCCATGCTCCGACTTCTCTACAAGCCAAAGAAGAAGTTGGCCACCAACTGCTTCGGTATCGAATTTAATCATCCGTTTGGATTGGCAGCAGGAATGGATAAGCGAGCAGAAGCCCTTCGAGGGTGGGAATCCATCGGACTTGCATTTTCTGAAATNGGTGGTGTGACGATGCTTGAACAATCTGGTAACCCAAAACCGAGAATGTTTCGACATGGTGGAGATCGAGCCTTAGTTAATCGAATGGGCTTCAACAATCCTGGTAGTGAAAACATCCTAAAGACGCTGAAAAAATCTGGCNCTCAATCAATTCCGATTTGGGCCAATTTAGGAAAATCAAAACGAACGCCCCTTGAAGAAGCTAGGACAGATTATGCTACGTCATTTCAACGTCTATGGCCGTACATCGATATCGCAGTTGTCAACGTGTCGTCACCGAATACGCCAGGTTTGAGGGACTTGCAACACGGAGATTTCCTCAAGGACATCCTTGAAGCTTGCATCGATGTCAATCAACAGTTGGCTTCTGAATTGAACTCCGATCTGAAACCCATTTTGATCAAGGTGGCGCCAGACCTATCCATAGAGGAGCTTGAGGCTATTCTCGATGTGGCACTTGCCTGCGAAATCGACGGAATTGTGGCTACGAATACAACCGTATCACGCCCGAATCAATCTCATGCCGTTTACAACGAACAGGGCGGATGTTCCGGTTTGCCGTTAAAAGAACAGAGCACGGAAATGATTCGCCACGTCTATTCCTATACGAATGGTAACCTACCAATCGTGGGTGTGGGTGGCATCATGAATGCTGATGATGCATGGGAAAAAATACTAGCGGGAGCGACCTTGCTTCAAGCCTATGCAGGATTTGTGTTTGAAGGACCTGGATTAACGAAAGCGATCGTTCATGGTTTACATAAAAAACTCAAGGCATCTGAATTTGCAACAATTGCAGACGCTGTTGGTGCTGACCATCGTCGATAATGACGAGCAGATGTTGAAATATGGCTGATGATTGGACGAAGGTGATACAATGCTCTCTTATCGTAATCGTCTGCTTCTGATAGGAAGCGTCGTTACGATTGCAGTTCTTGGGACAATTTTCCTACAAGCTCCTGAGCCAACCCTCACTGTCGACGAGTTGCTGGACAACAAATCAGAACATATGGATGGTCAAGTGGCGGTGCGTGGTGAAATACGAGATGGGAGTATCAANGAGACATCCATGACGTTCGTTCTTGAAGGAACTGAATTCGATCTTCTTATTGACTACTCAAATGCGGGATCAATTTCCAATGGATTAGGAGATAATCGCACAGTCTATGCTGAGGGACTCTTTCGATTATCCGATGGTTCCTACGTTGTAGAAGCCGATGTTATCAAGACATCATGTCCTTCAAAATATGAGGAAGAAGTCTGAAATTNTCCATCGTTTGATTGAAATAGAGCCTGTTGTAGCACCATCTGGGATAGGCGGGGAGCTAGGCGTACCCTTTACCACAAATCGTCTTCATGGTGGGCTGAATGCCTTGGGGCGGCGAAAGCGGCTCATGGGTTCCTGCATGCGGACGTCGATGTCTCGCCCCCACATGATCCGGGTGTTGTGAACCGTTTCCGGAGGGAAACGGGAATCAAATAACCGGGGGAACAGGTCAGGCCGGGAACGGAGCATCCCTACCTGGGGCCATGGGTGCTGTGGGGAACCGGGACGGAGGAAGTGTGCAGATACGGCCTGTGAGAACGAGCGTCCACCCAAGGATTCCCACCTATATGTCAAACACGACATCGCTGTACCAACCCGGTCCTTCGAACGATGGAACATTTTCCCATGGNGATTCAACAACCTCTTGTTCACCTACCNTGGNGACCATCAAATCTTGACGGGTTACGGCTTTGATTTCGACTTCCCTATNNACAATGTCGGATGGAATCCAACGAACCTGTGCTTCAAGAATTAATGCATCTTTGTTCTCCTGAATTTTGACGGAACTATCGACCAACCATTTTTCTTCGACCTGATCCATGAACAGAATTTCTTCAAGCCATTGAACCATTAGTAATCCATCTGAATCATCATGCACCGGGACTTGAACATTCCAAACCGCTGCGTGGTGGATTGAATCACTCGGTATCCCATCTGCCATCAGATATGCTTGCATTCCAAGAGCAGTTTCTTCAAACAATCTCGCTCGAGATGCAGCAAATGAACGCAAACCAACATCTGCTGTAGTTGGCCTTGGCCACGAACTCACAACTGTCACCTCATCGTTTGGAAACTTGAAGTGACCATGCGATATCACCGATTCGAGCNATCATNTCGTCCAATCGCAAAACAAATCTGTCCGTGCGGTCTGCAATCAAAATGCACTCGCTTGCAGCATTCGCAAGTTGTGCAGTTTCTTCAACAGACAAATCGAGTGTAATCGCAGTGGCTACTGCAACTGCAGCAGCATCGATCAGTCCAATCATTTGACGAATTTCTTCAAGCATGCATTGGACGTGTACGGTCTCATCTTCTCTGGAATGAATTGTAACGCCATCCTGTCCTTCAAGAATAAGGAGGTGTTTCCAATCGTTGTTCTCGAGAAGCATCATTGCGGCTTCAGAACCAGTCGCTGCACCCAGACGACGACGCATCAATTCCAATCCTTTGGATTGAAACAGAACCCAATCAACGCCATGCGTTCGATGAAGTCCGGTCAACTTAGGATCGGCAATAATCGGAACATTGTGTTCCTTTGCTGCCGCTATGAGTCGCTCTGCACCTTGATCATCCAAGACTCCTAGCCCATAATCGGAAAGAATGAGGCATGATGAGTTCGGTATGGATTCAATCGTCCGATCGATGAGGCTCTTCAACGCTGCCGATGGTATCGGATCATCATCTTCAATGTCCCATCNAAGCAACAGTTGCTCTCCTTTAACCAATCCTTCTCTTGCGCCCAATAGCCGTGTTTTGACAGTTGTTGTTCGGTCTTCAAGTACAGCTATTCCCGATGTATCAACGCCTTCTTCCTCCAACATTTCAAGAATTAAAACACCAGAATCATCGTCACCGACAACGCCATGGAGATGACTCTTCAATCCGAGTGAATCGAGTCCTCGTGCAACGTGCGCAGCTGCTCCCACGTCAACATCTCGTGAGATTTCTTTGAGCACAGGAACAGGCGCTCTCGAATTGAGGTTGTTTGCAAATCCATGGATGTAGCAGTCCATCATAACATCCCCTACGAGCAACACCCGAGATGGCTTTATGTTCTTCAGTCCTCGTTCCAATTTTTTCAAGGCGTCGTGGACTTTCACGTCATCATCGCTCATACCCATATTCATCCCTCTATTCCATCTTGTAGTTCAGCGAGTAGCATCGCATGGTCTTGTTCATCGACCCCAGTTTCTTTCCGTAGCGTTTCAAGCATTGCCGATTCATCGGTTGTGATAATGCCATCAATTAATGCAGTTTCTAACACGGAACGATACGCCTCTAGTTCGGGCGTGATGTACGGTTGTTGTTGAGCCTGTTGGAGAATTCGGTCATGAGTTTCCCCGTCAATGTCGAATGCAATTTGGACTGTTTTTAGCAACGCTTCTTCCTCTTCATGAATAACACCATCAACCAATGCTTGTCGCAACATATCGAGATAGATCTCTTCCGGTGGCGGGACATCAATCTCTCGTCGTGCTTCATTCGATAATCGCCGGACCCGATCTGGATGCATACCCAGGAAATCAACGACTTCATTGAGCAACAATTGTTCGTCCTTGGTAATTCGACCATCTTGCCACGCACGTGCGAACAGGCGACGAACCAATGCTTCACCTGCTTGAGCATCCAACGAGGCTGAACCTTCAGGATGTGATACTGGGGACATGACCGGTTTTGAATGGACAACAAAATGCTCATCGATATGGGCAAGGGTTTCCAAGGTATCCTGTGAACTTGTTAAGATTGATTCCAATAGAACGGTTTGTCCATCCTTCTGGACTGGACTTGATTTGATGTTCATGAGAATGGACTGGGCACGCTCACGCCCTTCAGTGGTCAGTGAGTACACCCGACGGCGTTGACGTGCGCCGGGGACGTGTCGACTTGTTGTATTGAGGAAGGACTGCCCTTCAAGTCGTTTCAACGTGCGTGGTACGTGTTTTCTCTGCACATGGACTGCTGCGGAGATACCAGCTTGTGTCAATTCCATAGGAGCTTCCCAATTATTTTCAGGAAGTTGATGGTCGAGCANGTGGAGCAGTGTCCGCTCTTCGGTGGTGAGTGTTCCTAAGAAACCGCTAACCATGACGCTCCCTACAACGTTGTCATGAAGGTAGTCCTTAGGACAATCGGTCATCGACGCAACAATATGGGGGGAATATCAGGAGGAAACATGGTCCGACAACGTCGAAAGTTCAAGCCAAGGGCAAGAACTTCTCGAGATTTGGATTTGGAATCCATTGGGCCTTGTAATCAACAGAGAATTCAACCACCGATTGAAGAGGACGGCCTTTGGAAAATCATGCCACCGCTTTCGACGAGGTTGTATGAAAAGAGCGCTCTTGGTCGTCGTTGCGACGATGGTTCGATTGTATTGACAGCATCCGAAGTGCTGTTCTGTCATTGGCATCGTCATGTCCCTCTTCCAAGCGAGGATTGGTTGGAATCTGAAATTAGCAACAATCCTCGACTAATTTACGAAGCCATCATCATGGATGTTGGAAGGAATGGAGGCGAAATGATCGTTCCGTCAATGCATCGACCTGAAAGTGGGCAACTTGCTTGGGGAATACGNTGGCATCGCGACCGCAACCACATGAACGAAAAGCATCAAGCATCAGTAGCCTTTGCAACGACGCATGATANGTTGCATTGGGAGTCTCTCCTAATATGGTGCAAGGATTCCATGGACTCCAATCTTGATGCTGAGTTGTTCGTTATTGATGATGAGCTTGATGTTACCATGTACAAAATTGATTTGATTCATCCGCAGGGTGATTTACAGAGTTGGAGTCACCTTTCGATAGAAGAACAAGAGGAGTTTTTGGATAATTGGAAACAGAGAACGCCAACTGAATCCGGTAGTTATGTGCGTCATGATGCACCTTGGAATTGGAATCAAATTGGAATCGAACATATGTCTGGCCGTGTTCTTCGAAAAGAAGAAGATCGATACATCCAGCAAATACTTGCAAACGAAGAGAATCCCACATCCGATTCGCTTCTGATGGATGACTTGCTTAATCGTGGTTTGCTACTCCGACCNGGATTCAAATACGGTTGTCGTTGGAGAGTTTACGATGGAGATTTGAATGAATCTCACGCACCGTGGCTTGTTCAACCAATGATTGAGTCGGCTACAACTTGGGAGGGTGTTTGTCTTAGTGTGCGACTTGCAGAAGGCGTTCACAAACAATGGGTTTGTGCAATAAATGATNGCGAAGATTGGAAGTATCTCCGNATTCAACGATGGCTACCTGGGAAGAACTCCTCCACGGATTCAAATTGATTGCNGGATTGGGTTTCGACAATCTTTTCCTTTGANACCAGTGACATCGCAAACCAAGCTGCAAAAACCAAGAAAAANATGCACAACACAAGTGCTTGGTTACCAAGGACATCGAGGTCGCCCCTGTCTGTGGCTTTCAATTCAACATCGATTANCCACTGCTCTCCATTGAAGGATTCGAGATGAATAGTGCCCAACACAAACATATTCTCTTGCAACAGTCCATTTGGGTTGATCTGAAGGAGAATGGTACCATTTCCATTATCAACTTCCAGTCTGGGTTCACTGGTCGCAACTCTGGACAATGGCCCGTCGAGGTCGACTGCAAATTCTCCTGAACCGAGACCCTCACCGGTGTATGGAATCTCCAAAGTGGTTGGATCATTGACATTAATGGTTTCAACAAGTACCATCTTGTTGACGTCGGGTATGGTCCCTACGGTAGAAACAACAGTCTTGATGTCGAACACATCATCGTTACAGTGGATTAATCCGGAAAAAGTAGCGGTTGAATCAATCATTCCCANTGNTGAGAATGTTCCATAAAAGATGGAACTCGTTTCTGATGTGTTCGTGAACTGTATTGTTCTTCCATCAGTACCATCCAATGAACCCCAACAACGCACATTCTCGACCACCTCTACTACCTCAAGAACAAACGCTTCTTCTTGGAGCAGGGTTGAACCANAGTTCTCCAAATCGATGTCGATACTTGGAGAGCAATTGACTGAATGGAATTCAATTAGCCACTGTCCTTGATTTTCAACAACACGAGCATACCAAGGAACGAGGATTCCATCATGATCNCGAATTGGCACTCCTCGTTCGCCGAATTCATCACCCGGTTGGAATAAATCCTCCNCAACACCATCNTTGATTCCTTTCAGTTGGTCTTGATTTCCATCGGCTTCAATGGTCTGGAGATATGGTCTTCGTTGATCAATATTCATCGCATTGTGAGCTGAATCTCCAGCAGCCCAATCTTCCAAGAGTACGAGTACACCATCTCCTGGCAATGATTCATCGAATCCTTCTTGGCTACGTTTTTCAATCCAAATGAATTCGTCTTGGGAAATTTGGATGCGTAATCGTTCACCTCCAACACTGCGGGAATCAATACTAAGGGTCGGTCCAATGCACGGACCAGGGCTGTTCAGTGGCCACGTCAACGTCACTTCTTTTGTTGCGCTGTGCCCTATTGCTGCCATCGTAGGACCAGTGGGTAGAGATGGTGAATCTCCTCCACCGTTCCAGTTTCCACTTGCCATGATGTCCCAAACACCGATACCCTTCCACGACCCTGAATAACCTGAATCATGAACTGGATATAGATCGAAGGCTCCAAATTGATGCATCATTTCATGCAGTATTGTTCCAAACCCATTCACACCATGTCGCATCGATGACATGGTGTAATGTTCAAAGACATGGTCCCCTTTCTCGATGGGTTCACTGAAGAAGGTAAAATGTGACCAAATCCGATTTGAAGAGCCAGATGCTTGTTCTTGTGCAAGCGTTGAATGGAGAATCAGAAATCGGTCAACGGTNCCATCATCGTTCAAATCGTACTCGTCAAATGTTTCCCGGGAAAGAGATTTTACTGCAAATTCAGCAAGATTCGCTGGCAAAAACTCACTACCTTCTCCGTAATCACGACCATTTGCTCCATCGGAACCATATGCAGAAAGCGGCATCGGAGCACGNAGAACAGTATCGTACATGTCGATTGATAACGAAATTTCTCCACCAACAGATTGTGAAAAATACTCTTCTGAATATACTTGAAGTTCGTCCCCAATGGTGTTAATCGTGGTGTCTTCGATTGGGTTCGACTCAAAATCAACAAGAACAACCAACCATGATTCATTCATCTGAAGGCCTACCAACGGAGCTCCTGTCTCGTTTTGCTTGTCGACATCGATCGTGAAGAATCCATTGATTCCGTCTGAATAGATTTGAGATGCTATTGCCAACATGACGCAGAGAATCATTCCAATGGCATGACCTCTTTTGCCCATAGTCCTCTCAGAACATTGAATCGTTTCAAGTGTTGGGTGTCTTGTTGGGATTAAGGATAGTGTTTTGAACGCTCAGGATACTTGCATCATCGCTTCTTTGGAGGAACCACAAGGCACAATTGGCAGATTTCATTGCTGAAATGAATGAGGGCGGAAATTCAGATTCTTCGCAACCGAGCAGAACAATATCGGTTATCCGATAATGAATAATGATATCAACAAGTCGTTCCCTTTCTTCCATGCTTGTTGAGAGCGACTCAAAACGCATCATTGCTGTGTGTTTGGGGATATTGAGGTGTGCAAATTCATCGCTGCTGCCTGTACTTCCGGCGTAGAGTACGATGCGCCTTCGCCCCTCATGGTCAAACATTGGCTCCAGAGATAAGGCCTGACCTGACAAACGGACACTTTTTCGAATGGATCGTTCCAAAATTACAAGCATAGCACTCAACATGAGGATGTTGGTTCCATTCCAGCGACCTGGAAGAGATAGGAGTAAAACAACACCACCAATTCCAAGAATTCGTAATCTCCACCAATCTTGATTGTTCTTTGTGATGAGGCCTAGTGATCCAGCAGTTATTGTTGCAAATGCGAGAACATATGTTACCAATAAAGACCAAAAGATGGCAAGGACAAATGTAAACAANGCAACTGCATCATAACGTTCGGTTAACCCGATGCTCTGATGTATCCCATTTCCAAATGCATACAGCATCGGGATAAGAGAATAAAACAGAACGAAAAGTGTGACATATCCAAGAANNGAGGAGCGAATCATCCAATTTTTTAGCATCTTTCCTTCATTTTTTGTTAAACCCGGTTGTGCAAAGATGTACATCGANCGAAGNCCAAATGGGAGTACGACAACAATTGACAAAAATACTGCGCTAAGCCATCGCACGACGCTCCAAGATGCTGGTTCGTAGAGCGCAAGGCATGATGTGTNATTGCACGGATTGAGATGNATCATTAGGACCTTCAAAATATCATCAATCTTAAACATAAAACCAATGGTAAGNANNNCGATGANNACAAATCCAGTTGTTGCTTTTTGTGTTAGGGTATCAAAATGAACCTGAATTGGAAGAGATGAATCTCGCTCAAGTTGCAATCCGTTGCCAATCCTCAAACGACTCCCTCACACCANGTCATGGTGTTCAGGATCAGCACGTGCTTGTACGATGGTTCGATAAACACCAAACATACCCCATAGCGTAAGCATTCCGAGAACAAGGACATAACCCCAAGGTTGACCATCGTCGACGGCCCATCCAAAGGCAAGAAGTACACCGAGAGATAAGGCACCCCGTCGAATTCCTTGAGGGACTGCGAGTCGCATATCCAAATGCTTCGGGCCTCCACCAAATCGACGTTCGTAGAACTCGCCTTGGACAACAGCACCGATAAGTATGATTGACAGTGTTGTCCAGTAGAACAAGTTACCATTCGAAAAGAAGTTGTCAGCAATTTCTGCTTGTCGTTCAGCCTCCAAGGCTTCGGGATCTTCCACAGCAACGAACAATGACTCGAAATCACCTACGCTGATTGTTCGCAATGCAAGGTTTTCTTCATCATCGTTGGTCATGCTATCTGGTGATGAGATGAAGAAGGATAAGAGGTTCCACTTGTCTCCTTCATTCGCTCCATTCAGACCATCAACAGCGTTACCTGCTAATGAGAAGGAAATATCGCCAAGATCCGAGGTTGGTGCTGTCCATGTGACAATCCAGTCATTGCTTGGTGCAGTTTGCGAAACAGCCCCAGGTTCGCTACCATCTGCATCTTGAACTATCTGTGATCCTTCACCGGGAGTGAAGGTGCCTACGCCGTAATCGGTNAGCAAAAATCCACCGTTCTGGTGTGATGCGTGTTGAAGGTTAACTGTGAACTCGTATGACTCTCCGAGGGCATACGCTCGTGGAACGCCAGAAATTGACACGACGACATCGTTTGATGGAACTCCGTCTCCGTGGCAAGAACATCCTGTCTCTACCGTAAGTCCACCGTTGATTGGATTGACCCACGGTGGCCCGTTTGGGTTTGCAACAACTGGTGCTAAAAGACAAACTGATAGAAGTAAAATGAGAAGCGTACGCGACTTCATATTGTCCTCCCCGTTTCAGCCACTGGCATTCATCCTTTCAACGTTCCTTCAAGTCCACGAAATTAGGACTCTTTGATGGCGTTGTTCAAACCGGTCATCATCGCCTTTCCATCACCGAACAACATCATGGTTTTGTCCATGTAAAAGAGGTCATTATCAACACCAGCATAACCAACGGAAAGGGAGCGCTTGATGATGACAACAGTTCGTGCTGCATCAGCATCGATGATCGGCATACCTGCGAGTGGACCTTCTCCACTTCGAGCTGCAGGGTTCGTCGTGTCGTTGGCTCCGATAATCAAGGCAACATCACAATCTGGGAACTCTGGATTGATTTCATCCATTTCAATCAATTGTTCGTATGGAACGTTTGCTTCTGCAAGCAAGACGTTCATGTGACCAGGCATTCGTCCTGCAACAGGATGTATTGCATACTTCACTTCTGTGTCATACTTATCTGCAATGAGATCGGCGAATTCCTTGACTTGGTGCTGACATTGCGAGACAGCCATTCCGTAGCCTGGTACGATAATGACCTTCTGAGCACCATCAATCATCATGGCGACTTCGTCAGGGTCAGAACCTACTTTCGTTCTCGTGAGGGATTCCTTCTCTCCTGTTCCTCCAAAGGATTTGAACAACACATCAGGCAGTGTTCGATTCATCGCTTTGCACATGATGAAGGTCAAAATCAAACCAGAAGCACCGACCAAAGAACCAGCAACAATCAAAACGGAGTTACCGATGATGAACCCAGTGAATGCCGCAGCAATGCCTGAAAGTGAATTGAGTAGGGAAACGACGACAGGCATATCCGCACCGCCGATTGGTAGAACCAAGACGATTCCGAGGATGGAAGAGATTCCTATGATTCCCCAGAGGTAGTTTTTGTCGGTTGGCGCATCGATGCTGAGGTAAATCAAAACGGCTACTGCAATGATCATCAGTATCTTCAATGGATTTAGCCACACAGGACCCCATGTTGGGGTTTTGACCCACTTTCCAAAGATGCTAACTCCACCTTTGAGTTTGAACATAGCCAGGATGGAACCCGTAAGGGTCATCCACCCAACGAGTGCAGAAAGACCTGCAGCGACCATGATGACTGTTAATTCAAGCTGTTTAATCTGGGTTACATCTGATGTTCCTTCAATAAATCTCCAAATCTCGGAGAGTGCAACAAGCGCAGACGCAGCGCCGCCGAATCCATTGAACAGGGCCACAAGTTCAGGCATACCCGTCATTTCTACACGAATGGCCATCCACAAGCCAATGAGCGAACCAAGAACCAATCCAGAACCAATCAAAACCCATTCGATACCATCGCCAAGTCCCATTTGAAGGATGGTCGTTATGACTGCTGTAAGCATTCCAAGTGCACCGAGTTGATTTCCAAATGGTGCGGTACGTGGATGTCCGAGTTTCTTCAAACCGAAAATGAACAAAGCAGCGGACAAAAGGTATCCGAGTGAAATCCATTCTTCCATTTCAGTTGCCTCCTCTCTTTTTTCCAGCGATCATGTTCAGCATTCGATTGGTAACAGCAAAGCCTCCGACGACGTTGATCATGGCGAGTACAACGGCAACAAATGCAAGAATGCCTGAGACGGCGGTAGCACCACCCTCGTATGCAACGTTCGCTCCGAGTAAGGCTCCAATGATCGAAATACCAGAGATTGCATTCGCACCACTCATCAATGGCGTGTGAAGTGTCGCTGGAACTTTGGTAATGAGTTCGAAACCAAGGAAAATAGCGAGTATGAATAGCGTAATGTTTCCAATCAAAAATTCTGGGGTCATTCAAGGGCACCTCCTAATCGTGTTTGTTTTGGATGCATTTCTCCATTTTGACAAATGAGAACGCCTCCCATACCGTTGACATAGAAATCGCTTCCTTCAGGAGCACCGACCAGTATGTCGTCCTCTTCTGAGATTGCAATTGCACCGTCATCGACAAGCGATGTGATGAATGTCGTGAGGTTGTTGGAATACAGCATACTTGCAGTTGTGGCGATTGTACCCGGCAGGTTTGATGTGCCTACGACAATGA
>PAJM01000023.1 GCA_002706065.1 Methanobacteriota archaeon | reverse complement strand
ACAACGCTGGCAACGACTCTTCTGAGGTGTCTCACTGGATGGAACACCTCCCGGTCCGAATGAGCGCATTGGTGCTGGTTTGGGAGGACATCCCTCGATATTTGGCGTTTCTTCACGCAATTCAGACCAGAGGGATTTCAATTCAGAACCAAGGGCCTCCAGTTCCTCTTCAACCGGAACCTGAACCGACTTAATTGCATCAGCAGCAAGATACCAAATCTCAAGCGAATCAATCATTTGATTATCGGTTGTACTCCACCACAAGTAGGCATACATGCGCAACTGCTCGACATAATCCCCGGAACGATCGGAGTTGCCGAGTGACGCTTTAATGTCAACGATTTTGTTTTGTCCTCCCCATCGATAAACGAGATCGTATTCACCCTGAAACCAGTGTTCTGGATGAACAGCGTTCATCATGAAGGGTTTGGCATCAGGGTCAACAAACCAAGGTCGAGCGATTTCCCATGCTTCAATCAGCGTGATCTGTCCCGTTTGTGCGAGTGGATGCTTATCCAACGAATATCCACGTCCATCCGGTGCAGGCCAATAATGGCGCTGACCAGATCGCCATGCGTCGAGTTCGTCTTCACTGATGGATTCAAGACACGCCTTGACTTCTTGCATATGCATTCGGATTCCATTTTTTGCCATCATGGCACAACGCTCAATGTCCACATCACGTTTCCAATCGCCTGCTTTTCGATCATGTTTTGACCATTCAATTCGCATTGCTTCGAGACTTACTGCCAGATGCGTAAGGACCCTGCGAGTACCCCACTCTTGGAGTGCAGTTATGCTGTCTGGCCATTTTGATGGCGGTAGTGTCAGCAACTGTTCAGCTGGCCATTTTTCGTTATATTCACGATTTGGCCGTCCTTCTTCATCGAGAGGGGTTTCAAGATAGATTTCGGCCGGAGCAGAGGAGACAATAAGGGCTGGTGATTCTTTCAGCGTCTTGCAAATTGCTTCCTCAACAGCTCTGCCAACGAAGAGAATTGGAATCTGAGGCATGACAAATCGTCGGACCTTCTCGTAATACCACAGGCGAGGACAGGCTTTCCACGTATTCACCTGGCTTGCCGACAACCGGTTGTATGGGCCAATAAAATCCACTTCAGGATCTGGCAGTCGCACAGGCATAGGATGGGTACTGGTACCGACCCCTCAAATACTCTTGGACGCGAAAGACGGTCCGGGGAGTTCGACTCTCGTTTTACGAACATCGATTCGCAGTTGAACCAATCCAGCTCGCCACCCTAATTCAGCACCAATCAAACGAATTTTTTCACCCGGCTGTAGATTCAATAGGCGTTCACTGATAGCCGAACCAAAAGCAACCACCTCCGCAACATGGTGACCGTCCCAGAGGTGAAATGCCAACATCGACCATGGACGACCATCGAGACGCTTCCCACGTTGTTGTCGAATCGACAGAACGAGGCCTTCCACATTTGCCCTTGTTCTCAGTAAGCCAATGCGTGTGCTCGGCAAATCCCTTCCCGATTGCGTCACAATTTTTGATTCCGCATCGACATAGAGTCGAGGTTGGTCTCTCCAGACTCCGGGTAAAGCATTTGTGACGACAACCTTGGTTGCTTTACTGTCATGAAGGTGGAGAAAAGCGCCAGGTTCGGCTTCCTCGATTGCAATGGTTGCCTCGCCCGCTTTGAGCATCGCACCTAGGACAGGTTCGTTGAAATGATTCGGCAGTGGCCCCCATTGAGCAATAAGTTCTCCAGCAACATCAACCCTCGATGGGATGTTGGAAAAGGGAAGGCAAGGGGATTTTATTTCAAAACCGTGCAACATTGCTTGACGCGTGGCCTCATTCATGGGACCGGCTGATGCGAGATTCTCAGTAGAAACACTGCACCATCCGCAACCAGCGGCCTCTCCAGTACACGCCTGAAGGTGATCTGCCTTGTCCTGGTGAGGATTTGCTGGAATCAATGATGCTCCTTCTCCCACAGATCTCATTGTCTGGTTGATGTCAAAGAACTCTTCATCCATGGAAGTAAGTTCTACGTCACTTGGAGCACTGTAGATGATTCGCTCCTTGCTTGAGAGGTACCATCCCTCCATTTGTTGAACAGTGCCCTCCTCGTTTGTTCTCGACCATAACCATGCATAAAATCGCAGTTGGTGTTGGAGGCTTTCGGAAAATGAAGATCCAGAGTGTCCCGATTTGATGTCCACAAGTCGAATGTTTCCATCCCATCGAATTACCAAATCCAATTCACCTGCAGCCCATCCTTCAGGATGAAACATACGTTGCGGTTGATGTACTCGAGGATCCTTGAACCAGGGCCGAGCAATCTCCCATGCTTCATTCCATTGTATGGGTTCATCTTCTGCTTGCCAAGCAAACGCATGATCGACGGACCAATCTCTTGATTCTAACGAACGAACCTTCTCAGGGACGGGAAAATGTGGAATCTCTCCCCATGCAGGGGATGGCACATTGAATGGACTCGTACCACTTCGATATTCGTTGATGTATGGCCCACCGTTTTGATTGAAACACGCCTCAACCTCTTCCAAAAACAAGTCGATACCGTGGCGTATTTTCTTGTTGTAGTCGTCGACTTCTACAGTTGACCACTCTGAATCTTCACGCTTCCATAGTCGATTGCTCCAAGCTTCCTCGCCTTCCTGCCAAGCAGTCTCTGCCTCTTGTTCGCACAATGCATGGGCCCACGTTCGGAGCCCATCCAACGATACCATCACACCAGGTCGGTGCATGAGCACTCGACAAACCGCATCTTCAACGACGAGTCCCGTAATTTGGCCGATGGAGGACGGAGAGGACAACCCGACCTTGCGCGTCAAATACCATTGCCGTGGACAACGAAGATATGTGGTCAAGCCAGACGCAGATAGTCTAGAACGGCTTCGCCCGAGAGGTCCTCCTTTTGGTGGGACGCCGACAGGCATGTTGAGTCCTCATGGTGG
This sequence comes from Methanobacteriota archaeon, assembly GCA_002706065.1. Lineage (GTDB taxonomy): Archaea > Thermoplasmatota > Poseidoniia > Poseidoniales > Poseidoniaceae > MGIIa-L2. The sequence continues at coordinate 35,761 of PAJM01000023.1, read as the reverse complement.
TGGTCTTTAGACGTCGTGACGATTTATTTGCTATCAAAGGAGTAAAAGTCACCAATTTCTCGTTGTTCGCGGTCTTTCCGACTCTCAGCCTTGTTTATTCTTGGCCGCTTTGAATCGTGGTCCCGGCGGAATGTAACGTTTACATCATTGAGGAAACGATTCATCCCATCCCGCAATGAATAGGGTCCCATGGCCTTTCCTCGCACTCCACCTTGTCCCTCAAATACAAGCAGTGAGTCACTTACGATATCGATGAAGTAAACGTCATGATCGATGACGAAGGCTGACTTTTCGTTCGCCTCCATGGTTCTTCGAATCGCTTTCGCAGCTTCCATTCTTGCATTCGCATCCAAATGTGCAGAAGGCTCGTCGAGGAGGTAGAGATCTGCTTCTCGACCAAGACAAACAGCAATAGCGACGGCTTGCCTTTCTCCACCGGACAATTTCTTGACACGCTTTGGAAGGAGTGGTTCAATACCTAACGTTCGAATTACATTGACGTTGAATTCACCACTTCTCCATCGCATCCCGATTTCACTGTCGAGCCACATTTGTACGGTACAGTCCATATCAGCATCAATGTGTTGAGGTTTGTAGGATATGGTCGTCTCTTCTGTAACCCATCCTGCATCGTATTCGAGATCTCCTGAAAGAATTTTGATCATGGTGGATTTACCGGTACCGTTTGCGCCAACAACGCCGACCACTTCAGAACGATGGACGGCTCCTTCGTCTGTGGTGAGTTCAAATTGTCCCAAATTCTTCTTGAGTTCGCCCCATTGGATGATTGGGCTTCCAATTTCTGCTCGACGATCGTAGTGTTTCTGGAATTTGATCGGTTTGTCACGAATTCTGACGTTTTCTTCTGGCAAGTATCCTTCGAGGTACGCATTGATTGCAGTACGTGTGGAACGGGCGGGTGTGAACACTCCGAATGCACCCTTTTTCCCATAGACAATGTGAACCAAATCCGCAAGGACATCAAGAACCGCCAAATCGTGTTCGATAACGATGACTCGTTTGGTTTTCGCCAACTCTTGAATGATCCGAACAATTCTCATTCGCTCATGAATATCAAGATATGAGGACGGTTCGTCAAAGAAATAGACATCTGCATCTCTGAGCAATGTCGCACATATTGCCATCCGTTGAAGCTCTCCGCCGGACAACTGCTGAACTGTTCGAGAGAGTAAATTCTGTATTCCCGTGGCGGTTACCAACTCATCGAACATTTCCCGTTCATCGACTTTTCGAAGCAAACCTTCAACAGTTCCTTGTACCCGTTTTGGTAGTTTGTCGACGTTTTGTGGTTTGAGTGCAACTTTGATTTCCCCCTTCTTCACAGAAACGAAGAAATCACGCAATTCTCCTCGTGGTAGGGTTTCAATCACATCGTCCCAGGTCGTATCATCAGACCTCCAGTCGCCTAAGTTTGGGACTGACCGTCCCGATAAGGCATTGAATGCTGTTGACTTCCCCATTCCATTTGGACCGAGGACGCCGACAACGGATTCCTTCGTGGGAGTTGGTAATCGAAACAATCTGAATCCATTCAAACCGTAGCGGTGAATCATGTCCGTATCCAACTCTGTGGGGAGATTGATCACTTTTACGGCGTCTCCTGGACAGAGTTTGGCCCGTGTGAAGCAAACTGGACATGCTGTTTCGAGGATCTTCCACTTTCCATCCGTGAATTGAATGCATTCACCGCCGCATGAGCCAGCGTATTTTTGCAAATAGTCATACGCAGGCATGTTTGGCTGGCAACGCTCATCATCAAGAACAACGATGCGCATCTTCTCTTCCTCGTACTGCAACAAGCACCGAACGGCTTGGTTCGGGTTTTTCTCAAACAAGTCCCTTGAGATGTTCCTTGCCACGGACAACGCGTGTTGTTGTTGGTGTTGGGAACTTCATACCAGCCTTGCGCAATGCGTCCTTGGCTGTTAGGTAGTTTTCTGCATTGCAGTGGATTGAGATTACTCGCTGGCCTCTGCGAACACGTGCAGCGGTTCCGACGTTCTTTCCGAATGCGCAACGCATACCTTGGGAGACACGGTCAGCACCGGCGCCTGTAGCTTGCTTGTTTTCTCGGAGGACATGATGCGGGTAAGTGTGGACGCGAAGTGCGTATCCTTGAGTTCCTGCAGCATTACGAATGGTGGAGTTGGAAATGACACGGGCCGCTTCTAGAGCCGTGTGTCGGATCTGACAGTTGTTGTCTGCTCGTAGTTCAAGAACAACGGGGAATCCTCCTGTCTCCGCAGCACGGCGGTTTCCAGAGTGATATGCAAGGATACGGTTGTTTGGAACACCGCCAATATACTTGCGTCGAGTGTAGGCTGGTCCCTTGAGACGGCGATACATGGATGCGGGCTTACGTGCCATATTGATTCCTCCAAGCATGCCTCCGACTGATGCTCCCTTTATCATCCCTCCGATGCGTTCCCACTGATTGAATGATGGCCAAGTTCTCGGGAAAAGAATGGGAAGGAACTTAATCATTCAACCCTACCAGGGCTCATGGCGAGTGGCTGGAGGAAGTTGCTCGAGCAAGAATCAGAGCACCAATGGCTGGCTATGGGCCTGTTTTTTGTTTTCGTTATCGTCGGAGGCTTCCTCATTGGCGGTACAACTTCGCTCGAGGGTATGATGCTCGGCACAAACCCAGCTGATGATTTGGCGTTTGAAGAGGGAGAATTTGTCATCGATATCGATTACCACCAAGGGGCCTCTTGGGATAATGCACACAGTGCGATTGTGAAAACACAAACAGGCCTCAAAATGTATCAACAAATGGGCCCAGACGATGTCGATGACATCTTGGAGCCGAATGATTCAGCGATTCAAAACATCACCATGTTTTCAGCGGATGAAGATGGTATCGTGACGTTTTCATCCTCCTTGAATACCGTTTCAACCTACGTTAACGGAGCAGTTTCAGAGATGATCTTAGACGATACATACGGTTCGGAATTTGGCATCAACGGAATCGCGATTGATACCTCTTCAATGCTGAACAATCGATTGCTCATCACCTCGGAAGACGGTGGTTCCAGTCTGCGAGGTTGGAACGGACAAACCATTGTATCGGTGAGCGCCCCGTTCCAAGACTCTGTTATTTGGGATGATGTGGTGTATCTTGAAGATTCAACCTTCCTTGCAGTTGGAACTTACACTGTCCAAGCCTCTCCCAACCAAAGTCCTGCCACGCCAATGTCTCAAATTGTCCTCTCACATGTGTACTGGAGTGGTGACCCGTCAACAGCGCCCCAAATCATCGGACAAAACATGGGGAACGGGAGCGAAATTCATTCCCTCAGCCGAACAGCAGATGGAGGAGCTGTGGCAGCAACAAATGAAGAATTTTACATCGTTTCTGCGAATTCAATGCAGACTCTTGGGGTTGCATCGACCTCAATGGTTTACGAAGAAGAACATGATAGAGCCTGGTTGTTTGGCCAGCGAGGGACTGAATCCATCCTGCGTATCGAACTTGAAAGCGGAGAAAGAACCTCGAAGAATCTTGCGTACCCTCTACCGTTGCAGCCAACCAAGGGCGTGATCGAAGGCGATACGCTGTACATTCATGGTTTCGATACTCAAGGGAAAGCAGATCGTATTTCTCTTGATCTCAGCTTGGAAGGATCGCTTTCTTCAGGCCGCGGACTACTGAACTTTGCATTTATCGTGGTTGGTTTGATTATGATTGTAACCCAAGCATACCTCTTGATTGAGAAAGCAACGCACGTCAAGAAGGCGTAAGACAGCGACTTTTCCGAACCTTAATCACCTCTCGTCATCAGGCTTACTCCTGCATACTGCACGGTAGGGGTTTCAATGGCGAAGAGGAGCATGATGGACCAATTCCATGAGCTCAAAGAAGCCAATCCTGGAACAATTCTCTTTTTCCGCATGGGAGACTTCTACGAATTGTTTCATGATGACGCAGAAGTCGGCTCGACCGTGCTTGGTCTTGCACTCACATCACGCGATAAAAATGCTGAGGAACCCATTCCAATGGCGGGCTTTCCATGGCACCAATTGGAGGAAAACCTCCGGCTGATGCTCCGAGCAGGTTACAAAGTAACGGTCGCTGAGCAGGAAGAAGAGCTACGGGAGGGAGCAAAACTTCTGGAACGGGTTGTTACTCGAATCTACACGCCGGGTTCGCTCTACGAAGAATCACTGATTGGCTCCGATGCTTCAGCACTGTTGTGCAGTCTCTTGATTGTCAACGATACGACGGCCATCTCAATGATCGATGCCTCAACCGGTCAAGCCTGGGCCGTTGGGTTTTCAGGAGAAGGAAGATGGGCTTCGATTTATGATGAAATCATGCGATGGAATCCAAGTGAATTGGTACTCACTCCAAACGATGCGGAACAGGAAGACCTCCTCAATCTTCTGAATATGCTCGATAGCATGGTTGTCAGTCAACATTCAGTGCAGCCAAAACGAGCACATGAACGCCTCAAAGCGATGCTGGAAGTCAATGATTTGGGCCATCTCGACCTTGGTCAATCGCCAGAAGCATTGCAAGCAACCGCGCTCGCTGCGGATTACCTCGCCTCTGTTCATCGTCACGATGATATTGCCATTCGAGATGTTGAAATTCAAGAGACAACGGATGGAATGGTGCTTGACCAGACAACATTACGCAATTTGGAAATCACTCAAACCTTGGCCGGTGAATACGAGGGTTCCTTGCTTTGGGCCATGAATAAATGTAGGACTGCTATGGGTCGTAGGTGTCTGAAATCCTGGTTGTTGCGACCGCTTTCAAACGCTGAAGCGATGCAAGCACGTCATTCCTCAGTTGGAGCATTAATGCGTTCCTCGAAACGATTGGACCATCTCCGAGAGAGCCTCAAGGGTATGTTGGATCTTGAACGGCTTGCAACGCAGTTGAAGTACAACCGATCAAATGCCCGTGATTTACTTGCAACTGCAAATGCAATCGAACGATTGCCAGCGATTCAGCGTCTTTGCGGTGAAACCGAAGATGGGTTGCTGATGCACCTCGTCGAAGATCTTGACTCCCTGACAGACGTCGCAGAACACATCCACAGAACCCTGCTTGATGACGCACCACTCGGACTAAGGGATGGCGGTTTGATTCGTTCTGGAGTCGATAAAGAACTCGACACGTACCGAGATGCTTCGAACCAAGGCCACGGTTGGTTTTCCAATCTTGAAGCGACACTACGAAACGAACTAAAGATTCCGAGTCTGAAGGTCCGAATGAATCGTCAAATTGGTTGGTTCATTGAAGTGACATCTACACATCAGGACAAGGTTCCTGTAGAATGGACACGAAAGCAACAAATGACCAATGGGAATCGATACATTACCGATGATCTTCGTGAACAAGACGATCTCCTGCTCACAGCAGAAAGTAAATCAAAAACCATGGAGTATCGGTTGTTCTGCTCTCTCCGTGATTTGGTACGTAAGCATGCAAATCAACTTGCACAAATTGCCTCGAAGGTTGCAGCGATCGATGTGTTGCAATGCTTTGCTTCGACTGCTCGCCAACGCTCATGGGTAAAACCAACCCTCTCCTCGGATAGGAAGATGGTCTTGAGTCAAGCACGGCATCCGGTTTTAGAAGTCCAACAAGGGTTCGTACCGAACGATGTTGTCATGGATGAGAAACGGCGTTTCTTACTCATCACTGGTCCGAATATGGGCGGGAAGTCAACCTATCTTCGTACGGTAGCATTGGTAAGCATCTTAGCACAAGCGGGATGTTATGTCCCAGCAGAAAAAGCTCGACTTGGATTAATCGATCGAATCTTCACTCGCGTTGGAGCGAGTGATGATCTTAGGCGAGGTCGCTCAACTTTCATGATGGAAATGATTGAAGTTGCTCATATTCTTCGACGAGCGACATCCAATTCGTTGCTCCTGCTTGACGAAATCGGTCGAGGAACCTCAACTTTTGATGGACTCTCCATTGCATGGGCTGTGACCGAGGATGTGTGCAATAGAATCGGAGCAAGGAGCCTGTTTGCAACGCATTATCACCAATTGGTTGGTTTGGAATCTGAGGTGAATGGACTTGCAAATGTGCATGTTCAAGTCGCACAAACAGACGGTTCGCTTCGCTTTTTACATACAGTTGCAAACGGACCCTGCGACGAATCGTACGGTGTGCAAGTCGCAGCATTGGCAGGATTGCCACGCAGTGTCGTCGAACGCGCTACAGACCTTCTTGCGTTCTTGGAGCAACAAGCTCAGGGTGCGAAGGCAGGCCGTGAAGGAGCGCCGAGCACTCGTGAACATGGTCAGTCTTCACTTCTTGGTTACTTTGCGGCGGCTGCAATGCAATCGAATGAATCGAAAGGGCCCTCCATCTCAGACTCACAACTCGATGTCTTGTCCACATTATCGAAACTCAATCTTGATGACCTTTCTCCGAGAGATGCCTTTGCATTGATTGAACGCATACAACACCAATTGGAGGGAGATTCCGTTGAGTGAACCAAACAGAATTCAGCAACTCGATGAATTTACCATCGGCCATATCGCTGCTGGAGAGGTGGTCGAACGACCAGCCCAAGTCGTCAAAGAATTGCTGGAAAATGCGCTGGACGCGAATTCAACATCGATTCATGTCGAGATTGAACGAGGTGGATTCGATCTTATTCGCATTGAAGACAATGGTAACGGCATCCATGAGGAAGATCTGGAACTTGCTCTTTCTCGCCATGCAACCTCAAAATTAAGTCAACCAGAAGACTTGAACGAAATACACACCCTTGGATTCCGAGGTGAAGCGCTTGCGAGCATTGGCGTTGTTTCACGTCTGACGGTATCCTCACGCCCTGACGGTCAGGAGGGGCGTAGTATTTCGATGGAAGATGGTGTTAAACGAGCGGTTGAACCTGTTGGAATGGCGAATGGTACCGTTGTTGCAGTTGAGCATTTGTTCCAGAACACGCCAGTCCGCCTTGGCTTCCAACGCCGTCCTGCAACTGAGCATGCTCGTATCGTTGAGGTCGTTATCGCCCATGCAATTGCCCATCCAAGTGTTGGGTTCCGATGTACGATTGATGGTCGTTCAACCTTGAACCTTCCATCAAGCACTTCAATTGAAGACAGGCTGTACGATGTTCTTGGTGGCCAATCGTCCAACCTTCTTCCACTTGTCCCTCCTGCAGGCGACGCCGATGTTCCTGGAGATGAGTCATGGAACGGCTACATCAGTGCTCCTGATATCTCTCGAGGCAAGGGCGATGAAATTCACATTTTTGTCAATGATCGCCCCGTTGCTTCGACACCGTTTCACCAAGCCATTCGTCGAGGGTATCGAACCCGATTAATGCAAGGACGACATCCAGTTGCAGTCCTCCATTTGAAAGTCCCAGCAAACGAAGTTGACGTCAATGTACACCCTACCAAGCGCGAGGTACGACTTCGTCATTCGTGGAGGGTTTTGGAACGACTTGAGCGAGCCATTGCGCACACGCTTGCAACATCACCCACACAACCTGATTCGAGCGGAGAGTTGCAAGAGTTGCAGGGATTGGCCCAATCCGAGCAAAACCAACCGATTCAAGAGTTGTTGACTCCGAACGATTTGGACGACAAGACCTCGAAACCATCAACTGCACCTCCGTGGGCGCTCGCAGCGGGGACCCAACTCAATCTGGTTGGTCAAGTCGCAGAAGAGTCTGTTGAACGCTCTGAGAAACCTCGCCCTCAATCCGTAGCAGCAGCAGCACAAAAATCTCTACCTGGGATGTCAACATCACCGACTGCACCCGCACTTTCACATGCCGAAAGAGATCTGCATCGACATGCTGGCTCTGGGGGGAGTGTTTCACCAACCGCAGAATCGCCGCTCGCTTCTGTTGAGAATGATCTTCCAGTAATGGAGCCACTGTCGCAATTTGCAGATTCATACATTCTTGCACAGGCTGGTGAAGAGCTCCTCTTGATCGATCAACACGCTCTCCATGAACGAATTCGTTACGAACGCTTGCGCAACGATGAGAGCCTTTGGATACCACAACCACGATTGATTCCATCAAGGATTGAACTTACACTCGCTCAACAAGCACGACTTGAATCGTTTTTGGAACGATTTGAAGAGTTAGGATTTGTTCTGGAAAAGCATGGAGATGGCCAATGGGACGTCCAGCAGGCACCACGGTTGTTGGATGGCGATGAAGTAGAACCCTTCTTACTCGATCTCTTGCAGGACATATCAGAAGATGGTGCGCCACTCGAAACCATTGAACGACGGAAAGATCACCTCGCGTTCCTTAACGCATGCCGAGGTTCTGTCAAGGCCAATGACCGCCTAACGATTGCTCAGATGCGTCGATTACTAGAGGATATGAGAAACGTGCCCAATCCCTGGGCATGTGTTCACGGTCGTCCCACTGCGTTGCGTTTATCTTTGGATTCTCTCGACAAGCATTTCGGTCGGCATGGATGAGAGACGATTCAGGAATTCTGGGTCAGCGATGTTGTGCAAATCGTATCCTTCTACGACTCCTCCCGTTTCCGTAGCTAAGAGGACGGCGGTCATTTGAATTCGATGATCTCCAAATGTATCCACTGAGACTAGTGGTTTTGACAAAACTTGACCTCCTTCTATAGAAAGGCCATCATCTTCGATAGTGCAACGCAAACCAAAGGCGTTTAGAAGCGATGCTGTTGATTTTATTCGATTGCTTTCTTTGTGTTTTGCGTGTGAAGCACCACGGATTCGTCCTCCACCAGAAAGAGCCAGAGTGGCCGCTAATGGAGGCAAGAGGTCGTTTGCATCGCGAAGATCGATGTCGATTGCTTGCCCATTTCCAACATAGGTTAGTGTCTCATCGTGCTTCTGTATGCCGAGTTGTTCGAGATGGTCAAGAAGAACTTCATGTCCCAAGGCATCCCCGGGTTCCACAGGATTCCCGATTTGTATCGGCTCCTTTTTGAGTACACATGCGAGTATCGGGAAAGCCATCATCGAACCATCCGGTGGCACCTTCCATTCTCTTGGCGGATTCGAAGTCCAAGGCGCTATGCTTGTGTCTCGTCCATTGATTTCAAAGGAAGCTCCACTTTGTCGCATCAACTCCTTTGTCAATGCGGAGTGTCGTCGACTCACTGCATCCCCTTCTGTCGTTATGACGCAAGAGGACCTCAAGCCAGACGTTGCCAAGAGTACACTGGAGTACGGTTGTGAAGAGCGACTGACATCAACACTCAACTTATTTCCAATCCAAGGGCCGCGAATGCGCATAGGGAGAGCTTTAGGTTGGGTTTCAAATGAAAATTCAACACCCAAAGGTGACAAAGCATTCACGAGATCTGAATGATTTCTATTCCTCAAACTTGCATCACCATCGACCGTGATGGTGAACTCAGTTCGGGAGCTTAAGCCGATGAGAAGTCGAAGTGCCGTCCCAGAATTTCCAGCATAGATGACCTCTGAGGTGGGTTGGAGCCCTTCAATTCCAACTCCTCGTATTTCGAATCCACTTTCTGTCCAGACACATTTGACTCCAAGCTGGGTCAAACAGCGAAGCATACTTTCTGCATCTTCGCCCATATTGTTGAATCCAATCAATGTATGCTTCTTCTTACTAAGGGCGCAGAGAAGGAGCATGCGAATTAAATGACTCTTGGAGGGAGGTAGATTCCAAGACGGGAGACGAAGCGTGGTAGGCTGAATGTGGAGTGCATGGATTTGGCTCGAAGGTTGCTCATCATCTTGGGCTTTTCCTTGTTTGACCCTATGGCTGCCCATGTGCTTTCCACAGAATCATATCAGATGAAGCCTTGCAAACATTCACAATACAAAGCAAATTGGGGAATGTATGGTCATTGAGGATGTTCACCACCGCCCTCTCCTTGACCTACGTATTTCCGTAACCGATCGGTGCAACATGCGTTGTCGATATTGTATGCCAAGAGAACATTTTGATAAGCACCATGAATTCCTTCCGAGGGAGGACATTTTGCGATTTGAAGAGATTGTCTGTGTTGTACAGGCTATGCTTCCACATGGATTGCGCAAGGTACGCTTGACCGGAGGTGAACCACTTCTCCGCAGGGACCTTCACGAGTTAATACGGCAGTTGCGTGTTTGTTCAAGCGATCTTGACATTGCCATCACAACCAATGGGCTATTGCTCAAAAAACAGTTGAAGAAGCTACATGAGGCCGGTCTCAGTCGAGTGACGATTTCACTGGATGCATTGGATGAACAAACCTATCAGAGCATGGGCGACACCAATGCGACTCCATCGACTGTTCTCGAAGCTATTGATGCCGTTCAACGTCTTGGCCTCCCAATTAAGGTCAATACTGTGGTAAAAAAAGGCGTAAATGAAGACCAAATACTTCCAATGGTCAAGTACTTCGGCCAGCGAGACGTTTCGGTTCGGTTCATCGAATTCATGGATGTGGGAAGTACAAATGATTGGAATCTCGACCATGTCCTTCCTGCAGAAGTGATACGTTCAATGCTCACGGATGAATATGGGACTCTTGAGGCCAAACGTCCTGACCATGCCAGCGACGTGGCAAAGGTGTACACCACCTCAGAAGGTTGGAAAATAGGATTTATCGAATCCATTACCAACCCATTCTGTGGCGATTGCTCAAGGGCTCGACTTTCAGCAAACGGGAGTATCTACACGTGCCTGTTCACAAACAAAGGGCATGACGTACGGGGAATTCTGCGAATGGATGGCTCGCCCGCTGATATTACTCAGGCAATACAGTCGATTTGGATGAATCGGAAAGACCGATATTCCGAAGAACGTTCAAATCAAACAACAAAAATTAAAGTTGAAATGTCCTATATCGGTGGATGAATCACAATCCTTGAAGAGGACAGAGGTCAGGGTGGTATCATGAGCGAAGATGAACCCATCCCATTGTTCGTTTTACCGTCTGGAATCTTTCCGTCAGTGAGTGAACCTCTCCGCGTCTTTGAGCCTCGTTACAAGCAAATGCTCGATGATTGTACCATTGATGAGCGCCCCTTTGGATACGTTGCACATGAGCCTGACTCCGAATCAATTGACGGATGGTCCCAACCAGGGACATATGGTGTTCTGTGTACGCTGGACGACTTGAGGGAGCAAGGAACAAACATCATGTTCACGGCCAACGGAACTCAACGGTTCGAAATTATTGACGTTGTTCAATCTGCACTACCTTCAATGCCTTTCGGAGACATTTATCCTACTGTTGACGACCTCGTTGAGCAGTACATTGAAGACGAACCAAATGGTAAGCTGTATCTACGTGCATCAATCCGTATGATGGATGACCTCGAAGGTGAGTTGCTTGCTGAAGATTGGGCCACCTTCCTCCATGAATGGGCTCAACACATCGTTGACGTGAACGCAATATTCCGTAATGACGAAGTTGAACTTGAACAAATGCAATTGATTCTGGAAGAAGAATTCTTGCCTTACGATACGGATTCCCTTTGGCAGGTAGCAAACGCCGTACTCGACAAACAATCGGATCGACAGTCAGCACTCGGCTCAACCACTTCAGAAGAACTGTTCTCACTGCTTCAAAAAGCACTGCGAGAAAAGAATGCTCAGTTGAATTTCATCCGAGCCCTTAATGACCCCGATGAAGGGTCATGAGCTCATCGGTGGTAAATCCACTCGCACGAGCACATATTGAATGGACTCCTCGAGAAGAACAAACGTCCACACACCTTCGTCGGAACCGATTTCTTCTGAATGTATTACGAAGTAATCACCAGCCGAAATTGAGTAACTTGCGTCACGGTCATGGAATGAAATGTTTGATCCAATGACGGAGTACACCTCAGCATCGTTGACGTATCCAGTAAACGAGGCGTTTGAACTGTCTCCCTGCTCTTGGAGGCTGAATGAAATACGACCAGGGTCGAGAGTTTGGTCAAGACTTGTAATTCGAACGACGTGATATCCATTGTCAAGGGAACGAACGCTCACAGTCATCTGGGGTGGTGCTTTTTCTGCTGTACTTAGAGCACCCTGCATGAGCACGAAAACCATTCCAGAGAGCATGACTGTGATGGCAAGAAGGAGTACTGTAGCAATAACGGGGCTGACCGCCTCGTCATTCTTATCCAGTTTCGCCATGGCAGGTGCTGACATCGGTTAGACTTGAACACACCGATGAAAACGAAGGGAATCACAGGATAAAGAACATCCTCTTGCAGGTGACGGCTCTCCAAACGATTCCTTTTGTGAGGCGGTTAAACAGCAAATTTAGCATCCAATTTGGTAATCGGAACATCAACGAGCCAATCTTGAACGATCGCTTTGAGTTTTTCATGACCTTGCCCATCTGTTTTTTCCACTCAGTTTCATATGATTTTAACGGAACATTGTTTTTGAGATGCTCATGGATTATCTTTCCAGCGATTCGGCCTCCAATCATCGCAATGGTAATTCCTGCTCCATTTGAGGGCAACACCATTCCTGCAGAATCACCCACGAGCATGAAATTCCCTTTGACGAAGGACTTCAATGTTCCAGACATAGGTAGGCCACCCGCTCCGTTGAAGGTTGTTTCACCGTCATACTTTGAGATGAAATCGTCAGCATATTGATTGAGAGTTTTCCCTTTTGCAAACGATCGCTGGATTCCCAAACCAATGTTTGCGCCTCCTGTTTTCGGGAACATCCATGCATAGCCTCCAGGTGCAACAGAACCAAAATGCAATTCTACAGCATCACCAAAGTGGCCGTCCATCAAGCAAAACTTCACTGGTATTGTGACTGATTTCTCATCCCAGTATTCTCTGCGTATGGGGCCCTTGTGCCCACCAGCGTCGACGATGACGTTTGCAGTAAGTGTGCTTCCATCTCGGAGGAAAATGGTGTTCCCCTCAGCCCGCAATACGCGTTTTCCAACCAAATACTCGGCACCAGCCTGTTGTGCAATGGCAACAAGATTTTCATCATGAACGACGCGATTAAGCATCAATCCTTCGAAGCGATACTTCAGCGCTTTACCTGAGGGTGTAATGATGTGCATTTGATCGCAGGTCATGGAAATGGCCTCATCCGGAGTCTGAAACAAATCATCGATATCGGGGACGTCTGGGCACAAACGCTTCATTTCTTCGTTGCTCGGAACAAGTTCCCCGCATTGCAGTGGTGAGCCGATTGGGTCTCTTCCATCGATTACGAGGACCTTCACACCTCGTTCAGCGGCGTAGCGTGCTACGGTACTTCCCGCAGGTCCGCCACCAATGACAATCGCCTCGTAATCAAAGTCAGTTGGCAAAGTGAACCCTCAAATTTCTCGTGATTGCATTTGCTCTACAATGTTTAGAAGAAGTTGCTTTGATCCAGTTTCAGGCAGAATATCCAATTCCTGAATGGCTCGTTCAAGGTGCGTATGCATCAAGCATTCTGAGTAATGAATTGAGTCTGATGTTTCCAAGAGGCCCATGAGTTCATCCCACAGATTGTCGTTGAAATGTTGTAAAATTTCAGAAAGACGTTGACGGCGTTTACCATGGAGCAACGTGAGGGCGTGAATCAACGGCAGTGTCATCTTTCCTTCGAGAATGTCCTTTCCGCGTAGTTTGCCCATGCGTTCATCCCCTCGAAGGTCGAGTAAATCGTCCATCAGTTGAAACGCAATTCCTAACTCCATGCCAAATCGACCGAGCGCCCTTGATTGTTCAGGGGTTGCTCCAGCAATGATTGCTGCGCTTTCACATACTGCTGAAAACGGGCCTGCGGTCTTTCCTCGAACGATTTGGAGATAATCTTCAGGGGATGTGGATAGGTCAAGGACGTGGTCGAGCTGCTTGAATTCTGAGACTGCGATGTTTGCACAAGCTTCTCGAATCAGATCGATGCATTCCTTTGTGTATCTTCCACTTAGTCCATATCCTTGGACAAACAGCCAGTCCCCTGCAATGATGGCTTTTGGTTGGCCAATACGTTCATGCAAAGTGGTAATGCCTCGACGAAGCTTCGCTGCATCATTGATGTCATCGTGAATGAGCGTAGCGGTGTGTATGAGTTCAAATGCAAGTGCAAGGTCCATGATTTCATCAACGTCTTTTCCGCCTGCTGCTTCGTAGCAGAATATGCCAAGCAAGGGTCGCAGCCTCTTCCCTCCAGACAGCAAAATCTCGCCAGAGAGTTGTGCGACTTCGCCCGCACCTTTTCCAACCTCACGTTGAATCAATGTTTCAAGTGCCACATTGACCTTCTCACGAAGGTCTTCGAGGCGAAGAAGTTGGGCTTCAGGAATTGCTTGCACGGTAGGGACGATGAGGGTGTCCTTCTTAACGAGTGGGCTACGCCCATAGATTGCTGAGGGACCCTCGGCCGAGGTGAGATGATGGATGACGAGCGTTTGGTTTTCCTTTCAACATCATCTCACGGAGATGGTGTCAGGCAACAGGTCGAAAAGGTCTTGGAGCAGCGCAGTAAGACGTTTAACGCTATTCTACGTCAAACACCGACAATCGATGATGCCCTTACGCTTCTCCTCGATGGTGTTGGTGATTTGGTGGCTATGAGTCCCCAAAACTGGATTGAACATCAAAACGAAAACATCGCCATCATCGGATTGCTTTCGCGCCGAGAACCAACCTGGGTGTTAGTAAGCGATGACAAGCCTGAGTATTTGATTAAAAATGCACGAATAGTTTGTCATCACCCACTGCTTCAGCGACAAATGCTTCGCTTGCGTCAAGATTTCGACCTTCTGACAAAGCAACAGGTTGAGCTTGAGGGGCTCGAAGATGAATCTCGTGAAGAGATTGAACAACTTGAATCATTGAGGGTTGACGGTACAATCGATGGCTATGTCGTGAAGCGTTCTCAATACAATTTACTTTCAAGTAAAACCCGCCGACATACGCTTGGATTGCATAAAGGATCGCCGGAACGTTCGCACTTCGTACCGCCTCCGCTGAATGGCTTCACCCTTCTTGTTGGCCGTGTTGGATTTCCAAAGAACAAGGTTGAACATATTCTTGATCCTTCTGCAGAATTCGCCTACCGAATCGAATCTTCTTTGCTTGAAAGTATTCCCAGCGATCTTGTAGAATTAACTGGAATCCATGTGGAACAACGCGGTGTTGGTACAATTCTGCGCGAGGCGAAAAGAAACAACGATGATTGGACCATGGGGGCAATGGTCGATACGGAGAAGAACGTTCGCGATGCAGGAACACGTGTCGAAATGCGAATCGAAACTCTGAGCATAGATGGAAAGGTAAGTGCTTGTGCTGAACAGGTTGGACCGATCGAAAAACATCGAGTTGCAGCGATTAATCTTCTTCAGGAATGGGGAAGTATGCTGACAACGTTAACTTCCGAACACAAGGCAACTCTTCGCAGAGTTCGCGACATGCCCGACGAATTCCACGAAGATCGTCCAGCAATGATGCGAATTCACTCTGATGAGTCCGAATAACCGAGTTGACGTCGGGCTTCCTCAAGGGATTCATCGTTTCGATTTTCTCCAACAAGGACAACTTCAAATCCATTCTCAGTGAGGTACTTTTCCATTTCGACAAGTGCAACATCTGGATTGGGGTCGCACAGGTTCGCAATGATTTCATCAATTTCTCGCCCGGTTGCTTCCCATCCACCAGCGGCTTTCTGCAGTTCGATAGCAAAACGTTCAACGATTTCAACTGCAGAACGACTGGGGGTTTGGGCTTCTCTCAATGAATTGGCAACGGTTTCATGTTGTTCGCGAAGTTGTTGAACTTCCTCTAATGTGGATTGTAGGACGCCTCGAAACTCTTCGAGGTTGTTGTTTTTTGAATACCTGCGATGCGCCTTTTCTAGTTTCATGTTGATTGAAGTTGCCCCTGCAGCAATCGCTTCCTTGGCTTTTACTGCTTGAACGATGGCTTCACTTGCGAGTTGAATACGTTGGTTCAAGGTGTCGTTGAATCTTCGTGTTTCATCAGCCAAGTCCCTGCGCACAATTTCACGTAGCGTATTGCCCAACTCATTGGCTTGTTTGAGCATGGTTCGTGCGGTTTTTTCAGCGGTTACCATTTACTCACCGATAGGTCCTCATTGTCGAACGTGTTTCAAGGTTTAGCCGAAAAGACGGGAAAAGGATGCATCTCGCATTGAAAATTTGAACCAGAAATCGGCTTATTGATGCCAATTGGACAGCGAAACCACATATACTGTAAGGGAACAACGATGCATAGGTGAAGTGATGAGTAATCGTTCGAGTCTCCTGTCTGAACTCTATCAGGCACGTCTTGAGGACCTCAAAGAGATTGCTTCAGCGTATGGTTTGGCCAAAAATGGCTCCGTGGAATATCTCCGAGCCCAGTTGATTCGAGACCTTATTTTGCCCGAATGGGACTTGACTCTCGACGGTCTGAAAAACATCCTCAACAGTGACCTTGGAGACCTTCTTGGTGTATTTGGTATCAAAAAGACAGGTTCGTTACGAACACGCCGCCAACGGATCTATCTCCACCTAAATCACGATCCAAAACAACTCAAAGAAGAGAACTTAGACAAAATGACCAAAGAGGAATTGCACTCCCTGTGCAAAGCGTTGGAACTCCCTCGTTCTGGAAACCGACAAACGCTGTTGATTCGTGTAGCAGGAGTACTATCTGCTCAACATAAGAACTGGGGGACAATCAAGCGTTCACTCAAGCGTGGCCGTGGTTCAGTTGACATCCCTACTCCGGGAGATTCCGATGAAGCGCCAACTGTAGAAGCTACGTCAATTGAAGAAACCGTGGAATCCTTTGTCAGTGAGCACCCTGAAGGATGGACATTCGAAGAAGAATCCGACTTGATCGTAACCATGAACGAGGAAGGAATCGATGCCTCGCTCTCCAATGTCGCAGCCTCTATAGAAGAAAGCCTCAGTTCTCATATGAACGATGTTGAACAACCAGTTCCACCAATGCTGCAAGAACTCTCAACAGAGGAACCAACGCTTGAGGAGGAGGCAGCTTTGCTGGAGATTTCATCTCGCCGAGCAGAGGTAGAGGCTGCTGCTCGAGACTACCTTTTGGTTGGAAGTACAACCGATGTGGACGACATGAACACGTTCATCTCTAGTCTAGTGACACATGGCTTCTCAGTCGATCTCGCTAGAGTCCAAGATGCAATTCGATCCATCATTATGGAAACAGCATATCGTTCCGAACAAGAGCAACATGCACTTTCAGCCAAACCAGGCTCATGGTCGGAACGGGAAGCAATTCGATTGTTTGAGCAAATGCGACCACAACTGCGAGAACGCATTCCTGAAATCGTAGCAGGACGCAGAGGAAATTTGATTCAAGCTCGTATGGAATTTGAGGAAGAAGCACGTAGTCTTGGCTTGGACCTGAGGAGTCCCGCTGTCTCTGGCCGACTGCATGCACTGTTTGACCTTCATCTGGAAATCAGTGAGGCTGAGGAACTGCAAGACCCAGCGGCTGCACGGAGAAATCGCATGCTTCGTATTCTCTATCACGGTGCAGTTCACTTGCCGGATGAGGTGCGAAGAACCATAGAACGCCTTGAGCGAAATTTACCTTCGTTTGAATCACTTGTAGAAACAGTTCTCGAGTCGAGTGAAGGCGATTTCTCGGAATCACAACAGAGCCTCATCATTCGCTTCCTTGAATCAAAAGGATATCTCGTCAACACCGCAGAGTTGCGTCCGCGAGTATTGGCTTGTGCAGGTATTGTTGGCACCGAACTTGGGTATTTGACACCAAGCCAGATTCCTCGACTGGCGCCAGGCATACTTGTTAGTGATGAACAAGTCGATGCAATTGTTCTGGAGCTCAAAGCACTCGCTGCAACGTTCAAACCTCAAGAAGAGGAAGAGGAAGAACCAGAATTGCATGTCGCAGAATCGGTCGCAGATGCTTCTGACCGTGTAGGAGGCGTCCGAGGACAAATCGATCGAGTAGATGCCCTTCTGTCACGACTTCGATTGCAAGACGATCAGTGATGACTCTGAGCGTAGAAGTTCTGAATGACCGTTGTAACTGATTGGATATCAGTAATGTCTCTTGCAATCAAATCTTCAATGATTTGCTGACGTTGGTGGACATGCTTTTCGAAGATGTCTGGTGTTACGCCGGCGGCTCGACAGATGACTTCACGGAGGTTGGAAGGGATTCCAGTTTCTTCAATTTGATCGGTTGCTGCGTTGTACTTCCAAATGGTGTTCAATCGTGGTTTGGAACCTTCCATACCTGCAATTTCGGCAACTTCTGTGATTTTACGGGCCGTCTTCCCATTCACGTGAAGCCTTGCTTGAATGATGATAAGGTCAAGACCTGTAAGCATAATCGGTGGGACATTCATTGGAGGATTGATCATTCTGGTAACCGTTTCCTGAGCTGTATTCGCGTGAAGGCTGCCAAAAGAGCCATCGTGTCCAGTGTTCATTGCAGTGAGCAGTGTTGCCGCTTCAGGTCCACGAACTTCTCCAACAATGATTCGGTCAGGGCGCATACGTAGACTTGATTTGAGACAATCGTTCATGTCAACTTCAGGTGTTCCATCTGGGCGTTCACGACGAGTTTCCATTCGCAACCAGTGATCGTGATAGACTTGCAATTCAGCGGTATCTTCGACGGTGAGGAGACGACGGTGCCATGGGATGTACATCCCAAGACAATTCAGTGTCGTTGTTTTTCCAGAACCTGTACCACCTGCAATGACGAAGTTTGCTGGTCGACTGTCAAGTCCTTCAATCCACACCCACATCATTGCTGCAAGTCGAGAATTAACGGTTCCGAATTTCACTAAGTCAATCATTGTGAGTGGATCTTCCTTGAACTTACGAATCGTTAGGGTTGGTCCATCCGGTGAAACCGGTGGAATTGTACCATTGACACGAGATCCGTCAGGAAGACGGCCATCGAAGATCGGAACCATTCCTGGTCCATCGCCAAGGGGTACGTTGGTAAATGCTGCAATGTTCTTAGCGATTTGAAGCCCCGCCTCGTCGTTGATCCATACGTTTGTACGGCACATGCCGTGCTCTCGATGGGCAACTTTGACGCACTGTGTTCCGCCGTTGTACATGACTTCTTCCAGGTTATCGTCTTCAAACAGTACGGCAAGGTCGCCGTGTGGATTCGGAGCGACGTTCCCTTCAACATGATAAATGGGTGAAGGATGGTTCGATTCAGTGTAAATGGTCACATTTCCGTATTGTTCGAGAATTTGTTCAGACATGTTTCAACCTCCAATAAGCTTGGTAGCACCAAGGAAAATGAACATTGACATTGCCATCCAACCCGGAACAAACCACATTGTGTCGCGCATACGTCCCAACATTCGCCCCGAAACTGCGACACCTACTGCGCTTGCAACAGCAAAGAACAAACTGAAGGTAGAGAGAAATCCTTCAATTTGGAAACCAGACGATGCTGGAGTGAAAAGACCTACAAGGAATCCGATCAAACCCGGTAATCCTATGCATACGAACAAGATGATGAGAATTCCTCGTCCCTGAAGTTCTGATTCTCTCTTGTTCATGAGATCATTCAGACGCTCATAGTCCATGGATAGATTCATCAAAATCTCCTGCAGCGGTGCGTTCTGTTCGATTGCCGTTTCAAGCAAATGCATGACCCGTTGAACTTGAGATGAGCGAGTTTTGGTTGCAAAACTTGAGAGTGCAGCATCGAATGAACTCGAGTGACTTTCTTTCAGAGTCTCCTCGAGTAGAGGTCCAAGTGGGGCAGGTGCCGTTTTGGCTTGATGCTGCATCGCTTCCTGAATACCAAGCCCGGCTCCAACTTCGTCGGATAAGCCTTCAAGGAAGGATGGTAGAGCGTTTTCGATCTTGCGTCGTCGAATACGTTCTCGAATGGGGGGAATACCTCCTCCAATCATACCCAAACCCAACACGCCGAGCATCAGCATCATCGGTTGATTGCTAAAGGATTCGAGGAAACGGAACAGCATTGAATCACAATCCAGGGTCCTTCGTGTGGGTCTTGAGACCAATCATAATCATCGCAAAGAGGGTAAGGAAAAGACCGATGTTGACCACAACATCAATTGTTGATTGTTCAGGCATGCTGAAGAACGAACCCATATCGCCGACCAGTTGTGGGAAAAGCCCGAGCACTGCAAGAATAATTGGTCCAATCATCCCTATTGAAAGAAGTGATTCTGGAACACCACTCAAATCTTCGATGTACTTTTTGACGTCTTCAGTCCGTTCTTCTTCCATTCGAGTGCCCTGTTTCTTGAGCGTTTCAATAATGTCGGTATTTTGGGTGATGTTCATGTGCATGATGTTGAGGAGTCGGCGGTATCCTTCGGTTTCGACTTTCCCCATCAACAACTTGATTTCCTTGGCAAGGGGACGACCACCTTTGCGAACTTTATCCATCATGTTTCCGAAGTCGTCTGAAATGACGCCATACCCTCCTTGCGAAATGCTGTGTACGGTCGCTTCCAAACCGATCCCTGAGGACATGAGAACGTCCATGGCGCGTATTACATAGAGAACTTCACGTTTTTCGTCAAGTTTTCTCATGCGTACACACCTCAGATAACATCTTCAATAAGCTCAAAGACAAATTTCTCTGTTGAACCTTCGTATTCAAGGGAAGCAAAAATGACCTTGACATCTCGTTCTTCAAATGGGTCATGAATGAATGGTTGACCAGTACGGAACATCTTGAGAATTTTCTTGTAATCATCAACGGATAAGATCCCTCGTACAGTGTAGATGGTTGATTCAGCACCCTCGTCATGGAGGTTGTCACCTTCTCCACCGCGTATGATTGTGCGGGTTAGGCGACGTGTAATTTTAACATCAATGTCCGCGTTTGGAATGCGAATCCAGTCTGCAGAACCTGTTCCAGTTGCCGGTCGAATGAAGAAATCCGTGCCTGCCATGTTGACCCCTAAATGAATGAGGGTGGAGGCAAGATTTGAATGTAATGGAACAATTCGTTCACGCTACAATCTTGAACCAGCCAAATCGAGGTTCATGCAATACGCCATCATCGCTCATGGTATCAAGCTCTGCCTCAGATTGTTCCCGTGTGAAGCCACGTGCTGCAAGATTTCGGACCAGGGATTCGAAATCCACACCCTCGCCGTTGTCCATGGCTTGGATGCACTCAAGAATCAAAGCGTGCAGATCTTCGCCATCATCAGTCGAATCACTCTCTTCGGGAGCAGGCTCTGAGAGGTTTAGTGTCGGTGGTGCAGTCGTGGCAGCGGCCATTTTTCCTTCGGCAATGTCAAGTGCTTGCATGACGTTAAGGCGGTACCCTTCGGTATCGATTTGCCCATAATGAGCTTTGGCTGCGACAAGCCCATCAACCAATTCTGGACGAATTCCAGCCGAGAGCATCGCTTCCTTCGTTGGTTCACAATTCAACGATTTCTGATGTTGATCGAGACGGTCGAGCGTTGCTGCACAAGCACGAACAAGCCATGATGCATACCTGTCTCGGGAGACAATGGCAGCCTCTTCAGGACGAAGTGAGGTGTATACTGCGCCCTCGTCGGTTTGATACCATCGCGCTTTGGCAGTCATGCTCAGAAGGACAGGTTCACCAGAATCGACTTTGTCCAACAGCTGAACAACAAACTCACGCATGGAATCAGAGGCATATTCGCCAACTGAAAAGTAATGCAATCCCGATGGGTCACGGAGTTGTCCTTGATACATCTGCGAACCGTTGCTTGTTTCGCGCAATTCAAGGCGCTCAACAAGACCAGAAACAACGACTCGGTTGACTTTGGCACCGAGTTTTGTTATGACAAAGGTAGGGTCAAATTCACCTGAACCTTTCTCATTAAGAGTTGATTCTCCAAATTCTGAAGCAAGCATGATCCATGCAGGTTGACGTCGAATCTGTCTCGAAGGTGTCATCATTGAAGCCCCCATTGTGCACGTAGTTCAGTCGCAATAAGCCCGGTATCAGATTCAACCATTGTCGCTCCGTCACACAAAATCATCGCACCTTGTCCATCGTTGATGACTCGGCCTGTTACGTCAACCTCACATCCCAACAAGGCATCCCTAATTTTCTGGACATATTCCATTGCTCCATTCGCTTGAATTTCATCGGCCATTGTTTCGTGATCTGTTCCCAAAAGCGATAATGCAGCATCCTTAGCAACAAGAAGAGCACACGTTGAGGCTTTGTCATCCAAAACCAATCGCAAACGAACGTCTTCTTTTCCTTCTACTGTCTTTGTCCGACATTTCTCATCAAAACATTGTCCATCACGAAGAACTCTGCGACATTCAGTGCAACGCATGATGATTCCAGAATCATCGCGTACGGATACAATCGTACCACGTGTTGCGATTCCAACCCGGCTTGGACCTGATACAAGTTCATCGAGAGGGACCTCGATTTTCAGATTCTCGAGGTCAAGCTCACCATCCCAAGGCGTTTCTTCCAGAACGGTCAATTGTTCTTCACGATCGATGGTAATGTCAGGAATCCCTTGCCAAGCACGAACACGAGCGTCTGTAATTCGTACGGTCATCGGCAAGGTTGAATCATCGATTGGCAAGTCGGTCCAAGCACTTACGCGGCATTGGCCAGTTGGATCTGCAATCTGACCAGACCACAGATATCGCTCTTCACCATCTTTGGTGAAGGTTCGTTTTTCCCATGAGGTGATGGAGACTACAATCTCAACATCTTTTGAACCATCTCTGAGCGTGCTGATGGTTGAGACCATGCCTTCTTTCAATGTGTCCGTATTCGCAAAGTTTGCGTCATGGAATGGTTCAATTTTCGTCGTTCGACCGAAATTCAATTCGGGTGTATCTCTGAAGGTCTTGACTTGTGCACCATCAATTTTCAGGAGTGAGCCAAGCTCGTAATCAAACGGTTCCCAAGACAAGAACCCAATGGCACCAGATTCATCGGCGATTCTTCCGCGGACAACATCGATGCTTCCACTACCATCTCGACGATGGATTTGATCAGCTCGGGATGACATCAAACGTCCGACAACACACACATACCCATCGCTGGGAAGCGAAGCAATGTCAACCGGTTCTCCGGGTGCAACGACTGGACGTGTTCCTTCGCGAAGGACGGCAATCCGGGATGATTGGTTGATGTTCAACGACATACGTCCTTGGTATTCATTGACAGAAGCGCCTTCAATGCGAACAACGGAACCCGGTGTGATGTTGTTGTTGTTGCCCCAGTCTTTGTACTCCCAACGTGTGCGTTCTTCGGTTCCTTCTTGCCATGGGTCGTCCTCGAGCAAACCAAATGCTATCGATTTCGATTCTCCACGAATCATCTGTTCACGAACGTTGTGGGAAACGATTTCAACTTCAATTTCAATATCACGATCATCAGCTTTTAGTTCAGACAAGCGACTCACTTTTTTTGTTGGTTTGTTGCTCTGACCAGAACTTGTTTTGGTTGCTGGAGCCGTATCGGATTCACTCTTGAATCGGCGAATTATGGAACGGATGGCGTCTTGAGGCGGAATAAAGAATTCTTCCTCATACTTTTTGAAGGCAGATTTGACAGCCTCTTCATCAACGCCAGGGCATTCTTGGAGAACGGCAGCGATGTGGTCACTGTAACGATTTTCATCGCTCATGCCGTTCACCTCCGCCAGGCGTGTTGTTTTGATTGAGCCTGTGCGGAGAACAGGCGACGGGCTTTTGTGCGGATTGGTGAAGACGATACACTCCCATGACCTCCATGGAACTGTACAAGAATGACGAGGGGTGATAAACAATACCCTCGACACATCAGGCGGGATTAATGCGCATTCCTTGATTGAAAAGGATGTCCGAAAGGTGATTGCTTCCAGTACTTGAGACGCCATTGGTTGTTGAGAGCATACCGAGATGAACGTCGTTTGATATCGCTTTAAACAGGTTTCCTGAGACGCCAGCTTGTTTCAATGCCCCTTGGATTTCGCCGTCCTCAACCCGCAGAATTGTACTTGTTGTCACAGAGAAATCGCCGCTCGTAGGATTCGCGGTATGGGCGCCCATGACACTGTGGACAATGTATCCTTCATCCATCGTTTGAATCAATTCATCTCTTGATTGTGCTTTCTTGGATGAGAGTAGTTGTATATCGCCGCAGCCTGTTGTCGGAGGCGACATGTGGCTTCCTCTCGAAGCGGAACCGGTAGTCGTTGCTGAATCGATACGACCCTCAGCGACATTTTTTGCAGCATCACGAGATGACCAGATCATTTTTCTGAGAAGGCCATTCTCGACGATGGTATGGCATGAAGTCGGAACACCTTCTCCGTCACGAGCAGAAGATGCAAAGCCACCTTCCATGCGACGATTGTCAAGCATCGAGAGGTGTGGGTCAAGAACGAGTTGATCCATCTTTTCAGACCAAAACGATTCTTTGCGAACCATTCTTTCACCGAGGATGGAGGGGCGAATGATGTTGGAGAACAGTGAACTGATGCCCTGAGGTGTCATCAATACTGATGTGTCAACCGGTTGTGTCTCGACCGATATTGGGTCCCGTGTTTTCTGTGCCCATTCTACTGCCATCGAAACACAACTTGGGATTCCATCCATCAGTTTTCGTGAGGAACAACTTTCCCATGAACTTGTCATTTGTCCGTTTTCTTCGATTGAGACCTGGACGCCAAGGCCATGCGATGTTGTAATACCTGATGCTTCAACACCCTCGCTGGAAAGCATGACACCCGCTTCTGCTCCAATCCCCACACCCCCGCCAATGACCACTGCTCGGTCATCAAGCGATGAAACTTCTGAGATGATGGCATCTCCTTGAATCAACAAATCTTCGGCGGACAAGTTAAGGATGGCTTCGTCACTCATGCCCTCAACTGGTGATGCTTTCATTGCGTTCGGTAGACAAAAACCTTCGATTTGAGGGCTTGCTTTCGCAATTGAGAGCGCTTCTGAGACGGCATGCTCAGCCCCACTTGGATCTACGAGATGTGCATATCCGTAGCGACCGTTTTGCAGAACTCTGACACCAAAACCACCCTCTCCTCCTCCTGAAGCGAGGGAAATACGTCCTGCTTCAATGTCGAGTGAACGACCATAGCCTTGCGATGCTACGATTTCCCATTCTTGTATGCCTTGTGAGTCGCATTGCTTTGCAATTGACTGGCATCCTTCCAGTAGCCGGTCAATGGCATCATCAGGAATCATGAATCATCCCACCAATGCTTCACGAATACGCATGATTGGGCCACCATCACCAACTGGTACAGTCTGACCTTTGCCACAGAAACCAGGGCTTGCAAGTTTTGCATCCTTCGTGAGCCCATCGACATCGTTGAGGATTTGAAGTGTTAGACCACTCACGCTGACATCACGTAGGGGAGTTGTGATTTCCCCATTCTCGATAAGGTATGCTTCCTGCGCAGCGAATTGGAACGAACCACGCCCAGTATCCACCTGCCCACCACGTGAGCCGCAAGCATAGACGCCGTACTGAATATCTTCAGCAAGTTCGTCGATATCGGTGTAGGATCCTCCCATAATCATCGTATTCGACATTCGAACAAGTGGGTGGTGCAACCCGTCCTGAGCACGTGCCCCAGCGTTTGGTTCGATACCAAAGTGATGTGCTGTTTCACGGTGATTGAGATAGTCGGTGAGTATACCGTTCTTGATGAGCGTCTTTTCACGAACGTCGAGGCCTTCATCGTCGATTGGATAGGCTCCATAGCCGCCACGCATGGTTGGGTCATCAACAACGGTGACGATGTCGTTCCCTATTTTCTGACCAAGTTTACCATCCAGACAAGAATCGCCAGCTGCCACAAGGTCTGCTTCACACGGGTGGCCGAGTGCTTCGTGGATGTAGACACCGGTCAGGTCACGGTCTGCAATGAGCGGGAGTTTTCCGCTCGGAGCACGCCCTGCCTTAAGCAATCGAAGGGCAGAGATACGAGCATGTTCGCCGAGATTCCCAAGGTCACATTTTTCAATCAATTCAAGACCACCTTCTCCACCATGTCGCATTCTATAGGATACCGGATCGCCGCCATCACGGGCTGTCACCATGCCATTGACCATGGAACGTTGGAAGGACCATGTACGATCCATTCCTTCACTGGTCAGGAGTTCAGTGTGAAGGTGTTCATCAGACCAACCACAAGCAACAGAAATGACGCGTTCATCATCATCTGCAGATGCATGAATGGTTTGGAGCATGTCCAGTTTCGTCTGAAGATCTGTGTTTCGAACATCCTTCTTTGGTCGCCAGTGTATCTCATCTTGTAGAACTGGAATCTCGGCGAGCTGAATCGGTTTCGAACCACTTGGTCGGCGGGCAGCAACAGCACGAGCAAGTTTGACAGTCGATTCGATCTCATTTGGAATGTTGGAGATATCTGTTGTCGAATGAACGCCCCAGGCTCCATCAGCAAGAATCCGAAGTGTGGCCCCGATCTCTTGGCCTGGAATCGCATGTTCTAATTGACCGTCCTTGAGACGAACAGAGGAGGTTGTTTCAGCCATCAATCGAATTTCTGCATACGTGGCACCGAAACCCAAGGCTTGTTCAAGCGCATTGTTCATTCGCGTTCGGTCGAGGTATTTGGTTGACCGGCCGATGTCGGATGCACTCTGAGATTGGATGACCATATTGGTCGTTAGGGTGGGTGGTGTTTGAAGTCTTTGCTTTGCTCATTGTCTCTATTTGGCCAAATCATTGGTTTCTGCGCTCCAATCAAATCACATGCAACTGAGTCAACCATGTGTATGTTCTATGACTCGGTCAATTAACGAGATTGGGGTTGATTTCATTGGGAACTGCTCACATCTGCTAACAGGATGTGGCCAATCAATGACGCCTCAATACGGCTCAAATCGGTGGCTTCGTCGAGTGAAATCCCGAGGTTCTTCGCCCCATCGAAATTGATCTGCAAGTCTTCGGAAGTTTTCGAAAGCCCGAGCCCATTGAGCAATTGATTGGCTTCTTGTTCAACGGAATCTGGAATCTCCGATGTTGCTTGTTCAGGGATATGGAGCAACCATCCAGATGTTGATTCGTTTTGTAGACCAGCTCGCTTGAAGGCTTCTGAAACGTTGTGGGTGCCTGCTAAGACTCGCAAGAATTCAGCATCAAGCGTTCGGGCTTGAGCCGTTCCACGCTCTGTGTTTCGATTACTGACGGTCGTCGCAGTCCACAATTGGCGTGAGGTTTGAGCAACATCAGAACGACAAAACACCCAGCGTTGATTTGGAACAATTTTCTGGAACGATTGGACAAATGATTTCAATTCAAGTGGTTCGGTACTTTCCCAAGACCAGCAAGGAAATTCATCCCACATTGAGATGGACTGTTTCAACATGGCTCATCAAGTCTACGCCCAATCTTCTCCTTCGAGGGGCATATCATCGTCCCGTTTTTTCGGCGGAAGCTTTCCGTCTTCACGTTGAACGACCTTCTTGACTTCGGTCATGATGTTGTGGACAAGTTTGGGGCCCCAACCTCTCCACGAAGCAACCTTTTGTTGGTCCTTGTGAGTCATTGCGATGACATCCTTCGGTGTCCGTATTCCGATCGAGGCGAGGGATCGTGCGCGTTGGCGTCCAACGTGACGAATCTTTACGAGGTTCAACAAATCTGATTTGCAACCATGGCGAACGCGTTGACGGAGTGTGTCCAGGTCAGAGGAAAGTTGTGCCAGGATTGGCATGTGTTCGTCCGCAAAGACATCATCCGTAAGCAGGATTTCCCGACCAGCATACAACAGCCAATCCATGAGATCAACTCGGTGGTGTACGTCGCCTGGTGAGACATCCAATTGTTTCTCTATTTCTCGCATGGTCTCTTCTTCAAACCAGTGTTCGAGGCACCATGCTGATTTCACGAGTCCGAGATGACGTTCTTCGTATGGAATTTCATACAACAGCTCATCTTCAACTGCGGCTGCTTTCAATTGCAGGTCAGAGCCGAGTGTTAAATCAGCGGTCTTCGCCCAAAGCGAGGCGAAATCAGGCGTGCTGCAGGCGAGGTGTGTCAAGCCAAATTCACTCACAGGACCATCTTGGCGAACCATTCTTCGGACCGCCCGACGCATTCCCGTGCGCAGGATTGAGGCGGACAACGGGTCGAGGTACAACTGTGCGATTCGCTCGCCCATTGGAGTTGCTTCATATTTCATCGCTGGAGGCTCGCCTACGGTCTCATTCCACCCTCCAACGTTGTTCAGTGATGTCGCAGAAACAAACCCGAGCGAAGGAGTGCCATGTGAGGAGGGTAAGTGCGTTGCCGCTGGTTCATCTCTCAACGTCACACCACCTGATTCTTGAGCAACATTAACCCAAATTGGAACATCGTCATCCCATGTCTCTTCTTCATCGACTGCTCTGTCGTGCCGACGCAACTCATAGGATTCATCAACACCCAAGCGTCGTAAAAAGCGTTCTTCAACCAACCAATTCAACATCGAGTCAAGTCGTTCCTGCAATTGTGTTGTTGGCATCGTTGTTCCCAAAAACGTTGCATCAAAAAAGGAACCAATCGCTTCACGATGGAGCAATCCTCCAGTCGCAACACACGATAGCAGGTGCATGCGCATGGCGGGTTCGGCGGATAATTTCGAGGAGATGTCCTCGATTGGTCCGAAGAAGTAACGTTCGCTGATCTCATCAGCCACTTGCCAACCGTCTGTCCCTTTGCAGAGTACCCACGCTTCTCCAACAGGGTCGTAGCGTGGTCGTCCAGCTCTTCCAAGCATCTGATGCACTTCCATCACCGGAAGCGGGCGACTCATGCCATCATCCCAACGTTTGATGTCGCGAACGAGTACGCGACGGGCTGGTAGATTAACACCTGCTGCGAGAGTTGGCGTTGCACACAGCGCAAGGATTGTTCCACTCTTGAATCCTGCTTCGATGGTTTGACGCTGTTTGTGGGTTAGCCCAGCATGGTGGAACGCAACGCCTCCACGCACACAGTGAGCAAGAAGTTCCCCCATGCTTGTTTGATTTCGACCTTCGAGCGATTCTGCAAGTTGTTCAAGTTCAACCAATCGTTCGGGCTGATCTTTCGCAAATCGTTTTTTGACACGTTCAGACAATTTCTTTGCTTCGGATTGAGCACTTCGTCTGGTTCCCACGAAGACGAGGACTTGACCTCCTTGCTCAATCGTATCTTGTACGACAATCCAGGATGGATGACTCAACGGTCCTTCGAGATGTCGTGGAGGCGAGAGTGCCTGTTGCGAGGAATCCAATGATGAGGATTGTATCTTTCGAGGTTCCAAATGCCGGTCGTGTAAGGTTGCATATTCAAGGTCAACTGGACGCCAATCGGATTGAATCAACGTTGCATCAAGCCATTTTGCAAGGACATCACAATTGCCAACAGTAGCAGACAATGCAATCAACTGAGCATTGGGTCGTAGCGTACGCAACCGTGTAAGATTGATTTCGAGAGTAGGGCCACGTGAGCCATCATGGAGGAGATGGAATTCATCGGCGACGACAATCGAAACATTGCTCATTAGTTCGGACCGGGTTCGCATTAAGGAATCCAACTTCTCTGAGGTGCAAATAAGGATGTCCGAATCATCAATGTTTTTCGCTTCCGAAGTTGCATCTCCAATGCCAAGGCCGATGTTGAGACCGAGGTGCTGCCCAATCTCTTTCAATTCCCCGAATTTCTCACTCGCAAGGGCCTTCAGTGGAACGATGTAGACGGCTCTTGAGCCTGGGTTGACGTTGAGAAGCTGATTCAATATTCCGATGTAAGCAACAAGTGATTTACCTGATGCCGTAGGTATTGCAAGCAATATGTTGTCGTTTTGGAACAGTGGTTCCATCGCCTCAAATTGTGGCGGGTGGAGCTGGGTAATGCCCCACTTTGTAGAAAAGAATTCTATGCCTTCCTTGGGTAAAGAGAGGTTCTGAATCGACCTTTCTCCCCCGCCCATAACCGTAGGTTACGCCAACGGCTGAAAAGGAATGCGCTTGAACTTGAATGCCGACACCCCTAAGACCTTCCAGTTTTTACGGGGTTTATGGACGAACAGACAGAACTCCTGATTGAACAGCGACTTTCAGTGTTTTCAGATGAACCGGACTTGAACGATTGGTTCGAAGTCATGTGCGGTGCGGCAATGGCTGTGCTCGGACTCTTCCATCTCATTACACCAGGTGAACTGGTCGACCCCGATCTCATGCGTTGGTTTGCCGCTTCCGTCGTCGCCGCCGGGGCTGTCTGGGCGGGGCACGGATTGAAGGATATGGCCGTCAAAGAAATGCGACGTTCCGCCGCAATGATGGAACTGAGCACTTCATCACCAGCAAGTGGAAGTGTTGACCACGGTCTTATTCGTGACGTTTTACTCAACCCTGATGCCTACAAAGATTTCCTCACAAAAGCATACGAGGAGGCTTGGGAAGATGGTATCATCACCAAAGATGAACTTGCGGACTTGAATCGTTTCCAAAGTGCATTGGGTATCAGTGACGAAGATGCCGAAGATATATCCAAGAAGGCAAAAAAAGCATCTTCAGAAGACTGATGTCCAAATCGAATTCGCAGAGGCGTACGATTCTGCAAGATTCTTTGCCTTTCGTTTGCGATATTCATCGTTGAAGACAACCGCAGCACAAAACAGGAAAGCGATCAATGCAACAGGTCCCGAGTGGGGAATGATACCACTTGATTCTTCGAGAGCGTTGAAATCTGGAGCATCTCCTTCATCGAACTGTTTTGAGTAATCGACTTGTAAATCGAGTAAATCCAACGCACAATCACACAATGACACTGTGATTCTCTCGGGATACAGCGATGTCTGCAAGCGCTTCCATGACGCATCATCGATTCCAGCAGGTCGGGTTGCCCAGGTCGGTGAAGAGAGGGACCCAAAGGAGGAGGTATCGATCATTGCTGTATTGATATGATGGATTGAGTTTGTAGGTT
The DNA here is from genome assembly GCA_002706065.1 of Methanobacteriota archaeon. Lineage (GTDB taxonomy): Archaea > Thermoplasmatota > Poseidoniia > Poseidoniales > Poseidoniaceae > MGIIa-L2. The sequence goes on along the minus strand of PAJM01000023.1, from coordinate 4,920 downwards.
TATCATCAACAACAAGCAATGCCTCCAACATCATCAAATCAAGAAGCAAAGCTCGGGTTGAGATGATGGAAAATTGAACGATTTGTTCATCCAAACCATCCACAAGTCGACCATTCCGAGCATCAGATATTTGATTAAAGACAAGTTGATCTAGACGTATATCCTCAATTCCTTTGATGAGCAATTGCCATCGTCCATCCGCTCGTTCATATGCTGAATCGATTTCCAAACGAAGGTTCAATGATTCGCCGTTGCGAATACCAAATGTTGCTCCCACGTGTTCAATCATTGTGGCTTCAGGCGTGACAGGACTCGATACATCCCAGAGTTGCTGAACGCGTTCATCCAACAGTTCGTTGAGGGTCCACTCAGAATCGGATGGCGTTTCATCAGCAATGGTCCAGAGTGGACTCACAACACCACTCAAGAATAGGATAGCCACAGACGGAGCGAACACAAACATGCGAAGTCGTTGTGAGGTCGAGGGCCGATAAAATTGGGCGCCAAAGAATAGGAGAACACCTGCGATTGGAAACAAAACAATCCCGTTTTGTGTGGATAATTCTGTCTCTTCGCCCGTTGAAAAATCAAAGAATTGAGCATCATATTCGACCTTTCCTTCAAATTGCGACGAATCTGTGGGCCCAGAGCTTTCTACAGCGTAGACTCCGCTCCAAATGTACGGCTGGAAACGAGCGCTCTGTCCATTGAGGCAGAACACGTAATCGCCAGGGTCAAGTGCTCTCCAACGGTAATTGGTCAAGACTTCGTCACCTTCTGCTTTGATAATGACCTCAGGAGCTGCAACTTGCAACCCTTTTGACGTTCTCAGTCGATGTACGCCATTGCTTTGTTGCAATTCGAGAGGAACATCTTCCCACTGAATGAGGATTCGCATAATTTCGTTCGACTCAACAGTGAACGACCAACAATCTGAATCATCCCCCACCAGCGCTCCATAATGGACATCTTCGAGTGAGGTCGATTTTGGTTGCAGTGCGCTTGTTGGTTCATCAACATCTTTGGCCGCCACGTTTTCGGACCATGCAATATCCAATTCGAGGAAGGATGCACCACGAAGATGCAGTTCCCATGTTGATGGGCGATCAACAGTGAACACAATTCGTGCACGAACCACATCATCAGGCCAAAGAAGTCGCCCTTGTTCGAGATTGAGGGGCTCATCCGTCCATCGGTGTCCGGTACCTTCGCCAGAGGTGGGTAAGGTGGATTGTTCAGATTCCAGTGTTGTAACGCTTGTCCCAATGATGAGCTTGACTTCCATTTCTGGTGTGTAAACACCCAACGTGTCTCCTTGAACTCTGAGATCAATAAACAACTCATCGAGAACGTCAGGTAAAACTGCGAGTTCAGTCTGTGACGGAATCATATCAAACTCGATGGAAACAGATTCTGTCATCAATGGATTAGCTTGTACGGAACCGGTAACAATCTCTTCTCCGGTCGGAACCGGAGTCAATTGACAATTATCGTCAGAATCACAAGAGAAGTACAGACGTCCACCTGATTCTCCATCATTCAATGAGGCATTTACAGGCATGGATGCCATGCAGAGAAGAATAAGGATGACAGAACATCGTATCTTCCACTGCATGGATTGACCCTACACCTCCGAGATATGATGTGTTGTTTAGTTTACTTCCTGCATGTTCGGAACATCGGTGAGTATTGTTGAGCACGTTCGACATCGAAATCGTCGATTTGCTTTGCGTTTGCGCGGATACTTTTTGTCGCAAGTCGTGCAAACCCACAACCATGTTGCAGATTTCTGCCGCATGAGTTGTGTGAATTCACGTCCACGATCTGCACCAGGAAACGGCCAGAGTTGTTCCAGTTGATGAAACGCAGTATCATGAAATCGGTTTCCTAAAGCATGCAAGTACTCATGGTACAGCACAAATCGGGCATAATCGTTCCATTCCATTGACAAGAGATTCGGGTGGAGGTCAATGGTTTCAACATCCTTTGTCTTCAATTCGGTGGTACGTGCCCCCCGTCGAAAGCGGGTAACGCCGTGTCGTTGAGTTGCGTTTTTTCTTAAGACTGCTAAGGGGATGTTCTGCAGTGGCGAGAGGTTTTCTTGGCTCCAGTGGCCCATCGATTCCATCTGAACAAGAACATCCTGCTTCAATTGAGCAAGTCTCTGGTTCTGTTGAACGGATGGTTTCGCCATACTTGTTCCTCAATTCCACCTATGATAAGCCGGGTGGCCTTCTTTGACGGATACGAACAATCCCTTTCCAGTTGCACATATTTTGTCGTTCGCTTTCAATTCCATTCGAACATGGACACGATCCTCTCCAATCTCCTCAGGATACGCTTCGATCTGCAATTCAGTACCGAGAGGGGTTGGCCTGCGCAAGGAGATTGAATAGGATGCAGTCACGGTGCAAGGCGGTTGCTCCAATCCATGTTTATCCATTAATGCAATCGCAGCAGCCCAGTTTCCATGACAATCGAGTAACGTACCAATGATGCCACCGTTCACCATACCTGGAAAGGCTTGATGCTCCTCAGAGGGTGTGAATTTCAGCTCCAAACCACTTCCTTTTCGANAGGACTCNATTTGCAATCCTTTCTCGTTCGCAGGTCCACANCCNAAACAAATCGANTTCGGAGCANATTCATGCTGCACGCCCTTTTCCATGAGNTNTNCTNGAACAACCNGCCCATAGAGTATCGCCTATGGCTTACGCTCAATNGGTCCGAAATCCGAGGCTTTCGGNGGCCTATGGGACAGNATANGAATTATCTTTGATCCTTCAGAAATTGGGTGAAATGNCCCATATGTTTCCNATGTTTCGCACGAAACCCTCGAGGAATGATNACCTCGTACTGACCTGTNNTGTTGTTCCACTCTCGTGTGACTGGCCATGTTCGAATCTCNCGAAGCATGGATTGGTTTTTTCGTTCNATGGCCTCTTGTGATTCACANCATGGTTTGTGAACNTTCGGAGGATTGTTCACAACTGTTGCATCAGTATGGCTGACNTTNGAATCCGTNNTTCGGTAGTTGCGAGGNACTTGAACTTCNTTCTCACCAACTTTTTTCCCACTCTCATCGAGGATGGGTANTCGNACNAAACGGAGGTTTCTGTTTTTACGATTCTTCCTTGTCTTGCGTCCTTTNTTTTGTTTATTATTACTCATAATACATTACCCCTGATACCGGCGCAGAGACGTAAAGCGTCTCCGCCAAAGGTAGATTTCTTAATCCGGATACCAGAGGTCGTTATTGCATAGAATCGCCCGTTGGGGACTAAAATATGTTGCCGAGACTATATAAAATAAGCGAAGGTAATCCCTATTTGCACATCAGTGCGCGTTGTTCAGCCTTTGCATTCTCAAAACCATGTCGTGAAGGACACATGAATCGAACGTTGCATGTCATGCACGCACGATAAGAATCCGCCAGAGGGACATCGCTCAAATCATTGTTTTTGTTTACTTTTGAGAATGCAGTTTCCATATGTTGGATGTCTTGGCGAATGAGATTCATCGCTCCTTTCCGTTGGTGCTCCACTGGCTTGGTGGTGTGGATGTACCATTTCCTGCGATGCAGGATAAAAAGAGCGACTGTCGATTCGTTGTCCCCGAACGATTGGATCAACGATGCCTGATGAGTCCGCTCATTCGAATTGAGATTTCCATAAAGATAGAATTTGATGAGTGTCGTTCCATTTCGGCCATGGTGAATCAGATCAGGTGAGCAGTACAGTCGAATATTCTCATTAGTGACGGACGAGACAGGGTTTTTTCGTTCTATAGAACCATGACTTAACCATCGAATTAGGCTGTTATGTTGAATCATGTCAATGCAGGATTTAACACCCATCTCAATGAGGTGTTCTTCTGCTTGAGCAAGTTGGAAAAGGCTTGAATGAATTCCGTGATGGAACAATTGCTGAATTCGCTGATTTCGTGCAGTAATCGCTTGTTTGTAGTCCTTCTTGAACCGGATTCGAACCAGTTTTTCAGACCAAATAGTTCCATTCACATAGTCTTCGACATAATCGAGCAAAAGCCCCCGCATCGTCTGGTGCATAAGGATCCAAGGTGTCTGAATCTTGAAGAGCTCAGAAAGGACCTGGCCTTGCGGATGATGCTTCGATAGTTTAGCAAGGCCATAGCGTAATACAAACGCTCTCGGACAGCGTTGCAGTAGATTGATTCGAGTGTTTGACCAAGTGGGTTGGTGCGGGAACATAGTTGATGGAAATCCCATCAACCCTCATCAAGGAATCGCTAGAATACACCGATCGAACGTAGTGCAAGAATGCCATTGACCGTCACCCACAAACTGATCGGAAGAAGGACAAGGCCCATGAATCGAGCGAAGGTATCTGAACCAACGCGACCGAAAATGTTGGAGAAAGGACCGCCCCATGATGCCATCAATCGCAAGACAAGTATCGCAAGGCCTGCTATCAGTACATTGGTGAGCAGAAGGACGACTGCGTAGAGGATTCCCATCACTCCGTTCAATGCTGCTGCACCTACGCCTTGTGCGATCAACCCAGGGTCTGCCATCCACGACAACCAGCCAATGAACATACCAAGGAAAACATCGCGCTGCATGTCTTCTTTTGGTCGCCATGCCTGGAATGAGGCCGGAGTTCGGCCATGAATCAGCGAGCCCAGATAATCGGCTTCAATCGGAGCACCTCGACGAAGTGTCATCGTGCACATGAAGACAAACCATAGGAACATGATCACTGATAGAATGTGGGAGAGTGTCGTTGTGACACCAACGAGGCTGAGAAGAAGAACTGGAACATGAATCAACAATGCGCCCAATCCCCCGGCCACAACAATGCTCGCCCAAAGTGCTCCAGGCGGTAGAGGTTCGTCTGGTTTTGTCCAGCCTTGACGCGGCAGAGCGAGGAAAAGCAAGAACAG
>PAJM01000022.1 GCA_002706065.1 Methanobacteriota archaeon | reverse complement strand
TATGCAGCAGGTGCGCAAACAATCCCCCGTCATTCTCTTGGTGGGGTTGCTTGTTTGTTCCGTCCTTTCGTTGCCTGGAATTCACGCAGACGGGCCAACGGATGTCCAGTTCGTCGGAGTTAACGCATTGACATACTCTGGTGCAGATGAAACGGGTTTGCTTACAACGAATTCGACGGTCCGGCAAGGAGATTACCTCACTCTTGAGATTCCTGTCGAAAACACGGGAGGCGATCTTCAAGTTGCTTCGATTGTCCTCGAGGTAAGTCAAGCAGATTGGAACGAGACGGTTTATTTTGATGAAATCTCCATTCAATCGTTGACGACCAATGTCCTAACCTATCTCTCTTCGAATCCAGTAATGGAAGGTTCGCTTGATGTAGAACTGTCGATCAATGAAACGAGTGAGACATTGACTGATTCCGTACACATCGGACCTCCTCCTCTACCAAGCGTCGTGGTCAATCTTGAGTTGATCTCGACAGCATTTGGTTCGGGTGATTTGATTCAATTTAATGCAACTTCGAGCAACATCCTTGGAGAGCGTGCATTCAATGGATTTCTTGCGTGCATATTCCTTGAGGAGGAAGTGTACAATCAATCACTCAACGTTGGGGTTGGAGAAAGCGTTGTTGATACCTTCTCATTGTATGCCCGCCCTGGGATCGTGGAATGCCATTTGGGTGGTGATCGAAACCAATCGAATCAAACGGTGACAATGCATTCACTGGAGGGTCTTTCCTCTGCGGTATTCGATGAGGCGGGTTCGAGCGGATTTTCATTTATTGGAGGTCCATGGCACGTTGGTGATGACCTCTCAACGTCGTTCATCGTTCGCAATCAAGGGGATGCAGCAGGCACAGCACGGCTCAATGTACTTCATGATGGAATCGAATACGTAAGCGAATCACTTTCGCTTGATTCAGGCTCTGCTGGTGAACTGCAACTTGTTTTCGAAGATTTGAGTGTTGGAGTCCACAACTTTTCGTGGATGATTACCTCAACCGATGGTATTGTCTCCAGCGGACTCGAAGGAACTGCAACACTTGTGGTTCAATCACCGCAGGCGATGTTCGTCGAGGTTGATGCAGAAGTAAGCGCATCAGGGGTTCAACTCAATTGGAATGCTTCGATCACAAATGGAGTCGACCGAGAGATAAAATTGCGATATGGATACCGCGTCCAAGGTACTGATGTCTATGTGAACGAGCAAATCTTCACACTCGGTTCTGGGACACAAACAGGTCAGACAACGCTTGGCGAAATACAAGGAGACACCGTCGTGGTGCGAATGGAACCCGTTGGCTGGATTGCATCAACAAACAGCTACATTGCAACTGCTTCGCTTGATGTTTCTCTTGCAAGTTATTCAGTGGATATTGACCCTATCACATTGCCGAGAGAACCCGTCGAGGGCGAGGATGTTACGGTGACGATTATGCTGCAAAACAGCGGTCAAGATGTGGGCCCTGTTGGAACGTTGTACCTTACCGACAGCGACGGCCTCTTGTTTGGGCAATTGACGACAGAAGCGCTCCAACCGAGTTCCTCTCGAAATCTTGATTTCACCTTTGTCGTACCAAACGGAAATGAAATTCTTTTGAATGCTGAATGGCGTTATGGCACCACATCGGTTGAGGATGAACAAAGCATACTTGTCTCCCCCCGGGTTGTTGACGAAGCGTCGGCAGAGATACCATTTGTCGCAATCGGAGGAGGCATAGCAGCAGCCTGTTGTGTCATTCTTGTTCTGCATTTGCGCCGCGGCGCTGGGGGCCAATCGGAAAGCACACCATCAGGTAAAGAAAAGAAGCATCAGCAGAAACAAGAGGAAAAGAAGGTTGAACCGGTTGAGAAATCCTGTCCGGCCTGTGAACGCATCTTGCGTATTCCAGGTGATTATTCTGGAACTGTTCGTTGCCCGGATTGCTCGGAGAAGTTCCTTGTCGAGTCGGAAGAAGTACCCGATCTTGATGATGAGCTCGAAGAGATTGCTGATGTAGAACCTGAGGGCCCACCTGTAGAAACAAAGGTCGAAATTGGTTGTCCGCAGTGCAACTCAAAACTTCGTGTACCTTCCTCGTACACAGGATCGGTTCGTTGCCCTTCGTGTTCCGAGGTTTTCTCAGCAAATTGATGTAGAGAAACGTTTGAAGTATAATGCAACTACCATAGGCCATGCCGGGTCACTTTCAAGAGTTTGAAGATCAATATCTTGAAACGATGTACAAATTTTATGAGGAAAACGGTGAGAACCCAAACACAAGAGTTCGAACAGGTGATTTGGCGGAACGACTCCGTGTTTCCCCAGCATCTGCAACCGAAATGATTCAACGTCTTTCTGCAAAAGGGTTCATCGATTACGAGCGTTACAAGGGTGCAAAATTAACCGTCGAAGGATTGAAGCACGGACAGATGATTAAGCGTCGACACAGACTTGCCGAGGTTCTCCTTGAGAGAATTCCATTCGAAGGAAATACGCATGAAACTGCATGCCGGCTGGAGCATGCAATCGATGATGATCTCGAAGTTGCACTTACGCTTCTTCTCGGTAACCCTCAAACCGCCCCTATCGATGGAGCGCACGAAATGAGCCGTGAGATCCCCGACATCGGCGAGGGACTCAGCCAACGAGTTGTCGATAAGTTGAACAAACACAAATCCGTATATGATTTGTCAACCAATGAATCAGGACAAATTGTTGGGTTGCTGATCACGCAAGAATTGCGAGAACTGTTTCAGGGCAACTTATCGATTGGAGCATCCGTAAAATCAAACGGTAACATGATCTACGAGATCAACGAACAAACGGTGAGTCTCAAATCAGATATTGCACGTTCAATTATCGTTGAAGTTTGATTGGGTCAAAACCTACGATAATCGAGAGAAAAAAGCCGAACGCTTTTGAGTTCCATCTTCGAGGACTTTGTGTGAGCGAGACTGCCGTTGATGTTTTGAGCGATGACATTGCATCCTCGTTGTTTGAACGAGAACGGGCACTGCTCTCCATTGACAACCAACTCATCTCGTTAGGATTGCGACTAACGCTCCTCCTTCCAGCGTTCAGTTTGTTTATTCTCTTGGGAGCATGGGCGTACGAAGGAACCGATCCAACATGGTGGGAATCCAGCATCAAGCCTTCGGTTGGCCAATCCTTCAGTTCCACACTGTTGTTGCTCGGAACTGTAGTAGGTATTGGATGGCTGCTTGCTTTAGGGATTCATCGTTATCGAATTGCACTCTCGTATTCTGCATTCGTTCAACAAGTTGAAGCGTCAAAAGAGCGCCATCAAAGCATCGAAGCGCTTCACGGATTCGACGGCATGGCACATCGAATTCAAAAACAACTTCGAATGCATTCGCTGTCGTTTACGACCGTACTTCTCAGTTGCATTGGACTCAGTGTTGTGCTCCTTCTTGGACTTCGCACATCACTTGGACAGAATGTATTCCTCGCCTCATGGGGAATGCTTCTTCTTGCCGTTGGTTTCCACATGAACACAAGGCAGAATCGTTTCAACATGGTCCACAAGTCAGGATTGCTGGATGCGTTTGAAGCCCCTGTGCACCCCTCGACATTGGATGGAGTGTTTGACGATATGATACGCACTCACCTCGACCCACTGCTTCGTTCTCAATACGATGAACTCATGCGGACCATTCAAGGTTTTGTCAAGCGTGGAATCAAACACGATTTTGCTCGGGAAAAGGTTCTGATGACATTGTACCGGCACTACAACGGTCTCGATTCGAAAACAGTTCGTCTTGAGTTGGAGGAAGTTCTCAAGGAAGAAGGTGCTGATGCACTGTTGAACGATGAGTCTTTCAGTGTCGAATTGTGGCTGCAACTGATCGAGCACGCTCAACAACAATGTCCTGCATTTTTCCGACTCATCGACCGAATTGAACAAGACATGGAATTCGGACGACCTCCAGCATTGAAGGACCTCGTCTTCGAGGTTGATTTGGAGAACGTCGTGACCAAGCGTGCGAATCTCTTTGTCTTCATGCACAACCTCTCCAAGAAAAGCAGGACTGTCGTATTCCGTGTGCAATCTCCAGATTTCCGACCCAATCAAATCTCGATGCGCTACGATCTGGCACCAGGCAAGGAGGTCTGGTGGTCAAGCGAGGCCCTACCAATTTCAATCGAAGGAAATGAGGATGTTTTGGGTAAAATGACGGGGTTGCTTCGTGATGGGACCATGGCGTGGCAGACCCTTCTGCCAGAACGCTTCGGTGAAGCGACCGTCTCGGTACGTCTCGAGGAAGTGAGTGGTGATTTGCTCATTGGCCGACAAATCAACGTCAACGTTCGAAATGAGTTCCGTCGCCGTCTTCGAAGGATTGTAACCCTCTCGACACAGGTCATGGGAACCTTGGTCATCACGCTCGCTAGCGTCCTTGAATTGCTTGAAATTTTCAACGTTTGAGGCGGATATTGCAAGCCATAGGTTTGAAATGCAAAACCGCTACGCAGTGGTATGTTGGGTTCGAAAGACCAAGCAGAAGAACGCCCTGATGCAGACCTACGTGACCGTCTGCATGCGATGGAAGCAAAAGTACGAAAGTTGCGAGATGTTCGTAACAATTTTAGTTCTGAAGCACGTTCTGCTGCAGAACAACGCAATGCTGTACAAGCTCAATACAAGGAGCACCGCGAGAAGGTCGATCTTGTTCTCGCTGAGGTAAAGGCGGTTCGAACCGAGGTTCGAATGTTCAAGGAAAAGCGAAATGCAATCCAAGATCAAATCAAAACCATCATCGGTCAAGCCAAAGGCCGTCGTGGTGAAAAGAATGAGAAAAAGAGTGCAACAGCGGAACACGCCCAACTCAAGCGTGATGTTGCACAACTTGAGAATCTCTACAATACCTCTGCTATGGGTCCGAAGAAGGAAAAGGAAACGATGGAGAAAATCAAGATCATGCATCGCCGAATCCAAGAATTGTCACCCGATGTTGAGGCCTTTGAATTGGTTGCCGTTGATCTTGATGACCTTGATTCCGCCATTAAGACTCTCAAAGCAGAGGCAGATGCAGCTCATCAAGCCATGCTTGAGGCAGTAGGACGTGCTGATGAAAAGTCAAAGGAAGTGGATGAGGCCTTTGCTCATCGAGATTTCCTCAAGGCCGAAGGAGACCGACATCACAACGAGTACGTTGCGCTGCGAGCTAAGGCTGATGATACACACGCAAAGATCGATGAAATGATGACCGATGTCAACAAAGTTCGTGATGAATTAAACATGGCACGGGAAGAACGTAAATCTTGGATGACCGAACACAACAACGCCGTTACCAAGAGCCTCAAGACTGGAGCAGAATCCGAAGAAGTTGCTGATGAATTGATTTCCAATCTATTGAGTAAAGGAACACTTACATTTGGAGGGATGGGTCAAGAAGAAACCACAGCCTCCAACGCTCCACGTCGTGGAGGCAAGAAGAAGAAGATGGGTCGAATCGACATGTCGGCTGGTCGTCGACGTCGCTGATTGGCATGCTTGGAATCATTATGGCCGGTGGCCAAGGTTCACGCTTGCGTCCCATCACTGACGTTCGTCCCAAACCGATGGTTGAAGTGCTTGGACGACCAGTGATTGAGTTTGTGAAAGATTCGATGATTCAAGGTGGTGTGACCAACATCATTGTCACCACTGGTTACCGCGGAGAAATGCTTGCAGAGCATGTAAAAGATTGGAACACTAATGATCGTACTGCACGAATCAATCAGGAATCAACGCCGATGGGGACAGCAGGAAGCGTTCGACTGTTGTTGGATGAAATCACTGAAACGGTCATTGTTGGATCGGGTGATTCTGTTGCCTCATTCGATGTGGCTGCACTGATGGAAGCTCACAAGCGTAGTGGGGCAAAAGCAACCATGGCCTTGTGGGAAGTGGAAGACCCAAGTCCATTCGGCATTGTTGGATTGTCATCAACTGCAACGGGTGACGTCGATGGAAGCCTGAAAGAAGGGTACATTCGTCGATTTAAGGAAAAGCCAACTCCGGAAGAGGCGTTCAGCAATGTGATTAATGCAGGGTTGTACATTCTTGAACCAGAGGTAATGGCCCTCGTTCCAGAAGGGGAAAAATACGATTTCTCGAAGAATTTGTTCCCTCGTCTGCTTGAAATGAATTGGCCTATGTATGCACAAGCCATTAACGGCGTGTGGTTTGATGTTGGTTCTCCTCAAGAATTGATACGTGCTCAACGTGTTTTGATCGAACGTAGAGATGAACTACCATTTCCCCTTCCACAAGGGGCTCGTATTGAGCGAGGCTCATTCATTCATCCAGACGCACGAGTTGCAAACGGAGCAGTTGTTGAAGAATCTGTGATTGCACAACATGCTACTGTTGGAAAAGATGCTGTGCTCAAGCATTGCATCCTCATGAACGGTTCAAGGGTTGAACAAGGCGTTCAATTGACAGATTGCATTCTTTCACCTGGTGCAGTAATCGCTGCCAATCTTTCAACATCGAATGTTATTCTGGGTGATAACGAACACCTTGAAAACGTTTGAAATATCTCGAAAGCAGGCATTGAGTTCTAATACCCTCGGACCTTGTAAATGCCAATGGCACCCGAACGGACCTATGACCGAACATGGGAAGAGATTGAAACGATGCTCGCCCGTGCTGAGAAGAAGATGCGGAAGTGGAAAAACTTCTTCGAGGACTGTCGCGAGCGCGGCGACCGTGATGGAATGAAGGATGCTGCTCGAAATTTCAAAGCACTTGAAGGTGTTATCAAGACTCTCAAGTGGACACTCGGCGATGTGAGTGTTGACACACCACTGGAATGATTACCAGCCGCGCTGGTCAAGACGAATTTCAAGCGTTTCGAGTTCGTCACCTTTCATTGGATCGCCCTCAATCATTGCTTGTGCTTCAGCAACCTTGCTCGCATCATCATAATGTGCTGTAGCAAGAACGATTGCATCCGCCATGTTTGGTGGGTCGTCCGACTTGAAGATGCCAGAGCCAACGAAAATCCCGTCCATTCCCATTCGCATCATGTGAGACGCATCAGCAGGTGTGGCGATACCTCCGGCGGAGAAGGTCACAACGGGGAGGCGGCCAAGGGCCTTGACCTCATCGAGGACTTCGCGTATGGACGAACGCATGGTCTCGTCGATGGTTCCGAACGGTGTTTGCAAATGTGTCCCTGGAAGTTTCGAGGTGTCAGCGAGAACTTTGTATCGCTCCAGAATGAGGTCTGCTGTCTCATCGAGGAGTGCATCATCCATGGTCTGGACTTGCTTGATTTCTTGTGTAATCAGGCGAGAGTGCGTTACAGCTGCTACGAGGTTTCCAGTGCCAGCTTCGCCTTTGGTACGAATCATTGCGCATCCTTCGTGAATTCGACGTACAGCTTCACCGAGTTCGGTTGCTCCACAAACGAATGGAATCTCGTACGTTTTCTTGTTAATGTGGAAGAACGGATCTGCTGGAGTCAAAACTTCAGATTCATCGACCATGTCAACACCCATGGCTTCAAGAATTCGGGCTTCACCTTCATGACCAATACGTGCCTTGGCCATGACGGGGATTGATGTGCAATCAAGGATGCCTTGAATCATGTCGGGATGGCTCATGCGAGCGACCCCGCCAGCCTTTCGAATGTCTGCTGGAACACGTTCAAGGGCCATGACTGCCACAGCACCAGCGTCTTCAGCAACGGCTGCTTGTTCGGCATCGACGACGTCCATGATGACGCCACCTTGTTGCATTCGGGCAAAGCCCCGCTTGAGCAGGTCGCTTCCGTGACGAAGTTGTGTGAAATCGGTACGCGTCATGAGTATCAATCCTTGCGGAGGTTTACCCCTTCAAGAAGGTTGGTTAAGGCCCATGGTCAAATTAGGAGCCAAGAACTGGAGAATCGCCTTCCGCAATTGGTGCGTCTGCTGCTTCGTTTTCATTTCTGTCAATCCAGTCCTCTTCCTCGTCTGGAACGTCAGTGTCAGCAAAGATGGCTTCGACGGGGCATTCAGGGGCGCATGCTCCGCAATCGATGCACTCATCAGGATCGATGATGAGGTAGGCATCCATTTCACGGAAGGCTTCGACTGGACAGACTGCAACGCAATCCTGGTATTTGTGATCAACACATGCTGATGTTACGACGTGGGGCATGCTTGCCTGTATCGTCATCAAGTACTTGAAACCTTTTTTACCGCCATTCTCGGTTTAGGTTAACCGAAAATTTCCTCTGCGATTGATTGCACATTTTGACCAGGATAAACAGCTAGTTTGATTCTAATTTTCACGATAGGATTTTTCTGTTCAGGATTTGCAAGAACCACTTTTTGACCGATCACAGACTCCAGGCAGAGACGAAGGTGAACAACGTTGTTTTCGTCCAATCTTGCATCCAGATCCGACAGCAAATACGATTGATGTGGCTCCAGTTTTTTCATAAACGATGCAACCTGTTTTTTCTTTTTGATGTGCGTGGAAAGTAAAGCCACCTTCGGGCCATGGTATGAGGTCGTCATATCAACATCCCATTCGGTTTCAGTTAACCATTCAAGGGCTTGATTGACCAGATCAATGTCCTGCAATTCATGAGCAGTCGCCGCTGCGTGCACGTGGAGTATGCCCATGTCACCACGTTATCATGCATGGGTCATGAGGTTTACCGCTCTTCTTTTCCATCAAGTTGCTTCAAATAGGTGATGTATGTCGGTTGAATGCTAGAGGGGTAGCCCCCTCAAGATACCCTCCGAGATGAGTGACATGGCAAAGAAGATGAGCGCAAAAGCGCGAGCAGCAGCCCGTAAGCAGAGAGACAAGTGGAAGACCAAGCGTTGGTACACAATCCGAGCGCCTCGACACCCATGGAATTACCAAAACATTGGTGAAACCATCGGTGAGTCAGACGAACACATCATGGGACGTATCTACGAAATGACCCAGCAAGAATTCAATGGTGATTTCACCAAGATGCACGTTATGCTCCGCTTCCGAGTTTCCGGAACCGTAGGGCAAGACGCATTGACCACATTTGTCGGTCATCACCACCAAACAAACCACATTCGTCGTCAAATTCGCCGATACCGCGGAAAGATTGACGATGTTCTTGACGTTGTTACCGAAGACGGTTACTTGGTTCGAATAAAGCCATTGATTATCACCCAGAAGCGTGTTCAAACCTCGGTCAAGCAATCCATTCGTGCAAAGACTCGAGATGTTCTTCGTGGCTTCGTTGCGAAGACAACCTACGATGCATTGCAGGTTGCAATGCTCGACGGTTCACTTGAATCTGAGATTCAAAATCAAATCAAGAGCATCTACCCTTGCCGATCTGTTGTCATCCGCAAGAGCCAACTCTTGCAGGAAGGTGTTGAGATGGACCATGGACCAACGCTCGATGAAATCCATGCAGAAGAGGCTCGACGTGAAGCAGAAGTCAAGGCCAAGAAGGCTGCAGCACTTGCTGAAGCAATGGCTGAAGAAGAAGCCGATGAAGACGCAGACGATGATGCAGATGAAGCGGAAGATTCCGTAGAAGAAGTTGTTGAGGACGTTGCTGAAGAAGATACTCCTGCTGAAGAAGCAGCAGTTGAAGAAGCACCAGCAGAAGAAGCAACCTCTGATGATGTCGACTACTCTTCGATGACCGTTGCAGAACTCAAGGAACTTCTCAAGGCAGCCGGCAAACCTGTCTCTGGAAAGAAGGCTGAACTAATCGAACGATTGCAAGAGTAATCAGCGAACATTTGACAACCCTTGACTGAGAGGGGAGTTCATGCAGCGACTTGCTATCATCGGCGGTACTGGTCTCCTCAACATGGCGACTGGACAACCCTTTGCCGATGCAGGACTTGAGGTTCTTGCCACGGATTCTTTCGAAGTCGAAACTCCTCATGGCAGTGTTCCAATCAAGTCGTTTCGACTCCAACATGGTTCGGAAGAGAAATCCCTTGTCTTTTTGCAACGACATCACAACAATGGATCGGCCTCTAAACCTCCGCATAACATCAATCATCATGCCAACATTTGGGCGTTAAAGCATGCCAACATGGATGCAGTTCTTTCAGTATGCTCGGTTGGATGCATTGTGGAAGACTTCCCACCTGGTCGGGTTGGTCTGGCCGATCAATACATCGACTTTACAGGACAAACCACAACCTTTCACGATGATGAAGCAGAGTTCACTTCAGTAACCGTTCCGTTTGATCGGACCATGAACGCAACGTTGGAACCTGTTTTACGAACGGTGCAAAATCTCTCCGAAGAGCGACTTTTCTTCACCTATTGGTTGGCACAAGGACCTCAGTTTGAAACGGCTGCAGAAGTACGAGCAATCGAGAAGCTCGGTGGCCATGTTGTTGGAATGACCATGCCGAGAGAGGCGAAACTCTGCAGAGAAGTTGAATTGCCGTATTCTGCTCTTCTCATCGGTTCGAACTGGGCTGCAGGCAAAGAACCGGGAGACTCAACCGCAGACTTGAGCCACGAGGCAGTCTCTGCTGAAGCCAATCGCAGGCTTGGACCGGTATGGTCGTGCATAACGACGTTGCTGACACAATGATTTAGAGCGTTCACGATGAGCCATCATCATGGAACCTTTCTCCGTAGAATCCTGGCTTGCATCAACCGATGAAGACGTTTGGACTGAAATGATGAAACGGGTTGCAGCATTTCATCACAAGCACGACTTTGCTGGAAACAACGGCCATGATATGGGCTACAGAATTGCATTGACCGTCGAGGAACTGGGTGAACTCGCTGCAGCCATTACAAAGAACAAGCCTATTGAGGAGGTTGCTGAAGAGATGGCAGACGTCCTGATTCTTCTGATGGGGCACTCTCTTGCTATGAACATCGATCTCAAGACTTCCTTCGAGGCGAAAGTGGACAAGATTATGCAGCGTCCTGCTCGAAAAGGACGTTTGGGTATTCGAGTCACAGAGTATACCGATTCATGATTTTGTGAGAATCATATAGGTTGTTGGATACTCATTGTCGCTGTTTTTTGGAGTGGATTCGATCACTTCCCGACTCCATTCCTCTCCAAAGAGAGTCACTTTGACATCACCAGAGTTTGAGGTTTCGACCGACGTCAAATGAATTTCCTCGACCATGTCACGACATTGTTCGTAGATGTTCGCTCCGCCGATAATCCAGCATTCATCGCAGTTCTTGCTAAGAGCATGTTGAATCCCATCCTCTATAGAATTGACGACATCAGCGTCGTTCAGGGAATATCCCGTGTTGCGAGTGACAACGATATTGATGCGACCAACAAGAGGTCGATACATTTCGGGAATGGTTTCCCATGTTGTTCGCCCCATCAGAACTGCACTGTTTCCTTGACCCATTGTTAGTCGCTTGAAGCGAAGCATGTCGGATCGTAGACGCCATGGTAATCCATTCTCCTTGCCAATGCACCCATCCAAGTCCATGGCGAGAATCATTTTCAGTTGCATGCTGATCAAACCGAGATTGGTGCGGAGATGTGAGGATGATGTTCGTAACCAACAACTTCGAGGCTCTCAAAGGTGAAATCATCGATATTGGTAATGGAAGCATCAAGTTTCAATGTTGGAAGTGGGAGTGGCTCTCGGCTAATCTGTTCTCTTGCTTGATCGAGGTGATTCATGTAGAGATGTGCATCACCGAGCGTGTGGACAAATGTTCCTGCTTCAAGTCCACACACTTGTGCCATCATGTGTGTTAGGAGTGCATATGATGCAATGTTGAATGGAACGCCGAGAAAGACGTCAGCACTGCGTTGATAGAGTTGACAATTCAATTTACCATCAGCAACATGGAACTGGAAAAAGGCATGACAAGGCATCAATGCCATTTCATCAAGTTCACCAACGTTCCAAGCTGATACAATGATTCGTCGACTGTTCGGATTGGTTTTGATTTGCTCAATCGCTTGTTCGACTTGGTCGATGATGCGTCCATCTTTTGCTTCCCATTTTCTCCATTGCTTGCCATAGACCGGGCCCAAATCACCGTGTTCATCTGCCCATTCATTCCAGATACGCACGCCATTTTCTTGCAGGTACTTGACGTTGGTATCTCCTTTGAGAAACCACAGCAATTCGTGAACGATTGAGCGAAGATGTAGCTTCTTTGTGGTCACCATTGGGAATCCTTCAGAGAGGTCAAACCGCATCTGGTATCCAAAGACAGACAGTGTACCGGTCCCCGTACGATCGCCTTTTTCGACACCATTGTCAAGGATGTGTTTCATGAGGTCGAGGTACTCTTGCATCCGCTCACCATAGGACCGTCATTGATGGAAGCCCTTGAGGCTTACCAAGGGTTAAGGAGCACCCAAAGCGAGGATACTACCCATTAATTGATCTGTAAACTTTCGGTATAGGCCTGCCAGTTCACTGCGAATATCATGCTCTTCTTTGTCTGCAAGTCCCTTCAAGGATTCAACCGATTGATTCCCACCATTCACATCGATGAGCCACTGATACCATGTTACACCCTCTCCTGATTGGAAGGTAACAGGTCGATGCAAGCGTGGAAGTTTGTGTTTCTGCGGTTCCATCATTTTCCTCGTACCAAGTAAGGCGATGGGGATAACAACACTGCTTGGATAGGATGCGGCGAGGCGAGCAACGCCAGTCTTTCCTGGCAGCAAATACGGGGCTTCTGTGCGCTTGGACCGCGTACCTTCCGGAAAGATACCCAACGCTCGGCCCTGATCGAGAACATCTGCAGCACTAGAAAGTGCGTCCAATCCACCACTTTCTCGTTGGGTTTCAATTTGGCCAGTCGATTTCATTACGAAGCGAGTCCACCATTTCTCAAAGTGTCCGTCCTTGGCCAGATAATGCGTGGTCCTCCGTGAAGAGAGAATGACCATGATTGGATCGACATGCGATAAGTGGTTCGCTGCAAGAATAACTGGGCCCTTTCTTGGGATGTGATGCTCTCCTCGAATTCGCATTCTCAAAAAGAAACGAAATGTTGGTCCAACCGTCATTCGTAAGAAATTGTAAAACAGGTGGCGTGAAGGTTTGTTCCCTGTTGTCGGAATCAGCCAATGTTCACGCAGCGCTTCCCACGCAGCGACCAACTCTTGGTCTGCCTCCATGCCTCCTCCTCGAGAAATAAGGTTTTGATGCTTTGGAGTTGAATTAAGCGAATGCGTCTGTTTTGCACCCAACCAATGTTCTTCGATGTGAATCATTCCTCTTCCGACGACCACGTTCGCCTCATCACTTTCCCTGCCAATTCACCTGCTTCGAAGGCTTCCATGTCGTGCTCAACGATCAAATGCATGACCAATTCATGCTGAGC
Organism: Methanobacteriota archaeon; assembly: GCA_002706065.1. Taxonomy (GTDB): domain Archaea; phylum Thermoplasmatota; class Poseidoniia; order Poseidoniales; family Poseidoniaceae; genus MGIIa-L2. The sequence continues at coordinate 33,213 of PAJM01000022.1, read as the reverse complement.
AACCATTTGCTTACATGTCGGGCATGTCAACATTTTGGCTTGTTTCATTCCCATAAATTCCATACGCCCCTGTTTGGTTGACAAACGACGGCCAGTTTTCATCAACACAGAGACGAAGACCAATGTGAACAGGACAATGAAGCAGCCAAATCCAAGGAAAACGCCGGATGGAGGAGGATCCTGCTCTAGTTGAATGTCTTGTACCATTTGGTTGTTGTTTGAATTACGGTGAGCTTGGATGTCGATGGTATGTGTGAAGTTCTCTCCTCGGAGATTCAAGATAATATCGAGATCATCTTCATCTTCCGTTACGTCGATCATGATCGAATAGTACCCATACGCATCAGTAATCGATTGAGCACCTCGATATTGATAGCATGCGAAATCCCCTGGTATGCATTGAACGTAGACATAATCCAGTGTAACTGGAGTTCGATCTGCAAACGTAGCCTTCCCAGTGATGCGATAGGTTTCGGCTTGTACTGAGGGCGTGAGTAAGACAATGAGAAGGAGGGGGATGAGCAGTCTTCTCATGATTTGATGTCGTATGGGTGGCTTATAGTACCTTGATTGCAACCTTGTGACTTCATTGGGGAGATTGCTCATGCTTCACGATTCCATCAACAAGAATCATATGAGGTACGGTGAGAGCTGCAAGGCCTATGAAAATCACCTGAATGAGAGCAGGTTCAATCCCGACAGATGTCGATTGATATGCTAGAATCAGTAAACCAACGGCCCAGGTCATCAGCGAGAAGAGAACGGTTGTACGCGTGATTTGGAATTGATGGATGGTCGATTTGAGCATCGTACCCATGTGCGTAAAATGACGAACAGAATGGATGCAACAAAAGTAGATTGCAAACCCAAGAAGAGGTGGAGCAAGCGCAAACAGCACGATCAATCCCGTGACTTCAAGCATTGTAGAGCCTTGTTCGTCCGATGGTTTTGAGACGATCACAACTGGAATCAAGAGGATGGTAAAGGCTCCTATGACTTGCAAGAAAGCCCACACAAGTGAGGTGTTGCTGCCAACAAGAATCTCAAAAATTCCGTCTACTTCAGAACGGTGAAACAGACTGATTCCCGCAAGAACAAGACCACCTCGCATGACAACTTCTGCAGTTTGGTGTTCTTTTGAACGTGGAACAATGTCACCTCTTCCGAAGTGAAACAAACTGATGGCAAGGAACGTAAGGAAACCGATTGCTGGAGCGAAAACCCACAGGCCGACTACGACGGCAGCAAGACCGACATAGCCGAGTAGGAACATTGCTGCTTTGAGTGGTTGATTCATCCATCCGAGATGAATGGCCAAGGCTCCATCCATCGCACCATGGGGCAAACCGATGAACACAACAGCAAGCAATGCGATAAGGTTGAGAAGGTCAACACTCATCAGTTCTGCCAAGAGGCTCATGACACCACCTTTTGCGGCCGTTGGAAAATATGCTTTGAAACTCCCTTGATGAAGGGAAGTTTTGGCATTGCCATGATGACCTTGAACCGTAATCTCCAGTTGGCATGACCGCTCATGAACTGGACAAATTCATCCCCAGTCAATGATGCTGCCATGCGTGCGAACAGTTTCGGACCTTGTTGAGGCCAGTTTCTCAAAACTGTGAGAAGAACAGCATCCATCCACACATCAACGGACTTGTGTGGTCGTTTGAACCGAAGCGGTTTTCCTTGTTTGGACGCTTCAATCGCTCTCTGGATTTGTTGGTGTATGAACACGAACGTGTATCCACTCGCTGGTCGAATCGCTCCAGCATTTGCTCCAATACCAGGAATCTTCGAGTCGTGTGGTGATAACGCTCCCATCGGAATGACCCCTTGCTCTTCGTGGATGACATCAATGATTGATGCTCCATAGTGATCGAGAAGGTACGTTTCAATGGCATTTGTGTAAAATTCTCGTTCGAGAACCGTGGTAGTGAACAGCGTTGATTCAACAAGAGCTTGCGTTGGCGAATACGGTAGGAGATAGATGAAATGCATACCTTCGCTTTGATCGACACGGAAATCCATGAGAATTGCTGTCGAAGTATCAAACACTGGCTTGTCAACTTCAACTTCTTGACCGATGAAGTGTTGGAGAATAGCGTTGTTGCTTGCCGTTGGTGGACGTGAATCGAAGGTCAGTGAACGACCATCAGTGGTCATGTCGGCCTGTTCGATGAAATCAACACCGTGCTCCTCTGCCTTGTTTCGACAATTTTGCAAATAGTTGGCTTTGTGCATGATGTGATAGGCGTGCTTTTCAGAGTGCAGCACGCTCTTGTTCGTGTTGGTAATGATGGCCCAGTTTGACCAAGAAGCCCTCGAGCTGTCGACAGCAAGGTCCAGTCCATCCATGTTCCAAAATCCAAGCATGTGGTCTCTTGCCATCGGGGCGTTATCAGGATGAACGACAGAGATGGTATGGTTGGGCAGCTTGTCTGCGTTTGAAGCCAGCATCATCGCCGCGACACCATCGCCGAGGACCTGCGTCTTCATCTCCACGTACCACCTTGATTCATGTACGGGCCAAGCGATGTGTGAAGGTGGGCATTGTGTTGCTTTCTTGGGTGTGGGAATCGGCGGAAGAGGCTTACACTCGCTCGCAGAGTGCAGAAGATTTTGCTAGCTTTTGATGTAACCTGACGAGGGCCATGCCAGGAATGTTTTGATCGCAAAAGTTGAATTCCAATTTGTCTATAGACCTTGGCAGCAACACCGATTGAGAAGTGTGCTCGTGCAGGAAGATAGGCCAACCCTCGTCGTCCACTGGCATAGTATTCTTCAGCCAATGCAAGCAGACGATGAACTGCTTCAGTGATTAGAAGTGCTTCATGTGAATATGGGTTGGTTGAAGCATGAATGATTTCCTCGGGCGTCATGTTGTTGACCCAAGAACCAGGAAGGTATCTGCGTCCCATTTTTGCATCTTCAAGAACATCCCGAGCAATGTTGGTAAGTTGCATTCCGATTCCAAGGTCAATCGCATGCGGTTTTGCTCTTGGTTCGTTGGTGTTGAGTACATCACACATCAACAAACCAACCGTTCCAGCGACTTTGTAGGCGTATTGAATCAAGTCTTCTTCATCTTGGATTAGTACTTCATCAGCCTGATCATCGAGGAGTCCTTCCACAAGTGAGGATACAACAGTGGTTGAGAGTCCATACTCATCGACCATGTCGGAAAACTGGTTGAGAAGAGGATGATTATCCCACTGACCTTGTTTGAGTTTTGATTGAATTTGAACAAGGTGTTCAGGGCCGTGCTCAATGTCCCCGTCTGCCATGTCATCAAGCACTCGGCAGAATGAGTAGAGGCGAGCTGCATCGTGCCCCATTTTGTTGCCAAGGAAACGACGGGCCCAATGGAAACTCTCACCACTGGTGGCGAGGATGTATTCTGGGTTGTCAATCTGCATTGAACTTACCATAGCCTCCACCACGTAGAAATGACTCTTGAACTCTTATAAGGCGTTGTTTTTTTGAGCGATATTTACCAAAGCCAAAAGCGAACATTATCAAGTAATGACATTGACCTACAACCATGGCTGGCTTAGGACAATCGACGAAGAAAGCAGCAGTCATCGGTAGCGGATTTGGTGGCCTCGGTGCAGCGATTCGATTGCAAAGCGCTGGAATCAAAACCGTCCTCTATGAAGCACGAGATCTCCCCGGCGGTCGAGCTTATGTTTACCACGATGATGGGTTTACTTTTGACGCAGGTCCAACCGTCATCACAGCACCTCATGTTCTCACAGATTTGTTTGAACTCACCGGCCGTTCATTGGACGATTACATCAAACTCATGGAAGTCCAACCTATGTATCGGTTAATTTGGGCTGATGGTGATCGATTCGACTATGTCCGCGACGAAGCTACGATGGTCAAACAGATTGCTGAACGAAGTCAATCCGATGCTGAAGGGTACCAGAAGTTTTTCGAGTATGCAAAAAAGGTCTTCCACAAGGGATACACTGAACTCGCAGATCGACCATTCCTCAAATTCTCAGACATGATGTCTGTTTCTCCTTCGTTAATCAAACTTCGAGCTGACCGATCCGTCTACAAGACCATTTCGAAGTACGTCAAAGATGATCATTTGCGACAAGCACTCAGTTTCCATTCCCTTCTTGTTGGTGGTAATCCTTTCCAAACCTCTTCCATCTACACACTCATCCATTATCTTGAACGTGAGTGGGGAGTGTTTTTCCCTGAAGGAGGGACACACGCTTTGGTTCGAACTTTGGTGAAACTGTTCGAGGAACTTGGTGGAGAAATCCGTCTTTCAACACCCGTCAAATCTGTAGATGTTATCAAGAACGGAAAGGGTACTCTCCATCGGATTACGGACGGTAACGATGTCCAACAAGACTTCGATATGGTGATTTCGAATGCAGATGTTCACCACACGTACAAGAAGCTCTATTCCAATTCGAAAGTTGCTCAAAAGCGAGCGAAGAAACTTGAGAAGATGGATTGGTCAATGTCCTTGTTCGTACTTTACTTCGGTACCGACATCGCTTACGACGATGTTGCACATCACACCATTTTGTTTGGACCACGATACAAGGGTCTGCTTGATGACATCTTCAAAGGAAGCAAACTGCCTGACGACTTCAGCTTGTATCTTCACGTACCAACGGTTACCGACAAGAGTCTTGCCCCCGAAGGTTGCAGTGCTGCCTATGTCCTTGCTCCCGTTCCACATCTTGGTCGTGCAGATGTTGACTGGGATTCGATTGCTGACGAGTACGGCGATCGTATCATCAAAGCCCTCGAAGTCGAGATGCCAGAACTAAGTAAGCACATTGTTACACGACGCCACATCACTCCCAAGACCTTCGAAAACGAACTTGCAGCCTTCAAGGGATCTGCCTTTTCTGTCGCTCCAAAACTCACCCAGAGTGCTTATTTCCGCCCATCCAACAAGGATTCTGGAATTGACGGACTCTATCTCGTTGGTGCAGGAACGCATCCCGGTGCAGGATTGCCAGGTGTTCTCAATTCAGCAAAAGCGACGGTTGATCTCATTCTTTCAGAACTTGAGAACTAAGTCACGAAAACCAAGAATGACGGCCAAAGTGGTTCCGCGGAACAGTCTTCCCTGTTCGAGCAACGTACTCAAACCCAGACACGACTGAGTTGAGATAACGTCGAAGCTTGGGTTTAACCCAAAATCGGTACGGTAGGAAGGAGAGAACTGGATTAATTCCAGCCAAGATGTACGGGTGTACGGTAATGGTTAGGCGAGATTGCTGTTCCGAAATGGAAGCAATCGACCATTCAACAAAGGATTGCAATCCGTTCTCTTCTCCAATACGAAGCGTGTATCCTCTGCCCTCATCCCATGTAAGGAATCGTCGAATGTAGGTTCGATCGTTGAGATAAACAAGTCGATCAACATGCTCAGAGTCATCCCATTGAAGAACGTCATTCGATTTGCAGAATGGATGACAGTCATTGAGGTTGCCAGGTGCACTGATCAGGTTCCAAAGATCGTCACTCGATACATCAAATTGTTTTGTAACAGAAATAGGCGAATTGGTCTTGATGCTGTCCATACAATCAATCCATAACCGTTACAGGAAAACCAAGGTTCAACTCATTCCCGTTCGTCGTTTTTCTTCTTGAATGTGATCCTTCCAATATTGCGTCATTTCTTTTGCCATGTAGTCATCATAGCAGATCTTGCACAGAATCATACGTTGCAAATCCTCGCCGTGGTACTCAAAAGTCTCATCATCCGTGTCGCATGAACTGCACTGCTTTGTTGAACGACCCGTTGACATAGCAAAACCTCAGTGCATTTGCTATTTAGTCATGGTCTACGAGCCAACGGTGCACTGACACACTGTGCCCTGTGTCTTGGATGAGTCGCTGAATGGATATACTTGGAACGACTGGAACTATCATGAGCGGCCGAGGAAATGGAAAACGGATGTTTGGAGTTGGTCTGTTGACGGTATTGATGATGTCAGCAGCTGGATGTACTGAATTGATGGAAGAAGTCAACAATGTCTTGGATGAGTATGATTTCGATATTTATCTAGGAGCAACAAGCAATGTGACGCTTGAAATCTATCATGGTGAGAGCGCAGCNACNGCTTCTGCAAANTACTCCATTACCATCGAATTGGATCACATTCTNGCNCCATTGCATGCAGACAACTTCCGTTCNCATACTCGCGANGGAAATTATGATGGTGTCACNTTCCACCGTATNATNGACGATTTCATGATTCAGGGCGGTGACTTCACCAACGGAGATGGAACCGGTGGACACGCTGCAAAGTGGTACGGTATCTGTGACGGTGATGTCATGAACCAATCGGATTGTCCAAGTGAAGTCTATTACAACGTTCCTGACGAGGCAAACAACGGATTAGAGCATCTCTCATGCACCATTTCGATGGCGAAGACAAGCATGCCAAACACGGGTGGATCCCAGTTCTTTTTGATGCCAGATGATATTACGCATCACAGTTGGTTGGACGGAAANCATACTGTCTTTGGAACAATCACGAGTGGTTGTGAACANGTGACNACGCTTTCTGAGGTTACTGTCGATGATTCCGACCGCCCNGTGTTGCCGGTTGTGATTCATACTGCAACTGCTTCTGATTGAGACACCAACCTCAAAGACAAGATTTGCTTGGAATTGCTATGGCAGGCCCACAACGCATCATAGCATGCCTGTTGTTGGGCCTGTTTGTAAGTTCAACCATTGCCGCACCCGTTGTNGCTGATGTTGAATGGGAGGCTGACGGTTGGTTGACGACCGCTTTGGCTGATGAACGCCTGACCAATGGTGATGAATTTGGTTGCTATGGCATTCCAGGGTACTCTTGGTTCAACGATCCTGGTGCAGTTGCAAAGGAATGTCGTTCCTACATTGAGAACAACACAGAAGCCTCCAAGTGGGGTGTTAACGCACTTTCAACCTATGCTCCAGAAGGGCTGACGATGGCTCAACACAATTACATTTCTTCACAAGATTTCGTCGTTCATGGTGACAATACTGGTCTGACGACAACCGCATGGCACGACGCTTTTGATGAACCGGGTGATGTCTGGGACTGGTACAACCTTGGTCGACGTGGAGGTAGTCTCGAGAAGGAGATTGGTAGTCTTGAAACCGTTCAGTCTGCNGTTGAAGANGGNGGCTTGGTCAATCTCTATTGGATTGGNCGCGTCAATGAAGCCACAATTCGCCATGANCGAGACATAGCAGATTATCTGCAAAACGATGCTGAAGCATGGATGACGACGTGGGGCCAAGCGTGGTCGTATTGGTCCTCAAATCGATGCTATGAACATTCGAGAGTTCTCGATGAAGAGGCTGCAACTCTCACGTTTTCGTCCATCATAACCGAACAATGCACGAGTGTCGCTCCAAATGCNTGGNACGTCCCTNCAACTTGGCGATTGTCCTTTGAGAATGCTACGGTCGTTGACGTTCGAGATNTGCTTGGCCAATCGATGGCAAACTTGAGTGGAGAACGGCAAACATCGGAGGGATGGCGCATGGACGGTGAAGAATTGCTTGTCTCTGTTCAGCGTGGAACAATTGTGACGATCGTGCTTGATGGAGAGAACATCTCCTACGATGTTCACAATCAAACCCAATTCTGGAATGGATATGAGGCTGCAGTCACCATTGCCGCACATGATACGACTGAACTCTTTCTGTGGTCGAAGCGATTTGATGATGAGGACCAACTCCGATTCACATGGTTGGTTTCACCACGACCAATCGAGGGACGCTTGCCTTGGCTGCCTTATGCATCGCTNGTCGCTGGTGTTGTCACCATCGTAGCGATGATGGGGATTCTCGGTCGAGAAGGNATTGGCCCNTTGGCAGGTGTCTTGAACAACAAAAATCTCCNCATTGAAGAGGAATAGAGGCGAAGCCTTCTAATCGGTTTGATACGAGCAGGCATTCGGAGGGTAAACCATGGATGANGATTCTGTACGNATTGATCCATGGAGCAGCAANCAATCCACAGACTATNGTCGTATCATCGACCAATTCGGTTTGTCGTCTCTTGACGGATTGGATTTGCCCAATGCAACCAAGTTGCATCGACGTGGAATTGTATTTGCACATCGAGACCTCGACGTGATACTTGGGGCGCATCAGCGGAAGGAATCNTTTGGCGTCCTCACAGGATTAATGCCCAGTGGTCGAATGCATCTGGGCCATTCAATGGTCATTGAACAGGTCCGCTACTACCAAGAGATGGGTGCTGATGTNACCATCGCAGTCGCAGATTTGGAATCGCAAGCAACACGTGGTGTTTCTTTGGCGAAAGGTCGACAAGTCGCACGAGAAGATTATGTCGCGAACTATGCCGCCCTTGGACTGCTTTCGGATTCTACAGAAGTATATTTTCAGTCGCAGCGACCTACAGTTCAGCGCCTTGGTTTTCAACTCGGTAAGCGAACCAATCTGAATGAATTTGAATCGATTTATGGGTTCGGAGGAGAGACGAATCTCGCNCACGTTCAAGCTCCTATGGTACAAGTAGGAGATATCTTACATCCTCAATTGGATGAATATGGAGGGCTTCGTCCAATCGTTGTTCCCGTAGGAGTTGACCAAGANCCNCATCTCAGATTGACTCGAGGACTGGCTGGGAAAACCAACTGGTTCAATGTTGGTCCAGCTAAGCGCAGTGGTGCGCAAATCCGTCTTTCTGTACAGGATGACAACGCCGAAGCATTAGGTCAAGCACCCAACGGACGAGTCGACCGTGCACGTCGACAAACTGTGTTTGATGGCATTGTTTCGTGCCTTGATGGAATGGGTTTCTCCGATATCATGTCCAATCCAAAGGAAGGTGTAGTGAATGTTCCAAGTGCGACCTCGCAAGACATCCACCGTATTCGAATGCAAATGCTGGCGTATGAACGCTCACTCGGTGGTCAAGGACTGCTCGCACCATCATCGACGTATCACCACTTTGCAGTTGGGCTTACGGGTGACAAGATGTCGAGCAGTCAGCCAAAGACAACCATCTTTTTGGATGATGAAATCGCTGCAGTAGAGAAGAAAATCAAGCGTGCTTTTTCAGGCGGACAGCCAACCATCGAAGAGCATCGGCGCAGGGGGGGTAATCCTGATATCGATGTTGCTTATCAGTACATGATGTACTTCTTTGAGGACGATGACGCCTACTTGCAGGAGATTAACCAACAATATCGTTCGGGCTCTCTTCTCGCAGGTGAAATGAAGCAATTGTGCATTGATCGAGCAACTGCTTGGTTGTCAAACCATCAAGAGTTGAAGGATCAAACGGCCCACCTTGTTGACGAATTTTTCGCTGAAGACCTAAGCTGAGAACACCGCAGGGTCAGGTCCGACGGGTAACGATTCAATTTCTTCTTGAGTTAATTCCCGATCGATTGCTCGCTCATGAAGGATTTGAGATAAACCATGGGGGTCGAGAAATACCACTTCAAGTGGTTCGCCTTCACGGCCTGCATGTTGCAACCTGTTGAGCATGTGCAACAGCTGGTGATGATTTTCGGTTTCATCTTCATCAATATCGTTCATGACAATCCGAATCACATCAATGAATCGAACCAACAGACCTTCCATGTTGCTCACAAACCCTGTGGCTGCGCTCCCAGGATTGAGTTCAAGGTCGAGTTCAGGGATACAAACCGTACACGAAGATGATCGGACCACGCGTACGGACAAGTCGTTCTCGGACTCAATCTGGAAGCTCCAACCGCCGGGTTTTCTTCCTTCAGCAGGGATGAAATCGGTTTGTCGCCATCCACACGAGTGGCACAGGATCGTAACCTGCGTGTGTTCTCCAAAGTATGGAATCTCGTCAACGTGTGCCATCATTCGCAGACTGTTTCCATCTTGGCACATGGGACACGGCATTTCGATGACTTGTTCTTCCATCAAACCCCACCTGACCAACCTGCTTCATCGTTGAACGGTTCATCTTCGAGCCCGCTTATTCCAACACATCCAGGGGGGAGGAGCATGACGCGAGTTCCAGTGATTTGCACGATTTGACCACCCATGTCCATTTCGATGAATCGATGGAGTCGGGCAAGAACAGTCTCAACTTCATGCTCTCGATTCATGAGCCGTGCCATCTCCACAAGAGCGGCATCTCCATCGCTCACCCAATCGAGAAGTGTATCTATTCCTGTCAAATCATAGAGCGTTGCTCGATGGAGAACCATGCCCGTAGTGTTCAATGGTATGGGTGGATTTGGATACATCTTGCCGAGATTGTGGTAAATATCTGAACTTGGAGGTGGGATTGGCTGGTGGTCGTTGTTCGCTTCACTGCTCGGCATTGTAAAGGTTCGGAGTGGTTTCGATCCTTCAGGAACGGCTTCGACCGTCTCGGGTTGTGTGGAGAGGTCAATCATTTCAGGAACGTTTTCGGCGTCCGCTGGTTCTTGATTGATGAAATCATCGAGTGAAAACTGTCCCTCATCTGGTTGAGAGGAACGTTTCCGTGCCATAACCGAGCCTAACCCCGATGGCTCAAGAAGGCTTTCTTTGCTGAACGCCTCAAATCATCATTTTCAATCGTCGAGTTGATAAGGGGGCTCGATTAGGGTAGACTGCTAACCCCACGGTTCATATGGGGTGGCGAGTTGGTGATATCATGGAAGCGCAAGACGGTGTATTGAAGACTGGAACCAGTACTGTAGGAATCACATTCAACGGCGGAGTCGTCGTTGGAGCCGACCACAGAGCCACAATGGGGCACTTTATTGCAAACAAAAGTGTTCAGAAGTTGTTCAAGATTGGTGAGAATCTCGCACTGACCACCGCTGGTCTTGTCGGCCATGCTCAATCCTTGTCGCGAACGCTCGCTGCAGAAGTCTCCCTTTACCAACTTCGCCGTGGTCAAAACATGACCGTCAAAGGTGCAGCAACCTTCACCGCCAACATCCTTTCAGGTCGACCTCATTGGGTTCAACTCCTCATCGTCGGTGTCGACGATGACGGATCTCACGTCTACTCTATTGATTCAGCAGGTGGTTCAATTCCTGACGTGTACTGTGCGACAGGATCTGGTTCACCCTACATGTATGGTGTGCTCGAAGATGGATTCTCGGAAGGTATGACCCGCAACGACGCCGTCCGACTGGCTGCCCGAGCACTCAATGCATCTGGACAGCGTGATGCTGCTTCAGGTAACGGCATGGACCTTGCTGTCATCACTGCAAAAGATGGATTTGTTCCCGTAGAACAATCCGAAATCGATGCTATTCTCAAGAAGTGAGCATCATCCCACTCCCGCGGCGTTGCCGCTATCCATTGGGTATGCGTCAGTTTTCACGCTGCGGTAGGAGATTAGAACATGCGACAAACATTCAAACAAGTGAAGGATGAAATCAGGAAGATTGTTCCAAAGAACATCCAATATGAAGTTGACCTGGAAGCAGGCGACATTGCTATTTTTACATCCGAATTTAGTGAATTTTTAGGTTCTGATGGCCTTGCAAGTAAGATTTCGAAGAAAATCAAACGCCGAATCAAGATGCGTCCATTGCCTGAAATGGTGATGAGCAAGGAAGAATCAATCGGGGTGATCAATGAACTCGTACCTGAGTCTGCAGGATTGTCTGAACTGTATTTCGATCCCTGCTACTGGAGCGTCATCATACAGTGTGAAAACCCATCAGAGGCAGTTGGTCGCCGAGGGGCCATCGCGAACGAAATTAGAACCAAGACCGGTTGGGAAGTGAAAGTAGAGAGAACGCCCCCCATCGAATCCAAAACAGTGCGTGACATCCGTGGCTACAGAGAACTTCAAGCAGAAGAAAGGCGCAAACTGCTCAAGAACTTTGGATTAAACATTCACCGACCGAAACGTCCTGGTTCACCATGGGCGAGAATCACTGCGTTAGGATCGTACCAAGAAGTGGGTCGTGCTTGTCACCTTGTTACTACCAACGAATCAAGAGTTATGATTGACGTTGGTGTTAACATCGCATCGGATACGGATCCAATGCCGTTCTTCAACGCTCCAGAGGCTTTACCACTGGAACAACTCGATGCGGTGATTATTACGCATGCCCACTTGGACCACGCAGGTATGCTGCCTGTGCTCTTCAAGTATGGTTACAAGGGGCCGGTCTTTTGCACCCCTCCAACCAGAGATTTGATGCTGTTGTTGCAGACTGACTATCTCAAAATCGGGGGGTCGGAAGGCAGGCCAGCTCCGTATGACATGGAAGATATACGAACCTGCATGCGGCACGTTGTGGATGTCGAATGGAACCAAACCACCGACATTGCGCCTGATATGAAAATGACATTTTCAAATTCAGGGCATATCATAGGCTCATCAGCAGTGCATTTGAACATCGCAGATGGGAAACACAATCTCGTATTTTCTGGTGATCAGAAGTACGAAAAGTCATGGATGTTTGACGCAGCGAACACTCGGTTTCCTCGCTGTGAAACGCTCGTTTTGGAAGCGACCTATGGTGCTGCAGGGGATTTCCAACCGTCCCGAGATGAAGCTAACCAAGAACTGCAAGATATTGTCTCACGAACCCTCCAACGGAATGGCAAGATGATATGTCCTGTCTTCGCTGTTGGGCGTTCTCAAGAAGTTATGATTGCTATTGATGACCTGTTTCGTTCTGGAGTCGTGAAACCCGTACCTGTATGGTTGGATGGAATGATTCTGGAAGCGACTGCAATCCATGCGAGCCATCCGAATTATCTTACATCTGCACTGAGGAAGTCCTTGTTGAAGAACGACGGAAACAACCCATTCACAAGCCCATGGTTCCGAAGTGTCGAAGGTCGAGAACGAAGAGAGGCCATCATCATGGATACAAGCCCATGCATTGTTCTGGCGACCAGTGGAATGATGAACGCAGGTCCTGTAATCAGTTATTTCCAGCATTGGGCGCATGAAGAACGAAACTCCCTTTGTTTCGTAGGATACCAAGCAGAAGGTACGCTGGGACGAAGACTGCAAAAAGGATTTAGCGAAGTTCCGTTGAACGTTCAAGGGAAAACTGAAATTGTCAAAGTCGGCTGTGAGATGGTGACCATTGACGGATTTAGTGGCCACTCTGATCGTCGACAGTTACTGGATTTCGTTGAAGCGATGGGTTCGAAACCCCGCAATGTTCTATGTCACCATGGTGATTATACGAAATGCAGTGAACTCGGGAAGGAACTTCGTGATCGGTATCGATGTCGAACCTATGCTCCAAAGAATTTGGAAACGGTTCGTATTCTGTAAACTCATCGTCATTTCAAATGTTGATGGCGTTGTAACCTTCTTGCATCCAGTGAAAGCCTTTCACAGTCCATTGCAGCAGTGCATCGATGTGTCGTTCTGTTAAGTCTGCAGCCGCTGCAACTTTGAGAAGGACTGCTCGCTCATCCTCTTCGATTTCTCGATCGGCCATTGTCATAAGACAAATGTCTCTTAGGGCGAGTTTTATCGAACGAGGATTCATGCTTTCCAAGTGCTTATCAAGATTCAACTTCTTGTTCATTTGTTTTCGCAATTGCTCTTTTCGTTCAGGTGAAAGAAGTGTGGCACCCAAGCGTTGTTCAAAGAATGCAAGTTCAACCTTTGAGATCTTATTGTCTACACTTGCAAGGTGGCCAAGAAGTTGAGCGTATTTGTACCGCTCAAGAGGTTCCATTTGGTGAAGTATATCGTTAAGCATGTTTCTTGCTCATGCAACCCATTGAAGAGTATTTTGGTATAGGCTCCATGGAAAATTCACATAAATATGATTCTTTTAGGTCTCTCTGAGGGGTTCTCATGTCAAAGCAAATAATTTCCACATTCTTAGTTTTGTTACTGATGGTTCCTCTGCTTCAATCCGTAGCCGCTGATGAGGGTCAGGGGCCTGATCTTGAAGCAAAAAACCTCACAGCAACCTTTGATGGAGAAAATGAAACAACTACATTGTCATGGGGCAACATCGACACAAATGATTTCTTGATTTTGGATGAGTTGAAAACAACAACGTACGCATTGTATAGGTCGGATGAACCGTTGAACAGTTCCAACTACAATAATGCTGAACTCCTTGAAGAGGGAATACAAGCATGCTTGGCAACCGATACGTATGCTGAGTGCAAAGAGCGAACCCATTCGGTAACCAAAGCGATTCCTCCATCGACAAACGGTAGTTTCTACTATGGAATTGTCAGTACACTACAAAATGGTTCAATCATCAGCAACTTTACTGAGGGTGATGCGGCACTCAGCCAACCTATTCACGAGTTTGGTTCACGAATTACATCCCCGTATGCTCTCCAGGGATCCTATGATACGACCAATTCGACGACAACACTGACATGGATTGACATTGGGACGGTTGATGCAACCGTGTCTGAATTGCATACAACCACAATTTGGAGTCATGCAGTGGCAGCAACGTCAGCAAATTGGGACGCTCTGATGAAAACTGAGATTGTAGCAAATCTGAGTTCTGATGTCACCGAGTATCACATTATTCACCAGCAACCCGTGAGTCAAACCTCGTTCTACACTGTCTTGCATTCCTTTGATGGCGAATCCGATGTGCGATTGTTGTCCGGAAATACAATGACGCAAGGTATTGTTGAGGACAATACAGGTTCGACAATCGACGGTTTATTGACGATTTCATTTGATTCAACAACCTCCATCACATCACTCGATTGGAACGGTTCAAGCATTGAGGATGCGAACCACACACTCCACATTTGGAGAAGCCCAGCAGACATTGTCGATATCACCTCAGAACGGGTTGTTGAGATTGCACAATTACCCGCAACAACAACAGAGTACAATTATTCCGTAGAGACGAGCTACAGTGGCCAAACCTTCTATCTTGTCACGCTTTCTGACCAATTTGGGAATCACCAATCAAACCTTGAAATCGCTCCAAATGGCGTCGTCTTCGAGTATACTCTTCTACCGGAGGAGAACATCATTGATGACATCAGTGCAACCTTCGAAGACGGAATGACCCAAATCACTTGGACTGACCTTGCTGGACACCCTGAAGCACAATATCAGGTCTGGCGGTCTTCTGTTGGAAGGATCAACACAACAGCGTTGTCGGGAAGCACTGTTGAGTTGCTTGCCATTGTCGATTCTGGACAAGAGCACTACGATCACACAATCGAAGCAGGTACTTCTGAAAATGCATGGTATGCTGTAACCGTTATCGCCTCATTTGGGACTCAAGATGTGACCTATGCACAAACCAACATTACCATGTCCTACAATTCGATGATGCTTTCAATCGTTGAGGACACCTTGCCTCCAACCGCTCCGAGCGCACTTAATGCAGATTACTTCGCCAATGGTTCGATTCAACTTCGATGGGCTGGTAGTGCGAATGAAGATGGAACAAACTGGATGCTGTATCGAAATCTGAACAGTGATCTAAGCGAAGAATCGTTCTGGATTCCAGTCGGTGACATGCTCAACGAGGGCGTTTCTCTTCACACATTGTATGTGGATACTGTTGCTCAAGAGGGCGAACTTGTGAACGCTGTGTACGCAATCGGTGGTGTCGATGCTTATGGAAATACAATCGAGTTTAGTGATTGGAAACTAAGCGCAGTTGTGAACGAAGATCGACAATCACCTCAACTCCAACTGAAGCTGTTCGATTCATCGCAATCCTTGGAGACCAGCCGGTGGTTTACGGGTGGGGAATCATCCACATTCTCGAATCTTGAGTCTGGTGATTACACGATGCAGTTCACGTTCTCAAACGATGTTGTATCCGTATCCTATCTCTCTTCTATAGAAACAGAATCAAAGACATTGGATTTGAGCCAGGCCAATCCCCACATCGATGTTTCCTTAGCGGATGAACAAGAAAATGTGACAATTAGCTTCACTGTGGTTGATGAAGCAGGAAACTCGATGACGTTCGATACCTTGTTCTGTACAGGATGTTTGATTGAACCACAAATCGTCTTCCAGCCATCCGAGCCCACCGATGTGGTCGATGAGGAACAGGACAAGAGTTCCGAATCGAACGAAGATCTCTTTGTTGGATTGTCTGCTCTGCTCGGAGTCTTGGTCTTGCTTCTTCTTGTTCGTGGTTCACCAAAGAAAGCGCCAAGAGGACTTCCAACAACTGAAGAAGACCAATGGTTTGAGAAATTCTACAACGAATGAGTAGAGAATTCACAAAAGAGGAAGGTCGTAATCACTTTGCGTGATGTCTGGTAACCCATCGTTTTGGTTGACTTCATGATGACTTCTTCGATGATGTTCGATTGCACCTGGCGTGCTGGTTTGCTTCTCTGGAGCCTCTGCATCGAACATCATGTACCCAAATCCAGTGAGAACGGAAACACCAATCAATGGGATGGCCATTAATTCCGAATCGCTGTTGAGTAGCATGATGACTGAGAGGAGAAAGAGGCCAACGGTCGCGACCAACAAGAGAATTCTTGATGCCTTGGCCATGACATCTCCACCCCCTTGGTTTTCATAGCATTTCGTATTTTTTGACCTCAATGCACCATGTTGTTCATGAACCGTGTTGGACTTCTTGTAACCATGGCAGGCGCTGAAGGCAGTTCGAAATCATCTCGTGGGTGGCTTATGACCGCTGTTTCCCCTTGGGGTGAAAATGCAGAAGACGCATTCGATCAGGGTCTTGTTGAGCTTGGCTTAGGGGATGCTCGACTGATTCAAGTGCAAGGTGCGATGCTTCCACTCGGATTCAATATCGTGCCTCCTGAACCTCTTCCAATGGGATCTTTGGTTGAGTGTCACCTTGCTACTGCGTTTGCTTGGAGTGGTTCCACTGCATGTGCAGGTGTTGGCTATGCCATGTGTCAAACACCAGAGGGTGATGAGTGTGCAATTGTTGCGAGCATCACAACTGAGGCTGACTATGAAGAAACCGTCTTGCTTCTGCGCAGAAACATCCAACGACGTCTTGCTTCCCGTGATCTTGAAGTTCTCTCATTCGATGTTGCTGTTGACGAAGTAACAGCGGGTCAGGATCATCATGGAGTTGCCATTGCAGCGTTGATTCTACCAGATTCTCTCCGTATGGCAGGTCGTGGTCGAACAGGACCAATCCGTGGTGGTTTGACCCGTTCTGCAGAGCCTGAAAAGAAGCGTGTTGACACCAAGGCTCCAGCAGCTCCAGCACTCCGACCTGGCTCACGACGTAGTAACAGCCCAGATTTTAGTTTGTGAATCTTCATAATCTGTTGGCATAATTCAACTCCATGGCAGGGTCATGGTCCGTTGTACGCTGTCCTGCATGTCGGAATTGTCATGGTACTCGTGGTCAGCCACGTCAGTGCCCACATTGCGGACAACCGCTCCCATCAACGACACCCATCATCACTACAGCAGAAACCTCAGCGCAGCTTCGTATCGAGGTAGCGCTTGCAAATACCCCAGAAGAACTACGTGACGAATTAAGAAAAAAGCTCGAATCAATGGATGAGCCACTCGTCGCCTCATCTTCATCATCGCCAAGGGCTCTTTTCACGGCGATACGAAAAGCCGTTGGTGATGATATGATCTTACGCAGGAGCGATGTCCAAACAATACTCGACAGTCACGATTCAGAGCAACCAGTGGATGATCTCTTGGAGAAGATGGAACTTGACGGGACACTTGTTCGGCAGCAAGACGGAACGTGGCTTCTTCTTGAGTGAAGTTCATAGGCAGAACCACGTCCCCCAACTCAAGGGCGTATGGGTTAGTTTGGCCTATACTCGGGGCTTTGGGAGCCTTGGACCCAAGTTCAAATCTTGGTACGCCCACCAATCAATCGAAGCATAGCAAGGCGGTCAAGCCTGTGTGCAATCCACCAACTAATGGGTAGGCCAAGAAGTGCGACTGGTTGTGCAAACGACCATGCAACCGATGCATAGCCTGCGACGTACCACAGAAATGAAAGCATCATCCACATTGATCGTGGTAGATGTTTGAACGCCCTTTTGTGATGTTCAACGGTCATCATCAATCCAACATTTATGAAAAAACGAAGTGGTTGTATGCCTGATTGTTCGGAACCATAGACCGCTTTGACCGGCACATCAGCCACTTCAATTCCTTGACTTGAAAGTTGGATGAGCCAATAATTTGGATATCCGTATCCCGACCATGATTGTTGCCAATTCCATCGTTTGAGAAGCTTGGATGACGTTGCCGTGTATCCACACTGCGGGTCACGCACAATTCGACCACTTGCTAATGTGGTCAACCATCCGAGAATTTTTGATGCTCTCCTTCGTTGTTTGGGCATCTGTTCAATGTCGTGTTCTGTCGTCATTCTGTTGCCTTTGACGTGATGCACTTCACCTTGGAGTATGGGTTGAATGACCGCTTCAAGATCGCTTGGATTCATTTGCCCATCACCTGCCATGACCACGCTCACAAATGGTTCTTGGATGGTGTCGAGAAGATGCTGATGACCCAAGTCAATGGCACCACCAACACCGAGCCCTTCAGTTTGCAACACTGTAACCTCGGCTTGGCATGAAGCCGTATTCGCTCTTGAGTGGGTCTCATCGGTTGACCCATCATCAATGACGACAACACGATCAACAAACGCTGGTAGCGTTTCCAGAACGTGGCCAATGTGGGCTTCTTCATTGCGGGCAGGGATGACCACGCCAATCAGATGACCATCCCTCATGCCTCTTTCCAATTCACCTCAGCAAAAAGGGGTTGTGAAGCAAACACATGAGGGAGAATTGAAAGGCAGGACGTTGAGCACCATTCGTGGCGAAGGCACATCTCCGGATTGTTGGCATAGGCCGTAACATCGAGTTACGTGTCGTCTCGTTTTTGACGAGAGCGCGCCAAGCAACGGATGATGTTGTCTTCATTGACCTCGGTTCCGAGGATGAAACCGCGATTCTTGTTGAGGAGATTGGTTGTGGTTTGCTCACATCTGAAGACAGTGACATACAATCGATTGCACGGTGTCTTAAAGAATCGGACTTGGAGCCTGCTGAAAACTACCTCTTCATTCATGTCAACAAGCAATGGTCCTTGCGGGAGTTTCCGCTACATCTCAATCGTTCTCGTGAGAATTGGGACGTCTATATCGGATTGGTCCCTGACGAAGAGTCAGAACGTTCTCCGAGTAAGAGTCAATTGTCAACCTCCAGTTTCCAACACGCTTCCGTGAGTCAGGCTGGTCTTGAAGAACTGGCTGAGACAGGTAGTGATGCAACAGCTCACGACCTTTCCGATCAACTTCGCGTTCGAGTGATTCAATCAACAACGCTTCCTTCGTTCCCACAACGAGAATCACTTGCAACAGCCTCTCGTTTCGCTCAACTTTTCATGTGGATGATCGAATCACGACACCCACTGTTCCTGTTCGGAATACCTGGAATCGTATTGTTCGTGCTTGGATATCGACTTTCTGGAGGCGTCGTAACGACCTTTACTGAATTGTCAACAGAATCGATTGGTGTTACATTGTTGACAATCGCGATGACACTGTTCGGTCTTTTTGCAATGATGATTGCACTTATCCTCTACATCATGGGCAAACAAGTTGAGCAGGTGCAAGCCCAATACGATGGACCACAAGGAGGGCAGTAAGATGCGTGGGCTTGTTTGTCTGGACATGGATCGTGTACTCGTTGATCATTTGTCCACTTGGCAGTTCGTGTATGACCGCCTCGGGATCAACAATGATGAATCGTTCAGTCTTTACAATCAAGGACTGCTCGATGAATGGGATTGGATAAAACTCGATATCGCTCTCATCAAGAATAGTTGGAGGGAACAAAACGATTCTGAAATTACAGATGCTGATCTACGTGCTTGTATGGTTGGCATGCCGATGATGAAAAACTATCAACATTTGATTCAATCACTCCTTGATGATGGGCATCATGTGGCCATAGTAAGTGGTGGCTTACAACAGACGGCGCGTGACATATCGTGCCTTTTCCCAAGTGACAAAAAGTGGCAAAGACGCTGGGGTGGTATTGATCGCCATACCTCTGAGAAACTTGCAGATGGATTTGATACTCGCTTGCACATCTTTACCAATGGTTGGACGACCGATTCAGGTCAGAAGGACGGTTCGCTCGCCGTTCAGGACTATGGGCGATATCAAGTCCAGATGGATGGGAAGGGTGCCATTGTAAGGATGCTTCAACGTCGGTTGTATGTCGATCCCGATCGCATCATCGCTGTGGGGGATTCTGCAGGTGATATTGGTATGTTTGAAGAGGCCGCTCTTGCTATTTGTTTCAATCCATGGGATGAACGTCCCATTGCTCATGCAGATGAAGTGATTCGCGAAAAAGATCTGGCCCTTGTATTGGATTCTTGCCGTGGCTATTTTCAATCACTGAAGTGATGTTGGCAATGCAGGTCACACATTTTTTAACCGTCTGATTGTAGTCCAGCCATGCGAAAGGTGCTTTTTCTCCTAGTGGTCTCATTGCTCGTAGTGGAAATGGCACCACTTGTGAATCCCGTTTCTGCACAATCACCAACGGCTTCCATTTCGATTGAGTGTCAAGAGTTCGTTCCAATCGAAGTGTATCCTGGATCATCGCCAATTGGAATTTCAACCTGTACCGTATCGAATCCCACCGTTTACCAGGAAAAAGTAGAGATTGCTGTTGAAGTGGTCGATCTTGCTTACGCCGCTCCAGGGTCAGTGAATGTTGCAGGTGGGGAAGAGGTTGATTTCCAAATTGCATACAGAGCAGAAGAAAACATGTTGAAGCAAACCATTACATCGACAGTGACTGCAACTGTCCAAGAGATAAATGGAGTGCCGCCCCCCAATGTTGCTGAAGATACGGCTTCGATTATGATCAATATTCTCCAATTCGGAAAAATCAGTCTCCAAGTCGATGAAGCCTATGTTGAGCTGGATACTGGTATAAATTCGAACATCCAGTTGAGACTGTTTAACGAGGGAAATGGCAATGATGATATTCGATTTGGAATAACGGATGATTCAAGAAATGCACTTGAAGAAGCTGGCTTTGTGCTCGCTTTTCCCGTTGCTTCAGTCAACATGGATCCATTTAATGCTACAGCAAAAGTCCGAATGGAAATAAAAGCTCCATCATCTCTCGAACAATGCGTTCCTGAAGAAGGTCTCTGTGTTGCGTATTTCTCCTTAGACTTTATCGCTACGTCCGACTTTAGTTGCAGAAATTCCGGTTGCTTTTCAGTTACCCAATCCATTACAGTGAAAATATTAGAAGAACAAATCGTGGAGCCAGAAACTTCCTCAGAAAGCGATGAACTAATCGATATGGGTTCAAACGAAACTGCAGTATACCTCGGTATTGGCAGTCTTTTTGTTGTGGTACTGATTGGATTCCTGTTCTTCAGAAAGTCTTGATATGTTGATTGAATGCGATTAACCATGGCGGAGGAATCTTGGTTCACTCGTCTTCGCAAACACCCTCTCTTCCAATCATTTGTTCTTTATTCTGCATTCCGAGCCGTTTATGGAATAGGTATCTTATTGGTTGCTTATCTTTTTGCGACAAATACCAACGCACCATGGTGGGCTACATTACTCATCTTTTTGGCTTCGATGATCTTTTCAAGAGTTCTTTTCAAATTCATAAAATCAAAATCCAAGGCTCTGAAATAACCTTCACAATAATATACGAGTCTGGAAACTACAATCCATGAGCAACATCGATGACTTCTTGACAAGCATGTGTACGAACTGCGGCTTTCTTCTCGGGGAATTTATCCCAGGTATGCCATGCCCAAACTGTGATGAGCCATTGTTATGAGACGGAAACATCATGTTTCTCAAACACATTGAGAACTGTCCTCAATGTTTCTTCATTGACGTGTTCTGGAGGGTGAACACCCGGCTGTAATCCACAGTACTCTGGACCTTGTGTTACAAACAATGACGCAAGGGCATAGGTGACTAATCCGGTTGTTCTTGCCATCGAACCATCACCGTCCTTGCCGTGGTCGACCACAATCCATTCCCGCACCGCTTGATTTCCTTCACAACGTACCTTCATCCACGTGAATTCAGGACGATTCGCATCAAATATCCATGCATTGAGAAGTTCTTCCTCTGGAATGGAGTGGCCTTCAGACAACCATCGATCAACATGTTGTGGCCATCGTACAGTGTATTCAGCCATATTCGTTGCTTGGATGGTGGTCATGACACTCCTCAGACCATCGGTAAGGAAGGCGTCCATTCCGTCTGTACCATCGACTTCGATGCGATGGCGCTCGCTGAGAGCTGGTAAGGAAACGATTTCACCATTCCGGACGATTCGTGCAGGCCTCGTGTATTCTTCGATGACATCTGAAGGAGAGAAGGGTGCCATGTACGACCAATCCTCATCTGGCTCGGATGGATTACCTCCAACTCGAATGCTGACATCATCCATCGGTCCAAGTTCCCGTTGTGCTTGTGCAAGCAACATGTTGGATAGGCCGGGAGCAATTCCAATGTCCCAAATCATTGTAGCAGAATGTGCTTTTGCGTACTCGTCCAATGTCTGTGGATCTTCCTCCGTAAAGGCCAGATCAACAATTTGGTGTCCACCCTCAATCAACGGTTTGCGAATGGAATGGCCGATTCGACCAGGCAGCATGTTGATGACAATTGTTCGGGCGGAGAGTGATGCGATATATTGATGTGCATCTTGTTCTATAGAAGAAACACCATCGCGCTCTTTCAAGGAAGATGGAATTTTGATGTCAACTGCTGTCACATGGTGTCCATCATCCACGAGACGATGAATGACGTACTCGCCAACGAGGCCACATCCAAGAGCAACGATGGGTTTCATCCGATCGCCTCAAGGCGTCACTCGTCGGGAGTCACGAGGGAATGGAATGACTTCGCGTATGTGATCCGCACCACTCAGCCAAGAGCAAACACGGTCGACACCTAAACCGAAGCCACCGTGTGGGACACCGCCGTAGCTTCGTGTATCGATGTAGAATTGATACGCTTCTTTGGGCGTTCCTTCCTCTTCAAGACGGGCGAGAATCTCTTCCTCGGACCATGTACGCTCACCACCACCAATGATTTCTCCATAGCCTTCTGGTGCAAGTAGATCATGACACAAAACGTAGTTGTCATCGCTTGGGTCAACACGATGATAGAACGGTTTTGCAATTCTTGGATAGTGTGTCAGGAAGTGAGGTACATCGAAGTCTTGGGTGAGTATCTTTTCTTTTGAATAGTCCAAATCTTGACCCCATTCAACTTCAACACCTTTCCCTTGAAGAATCTCAATAGCCTCATCGTAACGCATTCGTGGGAACGGTGAATCGGCATATCGTCCGATGAGTTCCAAATCTCGATCAAGTGATTGCAGTTCTTCGCTACGTTCATCAAGAAGTGTTGAAGCAATGTGACGAACAACCCCTTCACCGTGTGTCATAACCTCTTCATTTGTAGCCCATGCGATTTCCATCTCAGCGTGCCAGAATTCGGTCAGATGTCTACGTGTACGCGATTTTTCTGCTCGGAAGGACGGAGCAATGGTGTACAGTCGTTCGAGAGCAGGCATGGCTGCTTCAGCGTAGAGCTGCCATGATTGAGTTAGGTAGGCCTTGCGTCCAAAATAAGGAACTTCAAAGAGCGTCGAGCCCCCTTCGACTGCGCCTGCAACAAAATTTGGTGCTTGATATTCAACGAAGTCCAAGTCTCGGAAATAGGAGTGGATTGCCCCAAAGACAGAGGATCGCATCTTCAACATCGTGGTCATTCTGCTGGTTCGAAGATAGAGATGTCGGTTGTCAAGCAAAAACTCGGTTTCTCCTCCATCAGCTGCTTTCATTGCAGATTCTGTAATTGGGAAGGGGCGCTCGGGGTCGACCGGGCCAACAATTTCAATGCCGGAAACGACAAGTTCGTGACCTCCCTCGCTGCGTTCGTCGACGTTAACCGTCCCTTTGACGATGAGTGAGGATTCGATCAAAGCCGATGCGATTGCCTCAAATGCATCATCGCCAACAGTATCTCGCTTTGCAACACACTGGATTGTGCCGGTTGAATCTCGTAGAACCACGAAGCGGATTTTATTCGAGCCACGGGTTCGCTTAATCCATCCTTTGAGTTCGACTTCCTGTCCGTCATAATCGCCGTTCTGCACATCACCAATCCAGATGTCTTTGGCCATGTCACCCCGTTTACGTTCTCACATATCATGTTTGAAGTCTGGCCAGTAGGTATGAAAAGGAAAACCGTACGTTGTTCATCGATATCGGCGAAAGCATCAAACAGGACCTGAACAAACTCTCCTTGTGAGCAAGACCGTTGTTTATGCTGTTGGAGGAAATGCTTTGTCGCCTCCAGGTGAATCAAATGGAAATGAACATGCGCTCGTTTTGGCCAAAGTAATGAGCGATGTTGTCGACTTACTCGAAGCGGGTTGGTCGGTTGTGCTCACGCACGGCAATGGCCCACAAGTTGGCGAATTGATGTCGTTGGACGTGGCCGTTTCCCATCCAATGGATGAATGGGTTGCAGCAACTCAGGGAATGATTGGCCATGCACTTTCGCTTCAACTCAACAGTATTCTCAAGCACCGGCATCGACCTGAGCGAACGGCTGTTGTGCTGACGCGGGTAATCGTGGATGAAAACGATCCTGCCTTTGAATTTCCAACGAAACCAGTCGGTCCGATTCTGACCGCTCAAGAGGTCATGGAACGAGATTGGGATATCGCTACAACGGTGCATGGTCCTCGACGTGTTGTTGCTAGTCCTCGTCCAACGGAGATTTTGGATTTGGATGTCATTCGAACATTGGTTGAACAACGGGCTGTCGTTATTTGCGGCGGGGGCGGGGGCATTCCGGTAACAGAACATGAGCGACAATTCAGTGGAATACCAGCAGTCATCGATAAAGATCGATTGTCTTCCCTCCTTGCTGTTGATTTGGAAGCAGCAGCTCTCATCATCTCAACTGGCGTACCCGCAGTCTACACCAACTTTGGCCAAGAGGATCAATACGAACATCGTCATTTGACCGTTGATGAGGCACAACAACATCTCGATGATGAACAATTTCCAGCTGGTTCCATGGGTCCAAAAATCAAGAGCATGATCGATGCAATTCGAGCACTACCAAGCATGCGTTCGATTCTCTGTCAACCAGGCGATGCACTTTCAGCAATGAGAGGCGATGCAGGTACGACATTGTCCCAAGATGATTAAATACATCCTGCCTGAGGCAAGCGTGGGCCTGTAGCTTAGTCAGGTAGAGCGACGGACTCTTAATCCGTCGGTCGCGGGTTCGAACCCCGTCAGGCCCGCCTACAATCGACCGTTTGGATTCATGAGTGTGCTCACGCCCTCTCCACTGGCAAGGACAACAGCATCGCACATGTTGTTGAAGAGACCAACTTGAACCACACCTGCGACATTGAGAATGTGTGCTTCTGTTGCAACAGGATCGTCAATGCTTGGGCCTATTCTGGCGTCTGCAATGCAATTCCCGTTATCGGTAAGCACATGCTTACCTTCTATTGTTCTAAGTTCAACATCACAGTTCAAGAGCGATGAGAGTACCGAAATGGTCACGTCACAAGCAAATGGTGTGATTTCAATGGGAATCCCAAAAGCGCCCAAGCAATCAACTTGTTTGCGGTCATCTGCAACAACCACCATAGCCTTGGATTGCTGGGCTACGATCTTTTCACGCAGTAAAGCAGCACCTCCGCCCTTAATCAATTGGAATTGAGGATCGAACTCATCCGTTCCATCGATAACGATGTCCAGACCATCCAATGACCCAAGTTCGACCAGCGGAATACCGACCTGAGTTGCGAGTTCCTGTGTTGCGATTGAGGTTGGAACTCCAACGATGTCCAACCCTTCCTCGGCCATTCGACGTCCGAGTTCGAGTACTGTGTATCTGACGGTTGATCCTGTTCCCAACCCAACACGCATACCGGTCTTGACAAATTCACATGCCGCCTCGCCAGCTATCTTCTTGAGCGCTTCTGCGTCGTTCATGCTCCTATGGAACCTCATACGGTTGATATTGATTGTTGGTCAAAATTGGAGTTGTCGCCGCGAGAATCCTTTTTGAATTGGAGGTTGACGTCCCAACATGGGTCGCGTACGGCAAAACAGGAGCATCGTGTTGGTGCTGCTGTCCGTCCTCATGTTTTCCCTCATGAGCCCTATGGTCAATCACTCGGATGAATTGGCTTTGAGTGTGCCATCCAACGCAACCCCAATCGGTCAAGCAACGACCGTCAGCATCGGGTCTTATCCTGACGGAGTGAACGATGCATCATCGATCAGTGTGCCCAGCGGAGAGGCTCTTTCTGGAATCGAATTGTCCTTGGACGAAAGCGTTCTTCCTGTCTCTGCGGCCAAGACGTTTGATTCACCTACCGACTACGATCATTCAATGGCAGTTTACGACGGAATGGATGTCAATAACTCGGTGCTTCAACTGCTCCCACAAGGGTGGACATTCGATATGGAGGGAACAAACCAGTGGACATTTACTGGAAGCAATGTTTGGTATTGGGGATTCGACACCTCGATCGGTCAGGCAAATGGTGTCACAAGTGGTACAAAGGCGATTTACACGTACAACGGAAATTACCCGAACGGAATGTCAACGACATATTGGGCAACTTCTCCTGTCATGAACTGCGGCGGTTGTTCAGGCGGCTGGGATCTCAAATTCCAAAAGCGTCTTGGCGTTGAATCTTCCACGTGGGATCGAGCATATGTGTCTGTCAAAAATCCTGCAGGCAATTGGGTCAATGTTTGGTCAAATTCAGGAACTGTGAACGACGGTTCATACACAACACAAACCATAACCATCTCAAATTATGTTGCAGGCAATTCAAACTTCCAAGTTCGCTTCGGACTGGGTACTTCTGATGGTAGCGTAACCTACACAGGATGGAACATCGATGACGTTGAAATTTTACCAAAAGC
Organism: Methanobacteriota archaeon; assembly: GCA_002706065.1. Classification (GTDB taxonomy): domain Archaea; phylum Thermoplasmatota; class Poseidoniia; order Poseidoniales; family Poseidoniaceae; genus MGIIa-L2. The sequence continues at coordinate 6,316 of PAJM01000022.1, read as the reverse complement.
ATCAGGTATCTCAACCGGTGAAGGCAATTGGACGTCAGCACCGTTTGGACCTGGAGCATCTCTCGGTAGTGAGCCATCCTCGTATGGGTTAATGGTTATCGATGCAGAAATTCCAACAGGGTCTTTGTTTGAATGGTCTCTGATCGATGCTTCGACAGGAAGCCCTATACCGGGATATCAAGAGATGACTGATTTGACTGTTGATCTTGGTGCAATCGATTGGGAGTCGACACCGTCTCTTCGGTTGAAAATGCACATGATGACCGGAATGAGCGGTGGTCCCAAGGTACACAGCATCGGTATTAGCGGTTCAATCAATGAGAGCTTCAGTGAGAATCCCGCAACCCATGACTGGACACTTGCTGGAACAACATGGGCTCAGTCTTCAGGAACGGTGACGGGAACAGGTACAATCACGTCCCCAATCTATCGAATTTCAAACGGATTCGGTGCGCTTTCCACCTCCACATTTGCAACGGGCTCCCCGATTCTTGAAGCGAACGTCGATGACACAGGATGGTTTGCATATCCCTTGCAAGGATATTCCAACCTTGATGAGGTAGGCCACAGTGTTCAATTCCGATTCCAATCATCGGGAGGTTCGTACTCCGTGGATTCCTTCTCTGTCGAAACCATTCGTTCAATACCAAACACGGGGCTTCGTCTCGATATCGGTGCCGATGGCGTTTCGGATTGGGGATTCGATGGTGACAATGCAGGAAGCTTTGGCTTCCAGAATCGTTTAGCAAACGGAGAGATTTGCCAGACGCTTACATCCTCGCCCAGTTCTGCGGCAGTGTATGATGTCCTTCTTCCACTTTCTGGAATAGACGAATTCGGTTTTACCGTCTCATCTGTGGACGAAATGATTTCTCCATACATGAACATCAAGATTGGTGGCTCGGACGTTACGAATCGTGGATTTGCAAATTTCCAAACTGCCTCTTATGTTGAGTTCTCACAAAACGAGTTGAGTGCTCTCAACAATGCGCTTTCCAATGCTGCCGATGATCGTGGAATTCTTGGTTTACCGATGGCTCGTGTGAGTATAACCATCGGTTCTTCTCAATCGAACACCGATGTGACGATGTGCGGCATCTTTGCACCATATGAGGCCGCACTCAATCTCAATCTTGGCGCAAATTCAGCACTGGTGCAAGGTCTCAACCAAGAACTGAGTTCGGTCGTAGCACTTGGTGGTGTGAAGGAGGTTCGCCTCCCTGTGCGAATGATGTCTTCCGGCTCAATTCTGTTGACCATCAACAGTGTCAGTTCTTCCCCGACATTGAATCCTGTATCCCTCACAGTCAGTCCACCTGTTGATACATTGACGCCTTCGACCGATTGGATAACGGTCAACTCGACGTTCGATCTCTCTCCTCTCGGCGTTTTGGATGCTGAGACTTACGTGAAAAACAATGGCTGGAGTGTCGATTTTGCCCTTCGTGGTCCGACGAGTGAATCGAATGTTCTCTGTGGAACAACCATTCTTCCACTCATGGGGGCTGCAGTCGCTAATTGCCAACAATCAGGTTTAGCCTTGGGTTGGAGCGACATTGATGCCAACGGTGGAATTTCAATGGTCGGATCTGGTTCGTACATTCAATTTACGCACACTTTCCAAATGCCAGTCAGTTGGAACGATGAGCCGTATGCTTCTCTCAACGTCATGTTGGTGAGTCCCACAGGACCGACGCTTCCATTGAATCATGTCTTTGGTTTGGGTAATGCAAACGGAATCGAAAACGACGTTTCTCTCAAACGATTTACCATTCAATCGCAGTCTGGAGTGGAAACCGATGCTTCTGCAGCATCGTTGATTCAAGGTACCTTCGTGACCGTTAACGCATATCTTGGTTTCGAGGGTGTACGTGATGCAGTCCCACGTACCGGTCAAGCACAAGTCCGATTGCTCGTGGACGGTCAAGACAAAGGTTCGACGAATCTCATCCTCAATGGAGTCGCTTCGATCATCTACAGCGTCCCTTCAAGTGTCAACAATCTCGAGATGGAGTTGGAGATTACAGCAATTGCTGGACAAGGTGTTGCCTATGAGGTAAACCCTGTTGCGAACTTCACCATGGATTCGATCGCCCCAATGCTTATTGGAATGGATGTTGATACCTTTGACCATCGGGATGCGTCTCCTGCAACGGATATCAATTTCATTATCGGTGACAGTCCATCCTTGCCTCATCATGCTGAAGCCCATATCTGGCGTTCATGGATTGATGATGCCAACATGGATGGCTCAATGGATGAAAATGAGGCACATATCGTATCTCTTACGCGACCTGAGGACATGCTCGCAACAATTGGTGAGTTTTCGCTTACTATGGATACTTCGCAAGCTCCAGATGGTGAATTTATCCAAGGATGGCTTTCCGTCTCGGACGGGGCTGGAAATGTAATGATCGAAGGTGGAAGCGTCACTACACCGCTGTTCAATATCCAAATTCGTTCGGATGGTACACCCTCTCTTGGTACAGATTTTGATCTTCTTTGGGGGCAGAATAGTGATGGATGGTTCCACCCTGGAGAAGCCATTGAGATTCAGATTCCTATCTGGGATCGAAACGGTGTCTCGGACATCGAGTCGATTGAGCTCAATCTAGGGTCCACTGAATCCGATTCGGCTATCATTTACTGGTTTGCAGAGAACGAACAATGCTACAGTAATCATGTCTACATCGATGTTGAATCGTGTCAAATTGATGATGGCGAAGGTGTTTTCTCCGAACAAGGAGCGTTTGTAGTCAACTTCAGTATTGAATGGGGCTTTGACCCCGACCCCAATTTCATCCGCACACCCTCCATTCAACTCACAGATCGTCTTGGCCAAACGGTTGTTGCATCACTCTATGATGCAACCTGGCAATACAGTGGTGAATTGGCCTTGGACTCAAGCCAATCGAAACTGTTCATCAACAATGTGGAGGTTAACTCAGTAGGAGCCTACGCCTCAGATGAATCTGCAATGGAATACCAAGGTGAACTGGTATGGTATCGAAGCATGCGTACAATCGAACAATCACTCGACCTGCTCATGCGAATCAACGGACAAGAATCCGTTGTGGAAGCCCACGGAAACTTCAGTTTCGCACGTTCAGTTCCTGACCAGCCAGGCGAACATGGCCTGTTCCTCAACATGTACAATCCTCCAAGCGGAGCAGTGCTTCGAGGTTTAAGCGATGGTCCGGTCACGACCATCTTTGTTGACAAGCAGGCTCCGATTTTGATGGACATTCGAACTCCTGACGTAATGACGGTTATTGCCGAAACAGACTGGTCCGATTTGAACATTCAACTCACGGTACGTGAAATGGAACAATTGAATCCAGACTCTTTGATGCTCAACTATGCCGTTCATCCCGCTGGATTGGGGCTCAACGTTGCGGCAATGTACAACGGTCAAACCGCCATGGAATTGCTTGGAGGTCGGGCCTTTGGAGAACAAGTACCCGTCGCAGCAACTCTTGACCTTGATGACATTATTTCGGAATCGGATCGGACCGAACCTCTTGAACTTCGAGTATGGGTTACGGGTAGCGACATGGCAGGGAATGCATTTGCTGAGGACTTCAATGATATTGATGCACCATTCCACATATGGGATTTGGAACAGCGAGTTCCAGATTTCACCTTTGTAGGTGAGCCGACGGTCAAGTACAGTGGCGATAGCGTACGCGTCGATGAAACTGTTGAGGTCTCAGCTGCAATTATCAACAACGGAAATGCAGATGGAAGTGTTCAGATCGTCCTCGAACTGGTTGAATCGAACGGTGCTCGACTTCGAGTCGATGCTCTTCAACTTCAGGTTGCACCTGGAAGCACCACTGTTTACGAAGGAACATGGGTTCCATCGAGAACTGGAACCATGTGGCTTGAAGTTCAGATTCTTGGTTCAGAAACCAAGCAAACACCGACGCTTCGTGTCAAAGAAGCAGAGAGTGAAGGTTTCATGGGAACTGTTTCTGAAGTGAACCCAGTTGTTCTGGGTGTCTTAGCCGTCCTGAGCATTGTTCTTGTTGGATTGCTTGTCTTTGGACTACGCCCAGCAGAGCCCAAACGACGCACTCAACCTCGCTTAACACAGCGAATGGAGGGCGTTGAAGAAACACTTCCGACCATCGACCTAGCTCAACAAGGCCCGTATGGTGCCCAATCGCAAGGTGCTGACGTCGGTCAGAACCCATACCAGTGAATCTGATGGGTTCATATGGAAGTTGATTGACAGACATATGGAGGGAGTGAGAGGACCGCTGACAGAGTTCGACTCTGAGGAAAGTCCCCTCTCCATAGTGCAGGTGGTTCACAGAAGTGAAAGATCAGAGATGGTCAGGTCAATGCCACAGAAACGATACGATACCAGGTGTGTACAATGATGTTGAAAGACGGAGGTTGCCTGAATGTCGATGGAACGAGCAACCCCACTGGAGCAAGTCCAAATCGTCCCGCTTATGCTGCACGCACAGGGACAGGTAGGATGCTTAGTTGAATGCGGTCACCGAACGGCAACAAAAAGGGGCTTACTCCTCACTCCCTCCACATTGTTCTTCATATTGGAACAGTTGTTCATATATTAACGTGGTAAATAACAATGCATGAAGGCAGTTATTGTTGCAGCAGTCATGCTAATTTTACTCCAAGGTAACCTCGGTCTGGACATTCAACAAGAGGCTGAAACCCATGTCGTTACCGTGGACAGCACTCAATTGCGATTCACCCCTTCGACCCTAACAATCAACGAGGGAGATACACTTCGATTTGTTTGGGGCGGGCAAGCACTTCCTCACAACTCTGTCGAAGAGAACGGTGTCTTTGATTCAGGTGATCCAGAACGCGAACTTGATTACGGCCATGTCTTTGATTACGATTCAGCAGGGACGTACAGTTTCTTCTGTGAACCTCATGAAGCGGTTGGAATGGCAGGTTCTGTAACAGTTCTTGATGTCGAGGCTCCAAATGTGGGAGAACAAAACAATTCATTGGGCGCATCCACAAATGATGCAAACACAACGTCAACTACGACTCAACTTCAACTCGCAGTAGGTTTCCTTGTTCTGTTTGCTGCAGCGATGTGGCGTGCTCGAATCTACGACTGATCCAAGACTGCATCGACGGGCTTCAATTCTGAGCCTTTGGTGATGGTCATATCACCTGACATGTCTCTCCATGGATCTTCGCCCCGTAGGAACTCTCCTACCGTTGTCCGTCCTTTGATGAGGTCTCGAACTGTATGTTCAGCAACAAGGATGCTCGGTAGAAGGAATGAGCTTGTAACGAATGCAAAGATGATGAGCAGACACATCAGCATGAAGAAGTTCTCCAGCCCTGGGAAGGCTGCCAAGAAACCGGCAGAAATGCCCGCAACCGTTGTGATTGTTGTTTCGAAAATTGTCTGTCCTGTTTCTTCTATAGAATGAGCAATTCCTTTCGAATTCTCACCTTCCTCTTGAATTCGATGCATGACGTGAATGGCATCATCAACACCAATTCCAAAGACGATGGTTCCAATCATTGCTGTGAAGATGTTGACGTTGACATCTCCACTCTGCATAAGCAATGGTTGCCAGAGAATGACTACTGCAACAGGAACCATGGTCACAATTCCCAAGCGTATTGAACGGAATACAATGGCAAGGACGATGGTCAGAATGAGCATTGTAAGGATGGTTGTTCTTGATTGCGTGTCATGGATTCCTTCGTTGATGTCGAGAGAAACTGGTAATCCTCCAGTTAGTTTAGAGGTCCGTGTTTGTTGAAGTTCGGGAGGTTGGGAAAGGATTTCATCGATTTCATCACGCAAATCAGAGGCGATGTTGAGGTTCATGTACGGTTGATCAACATAGATGATGGCCTTCGTTTCTTGTTGGTTCAAGAGCATAGACCGAACCTCCAATGAAAGCGTATCGAACGCAACGTTGACCATGTCCCTGCGCAGGCCTTCTCGGCCATCAGGCCCGGTCGCTTCCAAGCCGAGCCAGATGTTGCATTCTATCGGATCGTTGCTTTCCCAACACTCGTCATGGAGCAAGTCCCACAATGTTCCCTCGTACAATACGACATTGTCTGTAAACTGAATGCTAACAGGGACCGCTTTGAGGAACGTGATGATGCTCGTCGTGTTTGTGCTCTCAACAGCATCGATACGCTGTTCGAGACGATCGATAGCATCCATAACTGGTAAGTCACGAATGTTTGACGTGTCGTTGTCGTTGAAGCGATTGGTCGCATCAAAAACGAACATGGACGTTTGTCCACTGTCAAATTGCTCTGAATACTTGGCGATTTTATCGAGCGATTCAATTCCTTC
>PAJM01000021.1 GCA_002706065.1 Methanobacteriota archaeon | reverse complement strand
TTCCCGAGCCATCACTGTAGCACCAAATGGGACTCCCGTTTGTGCCATTCCGTAAGGTCCGGGATTCATCCCAAGGAGCAGTGTTCTGGCACCGTGGTGGCTCCATTGATCGATGAATTGCTCATGGTATTCCCAAGCGTAATCGAGGGGATTGGTGACATGTGCTACTGATTTGTGCTTGAGAATCCGCGATATCTCACCATTGCACTCTTCAGAGAGACGTAACGCTGCATCTTTCAATTGTGTAGGAATCGATTCTACCATTGAAGTTCGACTCCCGTGTATTCAAAAAACCGTCCTGTTCGGTCATCCACTTGTTGCTTAATGAGGGCGATTAACCCTTGAACAGAATCGTGTGCAGGTACGGGTGCTCTTTCACCACCCATGTCGGTCTTTGCCCATCCAGGGTGGTAGGACGTCACTGTAATGTTCTCGCCTTGCCCTTCGACAGCGAGAATCTTGGTGATCATGTTGAGTCCGGTTTTACTTGTTCGATAGGCATAGGACTTCCCACTCATGCAATCGTCGATGGAGCCCATGAGGCTCGAGATGTTGGCAATCTTTGTCAGGTTCGAACCTTGAAGGAGAGGCCAGAGAGCCTGCGATACACGCAAAGGGCCTATCGTGTTCACGTTCAAGACATCAAGCGACAATTCAGGATCAACGTCCTCAATCGATTGCCAACGCCCATCCATCCTTCCGGCATTGTTGACGAGGACGTCGATTGAATCACAAATCAAGCGTAGTTCTTTTGCAAAGTTTTGAACAGATTCTGTAGAGGAAACATCCAATTGAATGACCGTCATTGTTTCGTGATTGAATGGCATTGATTGAGGCTCTCGAACGCCGGCGACCACTGTATGCCCTTCATCGAGAAGTTGCTTTGTAAATTCAAGCCCAAGTCCTCTGTTTGCGCCGGTAATCACCCATGTCGCCATACAATGTCGTCATGCAGGGACTTCATTGAGGTTACTTGGAGCCAAGTACGGTTCTCATGTGTGGTTCGATGCTGATTTTTGCAGCATTGAAAATACTCTCGATTGTAGGTATGTCCTGCTTTCGCCCCAGCCGAGCACGAGATGAAATGAGATTCCATGCCGTTTTCTTCCCAATTCCGGGTATTGCTTCGAGTTGCTTTTCTGTAACGGAATTGATGTCCATTCCAATCTCGACTCCAGTGATTGAACGCGCCCCATGTCCCGTAATCATGATGTCCGATGAAGATTCCAACGGGATGTGATAGGGAACGCCAATCAGAATCGGATATGCTCCAATCTGGCGGCCAAACGTCAGGCCTGAACGACCATGAACTTCCTTCGCCGTGTGTTCCTCTGTAAGATGGACAGGTAATCGTGTTCTCCCATCATGCGTCTCCCAGTGGACGTCCTTGAGGATGTTTCCGAGTGGAAAGAGTTCTTGCAGCAACGGCGTGTCAATGGACTCCCTTACGCTTGTCTTGAATTCTTTGAAATCCTGCTCAGGAATCTCTTGGAATCCCTTGCCCTCGACTTGCCGTATGTTGATGCGTCTCAACAACAATCCTTCGTCTCGTAATTCGTTTAGAAGATTCAGATTCATCCGATATGTTTCGGGACGCTCTCCGTTCAAACCTGCAATGAAATTGAGTCCAGGAAGCAGTTTCGGCAGTCCACGTTCTCCACGCTCTCGTCCGTATTTATTGATGAGTCGTAGGGCGGTCTTCAACTGCGTTGAATCGCAATTTAACCAGTTTGCACTATGGACATTGGGATCGGCAGATTCCAACCCAAAGGATAACACTGCGCCATCAGAGAGTGTTTCAACGAGCGTCTTTGTAATCTCAGTAGAAGGCTCGATATTCTCTGCAATGATCGATGGATTCCCGTTGTCGGTGTGGAGAATGTTCAACCGTTCGTCCTCACGCAAGCCGTGGAGAAGTTGAGCAATGGGTTCTGGATTTGGTATTGGATATTCGAGGTCTTTGACACCCTCCGCCATGTATGTGTAGGTATCCGTCATCCCACCAAGTCGAACATGCTGAACGCCTGCATCATGGGCAAGTTTGACTTCGTTGATGATGTCTTCAGGCGTTCGCCAAATCGGAACTCCTTTCTTCGGTTCAATGCAGAATTTACATCCTCGCTTGTATCGCACACATCCCTGATACACCTCAACTTCGTACGTTAGCGGCCCTTGGTTCTCCTCTGTTCCGAGATCAGGGTGCTGCGTAACCGCTTTGCTTTTTGCTCCAGATTGAGCCCAGAGACTCCATTGCTCTGCAGTTCGACGAGCGTGCTTCCAGATTCCTTTCTTGAGAAAACCGTTCAGCGTCGCATCCGTATCTTGGACTGCAAGAAAAAGATTGGAACGGAAAGGAAGCCATCCTTGCTGTTTCCAACCGCGAACCGCCCAACCACCAAACAATGCAGGGATCTCCCGAGGCAATGCTCGGATCAATTCAGTTGATTCCTTTCTTGAGATGGGCGTCCCACGTATGTATCGGCCAGGAACAACGGCACCCGCAATACAGACAAATCCGTCCAAATCACGAAGGTGTTGTTCACGTTCAACCTCCGAAAACAACCTCCATTGGTCAATGGTCATGTACCGATACTCAATGTTGTGTTCTTCCAGTACGCCACAAACGTATCGAATGTGGAATCCAATGTACGGCGGGACACCAAATGCAGCAGGTTCATCCTCATATCCATCAAGAACGAGCCATGATGGTGAATCGTTCTCAACCATGAACGTCCTCTCGACTACCCCCACATAGCCTTATGTCCTCGGAAATGGAAGACAACAATGATTTCCGATGATGCAATCATCGTCGTCGTTTTTTCTTTCCCTTCTCTTCTGCGATGGCTTTCAACTCACGAGATGATTTCCCACCTTGTTGCTTTTTTCTGCCGCCTGCTTGAGAGATGTCGACCTTGATTCGTCGTCCGTTGAGCTCCTGTCCGTTGAGGGCTTTTACCACGTCATCTCCCTTGTCCTTCTCATTGATGAAAACGAACGCAAAGCCCTTTGGTTTTCCACCTTTGTCGGTCGCGATTGCAATTTCGTTGATGGTTGCTTGATCACCAAAGAATGCCGTAATTGCTTTTTCATCCGCATCGAAGGGGAGGTTGCCGACGTAAAGCTTCAAACCCTTTTCAGGGCCCTTTGTTCGCTTTTCCTTGTTGTCAGCATCGCGAACACCAATCCGCCGACCGTGCAGTCGGTGCCCGTCAAGCTCCTTGATTGCGGCGTCAGCATGCGCCTTGTCTGTGTAGGTCACAAACCCAAACCCTCGGGAGGTGCCAGAATCATCCGTCATGACGATACAGTCGGTCATGTCACCGTGCTTTCCAAACAATTCTCTGAGTTTTTCTGTATCGACTTCTCGAGGTAGACCGCCGACAAAGAGACGACACCCAGGAGCAGATCGACGTCCTCGACCGCCTCCTTGTCCTTGACCTTCGAAACGGAAGTAGGTTCGCTCACGACCGTCCTCTCGAACGTCAGCTGCAATGTATGTGGCCCGGCCAGAGGATCCGTGTGAAAACAGTTGTTCGGCTTCTTTGCCCCATCGCTTTCCAGAGAGGTTCAGCGTTGATGCACCTTGCTCCAATTCAGCCCAACCTGCTGCGAAGTTATCTGCGAGGGCTCGATACCCTTCGTACTCGCATGAAGAGCAAGAGACGTTCCAGTCTCCATTGACTTCAGCCTTGAGTGTGTCTCCACAAGAAGGACAGATTGCATGGAGGATTCCACAGTCATCACGCTCTCGGAAATCAAGTCGAACAACGGGGTCGATTTCGGTTACAACCGCACGTGCAACATCACGTCGTCGAACTGCATCAGCGACGGTATGAAGGAAGCGGTCTACGATTCGTGTCACGTGGAAGTGTCCGTGGAGTTGGTGTGGAAGAACGTCGCCACTCTTCCCTTCGACGACGAGTATACGTGCTTCGCCGCCCTTCTCCTGCAATTTCTCAAATTGGCAAAGAACGGTGTCACCAACCTCAATGTTCACAATCGATTTTGATGCATCAACGACGATGAATCCATCCTCGATGCGCACGTAACCGGTCGTTGTCGCAACAATACGGTCGTCGATCGTCGTCGTTCCTTCGCCGGCTTGATGTTCGCCAGCGGTTCCAATGTCTGTTCCTGGGGTGACGAGGCTCGTCGTCATAATTTCAACTCGCTGCACATGCAACCGACAAGTCGGTGTCTTGTGCTGTTTTGATGCGAGAGATGCTCCCTTTTCAACCCATCACATGGGTTTTCATCATTTTTTCTCGAGACGATAACAGCGTATGCGTGTTGAAGCCTTGTTCTTGGAGTGATGAGAATAGACCGCAGGTAGGCGAAAATCATCCTGATAAATCGAATGCAATTCATATCCATTTGCTTGAGCCAGCGGTAAGAGATGTTCTGCATCAATGCTGTGAATAAAATGAATCAATGGAATTTCCATGGCAAAGAGTGTTTCGAAAAACACCCGATCAGCACGCTGTGTTTGAACTCCCCAGGGGGGATTCATGACCGCCATGTCAACGGGTTGTTGAAGGGTCAAGGGAGTTCCATCGATTGTTCGTTCAAGGACGGTACACACGCCCTTGCCTTCGACCTCAGCAACATTCTGTTGCAGTACATCGACTGCAGCGGCATCGCATTCGACCATCGTAACGTGTGCAGCCCCAAGGAAGGCAGCGCCAATTCCCAAAACACCGTTTCCAGCACCGAGATCGAGGATGTGTTTACCTTCAAACCCATCACCAAGTTCAATTTTCGTTAACCATGCAGCAGCAAGATTCCCTTCTGTTGGATACTGCTCAAGTTCAACGGATTGACAAGGATGCGGTGCTAGAGAGGAAAGTCGCATCGCGAGATGCCGTTGACGCATGCGTTCACCAACGACGTTGTTGACCGAATTGTTGGTTGTTGAATTGTTGTTGCTGTTGCATTTGGGCAGCATATTGTGCCTGTTGCATTGCTTGTTGATTGCTCATCATAAGTGCGATTTGACGTATCTGTTCCGCCTCCATTCGAAGACGTTGGATGAGTTGTTCACCGGGTTGTTGCTCGCCGCAGAAACGACAGAATCTCATACTGTCGTGCTGAGATTGTCCACATGCTACACAAAACGCCACTGTCTCACCTATTTTCTGTAATTCGTCTTCCAATTTGAACCTTTCATTGAACCGATGTTAATTCCATGAACACCGGCCATGTCTCGAATCCTACTGCAGATGCTCGCTCGTTGATTGACTCCCAGCGGGGGTCATCCACCATTTCACTTGGTTCGATGCCGTTTGCCATGAGTTCAGAGACAAGCGCTCGGAATTCGATCTCAATCTCTGTTTGTGGCGCCTCAACAACGGGCTCTGAATCAACTTCTTCCAGTGGGGGTTCAACCGGATTAGGTGGCAATGGGACTTTTGCTTCTTCCAATTCATCGCCGGCCGCTTTCATTTCATCAAATCCGTCAGTAGTGGCTTTGGTGATGGCATCTGTTACGGATTGTGGGCCTTTGGGCTCCTCCGTTTCGATGGTTGGGAGTGGTACAGATTCCTGTGCTGGAATGGTGACCTCGCGAGCCTCGACATATTCTGTCACAGGTTCAGGTGCACTTGATTCTTCGACCACAATTGGTTCGGGTGTAGCCGGCTCAGCGGCTCTCCCAACACCAAGAATCTCCGCTTGTTGTCGCGCAAGTTCAGCGGCTTGTCGACGAGGTAGGCTGACAAAGCACTTGTTGGGAATCGATGTGGGTGGGAACGGTAGGTAGTAGCGCTCAATCGGTGGAAGATCTGGGTGTCTGAAGCATATCATGGTGATGTTTTCGAATGCTCGTTGTGCTGGAACATCCACAGAAAATGGTACGGGTTGAACTGAAATTGAGCTGCGAATCCATTTTTCTGAAGTCACCATGTGTTGCATCCATGGCCCCAAATCGGAGGTTGCGAGATCGAGAAATTGGAAGGAAGCATCTCGAGGGTCCAGACCTTGTTCTTGGAGCAGAACCGCCTCCGCTCGCGGTCGGTGAAAGACTCCGATAACGGGTTGGCCGTGTTCAACCATGTCCCCGTGCATTTCGAGGATTTTTCGTTCTTTGCGCGGACAAATAATCATCACTTGCATTCGCAATGCCTCTGGGTCGAAGATGTCATGCCAGCGTTCCCTCGCTTCCGAGAGAAGGCCATCGATGGTTGTACCAGGAATCATTGCTGTTATACCCATGCGCTCACGGCTCCGATGAAGAAGAGGAGGGATTTAGGTCTACTGATGCAAAATGATTGTCGTAGTGTGCCAACTCTGCTAGCAAAAGAACTCCACCAGCAGCGCCCCGAATCGTGTTGTGGGACAAGGCTTGGAAAGACACAACACCTTGTTCGACCGTTTCAAGATGGACGGTTGTTGTCATGCCAGCTTTGAGGTCAACGGATGGCTGAGGTGTCTGAAGGGTCTTACCGCTCCATAGGTCCCGTTGCCGATTGGGTGTTGATTGTATCAACGTCATTGGATTCATTGGTTGACTCGGCAAGGGCCTGATGTGGTCTTGAATCGTAGCATTGAGTTCGGACTGAATCAAGTCGTATGTGGGCATGTCATCAAGGTGAATTTGGACGTGTACGAGATGACCGTCTTGTTCGTGAACCCGCTTGCATTGAACATCCCATTCAACCTCAACAAGGCCAAGAATTCGCTCTGCCTCTTCGATGATTTTTTCTGCTTCCCCTGCAATCTCTTTTCCGATTGCATTGTTTCTCTCTTCTTCATTGAGAACGAGTTTCCAGCCTGCTCCCGAGAGGGCTTGTTCGCTACGAACAACCACCTTTCTGATCGTGTGATGCTTTGAAAGCACGGAGAGCGGATGAAGGATTGGAATCAGAGTACAGTTGGTGGCACAAGCATGCAACGCAGGCTTTGATGCTGATCGCTTCAACGCCTCGGGATTGACGTCTGCTACCACGAGAGGAACCTCTGGATCCATGCGGTATGCACTTGCATTGGAAAAGACGTGAATGCCGGCATCGATCAGTTGCTTCTCAATACTCAAAGCTGGTTGACTTGGCAGAGCACTGAAGACAAGCTCGACTTTTGAATCGATCAGATTTTGCGCTAAGGATTCGCTATGAATGTCCATGATTTGAATATCAATCTCTCCAAGAATCGTTGGACGTCTTTGTTCTAACATCCATTCTACCTCAGAGAGTTGAACACCATGCTGACGTCCAGCAACGGCCACCAACTCGAACCATGGATGCATGGAAAGCCGCTGTTGCATCCGTTGTGAAACAAGTCCAGATGCGCCGAGTATTGCGACCCGAAGCTTTCGCATGGAATTCTCTCTCACTTCGTGGATTTAGTCCCTTGCTTCAACAAATTGCCTCAAACCATATCTTCAAATGCTCTTGAACAAAGGAGGATACATGGAGAACATATCTACCATCGAAGCCTTTGCCCATTGTGACGGCCCATGTGGCGTCTACGACCCTGCGAGCGCACGAGTTGCTGCTGAAGCCGTGCAATCAATGACCAAGAAAATGGTCGCTCTCAGTACCGGAGATGCAGACAAATCGTCAGCATCCTACATCAACACCATGAGCCGCTATGCTGCAATCAAGGAAGAAGAAGCACAAACCTGCAAGGATGAACTCCTTGTCCTTTGGACCGATTTCTTCAAACCGCAACATCTTGAATCCAACCCAGACCTCCACACCACTTTTTGGATGGCAGCGAAACTATGTTCCGCATGCAAGGTCGAAGTTTCCGAACAACACGCTCAGGAATTAATGGATGCTGTTGAAGCAATTCACGGTATGTTTTGGGCGGCTAAGGGTCGAGAAGTCTCTTGGGTTCGTGCAAGTTGAGGCGGTTCATTGGAATCATTTGCTGTAATCGTAAACGGCGACAGCATGTGGCCATCCCTCAAAGACGGGGAGACCATCCAGGTCCAATCGTATCAAGGACAATCCCTCGAAATCAACAATATCGTTGTATTTCGAGACCCCCGAAATCATTCGCGTACGTGCATCAAGCGGGTTAAACGAATCGAATCGGATGGCTACTTTGTTGAAGGTGACAATCCAGATCCGACAGCGTCCACGGATTCACACAATTATGGGCTGATTGAACCAAGCCTAATCATTGGATTCAAACGCTAATTTACCCTTTCCAAGTTCTTCTTCAACGGGAAGTGGGAACAGTTTCCTCACCAGCAGTTTCCTCAGTATGGCAGAACCGTCACGAAGTGAGCCGAGTTTCGCCTCACCAACTCTTGATTCATAGGAAATTGGAATGTTGACCAATGGGATGCCGGAGATGGCACATTGTGCATACATCTCAGCTTCAATTTCAAAATCCATGCTGTTAAGGTTCATCTGGAGGAGAGCATCTCGATGAAACAACCAATATCCGCTGCAAACATCGTGAATTTCAGTCCCATGGAGAAGAACAGCAGACATTGTGAGGAGATGATTTCCAATCCAGTTGGTTGGTGACATCGCATCCACTGCAAGCAGTGTGCTTAGACGATTACCAACAACAACTCTTCCTTGGTTCAACCGTTTGAGCATTCTGATCATATCCCGAGGATCATAGGTTTGGTCAGCATCGAACATAACCAGAGCATCGTATTGTTGTCTGATCGCATAATCGAACCCCAGGCGCACAGCTTCTCCTTTTCCTCGACTTGGTTGAACAAGGACGGTACAGCCTGCATCAAGCCCAATCTGTTGAGAGTTGTCGGTACTTTTCCCATCGATGATGACAACATCAGGCTCCCACCCAATCTCTCCAAGGGATTGATGTGGGATTCGCTTTAACACTGCTTCCAAACCCTCTGCTTCGTTGAGCACGGGTAGAAGAATCATCAACCGTTTCACGTTCGTCCCTTGTGTTCAGGACTTTTCATGCCTTCGCATTATTTTCACGTTTGAATTCGATATGGTGAATCCTAATCCCTGTCGAATCAATGATTTCTGAACTCCGGCCAGAAAAACCAAGCGGGTTGATCCATGAAACTCCATCCTGCATCAACTCGATTTGAACATCAAGGGTCTGATTCACCTGCACATTGGTGCATTCATGATTCCAGCCTGACTCTTTCCTAAGATTCATTGCTAAATCGTTCATCTTGATTTCATAGGAATCAAAACCTCCAATTTGTTCGTACACTAAGCAGATGGTGTACAATCCCCTCACGTTGGCATCATTGATTGTATCCATCCATGTGTAGGTCCCTTTTCGGTCAAGAACGATACGGTCTTCGCCACGTTCCAATGGGTCGCTGAATCGATGATTTCTCCAAGGATCTTTCTTCAGTTCACATCCTTTCGCTTCTTCACATATCGTCGAATCGAGGATAACTGCCGAGGTCACACGCGAGGGTGAGGGTTCGTCCCATAATTTCCAATAACGCGCACCTTGAAAGGACTGTTCCATACTCCAGTAAGGCGAGGGTCCTAATGTCAAAGCAACGGTTCCAATTGGGCTTGAAACAGCGGAACCAATTCCTAACGTTCGCAACGATTGAACATCGTCCGTGCGAAGAGCTGTTGTTGCTGCAGCTTGGACCGATTCATCCAAGGTAAGTAAGCCGAGTGTTGGAATGCTGGTTGTTTGGAGTGAGGCTTCGAAGGCATAACTGTGTCCCCAGTGTACGTTTTCGGAGTATACATAGTCGTTCGGAGGTTGTGCTGCGAGATATTCACGGAGTGTACTGTCTCCTGATGTGGTCGCATGGAGTTCATCGTGAGTGGACAGATTGGTCAGCAATCCAACACTTGCCATTGCACCCAACATGAGTACAACGATGAACACTGAACACTGAAATGGTCGGAAAAACGGGTCCATTTCCAACCCAAACCAGGAACTTGAGTCATCGATTGAAGTGAACGATGTCGAACGACTTGCCAGCAACCCTACAATCACAGCAAGTGGTATGTGATATGCGTGCAATGCCATGGAATAGAGGGTGTATGAGAGGAGACTCAGAACCTGAATGTTTGCGAGTCCTTCGATGAGATGGACAAAGGAGAGCAACCACAAGGAGGCGAACCAAACGGAGAGGAGACGAATTTCACGGCTGGCCCTGCCTAAATAGATCGAAATGCTAGCCAGCAACATCAATGGTCCATTGAACATGAGCATTGGTTTTCCTCCTTGCCAACCGTATTCAGCAAAGACAGGCTCGCTCAACATCCGTGGTGCAAAAAAGATGAGGGCAACAACAAACATGGAACTGATGATGATCACCGACGTGAGGAAAATCGGCTTCCGTTGGGATTTCTCCTCTTCCGAAAGACGTACGCGCGTCATTATACTTGCCAACAGCAATGCAGCCAGATATATCGCACCAGTTGGGTGAATAAGGACTGCACATATCGCTAAAAATACGAATGCAGTAATGTGATAGCGTAACGATTGTTGAAGTGGGCGTAGGACAATGAGCAGCCCCACAATCAATCCCAATTGACTTGCTACGGTTGGGTACCCAGAGTCAAACACCTTTGCAAACAGGGCGAAGGATGCACCCATTGCTAACACGCTCGATGCGCCTGCACCTAAACGGTCCATGCTTCCCCAAACGCCCAGAAGAAGGGCAAGCATCGAAAGGTGTCCAAGGACAAGAATGGCATGCTCAATCGGTGCGTCAGTGATTCCAACAATCCATGCCAGTACGGTGGGGAATGCAGGTGGGTATGTCCAAAGCCCTGCATTTGGTGATTGAACCTGGAAGGTTCCAGTTTGGCCTACATTGCTTGCCAAGGTGCTAAATCCGATCCAGTCGACTCCAAAGGGACGATCAAACATGAGGATTGGGACCAATGTTAGCAAACAAAAACAACCAGCTATGATTTGAACCGTGGGGTTTCGATTGTTCTGGAACCATTGTTGTGCAGCCACCTCCTGCTCAATTTCAGGTTCGGATTCGTTCAGAACAATGCCGTGGAGTGCGGCTTCCATCTTTTGCCATTGTGTGTAGGTCGTTCGTTCAACGTGAACCTTACGAAAGAGGAACGCTATGGACAGAGCATTGATCAAGATGATGACGATAGTCAAGTTCACAACACTCCAGAACTGCACAACGAACAGCAGTCCAGATATTCCAAACAATGCGAGTAGGCCAATGGGGAAACACAACAAGGCCTTGCGGAATGTATCGGCAGATGCATCGAGGATGCGCGTCAGTGCAAGTCCTGGGGCAATGATTGGAAGCAGAATCGCCAACGCTACTTCCCACATGCTTCCGTGCTCGGGAATACATCACATCAAGTTCATCCATGAACTCTTAGAGGGGAATCCCTTCTTCGGGTCATGTGGGGTTCGCCAGATTTGGCTGGAACGGGGCAGAACCTTTTCCACCCAATCGTCCAAATTCCCGAAGCGTATTGGGTTCTCAACCTCCAAAAACCGCAAACCAATTGGAATCAGCATTACGACTTTACCATCGGTCGCTACGATGAAGATCGAAGAGGAATGTACACACAAGCCTTGTTTGGCGGTGAACGAACCGTTCACGTTGGTCTCGACATTGGAGGTCCTGCCTTCACGCCGATTTTTGCATTTGAGGATGGAACCATCCACAGTTTTGCAGACAATGATGAGGATGGTTCGTATGGGCCCACCATTATCACAGAACATCAACTCATGATCGAAGGTATTCAAACCAAACTATGGGTACTTCATGGGCACCTTTCACGGACCTCTCTAGAGCATCTTGAAGTTGGTTCAGTCATCAAGAGAGGCGACGAAATCGGTGCAATGGGAGAGGAACATGAAAACGGTGGATGGCCTCCACACGTCCATATTCAATTGACCTTCGATGAGCCTGAAAAACCGGATCTCGATGGTGTTGTCGCACCTCAAGATCGTGAAGCGGCTTTACTGCGTTATCCAGATCCAAGAAACATCCTCGGGCAATTATACTGAAGCATCATCAGCCAGATAGGCCTTAAGGGCTTGAATGGGACGAATTGCGGCAGGGTCTTTCCCGTGCAAGAACGCCAAGGCAATGGTCAACCAATCCATCACGATACAATGGTGAAGAAGAACCTCGAGATGTGAAGTCCCCTCTCCATGAATACGCCACGCATAGTCTGTAGGGGTGTGCTCAATCATCCAATCGATCCGCCGAGCAACTCGCCGTTGCATTCCATCCCATGTAAGAAACAAGGTGGCTTGGTCTTCACGAGCAGGATCCGCATCATCCGAAACACCTCCCCATGCCACAATCTCGTTGTGATTCATTTCAGGAACAACACCGACTCGAGCAAATCGGCCTGCGTTCTCATTCAATTGATTCTTGAATCGAATCAGTGCGGGTTGCATCTCCGTGGGTCCCAATAACGAAACGGTTCGTTCTTTCATTGCAATGGCAAGGTCGAGCAGTGGTGCGCCCGAGGGTTTTCGAAAATCATTGGTTTCGCACGCATAGCCGAGGCGTACAAGCATGGCTTCTCTCTCATCATTCGATTGTCGGGTGAGAATTCCGAGGTGTTCGAACAGTGCAAGTTGTCTTGAGAAAAGATGTCCAAAGGCCGTACGCGGAGGTTGGCCGCCGATTGAAGGAATCAAGTAACAGCTTTCATGCAATTCACAAAGTCCTGCCAACATTCCACCCGTTGAAATGACGACTGCTGTTGCACCTCGCTGAAGTGCTGATTCCGTGGCCGCCAACGTTTCCTCCGTGTTGCCACTGTGTGATGTTGCAAGAATCAACCAATCCGTTGTCCACCAAGACGGAACCTCGTAGCCTCTGTGAACAACAACCGGTTTTGACCCGGATGCGTCGCTCAATCGAGCCAGAAAATCACCACCGGCAGCAGAACCTCCCATGCCAAAACATAGCACACCGCTCCATTCGGTCGATTTCAATTCACTCAGCCATGGATGGTAGTTTTCGTTTACGACAGAGAACCCTTTCTCGATATCAGAAACGAAGGATTCGGTAAAACCAATCATTCCTTCCGAATCCAATTGTTGAATTAAATCATCAATGTTCAACGCATCATCGGCCATGGTTCTATGGAAGGTTCAACCTTCATATGCACTCCTATGAATTCGGGTGGTCAAGTGCCATATCGTGCAAGGCAATGAATTCGCCATCGATGCGGGCCAGACGGAGTTGTGTAGCACCGTCAAAATCCCATGGAAGTCGTACGGACGTCATTTGCCAAGAGGAAGGGTCTAGGAATTCTGCTGCCGAATCATCACGGTTGAGGATGTCAACTGTAAGATGATCTTTCATCTGCGCCAGTACGGTAACCCCTTCGAGATCACGCCACGTTGCCCCCGTTCGTTCCTGTCGAGAAATGCGCTCCATTATTGCTCCATCTTTGCTCCAAGAACTAGGACGCCATAATTCACCTCGCCATCGGACAACATCTCCCAAATCATAGCCTGGTTTTCGGTACAGGAGCGTCAATCGAGTGACGTCGACGCCGTCCTTGCGGCCAACGGTAGAATTGGTTTCAGTCACTTGCCCTCCCCATGTTTCTGTTAAGTGCCTGCCCCATGCACGAGCCAAGCCTTTTGAACCCATGACCACATCGTATCCTCCAGTAACAGGGCCCTCATTGGTGATGAAAAACATGGGATCGTCACTTAGATTCTCAATCACGCTATCAAGGCTCGATCGCAGGTTGTCCAACTCATCTTCTCCGAGTCGGCGACCCGTTGAACGAAGTTGCACGGTCGCTTCAAAATAGTTGCCTGCTCGACGTGTACACGTAAGGCACACTCCGTTGGAACGGCGGGCACGCATCGTGTGCTCCTCGGTGTACAACAAATCGTCAATGACACCTTCGATTTGCATGTGAAGCAACGTGTGCCTGTCTGAGACCGTTCTCGGTTCAAATCCGAGTCCGATTTCCTCAGCACGCTCATGAAAAGCAACATTGCGTTGAATCAGTTCGTCCCAAAGCGTATCTTCAGGTATGTTGACCCAACGACCTTGGATATCGATGAGCCCACATCGAGCGCATTGGGTAAAATTTGTGTTTTCGGGAACGTTTGCAAGATTTGTTCGTTTTCGAGTACATGGCTCACACATTCGATCTGTAAAGAGTGGTGGTTCATTACCACAAACGAGACAAAACTCGCCACCCAGTCCTTGGCTCATTGGACTCACTCCTCGTTGCTATGGTTTGTTTGCATGCTCTGTTCGACTGCTTCGATACGCTGTTCTAAGTCGTTGCTCCTTGAGAACACAGTCCATGTCCAAAGGCCGATGGCGATGAGCATCCCGAGATAGGCCACAGCAAGAAACGTCATCTCCTCCGCCATGATTACACCTTATCCATTGCTTCTTGAATACTTTCCAATCGTTGTTCAAGTGAGGTGATTCTCATGCTCATGAGCATGTGTCCGATGATGAACAACGTGAATGAAATGGCGCCAACGAGAAGAATCAATCCCATCTCACTGTTCAAACTCCCCTCTTCGCCTCCGCCGATAACAGGGCCAGGGTGTCGAATTTGCCAGAGTCGAGTTGCAACATAGGTAACGGGAACAAGAACAAATCCAAACAGACCGAAGCTGGAGAATGTGTCTCGTGTTTCAACCCCATCCGGTTGCGATTGACGCCCCAGCACCAAAAACAAGGCGAGGAATGTAAGCAAGCCGAATGTGTTCAATCGGACGTCGGTCCAATCCCACGGGACGCCCCATTCTGCTGCGCCCCAAACCATTCCACTCCACACGGTCATAAGACCGGTTGCTAATCCTGCTTCAGCACCAGCGACGTGCATTCTCCATCCAGCGTTTGAGCGCTTGAAGAACCACATCGCTGACCCTACAAATAAGAATCCAAAAGCGATGAACGCTGCCCATGCTGCGGGAACGTGCCAATAGAAGATACGCTGTGCGTTGGGGGATTCAAAGGCATTGATTGACACACTCGGTGCAGCCAAGAAAGCAAGACCAAGTGTGGTTCCGATTCCAATGAATCCATACAAGAGAATTGTCTCTGCAATTCGCTTGGTCATGCATCGTCCACAGAACTCTTCGCTTTGAAGAATTGCATTCACAACAGATTGGAATCGGTAATCCATTGAACAAACAGAGCGAACGGAAGGATCAGTATGGGCGTAAGAATCCTTGTGAATGCTGCTCGAGGCCGCGCCAGGCGAGAGGTTGCAAGATCGATTCCTCGAATGACAAACATGGTGGACACCGTTAGCAAACCTCCGATGGTCACGATGATCCACGAGATGTCCTGATCGTAACCCAATTGGGTGAGGGCAGTTAGCCCAGCACCAAGGATGAGCGCATGCAAGTAAGAATTCGGTATACCTTGCCGATGTGCTTTCCACCAATCCAATGCTCGATGCTCATGCAGCATCGCGACCATGCTGTCGCCAACAAGGCCAGCAGCAAAGGCTGCACTCAGAAACAGGCCTGATGCCTGAATCAGGTTTGAATCAATGGCAGAAGAATCAACAAGGGCGAGTAACATCCCCAAGGTCAAGAATCCTGCAATACCATTGCTCGCAAGTGTTGAAAGCGTACGTTGGTTCAGAGCGAGACCGGTTCTGAATACAACTCCACTCTGACTTGATGTTGTCTTGATGTCGACCATCTCGTGAACATTGGAGGTGTTCGAATCATTGACGTTCAGCTCGTTGTCTCGAAAGATGTGCGTTGCACATGCGTTGAAATCGGAATGATGGCTTGCCAACAGAATGCAATTGCCCCGTTCTCGAAGATGCTGAAGATCTTCGACCAACGCCGTCCGGGCATCCTCATCCAAGCCTGCTGCTGGTTCGTCTAAGAAAAGCAAACGCGGTGTTTCCCCGACAAAGCCTGGTAAGATGCCAGCAAGCATTGCAACCTTCCTTCGTTGTCCTCCAGAGAGGTGTGAGATGAGGTCATGACGGCGGTGTGTGAGGTTGTATCGTTCCAACCAGGTATCGATTTGGATACGTCCTCCGACAACATCGAGCGCATTCAGGATGTGTTCCTCTACTCGCTGGCTACCAATGCATCCATCCGATTGTAACGTCAGGCCGAAGGCCAATTGAGGTTGTTTCGAGCGTCCCGATGAATCGAGAATGACGTTCCCGTGGTGTCGTATTTCACCTGTTTCAAGTGGATGAATGCCTGCAGCGGCCTCGATGATGGTTGATTTCCCTCCACCATTTTTGTCATTCAACAAGACAAGTTGCCCTCCGGAGACCTCAAGATCAAGATTCTTCAGGACGTTTGAAGAACCTCGGCGCACGGAAACGCCGTTGAGTGAGAGGAGCACTTCGCTCATATCCAGCCCAAAACCCCCACATGAATGAATGCTACGTCAGGACAAGACCCTTAGTCGAGCAAATACTCGGACAACCATGGGGCAGTTGTATCTCACAACTTTTGGTCCCGCTGAGTGGGCGATTCTTGTCCTATGGCTTGCAGCAGTCACAGCACCAATCGCTTATTCCTACAAGAACAAAACTCCAGTTGCTTTGGGAATCTCTGTTGCATTGTTGATGGGTTACATTGTCCAGTATGGTTATGTTGTTCTTGTCAATTATGGCTTTGAACTCCGATTTGTTTGGAGTGATCTGCTGCTCATACCGAGCCGATTGGATTCTCCTGTGTACTCCCCAACACTCTTCACAGCGGGATTCCTCCACAGCAGTTGGGATGTCACTCACGTCCTTGGCAACGTTCTGGTCATTGCTTTGGTGGGGATTCCTCTCGAGCAACGACTTGGAACCAAACGATTCACAATAATCTACGTCGCTGGTTTATTTGGTGGTTCAATCGCATGGGTACTCTTCAACAGCGGTTCATTAACCCCCGCTTGGGGTGCCTCCGGCGCAGCATACGGTTTGCTTGGAGCGTACCTCTCAGGATGGCCTCGAGATGAAATTCCTTTCCCACTTATTCTGATACGGCCTTGGCCAGTAACAATCATTGCTCTGTTCTATTTTGGATTTGAATTGGTTCGAGCGTTCAACACAGTTGGATTGGGTGGTTACTCGACGGTGGCTCACATGGCGCACATCGGAGGTTTTGTCCTCGCCTATGCTTTGGTTCCTCTCATCGCAAAAGGTGGACCATATCCACTAGGTGTTGTCGATGGAGGGCCCAAAGGATTTGGAAATCTAAGAGCAGGCTTTGATCGGATGAAATCGTCGATGGTCGACATATCGTCCATGGACGATCCTTGGACCGAACTCGGCTATGCCGTGCCAAAGAAACTGCAAAGTCCCTTACGAAAATTAAGGGAAGAAGGAGATGAGGCAGAAACACGAATTGCGTGGATTGGACATATTGCTGAAGCAGCCGAATGCCCCGTTTGCCAATCTCCATTGGGAATGGTTGAACGCAGGACAGGTCCTCAATTGCAATGTTCGAAGGAACCGAATCATCTCACATGGCCAAAACAAGGCTAATCATGCTGTATCATCGCACGTTGAAGCGATAGCATCAAAATATATCGATTTGTGGTAAGGAATGGCGATTATGAGCGGATGGTCAACATACTCGAATCCAAGGCAAGCGATGTTCTTGGTTTTGCTTATGCTTTTGTTGCCGATTTCATCACAAACTCAAGCCATAGATCAACCACCAGAAGTGGAAGAGCCAACGCATGCACCCCCCATTCTTGTTGAGGGATTGCCGCCATTGATGTGCGGTGATGAAGTGTGTGACCGCCCCTTGAGGATGTTCGAACGGGACGGTCGAGAAGCCAACATGGATTATGGATGGTGGCAGGCGTATGGACCTGATCTTGATTGGAACGGTATGGACGACCGCCTACAACGCGTTATGAGTGGACTTGATTCAATGTCTCCAACAGCAATCATTGGTCCTGATGGCCGAAAGACGGTGGCTATCGTTGTCGATTACGCGTGGTATCCTGCTGAAAAGGAGACCAATGCACTCCGTTCTACCCTTGAACAACACGGATGGGTGGGCTCAGAGGGAGGGGCTTTCTTCGAGGTCATTCGAAGCATTGATGCCGTTGCTGTTGACAAAGTTCCGGTTTCAGCATTGTTGGATATCTATCATCTACACGGTGTCGTGGTAATCGAGATGCAGAACGTTATGGTTCCGAACAACGATGTCGCATCACGCTCAGCACTTGCTCGCCCATCGGAGGAGTATCCATTCGCTGCACATGAACAGGGATATACGGGATCGGGCGTCATTATCGCTGTTCTCGACACTGGCGTTGACAACGAACATCGCTCACTCAATGACTTCGATGATGTCAACGATGCGCCAGATGCTGATGCAACTTCCTACTCCGACAGGAAATGGATTGCTGGATACGATGCTACTGCACAGAATCCGGATGAATCAGGGGCTGCAGATCCAGATGATGGGA
This sequence comes from Methanobacteriota archaeon, assembly GCA_002706065.1. GTDB lineage: Archaea > Thermoplasmatota > Poseidoniia > Poseidoniales > Poseidoniaceae > MGIIa-L2. The sequence continues at coordinate 30,661 of PAJM01000021.1, read as the reverse complement.
ACGGACATGGGACGCACGTTGCCGGTTCAGCCCTTGGAACGGGAGATTCGTCGAGGGTGCATATGGGTACCGCCCCTGGTGCTGGACTAATCGACATCAAAGTCCTCACCGATGGAGGTGGAACAAATTCACAATACAGTCTCCGTGGCCTTCAATGGATGATCAACAACGCCGATACGGATTGGGGTGTGAACAGCTCGTACAGAGGAATACAAATCGCTTCCATGTCATACGGTTCATTGGGTGGAGGGCCTCTGTTACCCGGTGATCAAGGTGACAATGGCTCTGGTGCAGGTGCGAATCTCGTCAACCAAGCAACAGAAGCAGGTATCGTCTGCGTTGTCGCCATAGGAAACGACGGAACAAATCGTGTGCCCTCACCGGGAAGTGCCGACGGAGCGATTACGATTGGTTCTGTGAACGACCTCAACACAATCGTACGAACGGACGATGAGATGTCTGATTTTTCAAATTACGGTCCAAGAAATTCAGACAACGATGATGATGAATCCGATGAAGAAAAACCAGATGTAACTGCTTACGGCTCAAACATCATCTCAGCCACATATGCCGCATCCTTTGGCCTCCCAGGGTCTCCCGCCACTCTTGCAGACGATCAATACGATTCAAAATCAGGCACAAGCATGGCGACACCCATTGCATCCGGTGTCATTGCATTGATTCTGGAAGCGGACCCTTCCCTGACTCCCGAAGAGGTCAAAGAAATCGTTCGAGTCTCTTCCGAACCACGAGGTGAGCCTGCAGATGAATCTGTTTCGCGATGGAATGAGACCTTTGGGTACGGAATCATCGATGCCTCATGCGCAATCTCATTCATTCAGGGGACAACTTGTGACAACGGGTTGCGTGCGAGTACCAGCGATGTGAATATTTCCTTCCCCGTAAACGGCACATGGGTTATGGCGAACACGTTCACTCGAATTTCGGGCGATGTCAACATGACAGGGCTTGATTATGACAAGGTCGAAATCAAGGTCGAACAACGCTTTACGTTCCGTGACGCAAACAACGATGGTAAGAACGACAAATCGCCGAGGACATTGCTCGATTGGACCGAAGCCAACGGTACAATGGACTACTGGTTTTACGACCTTGAATTGCAGAATTCATGGGTTCAATCGGACGATGAATTCGTTATCGTCTACGCAATTGCAAGCGATGAAGGAGGGAATGAATCCAACACGGCCCTTCGGACATTCCAAATATCGAGAACTGGAGTCAGCATAGAAACTCCAATTTCTCGTAATGTCATCTCGGGTGTCGTTGAAATTTCTGGCCAAGTTGAAGGCGTTGAGCATGATCGAATCGAGTACCAAGTTGATGATAGTGATTGGGAACTTGGAACGATGTTGACCGAAAATGATGGTCCTGGTCAAGATGGAAGTGCCTCTTGGTCGTTTGATTGGGACTCCACGGGAGTGGAGGATGGCTATCGTGAAATATCGGTGCGAATGGTGAACAAAACAGGCTTCATCAGTCCAATTTCGTCAAGAAGTTACACGATTGACAACATCGAACCCGCTCCCTCACTACGTTTCCAAGGCGAGGTTGAAATTTATGACCAGAAATTGCCCGCTGAATCAGCCTATGCAGGCAGCTTGCTTGAGGTACAATTCGAAGTGTACAATGCTGGTGACAAAGCTGCGACGGACGTCTTTGTTCGACTCACCGCCCCAGGGGAAGAATCTGAGGTCTATCCCTCACAAGGCCTCATTCCTTCACTGGAGAAGGGTGAATCAGTGGGCGTAACCCTGTTTTGGCAAGCGAGCGTCGCTGGCCTTCATGATGTCACCATCGAACTTGATCCGAACGATGCTCAGGGCGATTTGGAACCAGAGGACAATGTCTTGACCTTCCCGTTCGAAATTCTTGAACGTCCAGAACAACCTGTTCTCCGGTACCTTCCTGGCGCAGTAACAACGCTTCCCAATGTGCCATTAGCTGATGAAGAATTCGTTATCTCAATCCGAGTTGATAATCTCGGAACGTCAAATGCTGTATCGTTGGATATGCTGCTTGAATATTGGGTGCCTGAGGCCGGTTGGCAATCCATCGATGAAGAGCGAATTAGTTTCGTTCCCGGGGCAACAATCGAATCTGGATCGCAAGATGCCAAGTTCAGGCACATCAGCGATGAGATCGGGGCTGTTCTCTATCGAGCAACTCTGACCGGGGACGGTGTTGAGAGCGAATTCAGCCAACACACCTTCACAGTTGTCGTGAGCGACATATCCTCGGGTCAAGGTTCTGCGACACTCTCCTTATCGGAATCTGAGTACCCTGTGGCCTTTGCTGGGGTCGAATCTTCAACATTGTTGTTCACCACAATCGATGGTGAATTGCACGTGCGCTCTCTTAACAAGGAATTGTTGCTCCTTACGGATACGCTCATCGATCAAAACTGGGGTGGAGAAATCGATGTCATCGTTCGCGAGGATGGCCTCGCCCATGCTGCATGGACAAGTCGAAAACAATCCCAGCAGGGCTACTACCTCAATGACGTTGCAATGACATCATTTTCAGCGACTGGCCAAATGCTTCCAGTTCATCATCATCTTACACCGCTGAAGATTTCCGAGGGTCAATACTGGGGATTGGATTTAGCACAAGAAGATGAAACGGTTGTTCTCTCTGGTTATTTCAGAAACATATCGGCCGGAGGATCGTGGACTGATTTGACCTCAATCTTTAGCATACATTCAACAACTCCAGATGTGGGTGATAACTGGACTGAAATGCGGACACATGTACCTGTGGTCGACATCCATCCAAGTGATGGAGATCAACTTGCAACCCTTCTCTCCGATGGCATCCTGCACGTTCTCTACCAGGAGTTGCGAGATGATGTAACAGGAATAGAGCGTACTGGACTGATGTATTCTCGAGGGGAACTGGACTCAAGCTTGTGGTCGTATCAATCATCGATTGGTGATGAAGCAAGTTCTGCTCAACTTGGTACCTTGTTGAAGGGTGGTGAGAGATTCTTCTTTGCTGGTTGGATTGAAGGATCGGGACGAGATGCAAGCGTTGCAGTCCTTGCAACCACAGGCGACTGGAGTGAGGAAATTCAGACGATTTCAGCACCGGGAACTACGAAGATGATCTTCAACCAGCGACAGGATACCGTCGAAGTGCTCTACAATGAAATCACGGTTCGGGGAGAGGTTGCACGCTATGGAATACTCACAACTCAAGAGACAGGTGGTGAAGAACTTCCAGTAGTTGGTTTAGGCAACATTGTCTCCGAGAAAAAGAGTCTCTTGGGTTACAGCATGAATGACCGAGATGCAATCATGTTCACCGTCTCATCCACAGGCCGTTTCTCGATGCAAAAATTCCTGATGGATGCTCCGCAAGAGGCTGAAGATCCGAAATCGTTGCTCGAGCAATTGCTTGAGCCACTTCCTGGTTCAACCGAGAATAAACTAAGAATCTTTTACGGTCTTGTTTCGACTCTTGTCATCATCTTCGCTATGGTTGTAGTTACACTTCGTTCAAGCAGAAAGGAAGACGTTGCGTTGGACGCGCTGGAAGTAGATGAAGACGAAATAGCCATCTTGGTTCAAGTAGAGGAAGATGTCGAAGAAGAACTGGTCGCATCGGTGCCTGTAAGTGCGCCGGTTCAACTTGAAATTGAGGAGCCAACGCTCTCTGATGAGCTTGAAGCCAAGAGCATTGCTGGAGAAGGAAATGCACGCTTGAATCGCCGAATGAAGCGGAAACAGGATCGAGAAATCGCTGAAATTGTTTCAAAAGGCCTACCTGCATTCGAACCTGCAATACCCGCACCCGGCATCCTTGATGCCGAAATCGATTCATCATTACCTGCTCCAGAACTCGCATTGGGCGATCTTCCACCGCTGGCAGAACTGCCACCGTTACGACGTCAGGCAGTATGTCCGTCATGCAACGCAAATTTCCCAGTAACCGACTTGATGCGATCACAAGTTACATGTCCAATCTGTTCTGAGAAGTTCAACCTTTGAGGCTGTAGTATGTGTGGAATTTTTGGCTACATTGGCAAAAAGAGCGCGTCTGACCTCCTTGTCAAAGGTCTACTTCGTCTTGAGTACCGCGGTTATGATTCCAGTGGAATCGTCGTCAAGAACGGTCAATTGCAGTCGTACAAAGACACGGGGAAAATCTCTGAAATGGCATCAGCACTTCCTCGACTCAAAGGTTCAATGGGTATCGCACATACTCGATGGGCGACTCATGGTGGAGTCACAAAAGAGAATGCACATCCTCACGTAAGTAACGATGGAAAGGTTGCCATTGTCCACAATGGGATTCTTCAAAATTCAAACCTACTACGTAAGCGCCTCACGAAAATAGGCGTTGAACTCAATTCAGAAACCGATTCTGAAATATTTTGTCACTTCATAGCAATGGAACTCGATCAAGGAAAAGAACCTCTTGAAGCCTTACAAAGCGTTCTCTCCATGGTACGAGGGACCTGGGGACTTTGTGTTCTCTTCGAAGATTATGATTATGTGTTGTGCGCACGCAACGGCTCACCTCTTATCATCGGTCGAGGGAAAGAGGAAATGTTTGTTTCAAGTGACCCTCATGCAATTCGAGAACATACCGACCAACTGGTTGCTCTCGAAGATGGACAAATTGCAAAAGTAAGTGCTCGTGATTTCCAAGTTATGCAAACCGATGGACAGGAGGTTGAATCGATGCTGCTTCATCTTGAGGAGGAATGGAGTGAGAGTGAGATTGGAGATTATCCACACTTCATGTTGAAAGAAATTCATGAACAATCCGAATCCTTGCAGCATTGCATATCTGGGCGACTCCGACACGCTGAAGGGACCTCAGTGCTGGGTGGTCTTCAGATTCAACCACAGAATCTAGCACAACTCCCTCACGTGCGGCTGATTGGATGCGGAACTGCATTGCATGCAGCTCAAATTGGTCAGATTCTAATCGAACAGTGGGCACGCGTTCCTGCGGTGTCTCACGTTGCGAGCGAGTTTAATGCAAACGATCCAGTGATCAATCCCAACGCACTCCATCTTGCTATTTCACAATCAGGTGAAACCGCAGATACCTTGTCTGCAGTCAAGGAAATACAGCGAAAGGGGGCTGATGTTTATGGAATAGTCAACGTGGTTGGATCGAGCATCGCTCGACAATGTGGCAAAGGAGTCTACATTCATTCAGGTCCGGAACAATCCGTGGCTTCAACCAAGGCATTCACAAACATGGTAGGTGCTCTAACGCTGTTCTCACTGCAACTCGGTCGCAGCCGACATCTCTCAAAAACAAAGGGGAAGATGATTGGGCGCGAAATGCGTAAACTGCCTGATAAAATCCGAACCTATCTCGAGAATCCTGGTCCGATTAACGCTGCAGTTGAGTTGATTTTGAAAGCGAAAAGCGTCCTGTTTTTGGGTCGTGGAATTTCATCTCCTGTCGCATCGGAAGGTGCTCTAAAGTTGATGGAAATCGCATACATCCCCTGCCTTGCATATCCTGCTGGAGAAATGAAACACGGTCCTATCGCACTCATCGAAGAGAATTCCCCAATTGTTGTCATCGCTCCAGACGATGGTGTACAGGAACGCACCCTCAACGCAATCCACGAATGCAAAGCACGTGGAGCGAAAATAATCCTCATTCATGAGGAAGGGGACCCGATCTCAGAGGTAGGCGACATTTGCATTCCAGTACCGTCGACAATCCCCATGTTGACGCCTCTTTTGACCGTTCTACCAACCCAACTCATCGCCTATCACGCTGCGCTAGAACTCGGCAACGATGTCGATCGACCACGAAATCTCGCAAAATCTGTGACGGTTGAGTGATCAAAGAACAGAGAATCGCTGTTCTTCTTGCTTCCAATTGAAAGGTTTGTACCCCAAAGCGTGACGGGTGTGACGCATTTTGATGATACCCAGTTTCCTCTGTACATCGTCTTCTTTTCGATCCATGACCAAGTGAATGACACCATCTGAAAGGTAATCTTCAACACCATATTCTCCGAACTGTTTGTGATTTTCTCCAGTCATTTCACAGATGAAGAAGGAGGTCAGTTCGAGTCGTCGAACAGCTTCAAACAGACGGAAAATCTCATCACGAGGGTTTTCCATCTTTGTCAATGTGAAAAATGCCCCCAGGGAGTCGAACACCAGCAATTCAAATCCAATCGATTTTCTGTAGTTTGTAAGTTGCTTGATGAGTTGCCCCATCCAGTCAACACGATTGCTCATTCCCTGTTCATCAAGTTGAACACGCAAGTCGGACAAATCGATGATGGCAATTCGATTCCGTACACGAGGATCATCGACGTTCATTCCCATGTTTGACATGTGGGCGCGTAGCGACTCTTTTCCTTGCTCAAGCGTGACATAGATTCCACTGGTTTCACCATACAGTACAGCATTGTACAGCATAGAGAATGTAACACTGGATTTCATCGCACCAGAAGCACCTGCAACAATACAAATGTGTCCTTTTGGAATTCCACCTTGCATATTGTCATCAAGTCCTTCCACATGTGTGGGAATTCGTTCCATGATGTCCATATCTCCGCCTCGATTTAAGGAAAACCATCCAACACTTGAAATTCACCCTCGATTTATTTGAAAAGTCTGATGTGTGTTTTACAACAGGCCTGTTTGTGCGCATCCTCTTAGCATCCGCATCTGAACGCCGAGGTTCGATCCTTCGCGAGCGCTTTTCCAACGTCCAACAGGTTGCGCTCAAAGGGGTGGATGAGTCCGTCCCACGGGAAGCACTCTCCAATCAAGTACAACAGGTTGTAACTCGGAAAGCGAATGCAGTCAAACATACTGATGAATACGATGTTGTCATCGTTGCAGATACCCTTGTTGAGGACCCAGATGATGCTCGGGAAGCCCTTGGAAAACCAACATCAAAACAAGAGGCGACGACGATGCTGCTCAGACTCAGAGGTTGCCGACATCGAGTATGGTCTGCAACCATGGTTCATGCTTTGGGAAAATGGCAGACGAGTGTCGAGTATGCTTTGGTTGAAATTGAGAATTTTTCCGATGACGATTTGATTGAATTAATTGAATCGGAATCATGGGTCGGTAAAGCCGGCGGCTATGACTTAGCAGGACTGATGGGACAGTATGCGACCCTTGTCGAAGGTTCAGAATACACAGTTTTGGGGTTCACGCAATCCTCGCTGGATTATCTCGATGATGTTCAGTCGTTGTTCTCGATGAACCGATCGTAAAACATAGGTATGCGATGCCAGTTGTCGGCAGGGAATATCGTATGTTTGATGAAGAGAACCGCCAAAAGGAACGATGCAACACTCTGTGTGACAATCCAAACGTAGATCGGGTCATAATTTTCGTCAAGCAGAATTGAGCGTTGGAACAACGACCACGTCATCAGTGCACCTGATGTGAGGAAGAGGATGACAAGGTGCCAATACGTTCCACGAGCAGCTGTCGGATAGTGAAGATGGTCTTGGTGAAGATAGATTGCAAAACCACTGAAAACGAAGAAGCATGAATAAGCAATCAACAACCAGTGTGTAGGTTGAATGTTGGCCAATCCACCGTGTCCAGTCCAAATCGGAGCAACGGATACCATGGCCAAGAGGGGTAAGAGAAAATAACCAATGACAACAAAGTTGGAATGTGGTTTTGAATATCGCCCAAAGGAAAATCGAAGGACTTTGAGTGGATTGATGATGAAAAAGACGTTCAACAGGATGACAGCAAACCAGACATCAACAAGTCCCTCCCCGATGTGTTCACGCGCTCTGAGGAAACTGACAACAACATATCCTCCTCCCAACACAAGAAGCATCAAAAATCGGAATGGGAGCGTTGCTGAGTTTGTTGCATTCCAACCAAGTCTCCGGTTAAAGTGCGAGAGCAACGTTGTCGACAACATCATCGTGCAAAAGACTGCGACGATAAAAGCAATACCAACTTCGATCATACCAGTGATTTCCCGAGTGAACCATGAAACGCCAATAAACACAGCACAGACCACGAGGACAAGGCCAGGGGCGTAGGAGAAGACACCGATTTCACCTGATTTGTTCTTTTGTTTGACAATATCCATCGAGGGAGAGGTTAACGCAAGCAAAGCCAAGCACATCAATACAATGCCAATCCCTGCAAGTTCGATGAACAGCTCCCAGTTTCCTGAATAGATGCCGATGTGCACGAACAATTGACCAATGACGTTGAGTTGCAAATAATGCCGCATTGTAGTTTTTTCAAACGATGGGATGTTGTACACAAGAGGTAGTGTGTCAAAGGCAATACCTGCCAAAATTCCCATGATTGGGCCCAATGCGAAGAGTGTAATCAAAACAAAATTCATGACTGCCAGTCGATCTTCGTTGTTGAAGAGGTCATACGGTGAATAAAACGTCAACCATGAAAGGAGGAATGTCAAAGCGATGAAGAAGAACATCGAGGAGGTAAAGAGTTCAAGATATGAACCCGTGAATTGCCCTTTGCTCTTCACTTTTCCACCTCAGGCTGCATTGAGAATTCGAGTAAGGCCCAATTCATGCTTCTCAATATCGACAACGACATCCGCTCCTGGAATCAAAAGCAACTTGTCTTCTGAATCCAATGCGAAGACGCCCACGCCAGTCTGTTCACACATTACTCGCAATTCTCGACGACAAGCTTGCTGATGGGATTCCATGTGGACAAGTGTTCGAAGATCAACAATGATGGTGTCTCCTTGCGCAATTCGCTGTGCGATATCACGGGTACGGATTCTATGTTTTTCATCGGGTTTCACATATCGCAAGGCCCGATTTGGTCGTGCGTTTACTCGCATGTTGTGATTTGAAAGATCATGAAACGGTTCTCCATCTGGTGTTACAGGTCCGTTCCACGCATGAGATTGGACCTGTGTTGGTTCGAGGATTGCTTCCTCGACAACAGGCGCAGGTATCTCTTCAGGGGAACTCGTGAGTCTCGGGTTTTGTGGTACTTCTCGAGCTTCAGCGGGTCTTGCAACTACGCCTGCATCTGGGTCAGGAAGTCCGAAGAATTGCCACAAATTTCCCATCACAATCACAAGTCCAAATCATCCAAAAGGTTGGAGAGATTCGTATTCTGTGCAGATGTAGTAGGCATTGAAGGTGTCGGTTCAAAGGTGGGCGTAGGTGGTTGATTTGCAGCCAGATACTGTTCACCATAGTATGCCCACTGTTCCATTGTCCAACCTGTTGGAAGGCCGGTTGCTGGTAGTGGAGGGCCTTGGTTGGCAACAGGCTGTTCAACAACGGGTTGTACTGGCGCTTGCTGCTGTGCAGCTGGTTGTTCATACGCTGGCATTTCTGTTGGAGAATAACTCGGTAGAGGCGCTGAATCCCACGCTTTGGTCGAAGGGGTTTCCAATACATCGGGTGAGGCACGGCGAGTAATCAGTAGGAACGAAGCCAAGACGATGACCAAGCCAATTAAGCAAAGGATGACAACCGACATCGTGGTTGGAATCCCAAGCGTTTCACTAAATTCTTCGAGGAATCCCTCGGGCGGGGGTTCAGCAACTTCGATGGTAATGGTGTAGGTATCGGAGAAGAGATCATCGTCGGTGACAGTGAGATTGATGGTCCATGTTCCAACAGGCAGGTCCGAAATTGATACGGTAGGGCCGACTTCTCCGAGATCTCCTTCACCTCTCCACTCAAAATTCCAAACATAGAGCAAATTCAATTTGTCAGAATCTGAATCCGATGTTCCCATTGAAGACAGATTGAGAGTGTCGCCTTGGATGAGGTTTTCAAGTGAACCATTTGCGTACGAGATACTTGCGGTTGGCATCACGTTTTCGACTTTCACAACGGCAGATAAGGAATCCATGGCACCATCATCATCCATGACCCAAGCGGTAACGGTGTGATACTGGGGGTTGCTTGATTCCCATGCGTATTCGAAGTGGGTTCCATTCACATCACAATCGTTGTTCATAATTCCATCCAAATCTGCGTCTCGAGTTCCGTCAATGTCCCAGCAGACCTGCAACGAATCGATGTCTGATGCAGTGTCTCCGACAATTACGTCGAACTCGACCATGTCGTCCTCAAACACTTTCAGTGCTTCAACCTGAAGTATCGCGTTTTGGAAGTTTGGTTGAGCCTCGATGGTCGGTGCCACGTTCTCGATGGTGACTTTTGCAAGCGAAGGGGATGAAGTTTCACCATTATCATCAACTGCGCGCACAGAAATGATGTGCTCTCCAGAAGTTGGCCATGATGTTTCGAAATCTGAGGCAGAGCCATCTGTTGATGCTGTGAAGTTGTCGAGTACATCGCTTAGATTCCAATCGATGATGAGCCCATCACGGTCGTTCANGGTATCCGANCCTTGGGCACGAAGCGTCACTGTCTGATCTTCNTGGAGAATCCAGGTTCCGTTTGCATCAAACGGCGTGTTCACGCCAGCNATCCAGACTTCAATTTCACCAATTGTTGGTGCAACGTTGAGAACCTGAATTGAGGAGAGAACTTCTGTTTGTGCTCCATCATCGTCGGTGGCNATTGCTCGTATTGGCATCGTNCCTTCTTCGTATGGAGTGAATGTGCATGTGGGTTGCGTAAGGCCTTCAGCGCAGGTCAAACCGGGCCAAGAGATGCTCACTTGTTGTCCTGACGGGGACACCGTGTCAATATCCCCGCTATCGCTCGCATCGATGGTGATGGTCGATTCGACTTCAACTTCTGCTACGTGACTGAGATTGACGTATGGTGCACGATTGAGAATGGTGATGTTGTTGATCAATACGGTTGAATCGAGTTCATTGTCGGTGACGATGGTTCGCAATTCCCAGTCTCCATTATTGGACCAGTTCCAGTAGATTGCACAATCAGGTGTCGTGATGACATCGATCAATCCTGGTCTTGATTCGATTTCAAACCTGCACTCAACATCTCCACCGTCCGGATCAAAAGATGCCCTTGCATCGATGAAGACGTCCTCAAACGTGTAATTCCCTGTATCGATTGTTATCGAGGCATTTGGTGCTCGTCCGATGAAGATTTCAATTTCAGCTTGGTTGTTGCTGCGATTTGCATCCCCTGTGACAAGCTCATCAGGATCGACGGTGAAGGTCANGGTNTGGTTGCCGACTGTTGCCCCTTGTGGTACGGTCCAATCGATGTCGATTCGTTGCTCACTGTATGCATCGATGGACGGTACTGCTTGACGGCTAGAATCGCCATCGGGGACAACAATCTCCATTTCGGTTGAAGGAGACGGTAGCACACCTCGGTTTTGTGCAGGAAGTGAAAAGCTAAGCAAATCACCAGGAAGGGCATTGTATCCAATGGATTTTGACAACGTTACCACTTCAGCCCCTCTTGTCCGCGTGACGATAATCGAATCTTCTTGGGCGACCAGATCGACTCCTACGACCGAAAGGTCGATCACGATAGTTGCAACTCCAATTATTTCCTGAACAGGGTCCCAAACAATCACACCATTGCTGCTGTAATCATCGCTTGCAGTGGTATCGTCAACTACATTCGATACGTTGATTGATTCCTCGATTTGGCCACTGCCGTTGGTTGTCGGATTGAGAAGGGTTCCAGTCATTTCGTACCGTAATTGCAGATTCTTATTGACTTCAGGAACACCGTTCGGAGCTACAGCATAGGTTGCGTAAATCTTTGACATGGTGTCGGGCAGTGTGGCAATGAATTGGGTTTCAACATCAATCTCAATGTTTCTTGAGCCAGGGTTCGTTCGTTTGTCGACACCAAACGAGTCGACAGGTTCGTAGTCCTTCAACAACCAGTCGATGGTAAAACCTGCAGCGTTCGAGATTCGAATCCATGCATTGAATCGGACAGCAGGACAGTACCAATTGAATCCAGAGTTCACTCCAGTTGCGTTCCATTCATTGACTTTGTAGGAATCATCGCATCCTTCGTATTTGATGTTGAGCCCATCTTCTGTTGGAATACCGTCCGTGGTGACTTGCCACGAATTGTTCTCAGCCCCATTCGTATCAAACGTTGATGGATCGAAGTAATCTGAACTACCGCTGACACTGGTGCCTGACATGAACGGCATGTACCACTGATCGCCTGTTCGGAGTGGGAAATCATAACGCTCTTTGGGAGGGTCATAATAGGTGTCAAAATTAATCGTAGCGATGTTCTGAGTTAGGAATCCAAGGTTGAATGGGGCAAAGTCGACATCAAGTTCGAATTCTGAGTTAATGACAGCAAGATCACGGACACGTATGATGTCCTCGCCAGTGTAATCGATGTCCAGCCTTCCAGAGACACCTTCGAGATTTGCTCCGCTGTTTCCAGATGAAAAGGCGCCTTCAATCTTCATCTTATACGAGAGGGTTTGAATACCATCAACGCTGATGAAAAAGATGTCTTCAATCTCATAGACGGTATCTCCTGTAAGTGTGTTTAAACTGGCTGAAACGTTGGCCTGCGCAATGAGTTGGGCAACATCGAATTGGGTTTCATAGGTCCATTTGTCCCCGATTCTCCAACTGGGCGTATCGGTAGAACTCGCTGTTCCAGAACTCTGTTCGACCGAATTCAAATCCTCAAGTGCGTTGACATCATCATGAACAAAATGAATCATTGACGTGCACGTGAGCAAAAACAACACTAACATTGCAGGGAAGCGGTTCGCCATGGGCGAATGTCCTCTTCCTNGTACTTAGGAATTGTCAAGTTGTGAGTCGAGCCACTGTTGGCCATAATGTTCCCACTGTTCAGGTGTCCATCCGTTTGGCAAACCAGTTTCAGGAATTGGAGGACCGGTCGATTGAGTCGATGCTGGAATGACGGAGTCAAACGCGTGATCAACCGGTGGATCGTGTGGTCGGTTTCTGCGTGCTGAAATCTCGTGAGGCATCAAGCCAACTTCTTCATCGCTGAAAATAGCATTCTGTTGTTGATCCATTCGATCCATCGCTCGTTGGTGACGACCAGAACGGCGTCTACGGGTCATGAGGCCTAAGAGGAGGAACATGATGACAAGAAGGGACAATTGTGCGATTGGATTTGCCTCTTCGCCAACGAGAGCAGCACCCATCTCCTCAACGATTGTGCGCTCTGGGGCCCCAATTTCGATATTGAGCACTCGTGTGCCTGGGCGCTCAGGATTCTCATCCCAAGCCATGACGCGAATTGAATACGAGCCTCGCTTTTTGAAGACGTGTTCGATTTGTTTTCCAACCTCGTCAGCATCGTTGTTTTTGATGCCGTCACCGTTGCTGTCGACTGAAGTGTCCAGATCCCAAACGACGGTGATTTGGTCAAGGTCATTGAGCGAGTCAATCGTATCTGTTGCATCGAGAACACATGTTTCCAATGCGTTACACACCACGCTCTTTGTTCGAACGATTGGAGGGATGTTCAAAACTTCGATTGAAAGAACTTCGCTGACACGTACTCCATCATCATCCGTAACGTGGTAGATGACCGTATGTGTTCCACTTGTGTTCCAGTGCCAAACAAGCTCGTCGCCTGCCACGTCGCAATCATCATCAGCGCCTCCAAAATCGTTGGAGTCAAGGCCAGGATCAACATCCCAACACCGGACCAATGAATCATAATCGGATGGTGTGTCGGTTGCGTTTCCAACCAAACGCACTTCCTCACCTTCAGCCAAGGGGAGTACCTCTTCCAACGGCTCAACAACAGGAGGGACATTTGCAACGCTTACCCATCGCTCGTACGTGCCACTGCTCGCACCTTCGGAATCACTGACCTCAAGACGCATTCGATGCAATCCAGAGGTTTCCCACATCATTTCAAACTCGGAAACCCTTCCGTCGAATTTTTTGATCAAATTTGGTTGTTGATCGTCGGGCCACCAGCGGTGTGTTAAACCGTCCAAATCATCGATGGAATCCAAGGCTTGCCCACGGAGATTCACGACTTGATCTTCCTGGACATGCCACGTTTGTTGAATATCCAGCGGCAATGGCCCGCTTTCATTTGTCATCGTCACGGATAATCCGTGCGGATTAATGTTGGTGAACCGGATATCAATACTGGCCATTGTCATTGCACTGTCATCATCGACACCGACCGCTTGGAATGTATGCCATCCTTCGGTTGGTGCGGTAGTTGTACAAACCCGCGTGTAATATCCCTCCTCACAAATTGCATTTGGCCAATAGACATCGACAATGCCGGGAAATGTATCTTCCGAATCGGTATCGTTGGCGTATGCATAGAGCGTGACTGGATGTTCGACTTTGACTTCTGTTCGTGCGCTAACGACCTCGATGTTCGGGGCTCTGTTGAGAATCACAACATCCAGAATAGCATTCACTTCGTCCTGTTCTTCGTCCGTGATTGTTACCTCGATTGGATAGTCCCCATCGTTCGTCCATGTCCAGTTCAGCATACAATCGATGGATTCAACTTTGGTCCATGCCGCACTACGTGTGCCATCATACCATGGAATGTTGAACAGACAGGAAACGTTTCCTCCATCTTCATCAAAACTTCCTGAAGCGTTGATCACCGTCTCGACGTTGGTGTACACTTCAATTGGCTCAAGAACAGCTGTTGGCAATCGTCCGATGAACAATTCAATCTCGCCGAGGTCGTTGTCCGAATTTGCATCCGCAGCATTGACTTGTAAGGGGTCGGACTCCCAGCGGATTGGTATCAATCCAATCGATGCATCTACAGGGACGGTCCAAGTAAAGTTGACCTTGTGGGATTCGTAAGTTCCAAGGGAAGGCAGTACAAGATCAAAAATCGAACTGTCTGGATGATAAATTCTCAAATCTGTTTGCGTTGATGGCGTTATGCCTTTGTTCACGACAGCCACCTCGATGGTCAATTCATCACCAGGAAGAACGTTGTACCCTGACAGAGAACTGACTGTGCTGATTTCACCACTGCGGTTGCGTATCACAACAGCGCGTTCCTCATCAGCAATGAGGTCCAATCCAACGAGGTACTCATCAAGGGTAATGGTTGCAGTACCGACATAATTCCCAGATTTTGCCAATATTCCATGACTTGCCCAGTCGGTGTTGGTTGCAGAATAATCAATGCTGTTTCCAGAATTGATGGTTACGCTTGCTGAACCGTTCGAAGCAGTATAGACCGTTGTTGAGGTTCCGTCGTAGGCCACCTCTACGCCGACGCCACTGATTGTTCCAAAGCACGATGGATGGAGGTGGACCCAGACATCCATTGGCGAATCAAGAGCTGTGAGTGCTCGCTCTGGATCAACGTCAACACAGGTAGGTCTTGTTCCTGGATCGCTATTGCTTTCCACACCAGACGATCCGACCGGCATGTACTGTTTCAATCGGAAATCGATTGTAAGTCCGACATCTTCCTCAGCGTGTCTCCAAGCATAATTGTTCACTGCAGGGCAGTACCAGCGGTAACCGGTTGAAACTCCATTTGAATTCCAAGATGTGAGTTCGTACGATGCATCGCAACCGCTGTAAGCGATACCGGCCCCATTTTGGTTTCGAGGCTGACCAACATCAGTGACTTCCCATGTTGTCGTATTGGTGTCGGTCTCAGGGGGCGGGAATGGTGTGATGTAGTCACTTTGACCAGACCACGTCGAGGATGCTGTGGTCAACGATGTCCAGCGTTCACCGTATCGAAGTGGGAAGTCGTATGCTTCAGTTGCTGGGCTGTATTCGTTTGTGATTGTTATGTCACCAAGGATTTGAGTCAAGGAACCAATTCCATACGGGATGAATTTGATGTACAAGTCGAGGTCATTCTTGACCGTTGCAAAGTCGCTCACTCGAAGATATTCTGTTTGAGTGAACTCAATTTCAGCGTTCCCAGTAAACCCATCGAGTTCAACTCCGCTTTTATCGAAGTCTGCCGTCATTCGAAGTTTGTAGACCCATTCTGTACGGTTGTCGAATTGAAGTTCAAGAATATCGATGACTTCAGCCGTCGAATCACCTCGGATTTCTCCAACTGTTGCAGAGACGCCGGTGTCTGAAATCAAGATCGAAGGGTCAAAGGTTCCTGAATAAATCCACTTATCCCCAATTCTCCATGAGGGTAAGTCGGTCACGCCAGGGTCTGTTCCGGTTCTGAGAACATCCTGTTCATCGTCGAGTTGAATCTGATGCGTAATGAATGGAACCTGACTAAATCCGAACATCAGACCCAGCACGAGCAGGGTCAAGATACGTGACTTGAGCGCTCCGCCCATGGATGTGCTTAGATGTTCTTGCACATGAAGGGTGCGCCGAAGGCATCAGAGTAGGTCAGCGAGTTCGTCCTTGATGATCTCAACAGCTTCCAAAATCTCGTCCTTGTGTCGAGCACCGGTAATGACCATCTTACCGCTACCGAAAATCAGGCAGACGACCTTTGGATAATCGAGGCGATAAATGAGTCCAGGGAATTGCTCTGGTTCGTATTCGACTTTGTCGAATGGAAGATGGAATGTAAGGTTGTTGAGGTTCAACTTACGAGGCTCACCAGCGAGTGGTGCCCCTGTAAACTTGTCATTTCCATCGTAATCTTCAGGGTAGTGAAGAGCGTAGGTTGCAACCATGTTTTGGACTTCAATTTCAACATCCTTGAGATCCCATGTTGTGATTCCAGCAGCACGCAGATCCTTGATCATTCGGTCGATGCCGGTGTGAATATTGTCCTCGTCTTTTCCGCCGGTGCAGACTGCTCGTCCAGAACGGAACATGAGGATGGCAAGTTTCGGGTCAGTAACTCGATAAACGACACCAGGGAATTGTTCAGGCTCATACTCACAGTTGAGTTGGATTGCAATGTCTGGGAGATCGAGTTCTTCGGCTACGCGGGTACTTGCTACAACATTGACGACAGTCAATCGCTCTTCATCGGTGGTCATGGGTTGCGGCTTTCCACCCGCATATATAAATGAGAGGACGACTCTTGGATTGAAATCCTTTCAGTATAGGGCCTCAACTTATATGTTCAAATCGCAGACCTTCCTCATTGAATTCAGAGATAAACGCTCGACCACCCTCCATTTCGATGGCGCCAACCGTTTGTTCAGGGTTTCTCGTTAGAGCAATCATACACCCTCCCCCGCCTGCGCCAGTCATTTTGACGCCCAAACTACTCGGAGCAGCAGCGCGTATGAGTCGTTCCAGTTCAGGAGATGAAACACCAAGTGACCGAAGAACCATGTGATTTTCTGTCATTGCTTGACCAACCGCTTCCATGTTGCCTTCCTTCAAGGATTGGATACCCCTCCGAGTGATTGCTCCGATGGTTTCGAGTTCCACTTGACGTACTGGATTGTCTTTGATGAGGTTTGCGACGTGCTTGACCATAGCAGAGGTTGACCCATGGACGCCTGTGTTTCCCACCACAAGCGCAACGTCTTCTGGTATGTTTGCGTTAAAAGTATGCAAATGCCATTCCAGTTGTTGTCCGTTGACTTCCATCGTTCTAGTTTCGATGAAATCAAGACTTTCTTCGACATGGTCGGAGAGCACAACAAAACCCCCATAGGAACTTGCTGCTGTATCAACTGGACTGGCACGACCTGACTGTGCCTTGGCCTCGGCACGATGCGATAGAGTACTAGCTTGAAGCAAATCGATCGGCTCTCCTCGAAGTTGTTGAAGGGCACCGCAGAGGGCAACCGACAATGCCGCAGACGATCCGAGTCCAGATGCTTTGGGAATCGTCCCTCGAATGCGGATGTGAAGTGGTCGTCCATCAAGCGGAGGGAGATGTTTTCGAATGTATTCAACATGCGGATGTTTTCTCGGATTAAAAGTCCGGCCATCGAGCCGCCATGAATCGAACGTTTCCTCTTTTTCGATTTCGATGATCATGCGCTGGTTAATGCTGCATGCCAATGCGGGTTGGCCATAGACTACGGCATGTTCTCCGAAAAGAATGCACTTTCCAGGAGCACTTGCTTTGACCATGTTCCTTGCAGACCTATCACAACCATTAGGATTGGTATTGGTTTCATCGTTGGGTTGAAGGATTAGAGGTGTTTAGGGGAATCATGATGGAACATCCACTCGACGTTTCCTATGCAGGAATCAAGGGGTATTACTTACTCCTTGTTCTTGGCGGAATCTCGATTGGATTCTTCGCTTATCAGGTGCAGAAAGCAACACGTTTGGTTCTGTTAGGCGCTCCAGACAAGCGTTTTGATTCCTGGGGCAAGCGGATGAAAGAAACCCTCACCGTTTGGCTTGGACAACGCAAGGTTCTGGAAGACAAGGTTGCTGGTACCATGCACGTTCTGATGTTTTGGGGATTCCTCATGCTGTCTTCTGACATGCTTGACTTGGCTACAGCCAATCGTTTCAGTGAACACATCCTCCCAGATGCATTGAATGGAATCTGGAACGGTATGGTCGAGCTTGGCTACACAAGTGCCCTTGTCGGTTGCTTTCTTGCGTTGAATCGCCGAGTGTTGTTCACGCCCGAGAAGTTGAAAGGGAAGTCGCAACTTGAGGGCAATGTAATTCTCCTCCTCATCATGACGATTTGTACCACGTCCTACGTCGTTGAGGCCGGTGAAAATCCACATCCGATGTGGGAAATGATCGGCGCATGGGTCCAAGATACCTTTGCACCCTCGCAAACAACGATCAACATCGCCTATTGGGCACACATGGTTGCGATTTGCACCTTCTTGTTTTTGATTCCTCTCTCCAAGCACATGCACTTGGTCATGGCCCTTCCGAACGTTGCGTTTTTCGATACCGAACCAATGGCGAAAATGCGACCTCTTGCAACAGACGAAAGCGGTTCTGCTGTGTCGTTAGAAGAACTCGATTTGGAATCGTTTGGAGCCGCTAATTACACGCAATTGTCCTGGAGAAGTCTCATTGATGGATGGGCTTGTACATCGTGTGCACGGTGCCAGGATGTGTGCCCAGCATATGCGAGTGGGAAAGAATTGAATCCGATGCAAATCATTCATGACGTTCGCCACTATGCCAACGAAAATGCATCTCAGCTCTTTGCTGGTGAAACACCGGAAGAAGACATCATCGCTCGCTTTGGTGAAGAGGCAATATGGGCCTGTACCACATGTCACGCTTGTGTCGATGTTTGTCCTGTCAACATCGAACATGTACCTAAACTGACCGATGCCCGCCGTCATCTCATGATGGAACGGATGGAGTTTGATGAAGCAGTTGAAGATACCATTATGCCGCTGATGGCTACCATTGAAAATTTGGAATCTGATTCCAATCCATACGGTCTTCCATCACACGAGCGTGGAGATTGGGCAGCAGATCTTGACGTGAAGGTTGCCGAGCCAGCAGAATACATCTATTTCGCAGGTTGCGCAGCTTCCTTCGACGAGCGAAATAAGAAAGTCGCTCGTGATACCATTTCAATCATGAAGGAAGCAGGACTAGATGTTGGCATCCTCGGTATGCAGGAAGGCTGCACTGGTGATGCTGCTCGCCGTGCTGGGAACGAGTACTTGTTCCAAATGCTTGCAGAGACAAATTTGGAGACCTTCGACGAACTTGGCGTCAAGAAAGTTGTTGCCTCCTGTCCACACTGTTTCCACACGCTTGGAAAAGAGTACAAGGATTACGGCGGTGAAGACATTGAGGTCATGCACCATTCTCAATTGATTGCACATTTGCAACACGAGGGTAAACTGCCTGAACCAGAACACGATGGTTCAGTAACCTACCACGATCCGTGTTATCTCGGTCGAATAGGTGGTGAATATGATGCACCTCGAGATGCCATCGGCGGAATCGATGTAGAAACTGAGCGTCACGGTCGCGGCTCGTTCTGTTGCGGTGCTGGTGGTGCTCAAATGTGGATGGAAGAACACGTCCCAGATAGCCACGACCGCGTGAACATCATTCGTGCCAAGGAACTTGCTTCCACTGGTGCGGATACAGTTGCTGTTGGATGCCCATTCTGTTCAACCATGGTGACGGACGGCCTGTCCGCAATCGATGTAGAAATGGAAGTCAAAGACATCGCTGAATTGGTTTGGGAGCAGATCAAAGCCAACGATGCGAAGATACAAGAAGCAAAGGCTGCTTGATACCAATCGATGGTTATGATGAATCAAGGGGCTCTGCTTTCTTGGTATCGACGTGTGGAGCGTCCCCTTCCGTGGCGTTTGAATCCATCTCCATGGTCAATTTTGCTTTCTGAGATCTTGTTGCAACAGACACAAATGGAACGCGGAATTCGATATCACACTGCACTACTGGAACGCTTTCCTACTGTCCAATCCATGGCCGAATCTTCTGTTGATGAAGTTCTCCATCTCTGGCAAGGGGCGGGGTATTACTCACGTGCGCGTCGATTGCACGCATTAGCAGTTGAAGTTGTCCAATCCCATGGAGGCGTACTCCCTGAAGATTATGATAGCTTACTCAAACTCCCCGGAATCGGGCCCTACACTGCAGCGGCAGTTGCTTCGATTGCCTTCATGGAACCAGTTGCTTGTGTTGACGGGAACATACGAAGGGTCATGGCGAGACAAACAAATCAAGAGGAACCCTCGCCAACACAGGTTCAATCCTTTGCGAATGAACAATTGCACGAAAACGCCCCAGGTGATTGGAATCAAGCCATGATGGAATTAGGGGCTCTCCTCTGCCGGCCACGCAATCCCTCATGTGAGGAATGTCCAGTTCACGATACATGTCTCGGTCGTTCCCGAGCACGTGAACTTCCGCGACCAAAGAAAATCAAGAAGAAAACAGAACAATACAACTGCATCGTTCGTGTTGATGATCGAGGCCTCCCGGAGTTGCATCAGCGCCCAGATACGGGATTGTTCGCCGGTTTGTGGGGTCCAGAGATGGGGTCGGATTTGGGGACAGAAGGTTGTGACCACGTCGGAACCATACGACACCTACTGTCGCATAGAGAACTGATTGTTTCCGTGTGGAAATCGAAGGGTAAGAACGGAATTGATTCTGAAACCGTAGCTCTTTCAACTCTCGATCGAAGGATTCTGGAATTGGTTGGATTGCTCTAAGATATCCCATGTAAACGATGCAAGGCATCCTAACAAGGCGAAGAAAAGAATGAATTCAGCAGGAGCAGCAACATCCACCCATGGTTGGAGTTGATTCAACGGAATCATGTCGGGTTCAACACCCAGTTCCCTGCTCCGTTGTTCGACACCTTTGCCGATTGAAATTGTCATTACAACAAGCGATACCAATGCAATTGCTAAGGATGTTAATCGAAGTCTGCGTCCCTTTGGATGTGAATCAGGAAGTGAAAAGTGAGCCAGAAGAGCCCATGTGAACCCTCCATGGAAAACGATAATCGATGTGTAGACGTGTAATGAGAGATAATCGTACATGTTTGCGAATGCCAATACCGCAAGGTGACTCGAACTTGCTACTCCAAGAATCGTTGCGAAAAGGAGTGTTTTGGCTTTCGCTCTCCTACGAAACAAAACGTACAATCGAAGCGCCAACAAGCATTGAAACCCTGCAGATACGAATAGACCTGTTGTGAACACAATGCCTTCGATACCGGGATAATCTGATTCAGAGATGAAGAACGGAACGTCTCGATAATTCCCCAAGAGCACGTGCAATGTCACCGCCCCCATCACAGAACAGAGTGGTAAGAGCCACGCTAATTTGACGAGATGTGAATCGCGTAAAACGTAAGAAGAGAGGCGAACTCCTTCAGGATGGCTTACCTCGAACCCCGTCATCAAGCCATCCTCGCCCCTTTCACGTATCAATCTTCAAGTGAGAGAGGCGACACCGATGGGATGTTCACATGCCATTACGAGTCCACGACACACGCCGGCGCGAGAAGGTTGATTTCACGACCCAATCGCCTGGAAGAGTCTCGATGTACGTCTGTGGAGTAACGGTTTACGACCGTTGTCATCTTGGCCATGCACGCTGCTACATCGCATTCGACTTGATTCACCGCTGGCTCGAAGCTTCGGGTTATGATGTTGATTATGTGCAAAATTTCACAGACATTGATGATAAGATCATCATCCGTTCAATCGAATCAGGTGAAGACTGGAGAGCGATTGTCGATCGCAACATCAACACGTACTATGAAGACATGGATGCGTTGAATATCCTTCGTGCCGATCACTACCCGCGATGTACTGAATATGTTGAATCAATGATTCATATCATCGAGGATTTGATTGAGAAAGGACATGCGTACGTTGCCAATGATGGTGTGTACTTTCATGTTGATTCAGCACCCGAAAAATACGGGCAGTTGACCGGGCAATCCATCGATGCTGTACGACAAGGTGCAGGTGGCCGAGTTGATGCAACTGGCGGAGGCAAACGTGACCACAAAGACTTCGCTCTTTGGAAGCAAGCCAAACCTGGTGAGCCAACGTGGCCATCACCTTGGGGTGAAGGTCGGCCGGGTTGGCACATTGAGTGTACTGCGATGAGCCTCGATCATTTTGGTACGTCCTTTGACATCCATGGTGGAGGACACGACCTCCGTTTCCCACACCACGAGGCTGAAATCTTCCAAAGCGAATGCCACACAGGGCATGCGCCATTGGCAGGCTATTGGTTGCACAATGGATTTGTCAATATTGATGGCGAAAAGATGAGCAAGTCGTTGGGGAACTTCTGGACCATCCGCGACATCATTCAAAAGGTTGACCCATTTGTTCTCCGTTTAGCATTGGTGAATGCGCATTACCGTTCACCAATCGATATGAACGAACAACTTCTCAACGATGCGAAACGAAATCATACCCGTATTGTCCAAGTCTACGAAACTGCGCTGCGACTAATCACCGAAGGGCGTCAACACCAACTGCCGGAACCAGATCTAGCAAGCCATGACCCATTACCAAAGACCCTTGGTCTGCTTGAACGACTTGCCGAAGGTTTTGCTCAAGCTATGGATGATGACTTCAACAGCCGTGAAGCGGTCGCCAAGGTTCTCGCTGCGACCAAGCAATTGCAACATCTGATGACTTTGGGGTCCGATGAAGGTGATCAACGAGCCATTGCAACATACGCCAAGGAATGGCTAGAGGAGACGGCTGGCAACATACTTGGAATCTTACCTTCCCCAGATCTCCTCTTAGCAGAGCCTGTTGAAGACCCGCGCAAAGCAGAGATTGCAGAGCAGGTGGAAGCACTGCTTGTGAAGCGAAACGATGCTCGTGCCAACAAGGATTGGCCACGTGCTGATGCCATCCGTGATCAATTGAACGAACTCGGTGTCACAGTAACGGATACTGCAGATGGTCCTGTCTGGGAACTCAATTGATTACTCCTCTTCCGCTGAAGGAGGAGGTGCAAGCGGAGGCAGTTCCGGAACGAATTGTTTCTGTTCATCCTGCCATTCTTTTTCGATCATCACTGTCTGGTCTGCATCCACTTCTTCATTTTCTTCAGTGGTGCGTGTAAGCAATCCAATGGCGACAAGAAGTACGATGACGAGGAACACGAGCAAGGATTTGGGTCCAAAGAGACCTGAATCTTCGCTCGAGGCGTCTTCAACATCCTCTCCGAGAATGCAGTTTGGAGGACACTCTGAGTCCCTGCCAGAATCTCCTGTTGAATCGGTGTTATCGCTCTCATTCATGTCATCGCTTGGCAACGTATCATCAACGGGAACGGTGGTTGATCCGCCCGTGTTCTCCTGAGGTTCAAGGACGACATTGACACCGGTGCGTTCTCCGTTCTCCATCGGAATGGCGTAGTAATCTTCGAGCTGTGTCAAACTGATGTGTGTATTTGCATGCGTTGAACCTGTGATGATTCCGAAGTGTCGCGTGTCACCTGTGGTGAATATATTGTTGAGGACATTGCCCTGCATGGACGAATAACTGTCGGTACTGGATGACCACGTGGATGCAATGTCGTCAGGGTTCAGCTCCATTGCCATTTCCATGTCAGCAAGAATACTGGCCCATGATTGCGTGCCTTCAGTTATCGAACGGTCCGTGACATCGACTGCCTTGTTGAATCCAGGTCCTTCCACCAGTTCCCAATCATCACCTTTGAGTTCTGACATCAAATCAACATCGCCGTACACGGGCTGGCCGTTGACAATCGTAAGCCGGACGTCGGCATCGATCGCTTCAATCAAATTACGGTACGGGTCCTGATGGAACGTGTCCATGACGACAAGATCTGCGTACAGTCCAGCATTGATTGTTCCGACAAAATTGTGCCAGTTGCTCGCAAGAGCAGGATTTTTGGTGACCATTGTTGCCAATTCATAGTCCGAGAAATAGGAATTGAGATTGTTTGTGTTCCACATGTCAGCAATCTTTAGTTCATGGAGCACATTTTTTGATCCGCTTGGACCCCAATCTGGGGCGAGTGAAATCCGCACGCCGGCTTGGTCAGCCGCCACAACATCGGTGGTGTCACCATAGAGGAGGAGATTTGAGAGTGGCGACCATGCAAGGTCAGCTCCAGCCTGCCCCATTTTCTCAAACTCGGCAGACGTTAACGCAGTACCGTGGACGACGACCAGTTCTCCCACGAGCAGGTTGTTTTGGACGAGGACATCAAATTCAGCACGACTCACTTCATCGACACCTTCTGAAAGATGGAGGTACCATGCGTTGAGGCTACCGCTTGAATTCCCAGATTTGATGTGGTTGCCCTGATATTCGGATTCAAGTGTTGTGACCTTTGTGTGAATTCCGTCACCACCAAAATTGTACAATTCGATGTTTCTCGAAAGCATGCTGTCCCATGCATCGGTGTTGCTGGATGGTGAACCTTGAACGGATGTCACTCCTCCTGCGACGGCCATTACTTCGGCGTACTTCATTTGTTGATCAGCCATATTCCACATCGATGCGGTTTGAACGAAGGTCTTCATCCATGAAATGTCGCGTTTGTAATTAGGATTGTTCTTCCATTGGTTCCTGTTCGAATAACCCCCCTCCTCAGATTTGACCGAAGTGTGGACTTCAAAGTCCCACAGTGGGATGTGGTTGTAGTGCATGTGATTGTGCGTGTCGATGAGTCCGGGGTAAATTGTGCCGTTTGTTTCGACCACGGGAACACCGGTGAGGTCAACGTTTTGTGGGATGTTCTGACCTCCCCATACCGCTGAAATCTTTCCATCACGAATCAGTACATGTCCATCATTAATGACATCGTTGATGCTGTTCATGGTAACAACTCGGCCCTTGAGAAGCATTGACTCGACGAATCCTCCATCACTGATTCCAAAGCAACCAATCATGTTCTGAGCACTGCCAAAGGATTCATCCTGAGAATATCCAGGGGTTGGTGGTCGGACTTTCCATACCGTTCCGTTCTCGAGCGGGATGTAGGAGTTGCCATACCACGAATCTTGAGCAGGATACGACAATGCATCAATATGCGTTCCCTCAGCGTCGTAGAGGTTCACCGTATCTCCATCGTAATAATCCAGTTCAATTCGTGATGCATTGATAAAGACAGAAACATAACCACCAGGTTGAATCACGGTATTTCTGGCAAGCTGGCAAGGAGCACTTCCCCCGTCTGCAATGTCGTCCAACACCCAATTTGAGATATTGATTGGACTTGCGGTTGGGTTGTGCAATTCAATAAATTGATCTGAGAATTTTCCGTACTCTCCGTCTCCATTCCAGTCCGTTGCGTTGTAGCAATTTGAGCAGGTTTCGTTGTTCATCATACCGTTGGGCGATGCCAAGATTTCCGAGATGATGATGGATGTGGGAGAGGTATTCGTATCAGATGTTTCTTCTGATAGCCCATGTGGAGCAGCCAGTACGCTAAGCAGGAGGAAAGCGGTGATGATTGTAGAGAGTCTGCCCATGACCCTGCCTTGGTCATAGAGCACATCAACCCGTCGATTGAAGACTTTGGTGAAATGCATGAGCACTTATACTGTGACCCCTACGCCAACCTATGGCAACAGTAGAAATGCAAGGCTCTTCCTTCAATGAGACCATCGAAGGAAACGACTTGGTCATCATTGACTTCTGGGCCGAATGGTGCGGACCATGCCGCGCTTACGGTCCAGTTTTCGAGCGCGTCTCTGAGGAATTCCCAGACGTCGTGTTCGCAAAAGTAGACACAGAAGTAGAGCAAGCACTTGCTGGTTCGTTTGGAATACGTTCAATTCCAACCACCATTGCGTTCAAACAAGGTGTCGGAGTCTTCATGCAACCCGGTGCGCTACCGGAAGATGCACTTCGAGATTTGATTGCGAAACTTCAGCAATTGGATATGAATGAAGTGCAAGCAGAACTTGAAGCACGTGAATCTGATGAATTAGCATAAGGCAAAAAGCGTCATATGTCGGATTTGAGACGGGGAACCAATGCGAAGCATATCCCTGATGCTGATTTTCCTTCTTCCATCCCTCTTATCGGGATGTTTTGGAGAAGATCTTCAGAACAGCGAGATTGCTCAAGAAGACATGATTTACCCTGAGTCTTGGGAACGCAAAGACATAATTTATGATGATACGGACATCTATTCCCGCGTCAAGACCAACGGTTCCTATGAGACAGGAACCGTCCAATCCGTATACATCCCAGTTCCTAGTATAACGGTTGCAGATGGAGGCGCGGGTGCAGCCGGCGGGGCCGTAGTTCATCTCGGTCTTTGGCTTCCTGTGATTGAGGGATGCGATTACGCTTCTACCGATGACTTGAATCCCGACTGTCTTGTTCCCGTCATCGCAGAGATTGGGCCTTATTATGACGATGGCGATGTTGATGCATTAACGCCTGCAAATCGGTTGGGTAAAATGCTCATTGAAAATTATGTACAACACGGTTTCGGTGTAGCACAAGTTTCCGTTTTTGGGACTGGTGAATCAAACCATTGCATGGATCTTATGGGAACGGATGAGCAGAGAGGAATCGATGCGGCGGTAACCTGGTTGGGGACGCAATCCTGGTCCAATGGAAAGGTGGGTATCATTGGAAAATCCTACGACGGTTCAACACCTTGGCAAGCAGCCACATTCGGAAACCCACATCTTGCAACGATTGTACCAATGTCTGGATTGATTGGAGTCCATGAACTGATGTGGCGCAACGGAAGCATGGAGGCTCGAGGCATGATTATGCACAACGGTGTGTACGGTTCGTTTGGCATTGATGGTGATACTGAAGATAGTCACACGTTGTGCGAGGGCTATCTCGCAGGTTACGTCAATGGACCAGCTGCTTACCTGAGCGGAGGAATGGTGGACTATGCCGGGAATACATACTGGACGGAACGATCATTCCTTGACCGTGTCATTCAGAACTACAACGGTTCGGTATACTTGATTCAAGGGATGCAGGACTGGAACGTTGACCCGCACATGTCCTTCCCAGTGCATCAACAGGTCGCCGATGCTGGAATCGAAATCAAGACACTTGCAGGCCAATGGGCGCATGACTATCCCGATCGCATCGAAGGTCACTCGTCTCAAGGAAGTGGTCGAGGAGCTGAAGCATACCCGTACACTTTACGATGGGACTGGGCCGAAGAAATGCTCTACTGGTTCAATTGGTATCTCAAAGACGAGGGTCGAGCCCCTTCCTTGGGTGTCGAAATGCAAGACAACCGAGGTGGCTGGCGTTGGGAAGAGACCTACCCACCAATGGATGTTGAAAACCTTGTCTTAGTAGGAAGCGATCTTTCGCCGACTGGCTCGACCGTATCCACAACCAGTTCCGTGACACTCACGTACGGTCCATTTGAGGACGAAACCCGAATCATAGGAATGCCAACCTTCCACATCGGTGCAACTCCTGGGTTGAACGGGGGTCATCTCTTCATCGAAATGACGGATGATACGGGGATGCATCTTGGTCACGCCGTTATGGACCTCCGATTCCATGCAGGAGGCAGGGATGGTCAAGAAGTACTGGTACCGTTCTCCACGGTAACTGCAATGATGGAATTCATGCCAATGGACGTTGTTCTCCAAGGAGGTGAGAGCATCATCCTCACAGTAACACAAACGGGTGAGGACTATGTTCCCTCACCCGCAGTATCAGGCGCAGTTACCATCGATTGGTCACAAAGCACGCTCACATTGCCATTGATCGACCGAACATGCGATGATTTATTCCAAGCTCCAATGCTCGATTATTCAAGCGATGCCGTGAGGCAGTGTTGATTAAAACAGTGAAAGGATGTCACTGAAGACATTCTTTGCATCGCCTTCAGACCGTTCAACCAAGCGACGGACAATCAATTCCGGGGTTGAACGAGCAAGACAGTTTCGCTTGGGCGTACGGTCAACAATCAATTCGAGATGCTCATCCAATCCTCTGGCTTCGATACCATCAATACGAAGGTCCGTACCTCCGTATGCTTCGAGAATTGCAGGGGCAAGATGCGTGACCAACACCATACTTGAATTGGATTGTTGTTGAGCAGCCCGCAACATTCCAGCGATAATTCTCGCTCCCGCTCCGGGTTCGGTAATTGCTTCAAGTTCATCTGCAAGAATGAGTTTTGGTTGAGCGTTACTGACCACCTGAGCGAGATCAACCAGCGTTGTTTCAAGAGCTCCTGCGCTTTGTGTTCCACTCGATTTCGCCAACACATGCAATGCTTCAACACGACCAACAAATGCATGTTTTGCAGGTACAGGGAGGCCCATGTGTGCTAAGATTGTTACATGAGCAACCAATTCGAGTAGAGTCGTTTTTCCCCCACTGTTGGCGCCGGTGAGAAGAGCGATAGGTTGTCTATCACCCTTTGGAGCAGCAGATCCGAGTCCATAGTTCACCGGTTGGACCTCTCCATCAATGAACAAATGGCGCCCATCCTCAAACCAAATTCCGTGGTGAACCAACTCAGGAATCTGTGCATCGTAATGCATTGCCCATGACGCAATACTGTACCACATGTCGTGTTCGATCAAGCGTTGTATTGCTGTCTCACACAATGGTTTGAGGTCGGCAAGTTTCGTCGCTAATCGAAGGAGATGATCGTTGCGGCTGTCATTGATTCTTCGTTCGAGTTCGTCGTTGATTTTATCCAACACGGAGCGATTGAGTTTGACAGGCCAGGTTGAGGCGTAGAGATCGAACGGTGCTTGCAATCCACTTGGTTCAAGATAGTTTGACAATTCATTTCGTCCTTGTTCAAGAATGTCTGCAATGACGTCTTCGGTTGCCGATGCTAATTTACGCTGGAAGGTTGCAGCATCAGCCAAAGCCTCGAGCATATCGGAGCCCGTCAAATCGAGAGATGCTGACTCCATGCCTGCTGAAATTCGTTGGTTTAGATCATCTTCCATTTGTTTTGCCATGTTCCACAAACCGTCTCGTATGCTCTCCATGGTTTCCACGTCACCGGAATCACCCATCATTGCAAAGACGGTGACCAGTTGTTCCAACCCATCGGTTTCAGCAAAGATTCCTTCCAACGTTGCATGACTCCTGTTTTCGCTCTCATCTTTCCACTGCATGAGGTCGAGAATCACTTTGAGTGCTTTCCGATTGTTTGTGAACCAATCGAGCGTAAATTCGGGAACCATAACGTCGGTTCGGCCGGACTCAGGGAGAACAATCCACCCCGGAGGGACATCATCTGGCCCATGTCTGCCAACCCAAGTGACGGTCTTGAACACGGTGTAGTCTTTCCAAGACTCCTGGGTACTTGGCGTGAGAATGCGAACATATTGTTCCCATTCAGGATGTTCATTTTGACTTACAATGACCCGCTCATAACGTTGCGTTGGTCGCCGTGTGTAACTCAAATTTTTGAACAGAGAACGGAGATGACTGAATGCCTCAGGTGCTTCTTGAGCGAACGACATCATCTGTTGACAACGCTCTCTGCGCTCATCGATTTGATGCAACGGCATCAGCATTTGCATTCTCGAGGAACTTGCTGCATTTGATGCATATCGTTGCATTGAGGTGATCAATTGCGCATGCAACTTTTCTGCCTCTGGAGTTGCCAGAAAGGACGCCTCAGCTCCGTTGTATTCTCTTGCGAGCGAGAGCGCGCGCTTTACAGATATGCCGTCGACCTCCGCAATCCGAGAGATATCACCAGATTCCAGAGTTTTGATGAGCTCGTGACGACCACCGAAATGATCGTCAAGCCGTTTCATCAATCTCTCGCCAATACCGGGTAGGTTTGTGAGCACCATCACTTTCCATCGTCTGTCAAAGGCTTTTGAGGATAACCCTCCAAAACGACCTATTGTTGATAATCAGGGAGGGTAAGTTCTACCGCAAACAAGGGGTCGACGTGCGTTGAATCATGATAGGCTACGACCACACCTCCGTCGCGGAGAATGGCGAGGCTTGCAAAATCAAATCGAATATCGTTTCCTGCACCCGATGTAGAGTCCAAATCACCTTGGCCGATGTAGGTTAGCGTGTCTGGACTGAGGTCTTGGCTGTAATCTCTGGTATGGAAGAGAACGTCCACGTCAGGGCCCTCACTCGATTGGTATCGAACGTTGAGTACGAAGAGGTCATGTTCGCCATTGGCTTGGAATTCCCACTCTTCGATGCTTGAAGCAGCATCACCGAGGTCGTAGGTGTAGTTGTTCCAACTGACAGCACCATCGACTGAGGTGTAATGCGTAAACGAGGTGCCTGAATTGGAGACGCAGTGAATTGTTCCCGTCATGTCAATTTGACAGTATTCACTTGGAAATTGGACTGCAAGTTCGTTCCATGAAAGGGTCGTATCAAGGAACGCTGCGTTGCCATTATCGAAGTATTGTGGGAACAGAAGACCTCCGCTCGGAACAGCAAACGCGCGCATTTCTTTGTGCGGCTTGTTG
>PAJM01000020.1 GCA_002706065.1 Methanobacteriota archaeon | reverse complement strand
AACGGGTCCAACTCGCTCATAATCCACGGGAATCATAGCCCCCTAATCAACCGAACTGTTGATTGTCCTGTGAGTTCATCACCAGAACTTGTACCACGGGTCCTCAGACTCGATGAGTTCAACGGACTCCACGGTCACTGGGTAGGTTGAAAGTTTGTTGTTGTCGTTACAAACGCTTTGAGACGGTCCACAGCCGACTTGGGATATGGCATCGATAACTTCGACACCAGACGTACTCATACCGTCAATTTCGCCACGGTATGCTTTCCCAAATGCAGTATACTGTCCGTCGAGGCTGTAAGCGCCATCCGAATCAACAAGATAGAACTGCCCACCTGCCGAGTTATCATTTTGGCTTCGAGCAGCAGCTATAGTGCCTGGTTCGTGCGTTTGGCCAAATTCGGCTGGAACAACCCATTTGGTCATGTCATTGCGACAGGCATCGGTTTCTACGAAATTACCACTGCCTTGATCGCACCATCCAAAGAATTCACCTGCATGCGCCCCAGTTCCATCACCGTTCTCAAAGTCGCCACCTTGAATCATGAATCCATCAACNATTCGATGGAAGATGGTACCGTCATAACGATCTGCTTCAGCATTTGCACGGAAACTTTCTGCATGCATTGGAGTCTCATCATCGTAAAACTCAATCCAGATTTTTCCCGTGTGTTCAACGTTACTTGTATCCGTCCAGGAAATTTCCATTACAACGTTATCTTGTGTGGACGTACCTGTGCTGTTTGCGCCCGATAGGATGGCGAGAACCACCAAGAAAACACCGAAGATAACAACCATTCCCGCCAATGTAGGACCGCCATTGTTGAACATTCGTGGAATAACGGTCTCGCTGATTCGCTTTTCTTGCATCTCGTTGAGGAGTTTGTTGTAAAGAGAACTTGTTTTCTTGTCCTTTGGATTGTTTTTGCTGGCTTCCCGTAGGAACATAGCAGCCTTTCGGTAATCAGATTTCGAATCATTAGCTTTAGCGATGTTCCNGGTTGCTTCGCCAACAAGACGAGCCGTCATCGGGTCAGCCGCCTGCGGATCGGCCGCTCGCAAGGTCTGCAGTGCTCCTTCGTTCTTGCCTTTCGTGATGTCCTTCGCTGCTTTTTCCCAAGCCTCGGCCAATGCATCGTCCGCCATGGTTGGTCAGATAAGACTTCTATTTTTGACCTTCACTGATAGGAATGATGAGGTTTTTACGACAACATATTGAAGTGATGAAAGCGATGGGGTCAAATCAAGAGGCCGCGATACCCGTCGCACTGGCCTCGGGGGACACACCAGATGGATACCATCGCGAATGACTTCACCATCAACATTGCAACAGCGAACGGTACCGGTTCTCAATCGGCGAACCTCATTCTCTTGCAGTCGCTTTTTGACATGGGCGTTCCCGTATCCGGTAAGAACCTCTTTCCCTCCAACATTTCAGGCCTCCCAACGTGGTACATTGTTCGACTCTCCGACAGAGGGTATCAAGCCCCTGGCGACCGAACTCACATCCAAATTCTCGTGAACAAAGCAACTTGGGAAGAAGATCTCGCTGCTCTTGAACCCGGCTCTGTTGTGGTTTGGAATATGGACTCTAAAATGCCGGTTGAGCGAGATGACATC
Organism: Methanobacteriota archaeon; assembly: GCA_002706065.1. Lineage (GTDB taxonomy): Archaea > Thermoplasmatota > Poseidoniia > Poseidoniales > Poseidoniaceae > MGIIa-L2. The sequence continues at coordinate 84,579 of PAJM01000020.1, read as the reverse complement.
GTGTCCTACCCAGTCCCAATGACAAAGTTAGCACGAAGTTTGAATCCAAAACTCTCCAAACTCGTCACCAACATCGTCTATGTCGGAGTCCTTGCTGAACTCCTTGGCATCACCGACGAAGCACTCAACAAAGCGGTCGCTGGTCAATTNAAAGGCAAAACNTCAGCGATTGAACTTAACANCAATGCNCTTGAACTCGGACGAAATTATGCCAAAGAAAATTTTACCAAAACCGACCCTTATGTCGTCGAGTCACGTCCNATTGAGAAGAAACGATTTTTCATGGAAGGAAACGAAGCGGCAGCACTTGGTTGCATCTTCGGCGGAGTACAACTTCTGGCATGGTATCCAATTACGCCTTCTTCAAGCCTCGCTGAGGGCATCATTGCCTACATACCACGCCTCCGAACCAACGACGAGGGTGAAGCTACCTGTGCAGTGATCCAAGCAGAAGATGAATTGGCCGCAGCAGGAATGGTCCTTGGTGCGGGCTGGGCAGGTGGACGTGGCATGACTGCAACTTCAGGGCCAGGGATTTCATTGATGCAAGAATTCATCGGTCTTGCGTACTTTGCAGAAATTCCTTCCGTGTTTTGGGATGTCAACCGTGTTGGACCTTCGACAGGTCTACCAACCAGAACGCAACAATCCGACCTTGCAATGCTCTACGAAGGCAGCCACGGAGACACACAACACATTGTGGTTATTCCCGGAACGGTCGAGGAATGCTTCGAATTTGGTTGGAGAGCATTCGATTACTCCGAACGCTATCAAACGCCTGTGTTTGGGCTCTCCGATTTNGATCTCGGTATGAACCGATGGGCATGTGAAGGATTCGAATACCCTGATGAGCCGATGGACAGAGGGAAAACCATTCGCGAACAAGACGTGTTCGAAGCAATGGAAAACTTTGGCCGCTATCGTGACTTGGACGGCGATGGAATCCCATATCGCACACTCCCTGGCAGCGGCATGGCTCCAATTCTGTACCGTGGAACAGGGCACAATCCAGATGGTGTGTATTCAGAAAAACCACACGACTATTTTGATCTCATGAAACGACTAAAGGAAAAAATCGATGGGTCCAGAGATAACCTTCCTGCACCAATTCTTAATGAGAATGAAGAAGGAGAAATTGGCGTAATCTACTACGGAAGCATGGAAAACTCGATTCAAGAAATCGATGATCTTCTCGAAGAGACTGGACTCAAAGTCAGTCAATGTCGAGTTCGAGCTCTTCCTCTACACAGCGAAGTCGAGGCCTTCATTCGAAGACACAAGACCACAATCGTACTGGAAATCAACCGAGATGCACAACTCTGGGGTATTCTGCGAAGAGAATTGCCAAACGACATCGTTGGACAGGTTTACTCTGTTGCGTACTCCGATGGTATGCCACCAAGAGCCCGAATTTATTCGGATTTAATTCTCAAAACCATACGTGAGGTGTCACAATGAGAGAACGACCCGCAAGAGCAATCAAACTGAACGTGTTGAACGAACCGAAAGACAACTACAAGGGTGGACCTTCTTCATTGTGCCCTGGCTGTGGTCACGATCAGATTTCCAACGTCATCATTAGCGCAGCATGGGAAAACGGAATTCCACCAGAGCGCGTAGCAAAAATGTCTGGAATCGGATGTTCATCAAAGACGCCCGCATACTACCTCGGCCAATCGCATGGGTTCAACACCGTCCATGGTAGAATGCCATCGGTNACAACAGGCGCCTACGCCATCAACAAAGATTTGCTGTACCTTGGAGTATCAGGAGACGGAGACTCTGCCTCAATCGGTATCGGTCAGTTGATTCACGCCATTCGTCGCAACATGGACATGGTCTACATCGTCGAAAACAACGGAGTTTACGGTCTTACCAAGGGCCAGTATTCCGCCACTGCCGATGTCGGTTCCAAGAAAAAGAAGGGTAAGGCAAATGAGACGCAGCCCATTGATTTGTGTGCACTAGCCATCAACCTTGGATGTACCTTTGTTGCTCGATCCTTTTCTGGCTCAAAGAAGCAATTGAATGCGCTACTTAAGGCGGCCATGTCCCACAAAGGATTTGCCTTGATTGACGTTATCTCGCCGTGTGTTACATTCAACAACAACGACGAGTCAATGCGCTCTTACACCTATGTCAAAGACAACGAGGTCACACTCCACATGACAGATTACATACCTCATTTTGAACCGATGGCTGAGGTTGAAGTTCCTGAAGGAAACTTCACTGACATCACACTCCACGATGGATCGACCATTCGACTTGAGACCATTTCCGAAAACCATGACCCAAGCGATTCGATGGCTGCATTGACGGCACTCCATGAAGCGGAAGACGAGAAAAAACACGTCACTGGCCTGTTGTATTTTGACGCCACGAAACCCTCGCTCGCTGAAGATCTAGGTATCGTTGACATACCACTTCTTGATGTAAGCGACGACGTCCTACGACCGCCGAAAGAAATGCTAGATTCCATCAATGCAGAATTCTTGAGCATGTAATACAGCAAATCTCCTAAAAAGGAATAGGACAACGTGAGGATTGTGGAACAGAAAGTCCTCCTTGGAATCATCATCGTCGGTGGATCTGCTCTTTTTTTCATCGTACTGTATCTGATCAATCGCTTCCGTAAGCGACGTGTATTGAAACAACAACTTCAGCTACGTGAGGCCAGTCGAGCCCCTTTATCGAGTATGCGTTCGCAACGAAACGACCGGNGAAATTCCCGACGACACGTCGTGTCAAGAGGACTTCAATTCGACCAGCTCAATGATTCAGCGAGACAAGCCTATCAACAACGGCAGGAACGGCGAGTTTCGCAATATTCTGACCTCCAACTGGTCATGGATGAAATCTTCATCCCAGAACGTGATGCTGTCGAAACCGAAGATGAAGAAGAAGAGTCCGATGAAGATCGTGCGACTTGGATTGCNCAGAATGAAGACAACCTCAACGCTCACGCCAATTTGGTCGCAGAGGAAGAGGTGGGGACTGGAATATCTGTGCGCGTCACAGAGGAAGAAGATCGCGAACTCATGGAGCGTCTAGCCCGAGANGGAGGAAAGTCAGGCGTAGTTCAAATCAGCCTTGCATGGGACGATTACAACGACCTCGATATGCACGTTTTCTGTCCCTCAGGAGAGCGCATTTACTTCAACAATCGGAAGAGCGTTTGCGGTGGTGAACTGGATGTTGATATGAACGTCCGGCCGAAATCAAAGAAACCGATTGAAAACGTTGTTTGGACCGATGAAGCTCCAGATGGNGAATACAAGATTGGTGTGCATTTCTATCGGCATCATCGAAAACGGCGAACCAAGAAAACCTGTCAATTCAGATTACGAGTTGTCACGTATGGGCAAGCCAANGAATATTCTGGAGAACTTACTCATGGCGACCCTATGTCGATGATTACGTCGTTTGTTCTCGTCAAACCCGATGAGGAAGAGTGAGCGGTTGGTAGTCCCTCCCGGATTCGAACCGGGGTCGGAGGAACCAGAATCCTCCATGATGGACCGCTACACTAAGGGACTATACACATCCCAAATTAACGGACTTCTTGAAATCGACGGTAGCNNCAATCTCAAACTTCTGCAAAGCGNTACATCCANTTGGAAACCCATGAAATCATCATGANAATCATGAANGATGCGAGNGCGTATTTTGCCCACGGCTTTGGAGGTTTTCGTTGAGGCCAAGGATCAATTCCGAGAGATTCAGCTTCCTCGACAAGTTTGGCAAGATGCTCTAATTCCTCTTCCACCGAACTGGCCTTCATGGGCTTACCAGAAACTCCAAGTTCATCAATCTGCGTCTTATCGCTTCTAAACAGTAGGTGATAGATTAATAAGAGTACTTTCACTCGCAAAACCATGAAAAAGACGTTAGCACTTCTTCTTGTAGCCTCCCTCCTGCTTGCAGGATGTACCGAACTCGCAGAATCCGAAGACGGAGAGACATTGAAAATCGAAATCAACGAAGACATCGCAATTGAAGAGATCAAAGATTTCATGACCGTTGATGAAGGTGAATCGTTTGGTATCACAATGATGTACGACATGGACCCTGGAATGATGGGCATGGGTGATATGATTGAGGTCGACGAAGATTCTGAAGCAGTCATTACCATTGAAATGACCGAAGCATGGTCTCCTGATGGTTACTACACATCCGAGATTATGGGCCTCTCTAACGGAGATTCCTCAATGAAGATGATTTCATCGATGACCCACATCGATACGACCATCCACTTCGAAGTGGGTTACGAGACACAAGGTGACCTTTGTGCTGATGAAGAAACTCAAGAAGAGAAAGAGATGTGCGAGATGATGTTTGGCGATATGCCTCTAGTTCAGATGTATTCGATGACAACTACCACCACCCATACAGAAGTCATCGCTGCAATGGCTGATGAGACGCAAGACAACACTGACGATATGGATCCAATGGAAATGCTTTCCTTCTTGTCATTCGTTGAGTGCTATGGCTCCTTCACGCCAGCAGAATCCGTTGATGGCCTCCAAATATTCGATGTTTCGATGGACGGTATGAACGATGATGCTCCATCCCCGGAAATGGCTTTGTGTGTTGCCGATATTGATGGCAGCGGAGGCGTTTCATTTGAAGAATTCATGACTGTTGATGACACCGAACAAGATTCAATGACTGCTATGCAAACAGCCTTTGACGATGCTGACGCTGATGCTGATGGTGAACTCACTGTTGACGAACTCGGAGCATTTATTGAGGCTGTTGACGAATATTATGGGCATGACGACGACCATGGTGACGATGATGATCACGACGACGGCGATGTTGATGAAATGCCGGCAATGAAGATTGCATTCAACAATGCTGGTGAAATCGAATATTTCGAAATGGCAATGGACGAAATGGGAGAGGAACTTACTGTAATGAAAATGTACGTTCTCACTGATGACAGGGTTAACTCACTTTTCACAGGCGTTGATGCTGGTGAAGTTGTTGCTCTTCCGTTCACGGTTTCTGACGAACTCGATCCATGGGGCTCCGATGACCAATTCATCTGCGACGATGGCGAATCTATCCCAATGGATTGGGTAAATGATGGAATGGAAGACTGTTCAGGTGGAGAAGACGAAGACTCGATGGGTGAAGATGAATTTACCTGCGATGATGGTTTCACAATTCCAATGGACTGGGTCAACGATGGTGTTGAAGACTGTACCAACGGAGAGGACGAAGACGGCATGGATGACGACGAGATGTGGACATTCTACCGAGAATTTACAGAATGTGACACAGATGGAAATATGCTCATCGACTACGATGAACTTCTGTATTGTGTAGAGATGGACCTCGCCAACGATGGCTATGACATGGATGTTGACGACATCGGTTTGCAAGATTTGTTTGATTTTGCGGATGACGATGTGGATGAAAATCTCTCAGAAGATGAATTTGATTACATCTATCTCGTTCTTTCAGGATTGAGTGATGATGATTATGAAGACATGATATTCTATGATGGCTGTACAGAAAGCAGCGATCCAGATGACAGTCCCTTGGAATGTTGGATGAATGATTGGTTGGATTCTGACGGCGAAATAATGATGAGTGATGGTTATGAAATCGAGGATTGTACTGAGTTATCAGACAATACTGGCTGGGAATGTATTTCGAGAGGAGATGATCTAGTAGAAATTACATTCATTTGTGGCGATGGAACAGAAATTCCATTCGATTACGTCAACGACGGCGAATCTGACTGTGCAGATGGTGCTGATGAGCAGCAATACGACAGTGATGGCAATGAAATCAACTGGTTTGACTGCATGGATGGAAGTCAAGTATGGATTTCACAAGTCAATGATGGGGCTGAAGATTGTCCTGATGGCGACGATGAAATGCTAGACATGGATGATGACCATGACCACGGTGATGACCATGATGATCACGACGATCATGGAGACGATCATGGTGATCACGACGACCATGGAGACGATCATGATGACCACGACGACCATGGAGACGATCATGATGACCACGACGACCATGGAGACGACCATGATGACCACGACCATGGTGAAGAACATGGAGAAGATTCAGACGAGATGGTATTTTACATCGAATCTGAATTAGACTTCGTCGAAGGAGATATGTCCGACTACAAGATTGAACTCGCATCATGCGATTACGACTATGACATGGACACTGGTGAAGAAACCAAGACGTGCACGTCCCAAATGTCCATCACAATCGCAGATGCTGAAATGGATTCCACTCTCATGTTCCACGATGCTGACAGTTCAGGAACAATCTCCGCAGGTGACATGATTCACATTGGTGAAACCGATGTTGATTGGGACGAAGTTCGTTTGTACTCCATCTCCGCAGATGCCTACAGCGATGAAAACCCAATGCATGATGCACCAGGGTTCACTGGAATCGTTGGAATGCTTGCACTCCTCGGAGCTGCATTCATTCGACGAAACGAATGAAGCCGCAAAGGCTTGAAGCGGTCCACCCTTAGGGTGGAACATGAGCGAAGTACCCGAGGGTGTGAACCTTCCCGCATTTGCGAGGAAGCCCCCACGACCTACGGTAACGTTGACGCTCACTCGTGATGGGCAAAACGGTGTTGAAGTTCTCTTAGGACGGCGTGCAGAAACCATGCGGGCATTTCCTGGCTACTGGGCGTTTCCGGGGGGCGGGGTATCGAGGACAGATCATGAAGGCGAGACATTTGTTCAGAATGCGACGAGTGGCTCGACTTCTTCTGTTGTCGCTGTTGTTCGTGAGATGACAGAAGAGTTGGGTGTTGTTCCAAACGGTGAAGCCGTTGCCACGATTGATGTTGACCTTCGTAAACGCATCCTTGTGGACAAAGGTACGTTCATTGAGGCTCTGAACGATGGAAAGATGACCTTGGATACCTCGGAATTACGTCACATATCAAGTCGAACGACCCCTCCGTTTGGACCGATTCAATTTGAGAACACATTCTTTCACCTGCACATTGGAGATCAAGTGTTCAATCCTTCTACAGATTTGCAAACAGAGTTTACTGCTTTGGAATGGATGAAACCATCGGAGATGATCGAACGATGGAAGCGACACGAAATCCGTGTGGCTCCACCTGTCGTCACCTTATTGATGGAGGTTGATCGAACTCTGAATCATTTCAATGGAAACATGATTCAAACCGCCGAAGATTTGCAAGAACGTCAGCCTGGCCGACGCTCAATCCTGTTTGCCCATGGTGTTGAGGTCCTTCCAGTCAAGACTGCAACACTCCCTCCAGCTGATCACACCAATGCCTATCTCGTCGGTGATCCGGAGGGCGAATTTATTCTCGTCGATCCTGCCTGCCGAATGCGTGAGGGAATGGAAGAACTTGCTGAAGCGGTCGATCGACATCGTGGAGAATTGATCGCCATTCTTTTCACACATTCTCATGGAGATCATATCGGCGATATGGATTTGCTTCGAGAGGCGTTTGATGTTCCGGTTTGGGGAAGTGAATATACCTCAAAATCCGTCCATTGCAATCGAATTCTGTCCGATGGCGAAGTTCTCAACCTTGGGAACCAAGAATGGACGGTTCTCATCACTCCAGGCCATCATCCCGGTCACATTTGCCTCCTTTCTGAAGCTGGTCTTGTCGCTGGAGATATGGTAGCAGGGATTGGTACAATTCTTGTTCCCCCAGAAACGGGTGATATGGATGTCTACATCGAACAGCTTCAACGGTTGCTGAATTTACGACCACACCTCATGTTTCCGAGTCATGGACCTGTCATCCCTCTTCCAGAGAAAACGCTTGGATACTATATCAAGCATCGAATGGAACGGCATCAGCGCGTCCTCGATGCAGTAAATGATGGATTTCGAACACTCTCTGAAATCTCCATCAAGGCCTACGAAAACACACCGAATGCGCACCCTGGACTTGCCCAAGATCAAACACTCGCTCATCTTTTGTCGCATGAACGTGCGCAACGGGTAAAACAGACAAACAATCAATGGATTTCAGGAGATGAATGAATGGCATATCGAGTTGTAATTACCAAACCGGGAGGGCCGAATGTGCTCGACATTCAGGAGATTCCGATTCCTCATCCTGGACCGAATGAAGTGTGCATTGCCGTTCATTATGCTGGAATTAATTTTGCAGATACGTTGATGCGACTCGGCTTCTATCAACCCCGCCCTCCATTTCCGTTCACACCAGGCTACGAGGTCAGTGGACTTGTTCACTCGATTGGAAGTGATGTTGAGCATGTTGAAGTTGGGCAGCGGGTTGTCGGCTTGATGCGAAACGGAGGCCAAGCAAGTCACATCGTTGCAGATGCATCACGAACGCTACCTCTCCCAGATGACATCTCACTCGAAGCGGCTGCATCCATGCCAGTGACCTACATCACAGCACACCATATGCTGCATCACCTCGGAAATCTCAAATCAACAGATTCTGTTCTCATTCATGGAGGAGGGGGTGGGGTCGGAACAGCAGCGTTGCAACTCTGTCAATGGGCAGGTGTCTCCAAGGTCTGGTCAACGGCTTCAGCTGGAAAAGCGGAAATCATTCAGTCGTACGGAGCGACTGCGATAAATCGCCACCAAGAGGATTTTGTTGAAATCATCAAATCTGCGACCAACGGTGCAGGTGTTGATCATATCCTCGACCCAATCGGAGGAGGACACCTCAAACGCAGTTTATCGGTTCTTGCTCAAGGTGGAAAATTGTACACATATGGCATGTCTTCAGCAGCACCGTCTTCAAAACGCTCACTGCTGAAGGCATTCAAGGCATTGAGAAGCCGTCCGAGATTCGATCCGATGCTAATGATGTCGAGAAATCAAGGTGTCTTTGGTGTTCACATGGGTACGTGGAGCAACGAAGAGGTCATGCAAGAGCAGATGGAAAACATTCTCCGAGGCATCAAGGAAGGTGCACTTACGCCAATCATCGATTCAATCTATGACGCGAAAGATGTTGCAGTAGCGCATCAGCACATTCATGATGGCAAGAACATTGGTAAAGTACTGTTGAAATTTGTCGAATAGGCGATGATAGCATGAAGGACTCAATGACCGGTTTCGATGTTCGCGCTGTGTCGCTCGAATTGGATGCTTGGTCCGGAGCTTATGTCAAAAGGCCTACATGCCGCACTATGAACAAATTGTTCTTCGAATAAATCCCAAAGATTCGGAACAATTTGATTTGGTCATTGTCCGCGGGCAACGCGTCTATACCTCGAAACGAGATCGACCGATGCCGATGACGCCTCCTTCGTTTGCAATGGTCTTGAGAAAACATCTGAAAAATGCGAGAATGACGAAAGTGGAACAACTTGGTTTTGACCGCGTCCTCATGATCCGATTTGATACCAAAAATGGGCAACGTTCCCTAAGCGTTGAATTGTTCAGAAATGGAAACGTCATTCTGATGGATGAACATGATATCATTATCCAACCATTGACACATGCGAGTTATTCTGGTCGGACGATAAAGAAAGGCGAACGCTATGTCCCCCCTCCTGCAGCAATTGATCCACATACGCTCACCCTTGAATCACTGAAAACAGCGTTCGATGAATCTGAGCGCGACCTTGTTTCAACGCTTGGCGGGAAAATTAACCTGGGTGGTGTCTATGCCAATGCGGTGTGTGAACACGCTGGTTTGGAACCAAACAGTTCTACTGAAGATGCTGACGCATCACGTGTCCTCGAATCGCTGACCTCTTTCTTGGAGAAGCTGAATTCAAGTCGATCGGGACATCTCATCCTCAGCCCGACGTCAGAATACGATTCAAATGCCCTAGAGGCAATTGGGAAAATGGGCACGCTTGATGCCAAAGCAAGCACCGCTTTGCGTGAGACTGCCAAGGAAGCCACTCCTCTTCTCCTCCCGTCGCATTCGAATGCAATTTCGTATCAGTTCCCGACCCTTTGCGCAGCCATCGATGCATGGAAAGGGCATCATGATTCGAATGCTCTTGCCCGAAGGGAGCAGGAGAAATTGGATGCTGCCGCACCTGGACGTGGGCACTCAACCGAAGTCGAGAAGTTGGAACGAAGACTCAAGCAACAAGAACTGGCGTTGGAAGGATTTGCCAAGAAAATCGAAAAGCAACAGGCTCTCGGACACGCGATCCAAAAACATTGGACACATGTTGAAACCATCTTGCAACAAGCACGAGATGCTGTTCAAAAGCAAGGATGGAAGCCTGTCTTGAAGGGCCTCAAGGACAACCCGTGGGTCGATTCTGGGAATGCGGCTGAACGAACGATGATGGTTCGACTCCCTGATGATGAGGGGCAACCAGGACAAGTGTTCACACTTCATCTCGATGATTCAGTTCATCAAAATGCGCAACGCTACTTTGAAGCCGCCCGCAAGCAGAAAGACAAAACTGCAGGAGCAACATCTGCTCTTGCAGATACGAAAACTGCCTTCAAGCGTGCTCAGAAGAAAGAAGACAAACAGAAAGCAAGTGGTCGAATGCAAACCGTTCGAAGATCAAAGCGCCTCTGGTTTGAACAACACAGGTGGAGTATGATTTCTGGAGGGCATCTCCTCGTTGGTGGACGGGATGCGAAAGGCAACGATTCGATTGTCAAGAAGCACCTCTCAGGTAGCGACATGTACTTGCACGCTGATATTCATGGCGCTCCGAGTTGCAGTCTCCGAGCGGCGCAAGGATTTGCCTTGGTCGAGGAACCGTACGGGCAACTACCACCCGGCGTTCCGTCGTACAAACTCGTCGACAAACTTGGAGATGAACGAATCACGGATTCCAAGTTGGAAGAGGCTGCAACCCTCGCTCTTTGTTGGAGTCGTGCATGGAATGGAGGAGGAGCTCACGGTACCGTTTTCGCTGTGAAACCAGCCCAAGTTTCCAAGTCCGCACAAACAGGAGAATACGTTGGAAGAGGTGCTTTCATCGTTCGTGGACAGCGACAGTGGTTCAAGGACATGGATGTTCAGATGGGAATCGGTTTCGTCGCAATCAACGGCGTCCCATTACTGATGGGAGGGACTGTTTCAACCATCAAAGAGCGTTGCCAGCGATACGCGGTTCTTGCGCCTGGGCAGACAAAGAAGGAACAGCTTGCAAATCGAATCTACAAAGCAACCGGTCTGCGCACGGATGATGTTCTCTCGGTTTTGCCTGGTTCGTCTGATATCATGGAAGACATTGGCGTTTTTAGCCCGTACACATCTTCTGAAGAGGAATGATTGTTGTCTTAACGAGTTACATACATTGCAACGGCATTTCCGCCTCCGAGGCAAAGTGTCACAATTCCTGATTTCGCATCGAGGCGACGCATGACACCAAGCATTGTAATCAGACAACGAGATCCACTCGATCCGAGTGGGTGGCCTATGCTTACTGCACCTCCGTGCAAATTGAAGCGGTCATGAGGAATTCCAACCTCTTGGGCAACTGCACATGAAGCCGATGCAAACGCCTCATTGTGTTCGTAGACATCGACATCAAGAACATCGAGATTATTTCGACGTAGGAGATCGTTCACCGCAGGAATTGGAGCGCTCATCACACGTTCAGGTTCAACGCCTGCAGTGCAATAATCTTCGATTGTTGCAAGGATTTCCCAACCCTGTTCCTTCGCAAAGGATTCAGATGTGACAAGCACTGCACTCGCTCCGTCGTTAAGCGTGCTTGCGTTACCTGCCGTTACAATGCCTTCCTTATCGAACACAGTCCGTAGTTTTGAAAGACCCTCTGCGGTCGAATCGGAACGAACACCCTCATCGCGATTGAGAACTCGGGGATCTCCACTTCTCTGTGGAATTGTGAGGGGGAAGGTTTCCCATTCAAACCAACCTTCATCCCATGCTCTTGCAGCCTTGATGTGGCTTTGTGCAGCAAATTCATCAGCTTGCTGACGGTTGATGGAGCACTCTTTCGCTACAACTTCACCCGTATTGCCCATGTGCATGTTGTTGTACACGTCCCAAAGCCCATCATGAATCATTGAATCAACGAGTGTTGAATCACCCATTTTTTGTCCAGATCGCTGACCCATCAGCAGTTGAGGCGCATTGGACATGCTCTCCATGCCCCCTGCGATGACGACATTGTGTTCCCCCATGCGAACACTCGTTGCTGCTTGCATCACTGCTCGCAGTGACGAGCCACAGACCATGTTGATGGTTACACATGAAGTCGAGACCGGTAATCCTGCACCGAGAGCAACTTGTCTCGCCGGTGCTTGTCCGACACCGGCCTGCAAAACTTGGCCCATCAGAACTTCATCGACAATGCCTGAGGATGGTTCAAATCCGACACGCTGGCACAATTCCTTTACAGTTGCAACACCGAGGTCAATGGGAGAAAGCGATGAAAGCGAGCCCATAAATCGGCCGATCGGCGTTCGAGCAACACCACAAATGACAGCCTTCTGATTTGCCATGTTGAGTGCATAGGACATGTCCTCTTGAACATACGCATGCTCCGCTTTCAGGCAAACAAAAGGGTTGATGAACTCAACCACGTGCGGACACCATGGCCAAATTCAAGACCGAATTGAACACGACAAGGAATGCTGACGAAATGAGAGGTGTGGAAGTCGAAATCGATTTCACGAGCAACGCATTAGCCTCGATTCTCTATCGGCAAGGAGAAACCGTTGTCCTTGCTTGTTGCACGAAAGAGGCGCGACTGCCAGGATGGTTTCCACGGGATTCAAGCAAGGGTTGGGTCCATGCCGAGTATTCGCTTCTTCCAGGTTCAACTGACTCACGGTTTCGTCGTGAACGCCGTGGAGCCAAAGGACGAACACAAGAAATTGAGCGTCTTGTTGCTCGATCACTTCGGGCTGCTGTCGATCTTGAGGAACTTGGTCCTATCGCGTTGAATGTTGATTGTGACATTCTAAATGCCGATGGTGGAACTCGATGTGCTTCAATTACTGCCGCAAATCTGGCGTTGCGTCTTGGTGTTCGCCGGTTGATTGCAAAAGGGGTTTGTCTGCCAAAGAACATGCGTCCAACAGAGGAACAGCGACGTTCCGGTTGGAGTGCACCTGTCCTATCAGAAGACGAACGAATGGCTCATGAAATGCGAGTGATGGCGCACGATGTTGCTGCAATCTCCGTAGGACTTATTGATGGAAAGTCCTATCTTGACCTCGATTACAATCTTGATTCGAATGCAGACGTGGACATGAATGTGGTCAAGGTCAGTAATGGTGAATTTGTTGAGGTTCAAGGAACTGGCGAGGAGTCGACGTACAAACGGGAGGAGCTTGATGCTCTTCTTGACATGGCAGATCTTGGTTTCACGTCACTCTTTGAGATGCAGAAAACCGTTCTTCATGGTCAAGAATAATCAACGAAGCCTTGAAATCTTGAGTGTCGTCGCAGGGACGCAAGGGTTGGTAGCTTAGTTGGGAGAGCGCGGCACTGAAGATGCCGAGGTCGCCGGTTCAAGTCCGGCCTAACCCACCATGCAATTATCAATGGGTTCATTTGCTACCGCACATGTAGACCGCTCATGGGCGAGGCTGTAGTTGGGGATGAACTACCCAAAGAACAGTTCGAATCCGAGTCAAAGAGTGACTCTCTGCTCAAAGAATTGAACGAAATTCGAAGGAGGCGAACCGATGGCGAACGGCAAAGTATGTTCACCAAGAAGGAAAATCCTGTTCTGTTGATGGGCGTGGCTTACGGAATTTTGTACGGCGCACTCATTCTTTCGATGTCTTCCGGATTGTTTGGCCAGTCAACCTCACTGGATCATTCTGCATCAACCACCTTCTTGGATATCGGAGACGAATGTGAAGAAATCGATGATGAGCCATGGATTCTCATTTTCCCGAACGATGATGAAGAGCAATTTTCGTTGAATGCGTACAACCTCCCTGCAGGGGTCGCTATTCTGGAATACAACATTGAAGAGCAAGGCACGTCCGAGCATTCACCTCCAACGCAAGTCAAACGTGTACTGGATGATGAGGTCAACCGAGCGTCTGTGAAAGCAGACTACAGCACTCTTGATGAAGGCACTTACGATATCACTCTGACCGTTGTTCTGTACAACAATTCAGATGATGCAGATAACAACGCAAACATTACCATTCTTCTATCAAATTCGCTTGAGTTTGAACTCGACATTGGAACGAAGGGTGGGATTCTTCCGTTCATTGGTGGGGAAGAGCATCGTGAAGTGCGAATTACCGATTCTGGAGCACGGTCGTGCTGGTCCGTCCAAGAGTTGGGTAACTGGGGCTACATCCTCCTCGTTGCCGAACTTGGTGGCGGAAGAGAGACTGCAATGCTTGCAGGAGGGGCAGCCGGTATTCCTGCTTGGTGGATGGCATTCAATTCATTGTCACTCTCCGTATTTTCCCTCTTGATTGCTTATCCCCTGATGTACAAAGTCTACCACCAAGAAGCGGACGACATTTTGTCACGAAATCACATCATACGATTGGTGGAAGACATCATCACTCGTTGTGAGCGCCGACTTGGGATTGTCGTTGATAACGATCTTGCGAAAATAGAACCAAGGGATCTATCAATCGACATCATGGTCCCTTACAAGAACACAGAAAATACCTTGACAGACAGCAAGAGCATACGTGATGAAATTCTCAAAGAAGTGCTCGAAGAATTTGCATTGTTCCGAGTATTCAAGCCTGTTCAGCTCACCGTTCGAACGATTGGTTCTGGTCAAGCAATTGACTTTGACTCCGGCGTTGGAGTTGGAGTCGGTGATCGTGATGATGAATCGCCCCCGGAGAACTACGCGTCCTTCTTCGAAGAACTTCATTCACTGTCGAGAATTGAAGATGAAGTTCGTGACTCACTCGATCTCTTCTTCGTTCGAGACAAGACGCTTGAACTGCAAAATGCAGTAATTACGAGCGATGATCGAATCGTATTCGTTTCCGTCATTTTCAAACCAACCACACGACTTGCGTTCTTCCGGTTTAAGCGGCAAGCATCTGAGGTTGAGGACGAACTACGGAATTACATCTCCGAACGAAACCAAGACATCCTCACATCCCAAGAACTGATTGTCAAAGCACGGAATCAAGTGTCAACACTCTCCGATCGTTCTGGTGCAGGGCGTGTGGAAAGCAAGGGCGACAAGGATGAGCGTATTGCTGCAGTTGCCCGTCAAGACGGGTTTGGAGGACGGATGTTGCAGACTAAACTGCTCGGAGACATTCTCTCCACAGTCGAGTACACTGCCAATGAAAAGCGGGAAATGATCAACAAATGGGGATTCTGGGGGCTCATTGTCTTCGTTTGGATTCCATTTATGGCTTCAGGTGTTCTTGTTGGTGCTATGCTTGGGCTCCTCTCTCGAATGAAATTCATGCGTGTACTACTTGCGACGATGATTGGCGGATTCATTGCCTCCATCACATGGGCGTATACGGCAGAAGGAATCATCAAAATCATGCACAAGTACAAACTGGAAGCTGTCATTCCAATCATGATTATTGTATTTATTCTTGGAGCGATGTTGCACATCCGTTCCACAAAAATACGTCGACAAACCGAATTGTTTGAAGATACGCTTCTCGACAATTTCCACAACGATATCAAAGAGAAGTATGGTTCATGAGGCCTGACCATGGAAACCATCACCTCGATACAAGGACATCCTGGTAACGTTGGAGATAAAGCAACGATTGGGATTGTTGTCGCATCCGACCGTGCCTCTTCAAACGAATATGAAGATGAAGGAGGTCCTGCAATTCTGCAGTTTCTTATCGAGGCGACGTTGTCCCCTTTGGAAGTTCATTACCGATGCATTCCTGATGAGCAGTCACTTCTTGAAGCAACAATGATTGAACTTGCTGACGACATTGGCTGTCACGTAATCGTCACAACAGGTGGAACTGGGCCAGCAACAAGCGATGTTACTCCCGAAGCAACCGAACAAGTTGTTGACCGAATCATGCCAGGCTTTGGCGAACAGATGCGTGCCATTTCACTCCAATATACGCCGACTGCAATCTTGTCGAGACAAACAGCAGGTATTCGTGGCTCATGCCTTATTTTCAATTTACCAGGCCGCCCAAAATCAATACGGGAAACCATTGACGAGATTTGGAAAGCCGTACCTTACTGTGTTGATCTGATTGAAGGACCGTACCTTGATTGCAATGAAACGGTCTGCGATGCATTCCGTCCAAAAAACGCAAGGCGTCGATAAGAGCATTCATTGACCTGATACCCGTGGGTGTGTCTGATTGAAGATGTCTGACCTACTCATCCAAAATGCAACCATGGTACTACCTCACACCACCGTTGTCGGTGATTTGCTCATTGCAGATGGGCAAATCTCGAGCATTCAGCCTGGCGGAGGTATCGTTGCGGAAGAACATGTTCAGACCGTTGATGCGACTGGACTTCACCTTCTTCCAGGAATGATTGACCCTCAAGTCCACTTCCGAGATCCGGGGCAACCAGAAAAAGAGGACCTCTACACTGGGTCATGTGCAGCTGCAAGCGGGGGGGTGACGTCATTTCTCGATATGCCGAACAACGTCCCAAGTCAGACGACACTGCAATCAATGCATGAGAAGATTGCGACTGCGAATCATCGATGTGTCACCAACTTCGGATTTTTTATTGGGGCAACGGAAACCAACGTAGAGGAATTACAAAAGGCAGTGGGAACTCCAGACGCCCCAATCGCAATACCCGGAATTTGTGGAATTAAAATCTTCATGGGTTCGTCCACAGGTACGCTTCTCGTCAATGATTCCGATGCTCTGGAGGTCATATTCACCAACACTGCTGGCTTGATTGCAGTCCATGCTGAAGACGAAGACCGAATGATTGAACGAGAGAAGATGATTGAAGGCCGTACCGATATGGCTGCTCATGCGGAATGGCGCGATGATGAAACCGCATTGATCGCCACAAAACGTGCGGTCACCTATGCCCAAGCAACTGGACATCGCCTTCACATCCTCCACCTCACCTCTGGAGTTGAAGCCGATTGGTTGAATGGAATCACCTCAATGTATGGTCAAGAAGGTGAGGCACACGTCACGACCGAAGCACTCCCGCAGCATTTGACATACGATGAGCGAGATGTTGAACGGCTTGGGACGCGATTGAAAATGAACCCACCCATACGCTACCAGAAGGACAAGCAGACCTTGTGGAAGCGGCTGCATGATGGAACCATCACATGCATTGCAACCGACCATGCTCCACACACACTCGAAACGAAAGCGAAAGGATTCCCAGCAGCACCGAGTGGAATGCCAGGTGTTGAAACATCTCTTCCTGTAATGCTCACACACGCCTCAAAAGGTGCATGCACGATTGAGCAAGTTGTGAAGTGGATGTCATACAATGTTGCGGAATGCTATGGGATGATTGGAAAGGGCCGACTTGAGGAAGGGTACGATGGAGACATCACTCTTGTCGACATGACCACTGAACGTATGGTTGATGATGCCAATACGTGGAGTACGGTGGGCTGGAGTCCGTTTCATGGAGAGAAACTCGTCGGATGGCCAACACTCACGGTTGTTGGTGGAGTACCAGTGTTCGAGCGTACAGAGGAAACAGGACCAAAGGGCTCGATTTTAGTCGATGAGGGTGAAACAGGTTCGCCGCTTATCATGACCCCTTGGAATTAAGACATGAGCCATCTGATGTTCAATCATGCTTATGTAGTGGATTGATAAATTCGCTCTGGGGAACATGAGCAACATGGAAGAACAATTAGGAAAAGGATACCAACAAATGATGATCGGTTTGATCATTTTTATTGCGGGTGCAATTTGGGGCGGAATGGTCGCTACCGACGGAATGGTTGCCGAAGACATCTATTGGCCAGCGGTCATGATGCTATCTGGAGCTATGATAACGTTACTCGGTACAACCTTTGGAACTGATCATGAAGATGATCGAAGCAACGATTTAGGCGATGCGATTATCGAACTGACCGATCGCATCAACCGACTCGTTGGTGCATCGGACGATTCATCAGATGAATCAGAGTGAGTAAATCGCTCCGTACTTTTCCTCGACATAACGAAGAAACGGTTCACTTGATGGAGGCGAGCCTGTCGCTTCTTCAATGAGATCGGATGGGAGTAATGCACTACCTCGCTTGTGTACTCGTTCACGAAGCCAACTCAGCATGGTCGACCAATCTCCTGACGAAATCGAATCCTGTATCGAACCCAGATCCTTACTCATTGCTTCCAATAACTGAGCAGCGTACAAATTTCCAAGCGTATATGTTGGGAAGTAGCCGAAAGCTGCCATGGACCAATGGATGTCTTGTAAACAACCCAAATCGTCCGACGGGACATTCAAACCAAACCAGTCAGAAATCATGGAATTCCACAGTTCTGGCAATTGTTCAAGTGGATAATTTTCATTGAAGATTTTCTTTTCAATCTCGTAACGAAGCATGACATGAAGATTGTACGTCACTTCATCCGCTTCGACACGAATGAAACCGGGTTCAACGGAATTTGCAATCCGGTTGAGAGTCGAAGAATCCCACAAAGGTGCTTCTGGGAACGATTCCTTGAATTCGTCCATCACGACGTTCCAAAACTCAGGTGTGCGTCCGATTTGATTCTCCCACAACCGTGATTGTGATTCATGCACGCCAAGCGAAACTGCATCACCTCGTGGGGTGTATCGGTGATTCTCATCAAGACCTTGTTCGTAGAGAGCATGTCCTGTCTCGTGCATTACTGCATAGAGACAAGAGAACGGATCGAGTTCGTCATAACGTGTTGTAAACCGGGTATCTCCAGGCCATATGCCTGCTGAGAAGGGGTGAGTTGATGCATCCATTCGACCTGCTGCAAAGTCGAAGCCCATGCGTTGGCTTACCTTGGTACAGAACGCTTCTTGCATTGCGACTGGGAATCTCAACCCTTCAGGGAGAGTTGGGTCAGGATTCGACTTTTTTGCCTCGAGTATATTCTTGAGTAGGGGGACGAGTCGCTCTCGTAATCCTTCAAACAATGGATCGTAATCATCCACAGTCATACCTGATTCGTATTCGTCAAGAAGAGCATCGTATGGAGTTTTATCGTATCCGTAAGCTTCGATTTTCTTTCGTGTTAATTCAACGAGTCTTTGCAGGTGTGGCAAGAATGCTGTAAAATCAGCATCCTTCCTTGCATTCTGCCACGCAACCAACGCTTCACTGCGGGCTTGTGCAAAGGTCGAGACGAACTCTGCTGAGAGCTTGGTTGCTTTGTCATAACGTTTGCGAAACTCACGTACGTTCGCATGTTCACTCTCGTCAAGGTCGTTTCTCGATTCAAGACGTTCGAGAAGTTCACCCATTGCAGGATCAACGACTTTCTCGTGAGAGAGCGCAGCAAGCCAAGCCATAATCTCCCCGCGAGATTGTGCTCCTTTTTCTGGCATCAGTGTTTCTTGGTCCCATCCCAAATGTCCTTGTATGCTACCGATTCGATGAATGTCTTGAACCCGATTCAGGAATGCTGCTTTGTCGCTCATGGTGTCGTCTCAACATCGGTTCTTCATCAAGACTCGTATCGAACGATTTGCTCAAAAATATCCACACATTCAAGATGGATGAGTGTATGGGAAATCATGGTCCATCCTTTCCGTCGAAAAGACAAGGATAGGGAACCAATGGTTAACGATGTGGATGAGGACATCAATGCTCTTCTCGATTCGAACTCGGAAAATGGCATACACACAAAAGAACGTCCTCCCGAACCAACGACGGATGAAGAACGCTTGCACGCCATCTCCGATATGGTCGTACAAACGTGTATGGACATTCGGCGAGGTGAAAACGTACTCATCGTATGCGACCCAACAACCGCTGAGATTGGTCAATCCCTTCACATTGCTACTCAGAAACGTTCGGACCGTGTACTCCTGATCGTTATGCCCAAATCACGTCATCACGGAGAAGAACCGCCCACGCCTGTCGCAGCTTTGATGCGACAACAGCAGGTCGTTATTGCCGCTACAAAATATTCCCTCACACACACCAAAGCGGTTCGTCAAGCACTCAAAGATGGTGCTCGAGTTGCGACGATGCCGGGCATGACCTTTGAGTTGTATACCGAAGGTGGAATGACTGCTGACTTCCAAGAAGTGAAGCGACGAATATCGAACATTGCGAATTTCCTTCGACGAAGAAGAATCATCAATGTCAAGTCCGAAACAGGAACGGACATCACTTTTGAAGTCAATTGGCGTGAGTGGAAACTTGACGACAATGGAATTTGTAATCGTCCAAGAATGTTAACCAATCTTCCTGCTGGGAAGGTGTTTATCCTACCCAAAGAGGGAACCATGAATGGCACCATTGTCATCGACGGGTCTTGGGATTCAACACTTATTGAGGAACCTGTTGAGTTTATTGTTGAAGATGGAACCGTAATCGATGTCAAAGGAGGAGGACTTGCAGCCACCATTCGTCAATCCTATGGAGAGGTTGCAAAGAAACTGAAAACCAAGGATCGAGAAAGTGTCTGGACCGTTGCAGAGTTTGGATTTGGAATGAATCCCAGTGCTCGACTTGTTGGGAACGTTCTTGAAGATGAGAAGCGGATGGGAAGTTGCTATTTCTCAATTGGAGATAATTCTCGACTTGGAGGCAGTTCGCACGCTGGGATCCACGTTTCAGGAGTTCTTGCAGAGCCCACAGTTTGGCTGGATGATACATGTCTAACCGAAGCAGGCCAATTCATGGCAAGTGAAAGTTAGCGATGTGCGCTCATGTTCATGTTTCCGCACACTGGACAGTAACGCCAATTTGGGTCGAGGCCAATTCCACATCCACGACAGTGAATACCGGAACGGATTGTTGGCTGGATGTTCATTGTTGGTTGTTGTGGCATTGGCTGTTGTCGCATCACTGGTTGCTGCTGTATTGGCTGTTGTTGTGGTTGTTGCTGCCAACCCATCTGTGGGGCTGCAACACCAGGAGAAGTTGGTTGTTGACGCGGCTGCTGGGGTTGTTGAGGTGGTGGTTGTGATTGTATTGGTTTGCGAATAGGAGCGACAGGACGCGGCAATGTGGACATCTTTTGTGCAGCTTCTGAGGAAACAAATTCTGAGAGCGAGACTTCACCGTCGCCATCAGTATCCGCAGCATTGTGAAGTTCTTCGGCTTCTTCCATGGATACATTCGCAGCAACTGCTAATTCTTCGACAGAGAGGCTACCTGAATCATCAACATCGGCTGCAATGAACCGTTCGGCATCACTTACCCACTCTTCTTCAGGTAGGTCCACAGTCGGTGGTATGGGTTCGGGAACCGTTTCTTCGACTGGTTCCTGAATCTGTTCGGGTGGTTCGGGGGTTGGCTCAGGAATTGCTTCCTCAACATCTTCGACTGGTTCTGGAGCAATTTGAGGTTCTGGAACCAATTGAGAGCCGAAAGCGCCAGCGAATGCATCTTGAGCCGCGTGATCAACTTCGACTTCATTCTTGAATCCGACTTCCTCGATGGGTTCACCTTGATTTGGGAGTGGGACAGAGTCTGTGGCAGGGAGAGGGACGGATTCGTTTGGAATTGAAGCTGATTCGGTTGGTAATGGTACTGATTCGGTTGGTAGCGGTACTGACTCAACCTCTGGTTCAGGCGTAGGAGATTGGAGAACAGGCTCGGGTACAGGAGTCGGTTCGGGTTCTTTTCGCTCGATAACCGCGCCCATCTCGATTTCCGCAGGTTGGGCTTGTTCACTTGCAAATAGGGGCATCGGAAGAGCATGACCAGCTACATCAAGCGAACTGTTGAGTTCCTCAGCCATCGACTGCATCTTCTCAAGATTGCCCGAAGGATTTGACATTACATCCTCAATTGACTGAAGATATTGATCGACCTCCGTGTTGCCTCCGGTTGCATATGCAATGGCTAAGATTTTCAGAAATTGCATTGGGTCAAACAGCGGAGTTAGCGCTTGTATGACTTCGGCAGTCGCGAGTGGATGCGCAGTGTTAGCTGCCCCAGTCGAGTCTGATTGACCAGCAAATTGCAACAATGGATCGGGCAGAGCCATCAGGTTTAGATGTCCAAAGATGAGGAAGTAAATCTCTCCACCTTCGCACTGCAATCGTTCGCTTGCTGCTTCGAAGTCGAACTCACCAGGTCGTAGGATGATGTCGGCAAGGTGTTCAAGGGCTTTTGAAAGCGCCAGTTTCGGCTCCATTGACATCATTTGTTGAAGGACGTCAGAAGAGTCAACTGCACCAAAATATGCCGCTGCGTCATCGACCTCTATACCCTCGGGAAGTGTTGCTCCTTCTGGTACGCCATCCGACATTTTTCTCCCTCCTATCTTCGCCAATTGAGTGTTATTTTTGAGGTTACTGTTGTGCTCTACGATTGTTGGTTACGAGCCATGTCATAAATCGCTCTTGATTGCTGGGCAGACCAACCAGTTCCTTGCAACTGCATGAGCAGTGTACGTTCTTGTCCACCATCGGAAAGTTCACCTACGACCCAGTCAACTGCAGCATCTCGATCTTCGTTTTGCCAGTCTTCAAACAGTGAAAGGTCGACTTCAATCCGTGCACGACGGACCTTCTTTTGTGGAGATGGTTGATCAGCGTCGTCAGACTTGACAGATTGTTCAACAGGCGCCCTCGGTGAGGCAGGACTAGAACGAGGCGGCATTGACCCACCTGGTGGACCACGGCCAGGAGGGCCACGTTTCGGACCTGATGGTCCACGCGACGGTGAACCACCCGGAGGGCCACCTGAAGGTCCAGCCGACGGTAATGGAGTCGAACGCGAAGGCATCGGTTTGCTCTGGAATGAGGAGAAGAAGTCATCTTCATCGTCATCATCATCAAAGAAATCCTCATCGTCATCGTCATCATCAAAGTCATAGCCTCGATTTCGGAGTCGGCCAATCACGATTACTAGCACCAGCAATGCTACGATTCCACCTGCAAGTACGCCACCAAATACAGGAAGGGTCATACCCAGAATCATAGTTCCTTCATCATCGGTTTCGGATTTCGGTAATGGACAACCATCATCGAATCCATCAGGACCCTTCGGTTGTTCTGGACAGTTGTCCAATAAGTCGTTGACACCGTCTTCGTCCGTATCTCGCTCGCTCTTCGAGCAACCTTCATCGTCAACGTTGGTTGTAGGTGAGTTTGGACACTTATCGGGAGTTGACGCACCCACGACGAAATCTCCTGGCCATGTAGAATCTCTTGATTCATTCCAAGCCTCATCACCCCAATTGTCTCCGTAGCCATCTCCATCTGAATCATTCCATTGTGTGGCATCGCCAGGGAATTTATCCCTACCCCAATTATCAGCCCAACCGTCACCGTCATCTTCGCACCCAATTTCTATGGCATCAAGGTAGGATGTCCCAGTTTCCTCGGGGCAAAAGTCAGCATTGTTACCCATCGGGTTATCACCGAAGCCGTCACCGTCTTGATCGTACCATTGCGTGCCATCGAGAGGGAAGGCATCTCCAGCCTCATTGATCCTCAATCCCGTTTCACTGTCGATATCAAAGGTATACTCACCAAGATAACCATCGCCATCGAGATCTTGGTCAAGAGCACTCTCATCAACACAACCAGTTGAATCAACGGGGAAGCCTGCCTCGGTGTTCGGACACAAATCAGGTGCACCGTCCACAACGCCATCACCATCGGAGTCGCGTTGGTTTTCATCACAGCCGTTTGCATCGACAGTCAAGGATGATTCTGGGCAAAGGTCGTCAATGTCGACGACGCCATCACCATCGCTGTCTTGGACGAGTTGTTCATCGCTGCACCCACTCGAATCGACCTCTGCTGAGGCTTGTGTTTCGGGACACGCATCTTCGGCGTTGGAAACTCCATCGGCATCGTCGTCAAGTTGTGAATCAGCACAACCATCTGCATCCACAGTTGCAAAGGAAGGGGAGTTTGGACACACATCCACTTCATCGTAAACGCCATCGCCGTCGGTATCGTCGGTATTCACGAGCGGGCAACCGTTGCCGTCCGTTCCATTTTCAACACCGAACTGGAACGGACATTCATCAGGGTTGTTACCATCAGCATTATCGCCAAACCCATCACCATCATTGTCGAGGAATTGTGTTGGGTCGAGTGGGAAGTCATCGTCCGTATTGGCCCATCCATCACCATCGCTATCGGGGCAACCCGGTAACGGATTGATTGAGGTTCCGTACACGCTAGGACATCCATCGAGAATGAGACCCTGGCCATTGCTACCGTTGTACGATGAAGTCCAGCGATCAGGATAACCATCGCTGTCGTTGTCATCAGCTGCTGCAATGTTGTAGGGGAAGAAATCTGGGTTTGTTGCACCAATGGTTCCGTTGTCACCGTACCCGTCACCGTCCGTATCAGCCCATTGCGTGGGGTCATTCGGCCACATGTCAGCCCCTTGCTGAACACCCCAATTGATGCCACCAATGCTGGAAGGGTCGCTCGCACCATCACCATCTGAGTCAAGACAACCGTTTCGGTCACGATATGAGGTTCCATAATCCCATGGACAAAAATCTCCGGTCAACAAATCCGATTCATTGTCACCGTATCCGTCATCATCGAAATCCTTGAACTGACGTGGATTGTTGGGGAATTTGTCACCAGGACTGTACTCATAGGCCCCTGATAAGCCAAACATTGCATTGCAGCAATCAACACCATAGTTGTCACCGACTCCGTCGCCATCACTGTCTTTCGACTGCTTCCAGTTTTGCTGGAATCGGTCTCCATGAATCCAATTACCATCGTTGTTCGACCAGCCATCCTCATCGAAATCTGGACAGCCATATCGATCGAACACCGAACGTCCGTCATAGGTATCGCAGGCATCGATTGTGTCTGCAAAACCATCGTGTTCATAATCGTCACAACCTTGAATGAAGAAGTAAGAAATTCCTGAATCTGCGGGGCAATCGTCCGATAATGGTCCTGTCGGATTATCGCCGAACCCGTCCAAGTCGGTGTCGGCCCATTGCTCTCCAACGTTCGGCATGGCATCGAGGCGATCGAAGATGAGATCGCGATCGGAGTCTGAGTAGAGTCGAAGCATTTCAACATCCAAGTCTTGAGAATCAAAATATCCGATGACAATCGTTCCGTTGGAGTCGAGATTTGCCGAGAAATTGGCGTTTGTATAGACATTCTTCATTTCATGCGACGACCAGACTGAGCGGTCTTCGGACCGACCGTCGAGATGCATCGTATTGATGTTGAGTGTGTCAGTCCCAGGTGTTGTCGTCATCAGTATGACTCCTGGACCGTTGGAAACAAGTTGCCAAGCACCGCCTTCAGAGGACGTCGGATGGCCACCAAACGATGACCACGCGCCCGTACTGTTGCGCTCATGCAACGCATTCACCGATGCTTGCACAGCAAAGATCAGCGACGAGCCGTGCTGAGTACAGGCCAAATCATAACCATCGGTCTGACCGTTGGTTAGACCAAGTTGCTGCATTGAAACGTTCGTCCACAATTCCGTTGTAGCGTTTCGTTCGTGTGTCACGAGAATACCATTGGAATCAAGAGAGAGCAGAACAATTGTATTGCTTGAATCCATGCACATCGACAATTCAGCTGTTCCATCACTGAGGTTCCTCAATGGTGTTGAAACATCGTGGTCAATGTCCACAATCTGCAATTCATGAATACCAGAGTTGTTGACGGTTGTTGCAACCAAGGTCGTACCGTTCGAAAGTTGGAGCGCAACGTGTTCCTTTCCGACAGCAAGCCCTGAATCCAGCTCAGTGGCCGTAGACCAACTGCTTCCGGATTTGATCAGATGTTCAATCTTGTCGAGATTCGCATCGCGATAGAGCACGTGCATGTCTGCACCTTCGAACCAAACGGTTGGGGATGATGTCAGATTTGAATTGGACAGGATTTCATTGGTATCCCATCCGCCTGAGCCACTCGAATCCTCGGTCGAATAGTACAACTTCTCAATCGTGTTGTGCGAATAGATGATGTGTAAATCACCATTCGAATCGATTGCTGAGGCGGGATATGTTCCAAAGTCATTGAACGTACGAATCTCCTGATGCAGCGAAGTCCAAGAGGTTGTGGAATGGTGAACGTAACCTGTTCCCTCTTCCAAGACAACCAGCTCGGGTTGACCAGAAGGTGTCACGTCGAACTGGAATTGGAATGGAGAGGGTGATGTAGCCAAGGTATCGGCGACCCATGAACCACCTGGTGAACCGTCCTCGACATGTTCAAGATGAACAAGTGAATGTGATGCAGAGGCGTTGAGTGAGAACATCATTGCAGTCTCACCACGATCCGATGTCGTCAGTTTCAATCCCGACATTTTCCCATCGAAGGTAAATTGACTCGTATCGAAATCTTGCTTGCTTACCGTGACCATGTCAATGCCGTAGGACGTACCTCGAGTGGCGTTTCTGGTTGAATAGACAAACTCGATTGCTCCATCAGCATTCGAATCGAATCCACCAACAGTGACGAGACCGAGGTGAACAGTAGGTGCACCTGTGCGAATGGTTTCAACCGCTGGAACGAATCCGTTCTGTGAACCGAGGTATAGATCGATTTGGCCTGAAGGAGTGTATGCCATTCCAGAACCAATGAATGTATCCATGTAGCCATCATCGTTCACGTCTCCAGCAGTCGCAAACATCCATCCGAATCGTTGATTTCCAGTCCCTTGACTCGTCCAATCTGGAGTCTCACTGAAGTTTTCAGACGTATTGCCCATGAAAAGATGGACTGTACCACTGTACAGTGGAGAATTTGGTGCTGAGAATTCCTGTACCAGAAGTTCGTCCATACCATCGTTGTTGATGTCATCAACGATCTCAACAACGTTTCCAAGTAGAGTCCCTTGTCCAAGCCGTTGAATGCTTTGATCGGGTGTCAAAGAGAAACCGTTCGATGATCCATAGAACAGTTCGATTGCAGAGAAACCGACAGGTGAGTCTTCATCACCAGAGTTTGAGACAACAAAGTCTCCATATCCATCTCCGTTGAGATCGCCCCCACTTGACATTGCCCGACCATAGAACGGTCCAGAGGTCGAAGCAGTGATGTTGTGTGACCAAGTCAAACCGTCGGTCGAACCTTGGAATACAGAAAGGCGCCCGTTCAATGCACCATCGGTCCAGTTGCCTTGTAAGGCAACGAGGTCATCGAATCCATCTCCGTTCATATCATCGATGAGTGAAACATCCTCACCCAGCATCTCTTCGTTGTTCCCAATCATGCTCCAGATCAAATCAAACTGAGTTTGATTCCATTCGTACAATGATAGAAGACCGTGGTTGAATTCATCCACTCTGCTCGTGTTGTCATAACCGGGCGAAGACAAGAGCAATTGCATGTTTCCATTCGACAAAAACTCACCAATTGCAATGCCTTGACCGTAGCGTTCTGCCGTTTGTGATCCACTGAGCACAACAGGAGTCGATGATGCAAGACCGTCAGCGCCTCCGAAAAGCACTACTACTCGCCCGTTGTTGTTCAATCCGCTATCTGAGGCTGCGGGTTGTGTGAAGACAACATCGTCAAACCCATCAGAATTCAAATCACCGTAGGAAGCGGAACCTTCTGCTACATCAGGATAGAGCTCGTAGGTGCTCATTGCTTGACTGGAGAGGCGACCTGTGGATTGATCTTCCAAACTCTTGAAGATTGAAAGTCCTGTTTGATCATCGGCAAATGATGTTGTTGCTACTTGCGCAAGTCCGTTGATGTCCAAATCAAGACCAATTGCGGTATGGAGAGATGCTTCTCGGGCAAGTATTTGTTCAGTGATTTGACTTCCATCAACTTGCAAACGGACGGCTTCACCGGTTCGTGTGTAAGCAATGTTTGCAACACCATTTGCATCCATTTTCAGTTCAACCTCTTGTCCCACAGGCCCGCTGTCAAGTAAACTGCTGTCCCAACGTAATCCGCTGTTGTTGACCTGCCACAATTCTCCTGAAGTCGTCCTAACTACAGCAAATTCGTTCCCAGTATCGGTCAATCGAACAACCATTGAATCCGGATAGAAATCCTCGATGATGGTTCGTTTCAACCATGTATCTGATGAGTAGACCTGTCCTTGGAACGCAAATCGAGCCATTGACAAATTTGCTCCATCTCCATAAATCGCCAGCGGACGATAGGACGAATCGACGACTACGGAACAACCAATGATTCCCAACGAAGTATCGACAGTATCGATGATCGATTCGGAGAAGACTCCTGTTGATGTGTAAGTTCCCATTCGAACCTCACCTTGCGCATTCATCCAACAAACGTAACTTGAGCCATTCTCTGCAACATAAACACTCGGTGGGCTCAACTCACCAGCTGTACCAGAAACAAGCACCTCACTCATCCACATGTCAATGGAGGAATCTGGCCGTACGAGCAGTTCGGTCATTCCTTCAATGTCGATGGTTTGACCTGCGAGGTCATGACCGTGCTCAAGATTGGTTGGAAGTGTGTATTCGATGACCGATTCATCCGCCAAAACAGGTGTACTGGTCATCGATTGAGAGGCAATTGGAGCCATCAATTGGACCAGCATAAGCAGAACAAGTCCGGTTGCGAGAACCGATTTGAAAAGCATCCGCCGCCCGCGCATGAACTTCTTAGAACACTCAACGTTCTAAACCATTGTCAGCCTCTGAGTTCTTTCTGATCGATTCGAGACAACCCATGATGTCAAGAATTAGCCCTCTATGGAGCGTACATGGCTCGTGTTCTTATCGTTGCAAATGGAGAGTGGCCACAATCGTTTGATGTTGAGGAAAACATCTCACAATTCTCGGTTCTTGTCGCTCTCGATGGTGCCACAAACCGATTGATTGAGTTGAATATTATTCCAGATGTTGTCATCGGAGATCTCGACAGTATTCATCCAGACGTATTGGAACAGTGCAACATGAACGGAACTCAAATTGTTCATGATTCAAATCAGGAACTAAGCGACATCTCCAAAGGACTCGGTTGGGTAAAGCAACATTATCCTGATTCACACTCTTCGGTCGTCGGAGTTGAAATTGGGCGGTATGACCACCATTTAGCAGCCTATTCTGCCTTGTTTGAATGCAAAAGTTCTGCCGTCATCCTTCTCGATGGTTGGAAGGCACAACGGGTTGAATCGACTCCACGAGAGATTGAGATTCAACCAGGCAAACTTGTCAGTTTAATTCCATTTGGTACTGCTTCAGGTGTTCATCTTAATGGATGCAAATATCCACTCAACCATGAGTCGTTGTCATCAGGAACGCGTGGCGTATCAAACGAAGCTGTTGATTCGGTCATTACCGTTTCAGTTGAATCTGGAGATTTATTGTTACTCGTCCAAGGGTGAGGGGGGTAACCCAGACCGGATGAATGCACTATAATCACTCTCTCCATCCCATTCTTTTGCATGTATATCAATTCGAGCGCGCTCCATGGTTGCATCCAACCCACCCCAATTCTCAATCAAATTCAATTTCAATGCTGCCTTGGGCGTATAACCGGGTAGGAAATTACGCCAAAGGAATGGGATTCTTCCTGGCGTAACTGTGTTGACTGCCTTTACAATTGACGTGTTGCAGGTCTTGAAGAGAGTGTGATAGAATTCAGGACGGTCGGCTAATTGGTTCAAACGATGGGCCATTTGAACGATCATTTGCCGTTCTTTATCTGGAGGTGTGATTACACGATACATCGAGACAATGTTGTTTCGTGCATGCGTTCGTAACTGGGTCACATCTCGCTCGAAACCTACGAGCAAATACATCTCATACGACCGCCATAAGCCCGTCCATGGATGGTATCTTTTTCCCCGCTCACGTCGAGTTTCAAAAGAGAATGAGAGACATGTTCCATCTGAAAATTCGAACGTGAGGTACGTATGTGACATCCCCCTGAAGGAATGGAATTGGTCCACAATAAACCAAATGTGCTTAACTTTGGATGAATCAACCTTGACTTCATCAGCCCATTTCTCATCTCGATCTTTCGTCGTACGCCAGTGGAAATCTCGAACGTTTCGGAAGGTGATGAGTGAGTCATTGAACACGGCGGACGGCGTATGCTCACAGTCCGCAGCCCAATCTGCATGCAACTTCGGCTGCCGTGGGCGAACTCGAGTCCACCAGATCCATATCCCATTGAGAACCAACAGAACAAGGATTCCAGCCAGTGCGAGAAGTACGTACAACATCCAATCAGGCATCGCATTCACCATCGTTGCCAAATGTTGTAGGTCGTATCCCACCAGTCAAGCGAACCGTCAGGATGCTTACGCCACAATTGGCCTTCATCATCAACAATCGTCGGTAATCCTTCAGAATCGGGTGAACCATCGTTGAGAATCTGTGGTGCTGGTCCGAGTTCCGGTAACGTCAGAAGTTCGTCGTCCTCACGGATTCGAACCAAAAGAACGAACGCAACGATGCCAACGATCAACCCCAGAACAGAAATGGTGTACCAGCCTACAGCTTCTGTTTCAGTTTCTTCGCCAAAGGATTGACTTGGGAGTGCTTCTTGTTCTTCTGCGGACAACTCGGCGGCTGGTAATCGAACGATGTTGACCGCTTGCGTACTCGCAATGTTCTCCAAATTGGTTACTTTGAGCACGACGAGGTGAACACCTGCAGGAAGGCTGGAACAATCGTAGACCGCTCCCTCAGTAATCGTAGAGGTGGTCGAGACATCCCATTCTTTCGTGTATGGCGCAAAGTCTTCATTCGGATTGGTCGGCTGAATTGCAATTAAGCAGGACCGATCGGTTGTTTGTCCATCTCCATTGACAACCAACTCGAAGGTCGGAGCAGGTCGATTTTCGATGGTGAGATTCAACGATGTTTCAGCAGTCTGTCCAAGTTCGTTGCGATAGGTCTCACGTAGCGAATATTCTCCTGCTGGCCAACCTGAACAATCAATATTGGTGGCGTTGTCCAATACGATGAACGGTGCGCCGGTAAACGTAAGCGTACCCAACGCCCCGTAACGAGGACCTGTCTCATCTGCAAACATACGGTTTATTTCACAATTTGAACCGGTTTGTAGATTGTTTTGACCAATGAATTGAAGCGATAGCATCGGTGTTTGCAAGGCAGGAACCATTTCGTACGTCAGCAACGTGATTGATGAAATTTCAGCACCATTCATGTCATAAAATCCGAGTACGAGATCATGGGAGCCTCGCGACCATGCATCGTAGGTCAGACTTGCATTGGTTTGTCCAACGATTTCAATTGTCGTCGATTCGACCACCTCTCGATCATTGTGTGTCGCGATTAAGCGCACATCAACAATGGTTGACTCGATTGTGGAATTGAGGATGACCACTACGCGAACTGCATCGACATCACCATCTTGGTTGAGATCGAGCGTATCGTTTCGAAGAGCAACCATCGTAATTCCAGCCTCTTCCAAACCAATATCCGATTCAGCACTGACGTTCATCGCTCCAAGAAGAGGGAGGACGAAGAGGAGAGCAAGGAAGAATGTTCGCTTACGCATCCTGGTCACCTCCTGGCGGCGGTGGAAGAGGTATCGCCAAGTCAGGCAATGCTACGACATTCGGGTCAGGCAGAATTGCAGGAATGTTTTCTGCGCCACCCATACCCAAGAGTTCCTCTGTGAGCATCTTCTCGTCTTCCGGACGCATCATCCTGGCGACAAGGGCGAGTGAAGCCCCAAGAATGAACGAAATTCCCACGATGAGGTACGTCAGCCATGACGCAGCAGGATCTTCTCCCATGATTGCGAGGGCTGCATTCCATTCTCCATATTCATTGGACCACCCATCTCCATTGTTGTCTTCACAACCTTGCAGGTCTCGAAGTGAGGTACCAAAAAGCTCGGGGCAATCATCACGAAGTGCTCCAAGTGGAACATCTCCAAATCCATCTCCATCGCTGTCTTTCCACTGCAACGCTTCGGTAGGGAATGCGTCACCCAAACCATAGGGATGGGC
Source organism: Methanobacteriota archaeon (assembly GCA_002706065.1). Classification (GTDB taxonomy): domain Archaea; phylum Thermoplasmatota; class Poseidoniia; order Poseidoniales; family Poseidoniaceae; genus MGIIa-L2. Next base: position 52,678 of record PAJM01000020.1, on the reverse strand, counting down.
GTCCCAATCATCGGTCGGATCCGACCATCCATCACCGTCGGTATCTCGACAGCCAAGTCGATCAAGAATGGATGTTCCACGAATGGTTGGACATGCATCTGCCTCATTCCCATCCGCTTCGTCTCCATATCCATCACCGTCAGTATCACGCCATTGGGTTGGTTCATGAATAAACGCATCTCCGAGATTCGACCATCCATCACCGTCGGTATCAGGACAGCCCCAACGATCCCCTCCTGAACTTGGCCCTACAGAGGTCCCCGGCTGTGAAGGGCAAACATCAGCCGTGGTTCCAGACGGGTTGTCTCCTCGTCCATCACCGTCTCGATCGTGCCATTGAGTTGGGTCTTGTGGCCATGCATCGCCCGTACCACCCGGACTCGCAAGCCAGTACGGTGTTGGATCAGACCAGCCGTCTTCATCCGAATCTGGACAACCCCATCGGTCAAAGGTCGACATTCCGTACGTTGTTCGACAACCATCACCCCTAAAGGCAAGGCGCCAAGCAAGACCATCGAAATATTCCGTATTATCGCCGAATCCGTCGTTGTCTGTATCGTACCACTGGGACGGATCATTCGGGAAAGCATCTGCAAATCCTTGTGGATGAGAAATCCAATCGTCGCTTGGGTCAGAGTATCCATCTTTGTCAACGTCTCGGCAACCAAGTCGGTCAAATCTTGAAATCCAACCGCTTTCGACCTCTTCGGCGTTTGAATCAACACAAACGTCTCCTTCAAAGCCACTGAGATTGTCTCCATAACCGTCTCCATCAGTATCACGATATTGGCTTGGAACAATCGGGAAGTCATCGACCTGAGTCGCTCCATAGGTTTGGTTATCGCCCCAACCGTCCGCATCCGTATCTCTGAATTGGGTAGGGTTGTCTGGGAAATCATCGATGAGGCGTGCTCCTTCAGATTGATTGTCTCCATACCCATCAAAATCTCGGTCTCGCCACTGTGTTGGCTCAAACGGGAATGCGTCAGCACCTTCAGCAGAGGACCAGTTTTCGCCAGGGTCTGACCACGCATCACCATCGGCATCAGGACAACCGTATCGGTCTGCGAATGAATTGCCAAGAATAAATGGACAAGCATCTGGTTGGTAGGCCACATCGAGCCATTGCCCTATTCCCCACTCAACGTGCGATTGATTCCACATGGGGTCATCCCAGTTGTCACCGTAGCCGTCACCATCGGTATCCTGCCATTGGGTCACTTCGAATGGAAAAGCATCTGCCAAACCGTCTGGATGGGCAAACCAAGGCTCCAGCCCATTCAATCCTCCTGGGTCTGCATCGGAGTAGGAATCTCCATCCGAATCGATGCAACCATATCGATCTGAAGTACTGTATCCTCGACTATCTGGGCAGTGGTCTGGCTGGTTGCCGAGAATGTTATCGCCGTAGCCATCAAAGTCTCGGTCACGCCATTGTGTGGAATCGGACTCAAACGCATCCGCTCCGTTTTGGACGTCCCACCCAGAATCGGTATCGGACCAACCATCTGAATCCGAATCGATGCAACCCTTACGGTCATTGGTTGATGTTCCAACGATAAGATCGCAATCATCATCAGAATCCACAAAGCCGTCCTCGTCGGTATCTCGATCGGTTTTGTCGATGGCTGCCAACAATGTGTAGTCAAATCCATCGTTGCACCATGAGTTCTTTGCTTTGATTTTGACATAGACAGAGCCTGCTTGTGACATTGTTTTGGAAAGTGTGCCCGAGGGGTTGTCATCGCTTCGGCCCATCGTTGCGATTTGAGAACCTGATTCATCGTGCATTGAGTAGTCGCCTTCCCAGCCATCTCCAGGACACCACCAAGCCGCATTACTCATTGAACCCGAGAAGGTGATGCTGACGATGTCACCCTTGTATGCATTAATTCGCCACCAATCGGTCCCATCATTCGGAGAGCACCCATCAGGATCGCAGACATACCCGTTCGATGAAACGCCGTCTGTAAGCAGATTGGATGCGGACTGCGAATCGTCGGCTTGCACTGCTGGGGCCATTGAAAGCAGCATCAGGGCAAACATGCCAATAGCAATGCTACGCCCGAGCATGTTTGTCCATGACACATACTGGTTAAGAATAAAGCGACGATTAGTTGAACCGACCCAAAGCGTCGCGAAGCGCTGATTCAAGGGTTTCATGCTCAAATTTGTAGCCAAAATCTAACAATCGCTGAGGGTGAACTTTCTGCCCATCAAGAATGAGCGATTTACCCATCTCTCCAAAGAGGATCTTCATCACAAAGCCTGGAGCAGGAGCAAAAGCAGGCCGTCGCAAAACCTTCCCGAGCGTCTTTGCAAATTGTTTCTGTGTCACCGGATTGGGTGCAGTAAGGTTGACCACGCCACTCGCATCATCATGATTCATCAGGTAATGGATGGCATAGATTTGATCGTCCAATGAAATCCACGATTGCCACTGACGTCCGCCTCCTATCGGGCCCATTGCGCCGAGTTTTGCAGGTAAGAGAATTTGCTGAAGCATACCGCCTGCAGCCGTCGTAACAATTCCAGTTCGCATTCGAATCGTCCGTATTCCAGCATCTGTTGCTGGTTGGGTTGCATCCTCCCATTTCTTGCAGATTGTTGCAAGAAATCCGTCACCGATGCTGCTGTTTTCATCAAGTTCCTCGTCACCGCGATTGTCGTAAAATCCAACAGCTGAAGAACACATGAACAGCGAAGGTGGATGCTCCAAACTGGCCAACGTATTGGCGAGATGACGTGTCGGGATTTCGCGACTCTCAGCAATGAGCTTCTTTCGTTTCTTACTCCAACGCTTGTCGCCAATTCCAGCCCCTGCTAAGTGGATGATGACATCAAAGTTTTCGAATGAACCCTCGAGAAGTTCACCGGTTCTATCGTCCCATTTGACAACCTTTGTAGGGTCTTGGTCAGCATGAAGACGTGTCGTTGGACGAATCAATCGGTGAACATCATGGCCATCCGTTTCGAGGAAGGCACCAAGTTGGGTTCCAATCAAGCCCGTTGAACCGCTGATGAGAATACGCTTACGCGGTGCTTCTTTGAACATCTGTTGTCGGTTAAGGTCTGCGAGGATTCGACGTGAACGATGTTTGAACATCTGTCGTACGCGAGGCATGACCATAACTGGGGCACCGATTCGGGTGAAAAAGTGGAACGGAAGTTTCCAATCGATACGATCTTCAATCTGCATTTCCGTATCACCACCTTCGATGAACTTGTGCGTGTGGTTCCAACGACCAAAAGGACCTTTCACCATGTTATCGCAAAATTGTTCACCCTCGATATAACTGTGATGTTTTGCAACCCACTTCTGAGGGACAATTCCTATCGACATTCTGAACGATGTGACTGCGCCGTCCTTAATGCCGCCCACCTCAACAGGTCGGATTCCTTCCCAATCAGGCATGATTCGACGCACAGCGCCGGGTCGGGCATGCCAGTTCCATACAGTTTCGCGTGAGAATGGGAAGGTTGCAGTGTGTTCGTAGATTGGCATACGCGTCACTTTTGTTAGGAATCTGCGTATTTTCGTATATAATCCTCAGTTTTGAACTTGCGTTGTGTCGAAGCGGAGGTCATGTACCGGACCTTGCCGAAGACAGATCGTTCGAACCAACCTCGGTCGAATCGACCGAAAATCCAGAAGATTCCTGTGTAGGAGTTTGGATCGCGACCATCAAGAGCCCATCGATCGTTAAGTTGGATGAGCCACTCACAAGCAGTCTCTGGGTCAGGGCACCACTCGAGGACTTTCTTGCCCCATAGCATTCGCAGGTAGTTGTGAATGATTCCTTCTTTTCTGAGTTGCATTTGTGCTGCATTCCAAAGCGGGTCGTGGGTTTGGGCTTCTTCCAATTGCTCAAAGGTATAGATGTATGGACGCTCATCGTTCGAGTGTTCTTCAAGGGTGTTCTTGGCCCATTCGGGGAGCGTTTGATACGAGGTGTGGCTGGGATGTTCGTAACAGTAGATGAACCCAAGTTCTCGCCATGTGATTACTTGGTCGAGGAAGGCTTCAGCACCTTCGCTCATGCCCCACCAGCCAGCACGTCGGCCGTTGTGTGGCGGTGTAATTTTCATTGGGTTCCATCGTTGTGATTCCAAGACTTCGTGCACAACCTCGTATGAGGAGATGTGACCATAGTGAAGCCATGGTGAAAGACCGCTCCCCCCATGGCGTTCAGGATGGTTGCGATCAATATGGTATGATTCGAGTCTCTGTTCGATAAATTTCTTCAATTCCGTTCGAGCGGTTACAGAACCCCCTCGGCGATTGTCGACAGGAGGAACGTCGTGGTCGATGTCGAGAACTTCAAGTGCTTCTCGTCCTTCTCGTGATGCTTCAGAGACTCTCCAAATGAATTCCAAAGGCGTAAGAGGTACATCAACACTGTCGAAACACTGGGCGACGATGTGATTGCCATTTGGTACATCGTTCAAATGCTTCAGTGGTTCAGATTGCGGAGGGTCTGAAATGAAGTTCAATACGTTTTGGTGGATGTATCTACGGAACGAGTGTGCTGTTGAGAAAGAGCGTTCTGGGGCTCGCAACGGAATAATACCGTTGCTGTCGATGGATCGAACGGAGCATTCAACCAGTTTCTTAGCCCGTTTTGCGACGTCACGAGGCATGTAGGTTGGGAAATCGTCGATGACAACAGCGATGGCGTTTGTTGAGAACGATTTCAACAAACCTCCAGCCTGTGCTTTTTTGGTTTCAACGTAAGGTACGTACGTGACTGCACTTGATTCAAACAAATTTCGATTGTCCATCATGCCTTGAAGGACGAAGGTGTGGATACGATCGTTCGCCCATCGATGTCCCAATGCCAGGCATTCGACAACGATCAGTGGTGCGTTGTGTTCGTTAGCAAGTTCAATGGCATGATCAAGTGCGTGATTCCAGCGTGCCCTACGTGAACTGGTCATCCAATAGACGACGTGCGTGCCGTCAGGATTCAATGGTTTGTCGTTTGCGTCAATTCGGCGAACGTCGATCACAGTACCACCTCATCCGAGAGGGTCTCACGTCCGTCGCTGAATACAAGATGGTAGGGACGATTGGATTCTGAGCTGAGGTCAATGAGAGGGAGGGGAGTGTTCTTTAGTGCAACTTCTGCGAATCCACGCATAGCAGCAGATACCCACTCAAGTTGATCAAAAGCCTGAGGTGAAAAAAACTGTGCGTTGGCTATTTCATCTTCTTGTGGAAGGATGTCCAATGTGGTTGGTTCAATTTTGTAGCAGATGAAGAGACCAACGCCTCGTTGCGTTTTGGTGGTTCGTAGGCCGAGGAATCCGGAGATATCACCGCTGATGTTGGTTTCTTCTCGCAACTCTCGCAGAACTGCGTGTTCAATGGATTCATCGGGTTCAACGTAGCCTTTGGGCAGACCCCAGCATCCTGCATAGGGGCCCTTGGCCTCCTGAACCAAGAGAATCTGGGATTCTGAGACTACTGCCGCAGCCACACCCACGTCAAAACTTCCAGTCACGCTATATCTTGCAGAGACCGAGTATTTGAAGAACCGTTTAGAAAAAAAGCACAATGTGTAATGTTAAGAAACAGTCCTTTATACCTACAACGTCGTTATGGTGTAGCATGAAGGTACAACCTGACCAAGAATATACTGCCGTCCCAGCAGATGCTAAGCTCCCCACGAAATACGGGGACTTCCGCATACGTTCCTATGTCGACCCGAACGACGGATCGGAACACGCAGCCATCTACTATGGTGACATGAACGACCAAACGCCCCCGCTCGTCCGCGTCCACTCCGAATGCCTCACCGGTGATGCCCTCGGAAGTCTACGGTGCGACTGCGGGCCGCAACTCCAACACGCCCTGAAAACAATCCAAAAGGAAGGACGAGGAATTGTTCTCTACCTCCGACAGGAAGGACGAGGCATCGGGCTCTTCGCCAAAATGCAAGCATACAACTTGCAAGACCGAGGTCTCGATACCCTCGATGCAAACCTGGCGCTCAACTTACCTGCTGATGGTCGTGACTACAAAATCGCAGCCCACATCCTCACGGACATCGGGTACGACACTGTTCGTCTCATGACCAACAACCCAGATAAAGTCGAACAACTCGAAAAGCACGGTATTACCGTCGCAGCTCGCGTTGAACACAAAGCGGGAATATGTTCAGAAAACAAGGACTATTTGCGAACGAAAGCCATGCGGATGCGCCACATTTTGCCAATTTGAGGTTGATGCATATGGGAGAAGTCATTTTGACAGCGGAGCGCCTCTCACATGCAGAGGCGAAGAAAGTGAGCAAGGATTTAATCGGCGAAATCGCCCCTGATTTTGCTCTAACTGACGACGCAGGCAACGTTTTTGATAGCAAAACACTCGATGGATCGTGGAGGATTCTCTTCTTCTACGCCAAAGACGGCTCACCAACCTGCAAGCGTGGATGTTTGACCTTCAAGGAACAACACGATTTGTTTGTTTCTGCCGGATGTCAAGTTGTTGGTATCGGCGAAGGTACGAGTGAATCTCACGCTAAGTTCAAGAAGGAAATCGGTGGGCTTCCATTCCCATTGTTGGCCGACCCAGAGCGTGAGGTTGCTGACAAGTTTTTGGTACCTGTCCATTTGGGAATTTTCCCGGCAAAGTCCAGCTTCTTGATAGGTCCGGACAATCGAATCCACCATGTGTACGACTGGTTGTTTAGACCACGAAGGCACGTTGCCCGAATTCTCAAGAGTCTCTCATCTGTTACTGGGGGATCCAACTGATGTGGGATAGTCTTCTCAACGAGGCTGGTCTCACTGAACGTGAGGTCCGCTCAATCATGGTGTTGGGTAACAACCCAAACATGCGTGCCAGCGAACTAGCAAAAGAGTTGCAAACCACTCGTCTTGATGCATACAACAGCCTCTCTCGTCTGCAAGAGATGGGCATTGTTACTGCCACTGCCGACCGACCAATGCTGTTCTCAAGCCTTCGAGTCGATGAAGCATTGCAACACATCATCGAGATGCGTCGACGCCAACTCGACAATTTAGAAGAAGGATTCAATGAACTGTCCAAAGGCATCACCGAAGCTAACGCTTCCTACGAAGCAAACCGACGACAGAGAGACGAGCCTCGCTTCGCTGTACTCAAGGAACGAAGTCACATCTATCGTCGTCTTGAGCGAATGGCTGAAGATACAGAGGAACGACTTGTTCTCTTGCTTGGACGATATGGAATTCTCCATCTTTGCCGCAGTGAAGCGCTTGAAACCGTTAACTCTGTCGCTGAGAAAGGTGTTGTTGTCCAAGTCATTGCACAACTGGACCGACGGACAACACGATTCTTCCAGAAACTGCATGATTCGATCGAAATCAAGCATTCCGACGACCTTGATTCCCAAGGGTTCCTTCAGGATTGTACCCACGTTGTTCAATTCCTCAACATCGAAGAAAACCCTGTTGGTCGTGGAAAGGAAGATGCCGCCCTGGTTATCGAAAGCGAACCGTTTGCAAAGGCACAAGAGAACCTCATCGATACGATTTGGGAAGATGCTGTTCAGTTTGAAGTTGCTGAAGCACGATTTTCAAAGGGTCGAATTCATGACCCGCTCCGACTCACTATCGGCGAAGGTTCATTCTTGGACTCGTTGGTAGGGGCACTTGGAGTGGACGACCTGCCAGAACATGACACACCATTCGATCCTGACGCTTTCCTCGCTGCTGGAACTGAAGTCAACCAAGCGCGGCAGGAGTTAACCAAAGGCCGACTCTCAAATCTGAAGATTCTCGGCATTGACTTGGCTCGAATGCTGCGTCAAGTTGGGAACCGTGTTGGACACGAACTTGCTTTCTCACTCAGAACAATCGAAAATCACGTCGAATTCCTGGATGAGATGATGGATTGGTGGGAATTTGCTGGACTTGGCCGTCTTGAATACGGAATTGATCCGGTATTCCACGTACAGGTCGGGCTCGATCACCCTCCAAGCGAAGATCCAGATGTTCTACCAATGTGGGAACTTGATGACGGAATTATTGAAGGAGCACTCATGACTCGTTTCCCGAAAGATGGGAACGTGAACGTTCGCCGGTTCGATGGTACAGGGGAGTCAGATGACCTCTGGCGCTACCATATCATCATGAACAATGAAGAACAACCAGCGGAACCATCGGCATGATGGACCTCAGTCTGAACACAATAACAATACTCGTCGTCTTCAGTTACGTTACGATTGCTTGGCTCAAAACAGTCTCTTCCGGCAACGTTACTGTCATGGATGTTTTGTGGGGGATGGGGTTCGTTTTCATATCATGGACTCGATTCCTACTCGCCGATTCATACAACCTTGCGGCTTTGTTCTGTCTTGCCTGTGTCAGCATATGGGGACTCAGACTCGGTATTGTACTGCATCAGCGAACCAAGAACCGTGGCGAAGACCCCCGATACGTGCGTATGCGTGAAAGTGCAGGTGACAACTGGTGGTGGATCAGTTTCCTCCAAGTGTTCGTTCTTCAAGGCGCCCTTCTTCTCATCGTTGCACTTCCAATCTTTGCGCTGATTCCCGAAGAATCTGAGACAATTGAATGGAATGTGACATCGATTCTCCTCTCTGTCATTTGTCTAATCGGCTTTACTATTGGTCTACTCCTCGAACACAAAGCCGACATGGAATTGAAAAAATATCGTGCTAAACACGGCCCTGGACACCTCAAAACGGATGGTATGTTTTCAGTCACTCGTCACCCAAACCACTTGGGAGAGGCAATCTTGTGGTGGTCAATTGGTGGTTTTGCTGTCGTGATTGGAGGCACTGCAGCGCTTCCAGTTCTCATCGGACCGTTCATTCTCACCCTGCTGCTGCGCTACGTTAGCGGTGTCAAGATGTCAGAGGTTGATTTGCAGGAACGCGAGGGTTTCCAAGAATGGGTTTCAACAACCCCAGCTTTGTTTGCTAACCCAGTCAAAGCACTCTTGAAGAAAAACGCCGATTGATAAATGAAAGGGGGATTTTCTAACTATGCGCCTTCTGACGTTTGCACGTTTTATTCGTATGATTACGAAAGATGGGCCAGCTGATCTTGACAAAATTCAGAACATGGGATTGCTTGCTGTCAAACTCACTCAAATCTTCGCCTTACGCCCTGATTTACTTTCAGAAGAGAAATGCCATCAACTCCAATCGTTGTATCAACGGGCCAACTCGATACCACGAGAAGATTCAATGAAGTTACTTCAAGACCGAGCTCCTTCTGGATTCCTCGATGCATTTGAGTCGTTTGAAGAAGAACCCTTTGCAGCAGCGAGCATTGGCCAAGTCCATCGAGGCGTGCTCAAAGACGGAAGCGAAGTCGTTGTCAAACTCATCAAGGCGGACTTTGAAAAATCATTCAGGAAAGACGTTACTCGAATGCGCCGATGGCTTCGAATCGGTCTTTTCTTGAATCCTCGATTGCGGAAAGTTGGAAATCCTGTCGGCTTGCTCCAACACGTCGAAGATTACACATTGAGAGAACTCGATCTTCGAAATGAAATCCAAGGTGCTGAACTGCTTCAAGCCAAAGCCAAAGAAGTCGAGCATCAATTTCCGATGCCTTTGTTGAGATTCCCCAAGGTGTGGCCGGAGTTATCCAACCGTCACGTCCTAGTTATGGAGCACATCAAAGCACCGACGCTTGAATCACGCCTGTCGGACAACAACCTCTCATGGGATGATTTGTTGCAACTCTTCCGCATTCATGGAGCCTACATGTTCGGTATAGGAACCTTCCATGGCGATCTTCATCCAGGCAACGCAATGGTCGATGATGATGGAATGTTCACCTTCATTGACACAGGAGCAATTTCTCATGCTCCCGAAAGCGTTCGATCAGCACTGTTTGGATTCTTCTACTACCTCGCAAAAGGGAAACTTGAGGAGGCATTCGAAGCCATGCTTACGATGGCTGATACACCTCCAACTGGGGAAGCAAAGGCACGCTACATGCGTGAAATGCATGAAATATACGACGGCTTTGTTGGTAAATCTGTGAGCGAAGTCAGCCTCACCCAGCAGATGATGAAAACGGTCAGAATCGCGGTTCTTGCCGGATGCCGATTCGGTGAAGAGGCCTTCCCAATCATCAGGTCATTGATGTACATGGATGGTATGGTTTTACGAGGACATCCTGATGTTGACCTCATCTCGTCAATGGGTCCGTACCTTGATGAGTTTGCATCGATCGTGGAGCTGCCTTACTCGGGAGATTCTGGTTCACAAAAAGCATCGACGGCAGCCTTCTGGGAAGGGAATTTGAAGCCTACTGACTAGTGGAACAAAACGTCGCTTTATAAGCCGTATCTCGTTGGTCAAATTATGACTAACCACAACGCACCAACCGCCATCATCGTTGGCTCAGGACCTGGCGGTCTTGCCTCTGCACTTTTGCTCGCCCACTCCGGGGTAAAAGTCACTGTACTCGAGAAGGCCGATGCTGTCGGTGGACGCACAAGGCTGTTCACGAAAGACGGTTACACCTTTGATCGTGGACCAACCTTCTTCCATTACCCTGAAGTCATCGAAGAAATTTTTCAAGCCATAGGTCGCGACGCACACAAGGAACTTGGATTGATGCCATTGGACCCCATGTATCGTCTCGTCTTTGGCGCTGGTGGCCACATCGATGCCACAAGTAATCTCGAAGAAATGACAGAACGAATCCGAGAACTTGCTGGCGATAAGAATGCTGACGGATTCAAAAACTACGTGAAGCAAAACCGTAGGAAATTGGATCTCAGCAAAAAATGCCTGCAAACTCCGTGGAGAAGTCCACTGGACATTTTCTCCAAGCGTGCCTTGCGAGTGGCATCCGTGCTCAAGCCTTGGGCCAGCGTCGCTGGCGATCTTGGCAGACACTTCGACGATGAACGCATCAGACTCGCTATGTCATTCCAAACGAAGTATCTGGGAATGAGTCCATTCCACGCACCATCGCTGTTCACCATTCTCGCCTTCCTTGAATACGAGCATGGAATCTTCCACGCCAAAGGTGGCTTGGGGAGTATCACGGCTCGAATGGGAGAGATTGCCGAAGAGATGGGTGTCGATATCCGACTCAGCACCCCTGTTAAGTCCCTCATCTACGAAGGAAAAACCGTCACAGGTGTCCGTATCGATGATGGCGAAATGATGGCTGACAGGGTGGTTGTCAACGCTGACTTTGCCCACGCAATGACGACCCTCGTTCCCAACGAGAAGCGAAAGAAATGGTCCGACAAGAAATTGCAAAAGAAGGGCTATTCCTGTTCGACCTTCATGCTGTATCTTGGTGTTGACAAACAATATGATTTGCCGCATCACCAAATTTACGCATCCTCAGAATACGAAAACAACCTCAAGGACATCACAAACCATCGTTTGACATGGGAGGATCCATCCGTTTACGTCCAGAATGCTTCAATCACTGACGACTCACTCGCTCCTGAAGGACATTCAACCGTGTACGTGCTCGTCCCAGTACCAAACCAACACGAAAGCATCGTTTGGGATGACATTAAAGGAGATTTCAGAGAAATTGTCGTCAAGCAACTCGCAAAACTTGGCTACGATGATATCGGCGACCACATCGTTTCAGAGACCGTCATTACACCAGATGACTGGGGTGCATCAGACATCTATCGTGGCGCTGTCTTCAATCTCACACACGATCTCAAACAAATGCTATGGCGACGCCCTCACAACCGGTTTGAAGAAGCCAACAACCTCTACATTGTTGGAGGCGGAACCCATCCTGGAAGTGGCCTACCTACCATCTTTGAAAGCGCCCGTATCAGCAGCAAACTGGTGCTTGATGACCTTGGAATTGATCCTGATTGGAATGGTGTCGATACCTGGTTTGAAGGAATTCGACGTTCACCTCGTGGACGACAAGCTCAGCGAAGAGTGACGGCAGCAAAAGAAACCGGCACACCAACCAACGCTTGAGGGAACAACGTGCGTTTCGTCGCTCTCGTCCTCATCCTGATGCTTTCGGGATGTCTAGAGCCGACCGCTGAAGACGGTCGCGTTTTTGCTGTGGAAACACTCGATAGAAGCGAAGACGCCGGTCCAATGTACTCAATGAAAGACAACCTAAGCGAAGGACCCGTGCTGGTACTTTTCATCGGAGTAGGTTGTATTGGATGTAAAGATTGGACCGATGACTTGCGAGAACATCATGAGGACTGGATGGCACAGGATCCGCCCTTGCAGATCGTTTCTGTTGAACGATACCTACGATTTGAAACCAAAGAAGACGTTGCTGAAGAATTCGGTTCACCTGAAAGCAACCACTACACGCCATGGCCAATTGCTCTTCCAACCGAAGACGATTCGATTCAGCGGATTGAAGATCAAACCAATCTTAGCCAGTCGATCTTCGAATACTATGGTCTACCTGGAACGCCTGAGCTGTTTCTCATCGATCAAGACGGTCTAATACGATGGGAGAGTACCACCTATTATCCAACTGAAAACTCGATAGAAGAAATCGAAAACGCCTACAAAACGGTGATTTGATGGTCGAGACAATGCTTCTCGTAGCATTCTTGACCGCCTCGCTATGGGTTGGACCGTTCTGGATGCTGATGTTGCTTCAGCCCTACGCTGAGCGAACAAAAAAGTGGATGAATGGACCATGGTTTGTCCTTGGCCCACTGATCGCTTACCTTGTCGTCCTCGCCATGAATATGGGCGCATTAAACGATATGATGGCTGACAGAACACTTCAAGGAATCGTCTCTGGTCTTGCGAATGTCCTCGGTACGGAAGAGGGAGCTGTGTTGGCTTGGACGCATTTTGTTATCGGAGATATCATCGTCACTCGATGGATTTGGAAGCGTAGTGTTGAGACAGAAATCAACAAAACACTCGTACAAGTGGCTATCTTGTTCGGCGTCATGTTGATGCCGGTCGGATTGGCCATACACTTCCTCACCATGCAAATGAACAAGGAAAACAACACGCATTCATAACTGAAAGAATTGGAGGTATACTTATGAACAAAGCAGATTCCATAGAAGAAGCATTTCTCGAATGCGAGGAAATCTGTCGACGATCCTCATCCACGTTCTTTGCCAGTTTCTCTGCACTGTCCTACCAAAAGCGGCGAGCTGTCCACGCAGTCTATGCCTTGTGCCGATATCTTGACGACATTGCAGATGGTGACTCCCATCCGGTTGTTCAAGAAACCGAAGCCCTCAACAACCTCGTCGACGAGCGTGACAACCTCCTGCAAAGCATACATCAGACTTCGATGAACAATTCCATCGAAGAACATCGGTATCGATTAATGGCGTTGGTTGACGCTAAAGAGCGACTTACCCGTCTGTACCAAGGCGACGAGACTGCAACACAAGGAGAAGCTATTTTCATTGCTATCAATGAGGTCTTCAAGCAATTCCCAGTCCGACTCACTGATTTTGAGACCATCATTGAAGGCATGGAAGATGATTTGTTTGAAGTTCGTCACAAGACGTGGGACGAAGTTCGAGCCTACTGTTACAAGGTTGCATCTGCTGTAGGTCTTGTCTTGATTGAAATCTATGGTTGTGAAGATGCTGGAGCCAGAATTCATGCCATCGACATGGGTATTCAATTGCAAATGATCAACATTTTGCGTGATGTTTCAGAAGATTATCGAAGCGGACGAATCTATCTTCCAGTCAATGTACTAAGCGAATACAACATCGAAGTTTCTGAACTTGGTAACACCGATTTTGGTACGAATCGCCGTTGGAAATCCTTCGTCAAAGAATACATTGAAGTCGTTCGAAGACATCAAGAATCTGCCCAGCATCTGTTTGAATACCTTGACTCAAAGTCTCGATTGCAACCTCAACTTATGTGTGAAGCATACGATGCAATCTTCCACGAGATTGTACGCCGTTCTGGCGATGTCTTCAGCAAACGGCCAAGCCTATCCAAGTGGAGAAAGATTCGTCTCGCAGCCAAACTCTCAATCCGTCGCCTACGAGCACGATGGTCATAATCGTTTGACCGTATAGGCAATGCATTCAAACGCTCATGACCTTTCGACATAACATGGACGAAGTCTTACCAGTCTCTGTTACTGTCCTTCTTCCCACACGGAATGAAGAGGAAGCACTCGGAGCAACCGTCGATGCTATCCCACGTGGATGGTGTGAATCGCTGGAAATCATGATTGTTGATGGTTCATCGACCGATCGAACACGAGAAATTGCGTTGGAAAAAGATGTCAGAGTGCACCTCGAACCTCGCAAGGGTTACGGCCGTGCTTATCGTACGGGTTTTGCCGTAGCCTCAAACGACATCATCGTGACAATGGATGCTGACTGTACCTATCCTGCGGAACTTGTTCCTGAACTGGTAAAACGCCTTTTGGATGATGATCTCGACTTCATTACCTGTGATCGGTTAAGCATGGCTGAAGATGGGTCAATGTCAGGTCTCCATGGATTTGGAAACTGGGTCCTATCGTTCAACGCTCGACTTCTCTTTGGATACGGTATCAAAGATTCCCAGTCGGGCATGTGGGTGTTCAGGAAATCCATTTTTGAGAACCCGAAGATGCGCCCAACCAACGACGGAATGCCACTCTCAGAGGAAATCAAAATTTTAGCAAGGAAGCACCTTGGCAGGAAGAAAGCAATCGAAATCTCTGTCCCCTATCGCGAACGTGTTGGGGATGCAGAAATCCACACGTGGGGAGATGGGTGGAAAAACCTACGATTCCTCTATGCAAAACGCTTCGGCCTTGCACGAACCAAGACAGTTTGGGGTCCACTTGAAGACAATCCTGACAGTCTGAATGGAACATTACCTGAGCAATAATCATTCATGCACGTGTAATGGACGAAGACGCGAATCGATGGCAACGCGTTGCTGAATCAACAGTGCGAACGGAAGAATGACCCAAAGGAAGATCCAGTAGAATACAAATTCAGAGATGTATTCTGGGGTCTCAGTCCTCATGTCACCACGCATTGAAATGAACGAATCAGCATCTGGACTCCCAGGTAGAGGAGGTTCAGCCTCAACCGCACTTCGATTTGCAGGACGGATCATACCAATATCGTATCCGCTCACTTCAAATTCAAGGACAAAGCCATCAAGTCCAATGCTTGTTTCTTCTGAAAATTGGGCATGAGCAAGGAAAGCCTCGTTCTCCTGACCATTTGAGAAGTCCTGAGGATTACCTACAACCGTTCCGAACCAAGATGCGGGTAAGATAAGAAGAATCAGAAGGAGAACCGCCAATGTGTTCAGTACTGAAGCGAGTGAAACGCATCGCCTGGACGTTGTCAGAAGGCTACTGCTCGATTGGTTTTTCAAATCAATTCCAATCAATATAATGAGGAGGAACGAAAATCCGATTCCGATATGAAGGAGCGTCATCGTTGTTGATTTGACTGTACTTGGCGTTGGACTTGAAAACGTCTCATCCAAGTTCTCCTCGTAATCCCCAGCTTCCTCTACAGAAAGAGTAGCACGTTCGTCCCGCTCGTCTTGCCAATGAGTGAGTCGGAGATATCCAAAGAATTCGACACGCACATCATCCTGTTCGTTTTTCATATCAATGGAAACGTTTGCAGCAACTCCCTCAAGCATCAGCGGGCCTTCGTCTACCGTAGTAGATATCGATCCAACAAACCAGCTTCCTTCCTCAAGTGCTGCCTTGAATGCAATCAAGATTGCAATCTGAGCAACAAGGGCAAGCGAGGCGATAATGCGCCAGCGAGCGATCGGTCGTGACCCTATGTCGTCGCTCATTCTTCGTCCTTAGAACGGATTGATACAAACATTCCTGCAAGTGCAATCATGGCCAGAGTGGTTACTGGTGATAGGAACGGAAGCAAGCTGGATAGATCTTCCTCGGAGGTCTCTTCAGATGCCTCTTCGTCGTTTCCTTCACTGATCGGCTGATCGGGGAGCGTAGCAGGATCAATACCTTCGTTGACTGCTTCAACATCTTCGGTGTTGTGTTGCGTTACATCGACGAGGTCGGTCAAATCGGTTTGGTCCTCGATTTCTTGGGCTTCCTCGACTGCGTCAATACCAGTGAAGTAGGTCACAGAGAGACCTCGCGAAGGTGTACCGTAAGCAGAGCTATCTGGTCCAATAAGCGTGTACCACTGTGTGCCACCGGGGGAAGCAACCAACTGGAAACCAACAAATCGGTTGGTAGAATCATCATACAATGCGTACACCATACCATCCTCGTATGCAACGTCATAATCATCCTCAAAGTTGGACAAACGGTTTTCGAGGTTTTGTCCAAAGGATTCCATGGTGTTATCCAATGTCGATTCTGCAAGTGCTTCGACAATGGTCACGAGTCGCTCACTCGGCTCCATATCTTGTGAAACCGAGTCGCACTCTTGTTGGTTGCCAACAACCTCACTGTCACTCAAACGGGTGACCTCGATGTCGACACAGTACTCGCCAAACCCATTGATTTCTGCGTTAGCACTGTCGTAAGAACTGTACGATCCATCTGTAACGGCAGTGGAACCTGCATCGGATGTGGTTCCTTCATCATCGGTGACTGTCCAAGAAATCTCGTAATTCTCATCGTATTCCATGCCCTGCACTTCGTAATCAAAGTTCATTTCTGATTCACTTGCACCGTTCATGTAAACATAGACATAAACAGATTCTGCTTGATCACTGGTTTCATCTTCACCGTTTGTGCAATCCTCCCATCCATCATTTACCCAGCCGCCGGGGATGATATCTCCATCATCGCAAACGAACTCTTCATCGGAGTTGTCACCACAGTCATCGTAACCGTCCTCGACATACTCGTATGGAATTTCATTGAGGTTTGCACAGATGAAGTAGTCTTCTTCATCATCCTCTCCAAAATCATCTGTCAAACCACCAAAAATCTCCTCAAAGTTTTCGTCACTGAGAAGAGCGTCTACAATACCTGGGTAATCACCACTACCTACGACTGAGTTGGCCCACATCATGGCCCACATAGCAGGGAAGGCGATTGGAGTCGGAGATGCATACGCTTGGTGAACTTCGATGGTGCTTCCATCATTGATGGTGATCATCTGCGTTGGTTCATCGAGCAGTTCCATCGCACCTCCCATGAAGAAAAGTTCGACGTCACCATCGTACATGTCGGTGACGGTATCAGAAATTGTGAAGTCGAAGTCGCCTGCAGGAAGACCGAGCTCTTCTGTTGGGATACCTGTTAATTCAAACAAGACAGAGGTCTCTGTTTCGTAATGGATGTTTCTCTCTGAACATTGGTCCGTAAGTTCAACCTCTCCATGGTGGTCATCATGGTCATCATGGTCGCCATGGTCATCATGGTTGCCGTCGTCATCATGGTCGCCGTGGTCATCGTGGTCGTCATGGTCATCTCCACAAGACCAGAGCAGGCTTTCTCCAGGTTGGAGGTCTGCCATCTCGTTGTACATAGACGATGCTTCATCCATGCGGACCTCAAGCAGTCCGTTGTTGATGTCAAACGAGGTGCCGAGTGTCAAATCAATATCGAATGGCAGTGTTTCTCCGTCGCCAGAAATCTCTCCAGTGACACCCACATTGTACTCAATCATTGCTTCAATTTCCATTTCCATATCCATTCCATGAAGACCCATTGCGGAGTCGAAGTACTCTGTGTAAAGGACATCAGCATTGAACAGTTGCTCAGCATCGTAGCCAATTGTGAGATCGATTCCACCGTATGAATCACTCCATTCGGAGTGGACAGCAAAATCGTCCAACAGACCGTGACGTACAGTGAGTTCTGTCATCTTGGTTGAGAAATCGGTTGGTGTCCCGTCGACATCCAACGTGGTCAGTGGGCCATCGTATTGTTCGAAGACGATGGTAGTTGAACCACTGGTTACGCTTCCAATGAGAAGATCTAGTCCCGAGTCATCTCCAGCAGCCATAACCTCTTGGAAGACTTCTTGCAAGTCAATTCCAATCATCGAAGCGATGTCGGTGTTCAAGTTTGAATAATCGTATTCGATACCCCAAGCAATAGGTTCTGGTTCATCTGCAGCAACACTTGTTGGGAGGGTTGTTGCAATCAAAAGGCTAGTGAGGACAAGAGCAAGTGCTTTTCTCATATCTTGCAACAAGAATAATTTGTATATTATTGTATGGCCGAACAACTATTGTGACTATACAGCATCCCAATCCAACTTTTCACCTTCATTGGATTCCTCATCGGATGCTTTGTCTTCGACGTCCCCATCACCAAAGACGCCCCACGAATCGATGATCTTCATTTCTTCAGCAGTTGCTCTACGTCGTTGAAGCGTCATGAGGAGTGCAACGAGGATAGCGATGGAAACTGCACCAACAAGAACGCCAGTGGACATGAAACCCCCCCGCTCTGCTTCAACAACCTTGAGTGGTGTGTAGAGAATATCCACGCTTGCTGAATCGCCTTCACCATCGGTCGCGATGACCTTGAAACTTGGTTGTCCAACACCAGATGGTTGGAATTCAAGCGACCCTGTCCAAATACCATCCCCATCATCATCGCTGAGATTGAAGGTCCATGTCTGAATGTTGTGGACAATATCGACGCGAACATCGTCCGTCGTACCATCAGCATCGATCAGTATCACTGAGACATCAAGCGTGACTCGCTCATCAGAAACGAATTCGACTTGAGACAGTTCCAAACTGGTTTGATCCAATACAGGAAGGCTGGATCGGACGGTGAAATTGATGTGGTGTTCTGATGAGGCACCACGAGCATCTTGTACGTACAACGAAACATGATGGGAACCAGGAGCAAAGATTTGTGTGAAGGTTGATTGTGTGCTCAAAACGCTGGTCTGAGCATCCGGTTGATGAAGGCGCCACTCTCGTGTAACAAGGTCATTGTCAGCATCGTTTGATGCGCCTTCAAACACAATGTTCCTACCAGGATCGATGGAATCAAGGTTCGTTGGCGTGACGATAACCGCCTGAGGATCGCTCGGAAGAATCAAGAGTTGAAGGAATTCAATTCGAGTCTTTCCAGTCTCATCGACCAATTCAATTTGAAGATCTCGCAGTCCAGAATCAAGTTGTAATTCATGAATTTCTGAGGTTGAAACGTCACTCAGGATTGGAAGATATGCTGAGGTTTGATCATTGAATGCCCGAACTGTCATCGTAAACGCATCACCATCATAGTCAACACTTTGCCGTGAATCAAAGACAATCAAATCGCTTGAAGCGAATTGGCTACCATTCGCTGGCGAATCCAACACCAGTACAGGAGCTGATTCAGCAACCTCAAGTGTCGTTGAAACGGAAGCGTTAGCGTTGATGCCATCGTTGAGTGTGAGCGTGATTTGATGCGTACCTGCGGAGAGTCGCGTTTCAAAGGTCAACCAATCCACGTCCCCTGGTGTCAATCGTCCATCAAGGTTACTTGACCAATCGATTTGCAGGAATTCAGAACCTGCTGCAGGCTCATTCTCTGCGCAGTGCCATGTCCCTTCATTCGGGAATGTGGAGCACGCTGAATCGAAATCACCACTTCCATTGGCACTGAACGGAATTAGAACGGACGAATCGAGATCATCGAACATGGCTAATTCTTCGATAACAGCTCGAGGTACAGAATTGTCGATCGTAATCAGTTCAGAAACAACCGACATCTGGCCGCCATGATCCATTCGATCATCGGTGATTCGTAACTCAATTTGGTGAACACCGCGAGAGAGATGACCATTCCAAGAAATGTTCTCAAGACCTTGACCAACCATGAGCGATCCATCCACATTCGACCACCATTCAAAAGAAACTGGATTGTTTTCGGGATCGGCTGAACTGCTTCCATTGAAGAAAATCACATCTTCACTTGCCGTTCCATTGCGTTCAAGCGTGAAAGCAGCAGTTGGCATCTCATTGTACAATTTGACCTCAACTGAGTAGGTATCTGAATTCCCTACTTGATCCCAAGCAATGACGTTCAAGAAGAACGATGCCGGTGGGTCATCCGTGTAATGGTCGAAGGTGTGGGTCAACAATTCTGGACAGACCCATTGGTTGTCCCATTCGGGACCTTGTCGGTTGTAACCACCAAACGTAATCATGCAAGCAAAGTCATCACCCTCAGGGTCAAATGTTCCTGTCGTATTGATGGTGACAGTACCGGTTTGCGGCATGATTAGTTCGTTCCATTGCGTGGCTGTTGGGGAAAATGAAACGTTGATTTCTGGTGCAAGATTGGTCAATTCTATGCTCCTTGTCTCAGAGACGCAGTGTCCAGCATTGTCGCAGACTTCCAGCGTGAGGTCGTGAATGCCATCGGTCAGAGTGAAACCAGACACACCATCGTTAACCGAAAATGGGGCATTCCCTTGTCCTGATGAGATGACGCCGTCAAGAGAAGAAGTCCATGTGAGTGTGAGAGGGTCGTCGTCCAAATCCCACGACTGCTGAGCATCAAACAACACTTGCCCCTGCGAAGGGAACACCTCCCCGTCCGTCGGTGAAGTCCAGTTCAAGAATGGAGGTTGATTGTCAAGTTCGAGGCGACAATACATCATTTCATTTCCATCAAAAACGGTTGTCGTTGAATTGCTTTGACTATCGTATCCGCAATCAACGGTAATCTCGTTGAGAGAAGACGGGCCTGAATTTGTCCACCGTTGATTGACGAAATCCGGAAGGAGAACTTGGCCGAGATCATTTGTGAACTCAGAAACAGACGGTTCAAATTGGCTGAAACTAACATTCGCGTACGCATTAGGAACACCATTTGATTGATTGTTGACGACCCATACCACGACGTCGTGTGCAACATCAACGACTGCGCCAGATGGAATGTTTGCAAGTGTTAAATCGATGTTGCTCGGTTGGTGAAGATGCATCCCTGATGTTGCATCCAAATCCAAAATGTGCAAGCCAGTTGCATCAGCAAAATTCGAGAAATTTACATCCGAATTTTCAATCCAAACACGCCCACTGCAACCGTTCCCGATTGTATTGCCGTACCCTCCAAGGTCGGGGTGATTGACCAGTTTGAGACATTCGGTCCCAATCAATTCGGTATTACTCAATGTTGAGGGGAAATTTCCATTGTGGTTTGCATCCCAATACATTCCGCTATGATTGCCACTAAGCGTCAACCCATCGATATGTCCTGCTGCTTGTTCGATGTAAAGTGCATGCTGCGTTGCCGATTCATGCTCAATTTCAGAATTCAGAAGATTGAATCGGCCTCCTTGGGTTCCGAGTGTAAGTCCACCGTTATCGACATACATTGCTGGGAGAGTTGGGTCAATGTCTGTAATCGAAAGATTATCAAGCCAAAGATCAACAGAATCTATGACGAACACACCATGTCCTTGCGGCGATTCAACCCGACAATTCAAACAAACCACATCGCCTGATGCTGTCTCCAGATCGTTGGATTTTTGATACGACAATCCAGACTGTTCCATCGCATTTGAGCCAAGCGAACCATCGTTGATGGATGTTAGATTTGAGACGGTCACGTACCGAGCATCAAACACGTGAACTCCTGAGTATCCATTGTCAGCTGTAGAGAGCCCATCTACGACAACCGTTGCGGAATCGATGAACAACCCCTGCTCGGAATTGTTGTGAAGATTCCAATCATGCCCTTGAAGGGAACCTCCACTCGAAGAATGGATTCCTGGGCCAGGAGAACCAGTCACTTCAAGGTCCTCGAGATGGGCCGCAAAATAGGAGGTTTGTATGCTCAATCCTGCAGAATGGGCACCCTGTCCCGCTTCACCAGCATCCCGTATGGTCATGTTGCGAAACGTTGTACTGGAATCGACAAAGAACAAACGAACTCCGACGGATGAAGCTCCATCCACGAGGACGTTCTCCAACCATGCCCCTGTTGCGTTCACTTCGATTGCAGCCTTGGCGATCCCAGGTGAAGTAGCACCAGAAGAACCAGTTCCACGCACGGTAAGGTTGGTGAAATCAGCTGATTCGTAGTTGGTGTAATTCGTGTGGTTGTTTTTGTCCAAGTAGACGCCACGATACATGCTATTGGAGATGTCAACATCCCTGAACACACCTCGCGTGTATCCGGAATCGTCGATATGCCGAACAATGATTCCTGTATCGCTCTTGTCGATGGTCAGATCCTCAAACAATGGCACACTATCCTCAACCCATACCCCTGCTGCTTCTCCAAGGACAGAACCTGAGATATTGTCCATCACAACGTCTCGATAGATTCCACCTGAGCCACCCCATAGATTCACTGCGCGGAGTTGATGGTCGGTGAAGTATGCACCCTGCACAATAGGCGTTGAACCATCACCAACCGACAAGCCAATACCGTATCTCCAATCGTTTTGGAACGCCACAGAACGCCCTGCTTGTTCGACGTGCAAGTCTCGAATAACTGGACTTGAACTACCAAACATATCGATGCCAACGCGGTCTGGATTGAACATGGTCACATTGTTCAGGATTGGATTCGAACCGTAAATCGTAATTCCATAAATTGCATCCTCGATGTGCATGTGATTGACAGTACTTCCACGTCCGTTGGATGATGAATTGAATTGTATGCCTTCATGATCACCGGTGGTCGACGAACTTGAGAGTACGATTGGACATGTTGAGGTTCCTTGAACGGTTAATCGTCCATCGACATAGATCCGTATTCCTGGAGACATCACCACACTTGTGCAGGAGGTGATGAGTAACTCATCCTGAACGTTGACGAAATAATCATTCGTCAGGGTCACTGTACCAGACCACGTCGTTGTAGCGCGATTCGAAACCGCTGAACCTTCGTTTCCTGCCTCCTCAAAGGATTGGACCATCGGTCCCATGGGCATGAAAAGAAGAAGTGCCAACAAGATGAGAGCATAGAGTGTTCTGTGCCTCTCCATAATATTCAGTCCAAAGCGATACCATTTGAAGGCACCCTTTGCCTGTTCATCGAACGGATGAGACCCGAAGCGATAAAACCCCTCTCCTCAAGCACATCTCGTGCCAGAAGCATTCGTCCTCGTAAAGACCGAACCGTCCTGTGAGCGGGATGTCTATCTCGCCTTGACATCACACGATGCAGTCAAAGAAGTTCATGCCCTCTACGGGGAGTACGACCTGCTTGCACATGTGAGTAGTGATTCAGCAAAAAATCTCACATCTCTCCTCATGAAAGATTTCAGAACCATCGAAGGAATACGAGACACACAGACACTCATTGCAGTGGAATACTGAGGTGAACAAATGGCGATAGGATTTGTATTGATCACAACCCAACCTGGCGAAGAGAAGAATGTTCGAAGTGCACTCGATGGCATCGAACATGTGACAGACAGATGGATGTTGTTCGGCGAATTCGATATTCTTGCACGCGTCCAAGCTGACGATGAATTCACACTAACCCGATGTATCGTGGAAGAAATTCGTCCGCTCAAAGGTATTCAAGATACAAAGACCATGATCGGTGCTGAATTGTAATTCAAACATCGTGAAGGCGTTTCGATAACGAACGCGCCCGGTTCGGACATCCTACGGAACGATAACGCAGAATTGCTTCTCGAAGAGCGAAGACTCTGTCTTTTTGATTGAGCATTGATTTCATCTCCCACCATTTTGCAAGAATTCGTCGCGCTGATGGGACGTCCATCGATTCGAGGGCCTGGAGGTCAACTTGCTCATGAATGAGTTTCGCTCGAGGCAATTGTGTTTCAACCAATTGTTCACAAAGAAGGAGAAGAAGTGAGGCCTTGTACAATGGCTGTTGCAGCTGTGAAGCGGTAAGTTCTGCATTCCTGAGTGTCAGTGCGGCGTCCG
This sequence comes from Methanobacteriota archaeon, assembly GCA_002706065.1. Taxonomy (GTDB): domain Archaea; phylum Thermoplasmatota; class Poseidoniia; order Poseidoniales; family Poseidoniaceae; genus MGIIa-L2. Next base: position 28,934 of record PAJM01000020.1, on the reverse strand, counting down.
AAGAACGAGGATTGAGGGCCTTCAATTCTGTTTTTGTTGTGAGAAATTGAATCAAAGGATCTCGTGTTGATGCGATTTTTTTCAATTGATCAAGGAGGAATCGAGCACCGTTTTCGTCCCCACGCTCAACAGCAAGTGCATGACGCATGACAACGATTGTAGTGAGAACCACTTGACGTTCAGTCTCGTCATCTGGAAGGTCCACCTGTTCAATAAGCAGATTGATGCGATGAAGGTCCTCTTCGTTTGAATTTGGCGAAACATCATCGATACTGCGAGAAAGAACCGACAATTGGATACGTAACTTTTGACTTGGGTCATCAACTCTCTCAAGCAGTGAAGCAAGCTCCTCCAAGACATCTTTCTTACCTTCAAATTGTGCGATTTGCAACCGAATGTTGGTTAAACGTGAATCATCAGTACCGTCGATGTAATCTTTTGCAACATCAACTTCTGCACGGTTTAAGGCATGCTGTGCTGCAAGTTCGATCAACTCAAGGTTCTCACTTTCGTTACTAAGTGCCTCATCCAAAAGTGTTGCAAAGGCTCCAGAATAGGCATTCATCAACTGATTTGCGCGAACTGAGAGATGGGTTGAAACTTCGGACTCACCTCTCTGAATCCGATGATGCAATTCAAGAATTGAAGCAAGTGCATCGTCTTGTTTTTGCCAATGAGCAATCGCAGATTGATGCAATCCATCAAGTTCAGAATCGTTCAATGAAGACCTGCAGACATTGCGAATCAAATGTTGCATTTCCATCGCCATATCCCTTCCACTCCAGCGCAACAATGTGTGCTCATCGAGAAGAGGCACATGTTCTGGGTCTGGCATACGTTCTGCAGACACTGGGAACGGTAGAACAAGAAACGGGGACATTGCATCACGAACTTCGATCGATGCATCACCGAGTACAACCTGATCCACATACGTCCGAACGCCTTGATCTGTTTCAGGGAGGGGAGTGGACGCATCGTAGAGAAGGATTGCAAGTGGATGTCGTCCAAGGGTATCAACAATCGAAACCCGTTCGTCTCCAATGTCGGGATCGAGAAGTTCTATTGCATGAGATTGCTCCAGTGGGCCAAGCTCGAGAGAGGTTCCTTCGATCGAGAATGTATCTCGATCTCGCCCGACAAGGAGAAAGGAAACGTTGTGATCCTGAAGCCCATGAAAGAGATTCTCAAACGACGATTGATGTCGGGTTGCAATCGCATGAACATCATCGAACACCAGAAGCGTTTCTTCCGACTTAATCGCCGAGGCATACCCTTCCACATCAAGGATGTGAGGCATTTCAAACTCCATTCGCTTCATCGCTTCATGGACGTCACAATACCCATCAAGTTGGACCCAGTGAATCGGTGTCCCTTGCTCAGCAAGTTCCTGAACGATTGAACGCACAAGCGTGGATTTTCCAATCCCCGGCATGCCACGTAAATGCACCGGAACGCTTCGCTTCAACGCATCTTGAATCAATTCAATCTCGGAGTGACGCCCGTGGAGAGCAGTGTATTCTGGAATCTGACCATGCAGTTTGTTCGATACTTTGGAAGGCCGAGTAGGAATTTCTTCTGAGCGTTTTCCAAGTTCTGTCCGACCTTCAGGTGTAATGTGGACGACCTTTCGTTTCCTTCGCCCAGAACCGATGACGTGTGCTTGTCTCGTTCGAATCAAACCCTCGTTCTCCAGTGTACTCATTGGCTGGAAAAGCGCTGAGCGAACCACTCCGATTCCATCAGCAATGCCCTCCAGCGAGACACTACGAGGAACGTCCCATGCGGATTCAAGCGTTGCTGGATGCTCATCCAACCAACGCAAAATACGCAGCATTGCCGGTGTCAACATCCGAACTCATACCCAACCTTGACAACATTGCATTTGATGTTGTCCTCTTCTTGACTGACAGAAGCCATGCAGGTTTTTTTGACCTATGGACGCAAGGATTCAATATGGCGGTTGATGCAGCATCCATCGATTTGCCTGCATCACCTGGCGTCTACCTCTTCAAAACAGGCGAAGGACGCGTCTTGTATGTCGGAAAAGCGACTCGATTGAATGAACGAATTCGGTCGTATTTCGCAACCAATCCCGATCGACAAATGATACCAGAATTGGTTGCTCGTGCTGATGACGTTGAATGCATTGTGACAACAACGCCACAAGAAGCACTGATCCTTGAGCGCCAGTTGATTCGGGAGCACAAGCCTCGATTCAATTCAATGTTGAAGGACGACAAATCCTATCCATATCTTGTCCTCACGAACGAAGAATTTCCACGCATCATGTACACTCGACATCCACCAAAGAAGGCGAGCCGTTGGGGCCCGTTTCCAAATGCAAAAGCTGCGAAGCAAGTCATGCAATTACTACGGAGACACTTCGGGATTCGCGATAAGGATTGTCGGGGTGATCAGGGATGCCTCGCACAACACATTGGACTATGTCGAGGACCTTGTGTAGACCCTGATGGTTATCCTGAGCGTGTACGCACTGTGAAACGAATCCTCGATGGTGAAGCCACGGAACTTCTCGAAGAATTGGTAGCGAAGATGGATGATTGCTCAACAAATATGCAATTTGAAAGAGCAGCACATTATCGTGATTTGATTCGATCGGTTCGAACAACAGTTGGTCAGCATGTTGTCTCGAGCAAACTGTATCGCGACTGCGATGCCATTGGATTCGCCGACCAAGGTGATCTCGCCGCATTGGTCGTTTTGCATGCTGATGAAGGCGTTGTCAAAGGTCAAGAGGTCTGGCCCTATGTGCATCGAGGAGACATTGGAGAAACCGTAAGTCGATTCGTGAGTGAACACTACGTTCATCGACGCCCTCCACGATTGTTGCTAACACCGACTCCTTTGCTTGATGGATTGCAGCAATGGTTGGATGAACGACGCGGTTCAACCGTCGAAGTTCGCACACCCATGCGTGGCGATATGGTCACATTGCGTACGCTTGCTGACCAAAACGCTGAGATTCAAGTTTCCAGAATTGCCAATAAATCAAGTGGTTCACTTGAGCAGCGTGCTGCAGATGAAGCTGCGCTGTTGTTGGATGTCGAGCAAATGAATCATGTTGTTTGTTTCGACATGGCACAGTTGCAAGGTGACGAGCGCGTAGGTGCGAGTGTTGTTTTACGCAATGGACGCCCTGCAAAAAAGGAATATCGTACCTACATCGTCAAAGGCGATGCAATGGATGATTTACGCATGATGAAAGAGGTCGTTGAACGATGGATAAAGCGTCAAGAGGAATGGCCTGATTTACTTCTTCTTGATGGAGGTGAGACGCACTTGAATACAATTCGCTCAATGTTGACTGAGCACGGTGTTCAGGATCGATTCCAGTTGGCAGCTCTTGCAAAGCGCGAAGAAACACTGTACAGGGAAGAGAATGAACCAATTGTTCTGGACCGTCGTGGACGAGTATTCGTGCATGCTCGAGATGAAGCACATCGTTTCGTGAACGCATTTCATCGGAAGCGTCGCAAGAAAAGTCGCTTGGGTGATCCACTTGAGAACGTCCTTGGGTTGGGTGCTAAAAAATTGCAATCACTGCTCCGACATTTTGGTGGTCGCCAAGGCATCACCAACGCAAGCATTGAGGATTTGAAAACCGTCCCTGGAATCGGTTCTTCACTCGCTGAGCGCATTCACGAATCGTTGCATCGTTAAGATTGAGGCGGCTCTTGCATCGCTTCGAAGGGGTCAATGCCCTCATCGTAACCTCCGACTTGACGATCGACCAATCCTGCCATTTGAGCGAAATCGGATTCAGACAGGCCCATCTTTTGCGCCTTGTACAAGGAATTCTTTGCTTCTCGTGCGGCTCGCTTCTTCTTTTTCTTCTTTCGACGGCGTCGAATTAGGAGAATAAACAAAATGATGACGACGGCCGGGTAAGCCCAAAATTGGCCGAGCAAGTACATCCATGTGACTTGAAGTCGGAGCGTCACTTCATCGTCAAGACCGTCTGGCGGGATGGTGTAAGTGATGACTTGGCGTCCTTCTCCGTCTTCTGTGATGACCATGTTTCCTTGTGCAGACGTTCCTTCCTCGACAATAATTCCCTTTGGAAGTGTGAAACTCACTGGTCCAGTGAGATCGAATTCTGTTTCTTCGTGAATGGTTGTATCCCATGACCCGGTTTGGAAGGTAAGAGCTTCTTCTTCAAGTGGAGGGAATGTCACACCCTGTGATGAGACGATGCTGCTTGTCATGATCGACGAAATCTCATCGACCATCATTACCATCGGTTGAAGCAATGGAGAGCGGAATGCTCCGTTGATATCTTCTGTCAACAGTGAGAGGGTGATGAGATCAGGATCGCCACTCAACAAATCACCCCATGGACTTGAAACTGCAAGTGTGAAGCGCACCTTTGGAATCTTGACACTCACGCTTAATCCGACTTCATCGGATACGATTGGCCCAGGGGTACCAAGTCCCGCTAAACTTGTTTCAATTGAGAAATCGCTGATATCAACAGCCGAGAACTCAGGGCCTTCATCGAGATTTTCAAGTTCTTCGGATGCAAGATGAATCTCATTGGTGAGAATTTCTCCAACATCCGATCCAAATTCCATCAAGCCATCGGATGTGAGATTGAATACGAGTTGACGTGATGATGGGCAGTCGGCAAACTCGGTTCCAGGTTCAAGGCATCGTTCAATTTTCATTGGACTGTCGGAACGACTCATGATGTCGCCGATGAGTCGAACCAAATCACTTGGAATGACTTCCATTCGTACGGTGGTATCATCGTTGATATCGTAGTATCCTTGCGGAAGAGCAATCCTGTGAACAACAGCACTCGCTTCTAGTCCGAATTCAACGGAGACAGACTTGGTCCATTCGTTAATATCAAAGGTATCAAAATCAATCGAGAGAGATGTTGAGACACATGTTTTCTGTGTCTGCAAACAAATCGTTTCATCGTTTTCATCGAGAATCGGGTGGTTGTACGTGTAAGGGGAAGGTCCCGCAATCGATACTTCGTTGCGGTTTTCTCCAGTTACGGAGTGCTCAAGAATGATTCGATCCTCTCCATCGATGGTCTCAATCCAGTTTGGCAAAATCAGTTCAAGTGTTATCTTCGATGGCGGAAGATCGGATGGTATCATGCTCTCAAGGAATGAGGTATCAAGCACCGTTTCGAGAGAGAGACCAGCATCCATCACTCGACGAAGATCTTCATTGGTAATCACTTCAAAGTATTCTGAAAAGTCATTTTCAGGAATGTTTTCTTGAATGATATCAAGAAGACCAAGTTCAAATGTGTTGCTTGTCGAACGCAAGTAAATCGGGTGCTCATAACCCATAGCGCTTGAGCCTTGAATGCAATATGAGATTGTATTCGGTGGCGTCACGGTCTCCGAACATCCAACGGAATGGCTGTAATTCAATCCACCCGCAGGCCCTTCAATACCTTCTGCAACAGAATCACTCACCCAAGACAACTGACCCATCTGAATATCAGGACCACCAGGGATTGAATCTGAAAATGCATCACCTACCGATTCAACTGGGAATTGATCGGTGAAATCGTCAAGTGGAGCAATTCCATTTTCATAAGCCAACCGGACGCCATCAGACGTTATCTGAGGAATTGTTGCTAAGTTGGATAGTTCGACGAGAGAGATTCCCCAACTGTCCATCGTATCCGTGTCAAGATAATTTATACCCGCAACAAAATCAATTTGAACGGCTTGTTCATCGAATAAATCCACCTTTAAATGCAATGAAACAGCCTCTTCATTCGGGTCCAACTCGACGATTGAAGTTGTCGAAGTATTACGGTAGCCCATGGTCAAACTCACGGTTTGATCCTTCCGAACTGGTTGATGATTGAGATTGTCGACAGCCCACTCACCAAGACAATCGGCTGGTGGGCATGTTGCCAAATCGGTCGAACTGTTGGCATCAACGCCAACCACTGCTGCATAATCAGGTGGACTGATGGAGAATGTTGAGTAATGGCCCGGCTCTGCAAAGACGCTGAACTGTGTCGTCAACTCAGAACCCATGATGAGGAGGCCTTGGTACGCTCGCTCGAGATCGAGGTTCGAGTTATCAAGCAGATTAAATGTGCTCGTAGACAATTGAATCTCAGCAATTGCGGAAAAGCAAATCGGAGGTTCAAAGACGTTGTTTTCGGTCACTCCAGTGCCATCATAAACGGAATCTTGCGTCGCATCGGTTGTGCAGATTTCAGATGTACCTGCTTCAGTGTAGACACCGTCGTATTGTGTGTTAATGGCAGCAACAGTTCCGAACCCACTTGAGAGGAGCTCGCTGATGGTGTCTTCGACCTCATCCAACATTTTGTCACCGACCGTTCCTGAACCGTCGTCGTACGCAAAGTAGGTTCGAATCATATCAGCGGGGATTCCATCATCTTCATCCAATCCCTCATTTTCAAGAGCAGTTTGTGTTATAGAATCATCAAGGCCGACCTTGCTACGATCGAATTCTCGCACCGCCCAGCTAAGTGTCATATGGATTGTTGACGTATTTTGCAAATCAAATTGATACGTTCCACGAATCCAATCTTGTTGGGATGGAGTTCCATCATCGTTTGAGTCGTAATCATCACAATCACTGAATCCAGGAACGCCATCGCAGGTTGTCATACCATCTGCAGATGCCAGAGGAGTAAGAAGCGGAGTGGCGAAAAACAAGACCAAGCACAAGGACAGAAAGCGATTTTTCCAGTTGATTGAGTCTTCCATGATGTCGGAACAGACCGAAGACCTTCAAAGGACTTCCCCTTAGGGGATGTGTAGGCGTCGTTATGTCAAGACAACTGTGTCTCATTGTGCCCCTTGCACATGGAGAGTTGGCACGTCAGGCGTTGATTGGGCTGGATGTTTTTGACAATACATTTGCGCCACAACAAATCGGTGGTGACCTTGCATTGCCAATACGAGAACGAGTCAATTGCAATGGATTTGAATTTCCAAGTTCGATCGGCACGGTTGAACTCAAGCCCTCTCCTCCTTCGATCAACCCTCATGACCGATTGAGGAATGCCATCCTTCCAATGGTCGATGCGGCCAACGAATTGACTCAATCAATTCCCAAAAAATGGGAACGACTTGATGACCTGATTTTGTTTCCGAAGGATGCGTTCCAAGGTCAGGCTTGGAAACAGGTTATCGACAAACAGAAGGACTTCTTTGTGCATGTCGCCAAGGCATTGAACGCCCAACGAGTTGGTCGTCAACAACCCATTGCCGATGATCAAATGCGTACGGCTCGAGTGGAATTGCTGCACGGTGATGATGGTTGGGTTGAAGTCAAAGACAACGGTCTTGTCTATGGTTTTGATGCGACAAAGGTGATGTATTCCTCGGGTAATGTGACGGAACGTCACCGTATGGCTTCACTCCATGCAGAAGGCGAGGTGGTAATCGATGCGTATGCAGGGATTGGATATTACACCATGCCATTACTCGTCCATGGGAAGGTTGAGCATGTCCACGCCTGTGAAATCAATCCAAACAGCATCAAAGCTCTGGAATGGTCTGCAAAACGAAATGGTGTCAACTCGAACCTTACCATCCATGAAGGTGACAATCGATTCACATTAGAACGACTTGAAGGGCATGCGGATCGAATTCTTCTTGGCTATTTACCGAGCTCAGAAGCAACATGGAGGCCGGCGATTGGTGCGTTGAAACCCGTTGGCGGTACACTCCATATCCACATGAATGTGGAAGAGGAGCGAATTGATTCTTGGTCCAAAGAAACGATTGAAACGTGCTTGAACTTTGCGAGACAAATTGGCCGTAAATGGTACGTCGTCCACCATCGGATTGAGAAGGTGAAATGGTATGCTCCACGAATACGTCATGTCGTGTTGGACGTATCATTTTCCTCGATTAATTCGGCTTCGTAAATGGGAAGTTCTTGTTTTGATCCGCTCCTCTTTGCAAGAACGATGAGACCCACTGCCACGACGACGAACAGAACAATGAAAACGAACGTCGTTCCAGCGTTTGAATCCGACTCCTCGACAGAGAGTTGCCCTGAAAGTTGTCCTTCAGGGTCAGCGACGCCAATCATCGTAATGCTGCTTATTTTTGCTTCGTAGATTGGACGTCCAGCCGTAGAAAATGGGTTGTCCAAATCGGTTCCAGTTGGGTCATCGGAGGTTGGAACCTCAGCGATTGCACGAACATGACTCATTCCATCACGAACGATTCCGAAGGTCGCATACCCACCATCATCTCGGTTTTCAGGGTCGAGACCATGTGCTTCTGTTTCAGCGATGTACCATTGCGAGTCAGCTGAGTCCTCTTCTGTTCCACGAGCCATTCCTAATGCGCCGTCAACATGACTGAGATTCTCGTTGTGCTCAAGAGGGATGGTTTCGCCCGTGCCTCCACTACCGCATTGTACGGGCAATCCAGGGACATATACCCCGTTTGTTTTGCACTCAGGATCCCCTGACTGAGTGACGAAATCGTTGATGACTCGATGGAAGAAAATCCCATCGTAGAGACCTTCTTCGATGTGCTCAATCATGTTGTCAACGGTAATTGGAGCCCATTGAGGAAACAATTCGATGATGATTGTTCCCGTTACTTGGCTTTGGAAATGCCCCGGAGTGTATGTGACATCGATGGCAAACACTGGGTCACCAAAGTAGGAATATTGCATGGGTGTGTCTTCGACAACGGGTCCATCGGACCACGTTGCAGGGTCAATTCCGTTGCTCTTCCATGCTGGTTCGTCCTCGCCAGTGACGGAAGTTGGAAGAAGAAGGAACACAAGAAGGAAGGACAACAGAGTCCTTTGCTTGGATGCGTTGCCCATAACCGAACGATTGTGTGCCTGTTCATCAATCATTTGACGAGGAGCGTTGCTCATCGAGACACTTTATCAGAATTGATTTGAATTCATTCAATTGGTCTGTAATATCGTAATGATGATTGCCTACAAAGAAGCCTTGATTGTGAATTCGATTCGCTGCAGGCAAATCGCCGTGGATGGAATGGTCAAGATGCTCAATGACTGGGTTCAATGTAAAATTACCCGCAACAATAGGTCGCGTCTCGACGCCTGCATCTCGTAATGCATCAAGTACAGGCCCTCGGTCGCACCAGTCGGGCAACACGATGGAGAATCCGAACCAAGAGGATGCCCCGATTTCCTTCTGAATCAAGATCTCTGGAACGTCACGCATTACGCGCTGGAAAATGGCTGCATTTGCTCGTCGCCCCTCGATGATTGCGTTGACTTTCCCAAGTTGAGCTTGGCCGATAGCTCCTGACATTTCCAGCGGACGAAGGTTGTAACCAGGGAGAACAAACCGGAATGATTCCATGAACGGATCATCAGAAATCTCAACGACGTGGTTTTCCTTCGGCAAATTTCGGGTCCATCCATGGGCTCGGAGTGAGAGCATAACGTGGTACAACTCCTCATTGTCGGTGACTGTGACTCCGCCTTCCATAGTTGAGATGTGGTGACTGAAAAACGAACTGAAAGTGCCTGCGAGGCCAAATGTCCCCGCCTGCTTTCCATCAATCGTCGCTCCGAGTGATTCACAGTTGTCTTCGATTACATACAATCCATGCTTTTCTGCAAGAGCAAGCAGTCGTGGATAATCGACCGAATTTCCGAGAAGATTGACGCAAAAAATCATCTTCGTTTTCTCGGTGATTGCATCTTCGATGGCATCGATGTCAATGTTGAGTGTTTCTTCATCGATGTCAACAAAGCGCATCGATAATCCATACTGATGCACAGGGAAGTAGGTTGTTGACCATGAAACAGCTGGGACAAGAACCTCATCACCAGGATTCAAGTCAATGCCTTTTGAATAAATCATGCCCGCAACTGCGAGAAGGTTGGCAGATGATCCCGAGTTGGACATTATGGCGTACTTGGCACCGAAGAATGCTGCAAATTGTTTCTCAAATGTCTGAACCTCTGGTCCCATGCTGAAACGGTCACTGTCAATAACGCGCTGAATTGCAGCATATTCTTCATCGTCCCAAGTACTTGTTGCAAGTGGTAAACTCATTCCAATGTCCCCCTCAGATATTCATAGGTGATTGCTAATGCTTCTTCAAATGGCGTTTTTGGAGACCACCCTAATTTCTTCTGATGGTTCAAATCCAACGAACGTCGTAATCGGCCAACGGGCTTCTCGAGATCATGACGTAATTCTCCTGTATATCCAATAATGTTAGCCATATGTTGATGCATCTCATTTACGCTAACTTCGACACCTGAACCAACATTCATGACCTCTGGAAGCGATTCAAAGTTATCGAGTGAGAAGCAAATGAAATCCGCCAAGTCTGAAGCGAAGAGGAATTCTCTCCGTGCTGAACCATCGCCCCAAATCGTGATGGGTGCGTTTCCCAGTTCTTTCGCTTGATGCATTCGATGTAGGATTGCTGGCAGCATGTGACCTGTCTCAAGTGAAAAATTGTCGTATGGGCCAAACAAATTGCACGGTAGAATCGTTTTGAACGAAGTGTTGTGTTGTTCATTTGCCATAGCACACGCACGATATACAACGTATTTCGAAAGAGCATATCCCTCAATTGGGCCCTCAAAGGCACCTTGCCCAAGAGAAGTTTCGGAGAGCGGTTGGGGCGCATCATTGGGATAAACCGTAGCGCTTCCGACATTGAGAACGTTCGTAATTCCATGCTCTAAACACGAGCGAATGAGATTCATTCCCATCGATACGTTTGCATCAAACGAATGATGCTTTGTTGTCGTACTGGAAGCGATGCCTGCAACATAGGCAGCGCAATGAATCACTGAATCGATTGTATTGGAGGCAATGAACGCTGACGTCGCTTCTGCATCCGTGAGGTCGACCTCCTCTCGTGAGGGTGCAAGGACAAGATGTCCTCTCTTCTCAAGCATCGGAACGAGGTGCTGGCCCAGCATTCCTGAAGCCCCAGTAACGAGAACAGTGGCCATGTGTCACGCCACAACCTCGGCCTTAAATAGGAATGTCCATAGGGAAATGCATCCACTTTGATGGATTTCCTATGGTCGGTGAAGCTCGTTGAAACTCCTTCTCTGCACCATATCGAGGAACAACGCCAAGCGCCTCAAGTCATGGTACAATCAAATCAACACCTTCGTAACACTCCTGCTTGAGCAACACGATGTTGAACTTTCAATCTACGAAAACGATTCGAACGATGGTACCAAACAGCGACTCAGCAAATATGCAGACCGCCTGTCAAAACGATGCACGACAACACTCACAACGACCGACCTTGGTACAGATCACCTCGTTGGTCAAGAGGGTGCGCGCGTGAAAAACATCGCCAACGCACGGAACGCCTGTATGGAACAAGCATCTGACATCAATGCGTTCGACAAAATCATCTTTGTTGAAACGGATGTCGTCTACAATCCACACGAAGCATTGCAACTCATACACCATGATGCAGACATTGTTTCAGGATTCACAACCAATGCTATGGGTCAGTTCTATGATGCTTGGGCCACACGGAAAACTTCGGAAGAGACATGGTGGAATCATGGAATTCCCACTGAGAACACGGAAGTCTGGTCGACATTCAATGGCGTTTGCGTCTATGATGCAAAAGCCTTCCAAGAAGGTGCTCGGTTTGCAGGTGTCAACCCGAGAACCGGTGAAATCGATTGCGATACAACCGTTATCTGTGAGGTATTTCGGGCAATGAACTACGACAACATCGTTATGCTACCCATCAACGTTCGGCACCCACCCACTTCCATCAAAGAGCGTTTGTATTACTTCAAACAACAACTACTGAGGAGGACCTGAAATGAGAACTGCGTTGTTCACAGTGAGTTTCAATCGTCCTGATTTAATGGAAGAATTGCTTCAAGGGCTTTCAGCAAATATGGAAGATCTCGATGGCATTGATGTCTTCCATTTTGTGGATGGTGGCCCGAAAGCGAAACAGTCGGAGATCAAAGAAAAAATCGAAACCTCAGGTGTTCCGTACACATCAATTGTTCTTCGTGAAGAGAATTACGGAGTTGGACGAAACCTCATTGGCGCAAGGAGAGATCTTTTCGATGTTCAGAATTATGAACGTGTGATCCTCATTGAAGATGACTTGATTCCTGGTCCAAATTTTATCAAAACGACGCTGCAACTTGCCGATTGGGCGAAACAGTACAACGATGTTGGGATGGTCCAAGTTTGGAATTTACCGAAACAGGCGGTCACGGAAGATGATCTCGACATCGTCGTTCCAACCCATGAGCACTTCTACACCTACTGCATAGACGTTGAGGTTTGGGAGGAGATAAAACACACACTCTATGAGTATGAGCATGCCTATTTGCAGGGTGTAGCATATGCGGACAAAGATTGGAGAGCAATACGAAAACGGTTCATGAAACCCCGGTATTCAAAGGTTCGAACCCTTCGACAAGGAACGACATTGCTGGAAGCAGAACATCCACATCCGCCACCGTTTGGTCCGCGATTGAAACGAACCGTTCCTACAGGACAAGATGCCATTACGGCTCTTGCACTTTGGGAAAAAGGGTTCATTCGATTGGCAACCCTTGCACCTCGCGCTGTGATGAAAGGCGTTGACGGAGTCCATAGTACAGCGAAAATCTTTGATCAACTTGGACTCAACGCTCAAGCTGCCTATGAATGGAATCAGACGGTTCCAACCTCATATCGTTTGCAGTAGAATCGCCATCCTCTTCTATATCCAACGTTTGGGAGAGTCATGGCAGACGAAATTGTTGATGCAGAGATCATCAAATCGTCACCAAGTCGGAATAAAACGCAACTCAACATTTCACTATCTGCGACCATCGCAGTCTGCATTGCCTTCCTGTTCCTTTCAATGACCTTTGGAGAGGCTCTTTCTGATGAAAACAACGCCAAAGGGGTCGCATACGAGTGGTGGGAAACACCGTTGGATGAACGACATAACATGGACTTGCCGATGGACACGATGCGAGCCCAACTTCCAGAAAATGGAACCTACGCAATTAGGCCTTACACAGAACACTTCATCTCGGTTGATTTACCGTCTTCCGAGCAGGATGTTGGTTTTCCTGACGAAGCAAAAATGCATGTTGCCTTGTGGTTACCTGATGTCGAAGAGGGTGTCAAGGTACCAGTTATCATGACCATTCACCCATACTACGATTTTGGTGGGGAAGGCATGCCGGGTGTCGGAGAAGATTCCAATCCAAACACGATTCCAGACGGTGGAGTCGGCCAATGGGTGTACGATACGTTCGTGCCTCATGGCTATGCACTTGCACAAGCGAGTACCTTCGGAACCGGGCAATCAACCCATTGCCAAGACGTCAAAGGCCTTGGTGAGCAAGTCGGTATCCAAGCGGTCGTCGATTGGTTGGGACAACAAAACTGGTCAAATGGAAACGTGGGATTGATGGGTAAATCTTACGCAGGGACGACAAATTGGGAAGCTGCACAACAACCGAGTGAACATCTCAAAACCATTGTCCCGATTTCTGGCTCGATCGGCGTTCAAGAGATGTTCTATCGCAACGGATCATCAGAAGCACGAGCAATGGGGTATGATGCAGCCTACCAAGCCGCTACTTTTGATTTGACAACCGATGATATGCGCGTGTGCTCTGATGACTTGGTCGGCCCGCTTAACCCATGGACGACCTATGCTTTTGCAGAGTTCGGTGGTGCCGGTTGGAATGACTACTGGGATGAACGTCGTCATCTCCCCGATGTCCTGGAGAATTACCGTGGAAGTGTATATCTTGTCTGGGGGCTTCAAGATTGGAACGTTGATCCATATCACGCATTCCCAACCTACCAGTTGATGCGCGATGCAGGCATCAATGCTCGAGCCATTGCAGGTCAATGGGCACACAACTACCCAGATCAACCAGATCGACACAGTGAACTCAGCAGTGGTTATGGTGCTGAAGCCTATCCCGAGATGGTCAGAATGGACTGGGCCGTTGAATTGTATGGTTGGTTCCAGTATTATCTCATGGGCATTGGAGAGGAACCTGAACCGATGGTTCAGATTCAAACTCATGATGGCCAGTGGCACGTGGAGGAAACTTGGCCGCCTGAAGACATGACATGGCAAATGGAATCAATTGGGACAGAGTGGAGTGGGGATGGTATCGTCAATGGACTTGGTGGTTCTGTGTCACTCACAAGCGAACCGTACGAGGACGGTTTGCATGTCTCTGGCTTGCCCACGTTGCACCTTGAGGTTTCGACTCAAGTCTGTAATGGTGGCCAAATATTCGCAACGCTTTACGATAATACACTGAACCTCAGACTTGGTCATGCAACCATGGATGTTCGTTATCGTGACGGCGGATACAATGCAAATCCTGTCGCTCCGTTTTCCTCATACACCATGCTCATGGAATTCAATCCACTCGACGTCATTGTTCCAGCCGGTCATTCATTACGAATTGATTTGACCGAGGCTGGAGAAGACTATCTCCCAGGACCATGTGCTACCAATCCTCTCGGAGGACTTTCCATCGAGGGTGGTACAATTGGCTTGCCATTGATCGATCGACCTCCGAACCATGACGCCTGGTTCTGTACACCACCATGGTGGGATCAGCAAGACATTCCCGGCGGCTCGACCGCAGTTGGTGAGGATTGCGCCCTGTAGGCCGCACCAATCAATCTTCATCTTCTTCCCATGGTAACCAATCCGGTTCACCATCGGGTCGATACCACCAGTAACCATCATCATCTTGGAACCATTCGGTTCCATCTTCATCGATGGAGTAATTTTCGTCATCTTCGAAGGATTCCTCCTCTTCTTCGGTTACGGTAGGATCTGCAAGTCCTGATTCTTGGGAGATAATCGCTTTGACATTTTGAAGTTCATCTTCTTCGTCAGCAAAGACGCGGTTTTCAGTGCGAATGGTTGCCTGGTGATCACCTGCTTGGATGGCTTCATCTGAGTCTGCGTAGAAATCTTCCGTCATACGGGCTTTGAATTCGTCAAATTCATCACGGCCGAAACTTCCAGTGAATTCTTCACCCGATGATGTCATGAGCTCGTCCAAGTTCTTTCGCTTACCCATCTTGAGTTCGGGAGCATCTGGAGCATCGCTCGCATAAAATGCGTCTTCTTCAGCAAATTTGGGGAATGAGCGACCCTTCGGATCGGCTTCTTCAATGGCTTCTATGACAAGGTCATGTTCATCTTCATCGATCTCTTCTTCCTCGTATGCTGTTCCAACAACATCAACCAATTTCTTGAGTGCTTTTCCGAGTTTACGCTCATCGTCAGCGTGCTCATTTGCAAGTTTCTCAACTTGCTTGAGGAGACGTTCATATGGCGTTCCGGTGAGAGCACCAAGGAACCGGCCAAACCCTCCTCGTTTTTTCTTCGCCATGGAATACGCTTACACTCCGGTGTTTTCAAGGATTTTCCCTCGGGAGTCCCTTGATGAAGGATGAGGCAATGGGAATGACGTGGTCGAATCGTGGTTGGTCGAAGCGATGCGTTCATACAACGCAGAATCATACGCCATGCGCCATGCTTATGCAGCACAATTGCACGTTCCTGGAGCGATTTTCCGAGATCTCGTGATCTGGGCACTTCAGTCCCTGCCCGATGAAATTCTCGTTGGTCTGGATGTTGATGGGGAAAGAAAAAACATCGAAGAAGTCGAAGTTGCCTTTGAAGGCCAAGAACACGTCTCAAATCTCTTTGGAGGACAAGGTTATGTCATCAAAGAGGCCCATGTCGTGAATCGTGGTGATTCTTTTTCAGTTCATCATTTGCCTGAGGAATGGACCGACGATCTGTTCTCAGGCCAGCGCGGTTCAAGGGCCGGCCGATTTACACACTGGTTGCACACCCACCCAAATGCACCAGCGATTCCAAGTGGCGCCGATACCGATGCTGCACAGGAAACAACGGGTGTCGACATGATTCTTGGCCTTCGATTTTCGCCAGAAGGCCCACTTCCTTGGTTTGATGATGTTGATGGTACGCGCCGTAGTCTCGGAACTGAACATGTAACAACAACCAAACGCTCTTGGTTTTCTCGAAAGGAACTCCCTGTTCTTGGTGTCGCGCCCACTGGGCATTCAATACATGATATCCAGTTGATTGCCTTTCACAAATCAGGACTGGGGGTGAACGTTCTTCTCATTGACGAGAGCGGGTATCCGTACGGTTGGGATGAATTGCTTCATGCAGAGAGTTCATCGTAGACTCGCTCAAGGCGTTCGGGGTTGACTCCCATATCCCCGAGTCCGATGCGGGATTGAGAGTGGAGTTCGATTTCAACCGTATCATCGTCAACGACTTCAATAGAAATCAATACATCATCGGGAAATTGCCAAAATGGAGTGTATTCAACAAAATGAACATAGTAGGTTGATTCTGTTGATTGTTCATCGAGAATGTTGCACTCGTATTCAAGAATGTAGTCCAAAATTTTGATTCGAACATCATCCATCGATTGATCCAATATTGTTGATGTTGTATCCATTCGGTAGTCTGCATTACCACCGAGATGTGCGCAATTTGCACTACCCTCAGGACATGTTTCCATCGAGGTTATTGCTTCATCTTGAGCTGCCACAAAAATAAACGCTTGAACCAGAAGCCAAGGGGATGCAAGAAGCAAAACGAGCAGAATCGCCTTGTTGAGTGCTGGATGCATAGAAGACCTCGTTTATGGAACTCCATTCATATTCCATCCTCTTAATGCGTAGTATTTTTCCATGCACGCTTTTTCATCGCTTTCATCAACAAAGGAGACCATTCCTGCAGCAACACCGGCAGGGATTGGTTCATTGCGCAATCGCCATGAGAGCAAATCAGCGTCTGTGGGGCGAATACCCAAGCGTTTCCAATGCTCAACATTCCAAGTCCTCGCTAGATCCCATTGTTGCGCAGCTCTTTGCATTAGGTCATCCCAAGTCGCCTTGTCCCCAGTGATTGAATTCCAAGCATCGAGCATGACTTCATTTGGCGTCGCCCCTTTTGCAAAGGCACACAGAATCATGGAATCGCGAATGACGATGCTGTTTTGGCTCTCGATCAATTCCTCCATCAAATCAACAGCGGACGCATTCGGCAAACCTGTTGGTTCCCTGTATCCTGCCCGCATGTGTGAGGCACCGACATTCGCCGTCATGTAAGCCATTGCGTTCCCTCGTTTCCCTCGCGGGTCCCACGCTGGTAAATCGAGACCTTTGCAATGCGCCGTCAAGCGGGTCGCAGGGTGGCCTGTAACGCGTTCAACATGCTCAGAAAAAACGACAGCACCAGAAGCGAGAGTTGAGAACAAATCCCCGGTGCCAGGCTGTGCACTCGCGAGCATCGAAAGCGCGAGGGGTGGTAATTCTGGGACTCCAAACTGCCAAGGAACGATATCACCCTGTTTGTATCGGCCAAAGTCAAACGGTGCGTGGAAATGATCGGGCCAATCGTCTGGAAGCCATCCATGCTGAACCAATTCACATACGATTGACAATGCTGCACCACCAGAAATGGTGTCAATTCCAAGCCGATTCGAGGCATCATTTCCATCCATAATGTCGAGTGAGTTGGTAAGGCCAAGATTTGCACCAAGCATAGCGAGAGTTTCGTATTCAGGACGATCAACTCGATCGATATGAATTGGACGTTTGCGAATCTTTTCACCGTCAATGGTTGGTCGGTCCGCAGCCTCACATGCAATTGGGCATGGAGCGCAGCAAGCGGATTGTTTTGCATCGGGAAGTGATTCATGCCAATGTTCACCAGACAATTCGTATGCATCGAGTTCGGTCGTGATGGAAACGGGTTCACCTTCAGAAGATACAACTCCTCCTTTTCCTCCACTCACTTTTAATTCCGAGAAATCCGGTATCATGGCATTGGTTGAGCTGTAATTTGCAGTTGGCATCCGGCCATTTTCTGAAGCATAGATTGGTCCACGACTTGTTCCAAAGGAATAGAACGGATCACCAGAACGTCGTCGTAATCCCATTTCTTGTCTCTGAGCTTTAATCGCTGACTTCAAACTCGCGTGATTGGCAAATCGAATGTTTTCTTTTGTGGTTGCTTTCACGGTCACCGCCTTGAGGTTTTTGAAACCTAATGCTGCACCGGTCCCACCTCGACCTGCAGCACGACGGCCTGCGGTGAGCGGGCTTGCGATTCGAACGCAGTTTTCTCCAGCAGGGCCGATGGAGAGGCATTCGCCTTTATCTTCGAGGGTTTGCTCCACTTGCCAAGTTGTCATACCCCGAAGTTCACGCGCATCATGAAGTTCAGCCTGACCATCAACGATTTCCAGTCGGCAGAGATGTTCTGAAGCACCCGTGATGAACAGTCCATCCCAGCCCGCTTGTCGCAAAACATGACCAATGTTTCCTCCAATGTACGTATCGATGTACAGGTCGGTCAGAGGAGAACGAGTAACAACAACAGCACGACCGGAGGACCCTACCGTGCTGGCTTGATACGGTCCCGTCATGAACAAGAGAGGACTCGTTGGATGACGAGCAACATCAACTCGATCGGCGACAGGGTGTCGGAGTTCCATCGCTGCATCATAATCGGTTGTGTCCCACTCAACCAGCAGTCGTGTGGCGAGACCTTTGCCTCCCATTGCTTCAATTAGCCAGTTGTGTGGGATTTCCTTGGATTCAACGACTCCTTTGGTAAGATCGACCCAGAGAACGCGTCCAGGGAAACCATCGAAGCGCCAGTCCAGAAGCATGAGAAATCACCCCATCGTACGCTTCCATTCACCTTTGTGTAATTCATAAATCATTGGAACGCCAGTTGGCACTTCGAGACCGAGAACTTCTTCCCTACTCAATCCTTCAAGATGCATAATGATGCTCCGAAGAGAGTTCCCATGAGCAGCAACAAACAGATTCTTTCCCTGATGATACGACGGCAGCAGAACGGATTCCAAATACGGTATCGTACGAGCAGCAGTCAATTCAAGACTCTCTCCATTGGGCGGTGGAATGTCGAACGAGCGACGCCAAATCTTGACTTGTTCATCCCCAAACTTGTCTCGTGTTGCTTGTTTGTTCATTCCTTGTAGATCACCGTACATGCGTTCGTTCAACTGCCACGAAACGAAGACTGGAAGAATATTGGAAGCATCTGCATCCTCATGCATCTGTGACCATTCAACCATTTTCTGTTCATTTCCACTCATCCGTTCCCCTGAATCATGGTATTGCAGAACTGGCGTTTTGCCACTGTTGTGTTGGCTCAATGCAAGCATCGCGGTCATTTGTGCCCGAATCAGGGTGGACGTGTGAACTTCGTCAATTTCTGTATCGGCTAATGTTCGGCCGCCAGCAAGCGCTTCATCAATTCCAACTTGGGTCAACGGAACATCAACCCAACCCGTAAACAAGTTTGCAGCGTTCCACATTGATTGACCATGTCGCATCAAGATGAGTGAGGCCATGGTCGACCCATTGGTTGGTGGNACATCAAGGCTGCGACAGGAAAGGAACTACTTTATGAGAATAGATTTACAGCGAATTCATGAACTTACGAATCGAGCAATGGGACGAGATTAAAATCCATTTTGACAAGATGTTTCATGGTCTTGGGAAAGTCGAAACTTCGGAAGAACTGGTCAAATTTTCATCGATTGAACCCTATGTGTGCACTGGAATTAGCTTGTCAAAAAACGGAACCATGGCTGCGAGCATGCCATTGCATAACCTTGATTCAACCTTCAATGCCGTTGAATTTAATCAATCACTTGAGGTGTTGACACTCGTTGGGAATGGATTCTGCTACACCTACAGAATACCGGACGAATTACTCGTACTACGAGAGGCCGTGAATCAGTAAACCAATTGCACATCAGAAGCAGCACTGAGTGCGATGACACCTGGAGGTCCACTCCACGTCATCCAGTCTGAATATCCCTCAAGGAGCATTTCATCTGCATTTTCTTTCGTCACGCCATTTGCAGCTTGCGAACCTGTGGAACAATAGACGTTTGATGCGCCTTCTGTGATAACCTTCAACATCCCAATGATCATTCCATCAGGAAGATTTCCTTGTTCGTTGATTCGATGAAGATAGGCAGCGTGAATCATTTTTACTCCATCTGCAGCAAAGAACACGTCGACGTCATGTCCGTCCTTGATGGCTTGGGCAGCACAGGCGATACCAACAACGCACTTGCGTTGATCGACGTCTGGATCTGTTACAATTTTAATGAAGAACTTCTTGCTCATGGGTTCCTCATCACCTTGTACTACTTGAGCAATTGGAACTCATCACCTGTTTCGATTGAGATAATCTTCACCGTAATATTGCCACTGTTCCATTGTCCACCCGGCAGGCAACCCCTCAGCAGGAAGCGGTGGAGCAATCGGAAGAGATTGTGGGAGCGGTGGAGCAATGAATCCGAACTCTTCTTGCACCGTGGTTTTCTTTCTCATGAAACCAACTATGAGCAATACGAGAACAAGGAGTCCAATTCCCAGACCAATGATTGCGAAGTTGTCATCTTCAGGTGCTTCCTCTGAAGCAAGATACTTCGATGCATCGTTTGGATNAGCATCGGTTTGGTCNGACCATCCATCACCATCAGAATCCAAACATCCAACGAAGTCCNCTACGGACGTGCCAAAGGTTTCTGGGCAATCATCGGAGAGGTTTGTCCCTTGTTGATCAGCGTAGCCATCTCCATCCGTATCCGACCAGAATCGAACATCGTTGACGTATGCATCAGAACGATCTTCCCAACCATCTCCATCCGAGTCTGGGCACCCATATCGGTCGACGGAGGAGAGACCGTAAATCTCTGGACAACTGTCGGGTGTTGTTCCTTCCAGGTTATCACCGTAGCCATCTCCATCAGCGTCATTGTGCTGTGTTGGTTCCTGAGGGAAGGCATCGTTCAAGTCCGACCATCCGTCGATGTCTGAATCCAAGCAGCCAAAAAAGTCCTCTGTTGAGGAGCCCGCAACACCCAGACAGCCNTCGCCTTGATATCCGTCAANAGCGTCTCCGAAGCCATCACCATCTTCGTCGGAATGCTGGGATACTTCATTCGGGAACGCATCGTTGAGATCTGACCAGCCATCACCATCTGCATCTGGGCAACCAAACGTATCCTCTGTCGAGTCTCCTGCAACATCGACGCACGAATCTCCTTCGAATCCATCCGAATTGTCTCCATATCCGTCGTTGTCTGAATCGAGCCATTGTGTAGGCTCCGTCGGGAACACATCGGTAGAATCACTGAAGCCATCTGAATCGAAATCGCTGCATCCGAGTACAGAGCCAAGTGAGCTCGTTCCGGGACTCGTTGGGCAGGCGTCTACATCATCGGTAAAACCATCATTGTCATCGTCTGTGTCTTCAGTACCATCTTCGCAGCCATCGCCATCAACATCGTTTTGATTGTTTGAGAAGAATCCGAGGGAACTTTCTGGGCAGAGATCGACGCTTGCTGTCGATGGCGTACAAGCCCATGAACTGCTCAACTCACTCGCATCACAAATTCTGTCGTTGTCATCGTCGACATCTTCAGATGAATCCTGACACCCATCCAAATCGTAATCTGTTGCAGTCGAAGAGGTCCAGTCAAGGTCGCCTGTTGGACAGAAATCTGAAACATCTGCGACGCCATCGTTGTCATCATCCACGTCTTCGAGAGTGTCCAGACATCCATCACCGTCATGGTCGGTCAGAAGCGAAGACGTCCAATCCAGTTGGCCACGGACACATTGATCGTCAACATCCAACACTGAGTCGTTGTCATCGTCATCGTCACACACATCGCCCATCGAATCGTTGTCAAAGTTAGTTTGAAGTGGATTGGCGGTGTCCGGGCAATTGTCTACTTCGTCACCTACACCATCCCCATCTTCGTCGGTATACGGGTCGATTCGAACGACTTCATCTTGACCATTATCGACGTAGTAGAGGTGACCATTCGGACCGACCTCCAAGCCCATGATGGATGATGCAGTGGTTTGAATCTTGTCGAGTTGTACGCCGCTTTTCCCGTCGGACGCCAATTCATAGGCAACAATCTTGCCGTTCCCGTTTTCAGAGACGAAGAGTTGTCCGTCGGCCAGTGCGATTCCTGATGGGAGATTGAGACCGGTTGCCAGAATACCCCACTCGACATCGGTGATGTCGGAATATTCTGCAAGCGGCTCAAGCCGTGATGCATCGTTCATGATGTCTGTTGATGTTGTGGTAGGATCGTCTGTGTTGACCCAAAGAACGCGATTCGCACCCGGATCGGAGATGTATAGAATTCCGTTTGATTTGTCCATAACCATGTGTCCAGGAATTCCCAAGACGTGGTTTAGGTTGACTTCCGAATAGCGGCGAACAACTGCATCAGAATGGTCGTCTTGCCCTGTATCATGATCTTCTTTGAAGTCATAGCGAACGAGTTCTCCATAGTATCCGTCGTTGTACCAGTACACGTTATCATAATCATGAGCAATTCCAACTCCAAACGGGGATTCATGGTTCATATCGATGTGGCTGCCGAGAAGTCCATTGCCGTTGTTTTGATTCTCAACCGCAAAGTGATTCAGAGACGATGGCCACAGCGTTGGCCCCATGAAATAATTAGCAGGTGCTTGTCCACAATATGTGTTTCCAGTCTCTTGAGCAGATCCCCATTGCCAATCAAATTCTGGGTGATAGGCTCCGAATGAAATTGCGCTGACCTCCTCCAAGAAGTGATTTCTGTTTGAGTCTTCACGATTCTGCGAAGTTTGATTCCACATACCTGTATTCTCGACGATTGTAATGCTGTCTGTTGCCCGGTTTGCAATCCAGAGTTCATTTGCTCGGCCGGGATGGAATTCCAAATCGCGAGGATCATCCAAGTCGTCAGATGAATCCGCAATGACCTGCTCATCAAAACCGACACCAAATTTCTCAACAACCTCCGCATCTCTGCCTTCAGTTGCATAGGATGGTATCGAAAAGAGAAGCAACAACAGTGTCAAAACAACAGTTTGCTTCCTCAGCATGGGACTGCCTCAAATTTCACACATATGATATGTTGCCACAAAGCATGGGTACGTACAAGGTTACGCAAACGGTTCTTATTCTGAATTNGGAACCTGTGAATCCTGAAGGCTGAGTCGCAGAACACATGCAGCAAGTGCAGCTGAGAGAATGAACAACGCAGCACCTGTGAATCCTGGTATGCCAATCCCAACTCGAATAATAACTGTCGACANAATAAANCCNGTATTACGGGCAAGTTGAGGGAANTCGGTNATGTGGCGATACGAGACGAGCAAAATGACAATGTCCGAAACAATAAGCCAAGTGAAGAAATCAGAGAAGAAGACCGTTCGACTCAAGCCGGTATCTCCATCGATGACACCTGTGAACCATGTCGTGAATGAATAGAGTGCAACGAACACGTACACCACTGCAAGCGCAGAGGCGAGATGCTTTTTTTGTTGTACAAAGTTCTGAATTGAACCTTCTTGTTGACTGAGATTCTTGGATTCTGATGTCTGTGAGCGAAAGTACAGCGCAGTTCCAAAGAGAACGACGAATGCAACTGCTTCCATTGCGATGAATGCAACGTCAATGTCAATCGAAACATTGTCTGAACTACCGATATCAGCAAGATTCTTGAAAATGTCACGCACGACAAGAAGCGTCACGACTTCGAATTGCTTTCCGATTGAGTTTGAAAACGATTCAGGTATTGCTCGAATTAATTCGTACACCTCATACGCTAGAATAATCGAAAACGGAGTGTAGAGGGCATCCAGATATGAATCGATGAAGGAGTTCAATTCGGTGGATTCAATGATCTGCAAGTCGTAGAGAACGCAGAACAGGAGGTGAAGAAGGAAACATACGATGGCGAGATTAATCGCCAACTTCCTAAGAATTTGATCGGTCGAAGTCCCCAGGAGAACATCGTGTATTCGCAGTGTGTTCACAGTCTGAGAATCGACGTTTACTGTAAATAGGGTTGTTCAGATGCATCGTAATGGATTAATGGGTAGTTTTCCGGATATGAAACACCGTTTTCAGAACGTTCAACTCCTTTTTTAGGGTGGCCTAAATTTATCAAGTGATTGCTTTACCACGCACCATGGGGATGTCCTCGGACCGTGTGCTTACGATGGTCGGTGTCGTGTCAGCCATTGTCTTGTTTTCAAGTTTGACGTATGAATTTCTTCTCCACGAAGAAGATGAAGTTCACTTTTCAATCGATGATTCAACCATGATTGAAGACATTGACCGCATCACATCCTTTGGTCCAAGAGTTGCTGGTTCACTGGAAGAATCGCTTGCGACAGATTACATCAGCCAACGCTTCACGGAGATTGGACTGCAAAATGTCAAAGTGGAGGAGTTTCAAGTCACAGGTGCTTGGTTCGTTGACGCAGAACCTGGGGAACATCAGATCTTGATGCATGCGCAACTTGAGCAAGGCTTGCAAAATGGTCAAGGCTTACCGGACGGAACTGCAGGCTCAGGAAGAATTGCAATCCAAGAAACAGGAGAATTGAATCACATTGATGCATTTACTTTCATGGGGTATTCAGGTTCAATACACAAACACGACAACATGCTTACCTTCCTCGGTAACGGTTCTGCACAAGAATTTGACAACATTGGTGACTTAACCGATCTTGCGGTCATGATCAACTATGACAATTCGCGAAGTCTTGCAGAAATCTACAAAGACGCAATCGATGGAAATGCAGGCGTTGTCATGATCTATTCCGAAGGCGTTGAAACGCCGCCTTTCCGTTCGGTTACAGTCCAAGAAAATGGTGTTACTGTGCCGTTTCCGGATGCTTACAATGGGCAGTATGCTGACGCACTCATACCCTACATCTACATCTCCGAAAGCGTTGCTACGATGTTTCACGACTACATCGATGAAGCAGCAGGTGACCCGACCTTGTTTGCCTCTTTGGACGGTTTTTGGGAAGGCAACAACGTTGGTACGCGTAATGTCAAAGTCGTCACTGGAGAACTTCCTGGTAACGGGGATGGCGAAATCTTGGTGGGAGCCCATCATGACTCCGTGTACATCAGCCCCGGCGCAGTCGACAATGCAGTCGGTGTATCTCAACTTCTCGAGGTGGCGACACAACTAAGCGAACTCAATCTTGAATCCACCGTCAAATTTGCCACATGGGGCGGTGAAGAGCTGGGATTGCTCGGCAGTCAAGCGTACATTGAATCCAACAAGGAATACGTCGACAATCTCGATTTGTACATCAATCTTGATTCGACCAACCTTAACCCTTCCAAAGGACTCGGGACTCTCGGTATTGATACATCTGAAACGGAACTTGTCAATTCCATCGCTGATATTCAGCGATCGGTGTTGGCAGATGAAGAATGGTCTGAGTATGATTCAACCGTTCAACTCAATCTTCAAGGAAACAGCGACCATCGAAGCTTCAACCAAATCGATACGACGACCATCGGATTCTATGGTTGGGAGTACGAAGAGTATCATCGCCAGGCCGATGTACTGGGCGTAGTCCACCAGGACGGTCTTGGATTAACAGTTGAGATTGTTTTGCAAATCCTTGTTGCTCAAGGAGGCCATGAAAGCATTGAGGAACCTCTCATCCAAATTTCTGGATTGGAAGGTGAGTCTGACTCATGGGTCTTCCCGTTTGTTCTGGCTTTACTGGCTGGTCTTGCAACAGGAATTGGAGGACTCATTGTCTTCATTGTGAAGGAAATTAGTCAGGAAATGATGGCTTTCCTTCTCGCAATGGCTGCTGGAGTAATGCTGCTGGTTTCCGTCCTTGACTTATGGTTTGGCCAAGCATTGGACAATGGATTCCTTCCGATTACGCTTTCATTTGGTGTGGGTATATCGATCGTCTACGGTGTAAGCAGGTACACAACGAAAGGCGAAGATGTTGCTGAAATGTCAAAGGAACGGAAATTGTACAAATCTGGAATCCTAACTGCAATCGCTTTAGCGATCCACAACTTCCCAGAAGGACTAGCAATGGGTGTCGCTGTCCTTGAATCAGCTCAATATGGCTTGGTGTTGATGGCTGCGATTGCTTTACACACCATACCAGAAGGTATTGCAGTTGCTGCCCCGATTCAAGCAGGAGGAGGAGGTCGCCTCAAAGCAACCCTGATTGCAATGGCTACAGGTTTCACAGAACCATTGGGCGCCTTGTTTGCTTTGTTGGTCTTAGGGCCAATATTAACGCCGTTCATGGTCGGTTGCTCTCTTGCATTTGTTGGAGGAATCATGACTGTCGTGGCATACAAAGAATTGATACCACAAGCAATGGAACAGGACCGTCCAAAACATCTCCTTGTTGGTGCAATCTTTGGAGCCGCAGTTATGCAACTTAGCCTTCTCTTGCTTGGTTGAGTCGTACAACTAAATCAATTGGTAAAGTCACTAAGGAAATCCCAAATTAATTGGTAAGTGTTTACCCCATCAACTTGGTTTGGCCAAGTGTGCTCATGGGCTTCCATCCCGTAATGCTCGACTCGGACATCACCATCGCAGTCTTTGTGGACAATGTGTTCAACATCATCCCCGCCAAAAAGATGTGAATGAGTCATCTCATCTTGGCAATCAAGTTTTTGAGCCCAAAAATCAATCATTCCCGGAACGTTACTCATCGTTCCAACCCCCTCGTGCTCACCATCTTTCCAATCCCAATCTTCATCATAATCAATGATGTAATCCAATTTACCGTGGATATGCAAGACTGCGACTGAACCCGACATATCGCATGATGCTGGGCTGACCGGCATTGTCCCAGCAAAAGATGCGACTGCAGCAAATCGATGATTGAGTTGACATGCGATTTCATAGGTAAACATTGAGCCTAAGGAATACCCAATGGCATACAATTTGTCTTGATCGACGCAATACACTTTTGAAAGTCCGTCAACAATTGACTCCGTGAAGTCATTGTCATCCCTTGATGTGGCAGCGGTATTCAGAAACCATTCTCCTTCTGCAGCGGTTCGATCACTTTCAGCAATTGGATAAGCCATGATGAATTTCTCTTCTTCGCCCAACTGATCAAATTCATTTTGCTGCTGGAAATCCTCATTCGAGCCGTCACCGCCATGGAATGCGATGATGATTGGGAGTTTTGTCCCAGCATCCGAATTTGGAACAGACAACCTGAACAACCGCTCAACTCCATCCACAACAACGACAATCGTTGACTGTAAGTCGGATTCTGTTGGAATCATACAAGGATTTTGAATTTCAATTAATGCTTCGCCTTGAATTTCAGTTCCGGGAACTTCCGACGAATGAATACAACCAGAGAGTGTTAGAGAGAGAAACGATAAGATAACAAAAATGGCATTCAGGCGACCACTCACAACTCCACCTTCCTGTTTGTTGTTGAATCATTGAATTCTAATTTATATTCAACGTTTCCCATCATTGAACGATTTCACACACCATTTGAGAAGGCAATCATCCGATCCAAGGAAATGTGATCGGCCGTGTCCTTGCAGTAATGTGCCTCGACGACTTTGCCTTCTTCATCGATCAAGATATCGACTGGAATGGTCGATAGTTTTGAGATTGACATGGTTAGAGGGACATAGCCTCGAAGTGTTGCCTTAAGCAAGGTGAGCGGTGAGCGCATAGCCCCCCACATGAATTTGAAAAACGATTTCTTCACACCACTTTTGTTGAATTCCTCGTATGTTTCATCGGCAACGATGATGAACGGCGCATTGTGCTTTTTCATTCGCTTCTGCAGCTCCCCAATCTTTGCATCGAAAACTGCAACCATTACGGCATCGTTAGAAAACTCATCCCAGCGTTGAATGATGCTTCGAATGCGCATGTTGCACAGCGGGCAGCTTGAAAATCTGAAGAACGTCAAGATGACACGTTTTCCTTGCATGTCGGACATGTTGAATGTTGAACCATCGATCGCTGGTAGAGAAAATTGAGGGGACGCGTCGCCAGTCTGAATTGTGGCCATAGTTGCGGCTCAGAAATCTGGAACATAAAGCATTTGTACCCATGAATCACATCAACAATGGGAGGATTCCTAGCGCGAGTAATGGGAGGATTCCCATAGCAAAATCTCGTATGAGGAGTGAAAGCATCGTTCTTGTGTTTATTTTTGCGATTTTATCGAATTCTTCTTGCATCTTTTCATCAATACGATCGCTGATTTTCCCGGCACCAGTCCTAGCAGCTTCAACTGCTGCACCAATGGCAAGTGAACCAAGTAAACCCTGAGGCGTGAGCCGCCTTGCCATAAGAGCCCGTCCTGCCCAAATCTTGAGTGACTTTTTTGCAACCCGGTTTGATGTGGAATCTTGTTCTTCTTTGATTTTATCCCTCTTCGAAAACTTACGTAACCAGCCTCTTACCCCCAATCCTGCATCCGCTATCTTTCGTAATTTCGCAACATCATATCGATCGATGGCCTTCAACATTCTGCGTACACGTAAAATTCTGAACAAATCAAAGACGACCCACAACGAAACTAAAATTAGCAGAAGAAACAGACCGATTAGGGGGACTTCATCCCAAGTTTGCCAACCGATTGGATCGAGTAAAAATCGTAACATGAGGACAATTAATGCAGGAGTTATGAATGCTAAAATTTCATTCAACGCCAGGATTCCAAATCCCTGCACTGGCAGTGTTTTGATCTGCTTTAGCGCCCAACCTGTGTGGGGAGCTAACTTCTTGATTGCTTTTCGAAACGGTATGACAAGAAACATCAATCTGAGAAGTAGTGGTATCCAAATAATCACAAGAACATAAGCCGCCCACGGACCACTTGGCGGAAATTCTGGAATCGCAAGGGGTTCCGCCATGGTCTATTGAGTACTTTTCTCGTTTTCAAAACACCCCAAACACTCAAGACAATGACACCAAACATTGAGGCAATGTCGGAAGTCATCATCGACCCAGATATCCGGGTGGCGCAGACACTTCCTTCTGAATTTTACACGGAAGAATTTCACTTTACA
>PAJM01000019.1 GCA_002706065.1 Methanobacteriota archaeon | reverse complement strand
GTATTCGAGCCTGCCTTCGACAAGGAGGGTTAAGTCGTAACAAGGTATCTGTAGGGGAACCTGCAGATGGATCACCTCCTAAGAAAAGCGAGGCTGGGGTTCCTAGAGCCCCAGTCTCCACCTTTTTTTATTCAATTCGTAGTTTACTTTTTACACCGAATGGAGTTTTGCCGCTCCGACTGCCCCGGTCAAATGACCGAACCTTGAGATGCCAACAGGGGTCTGAATTCCTTGCAAAAGCATGTCCAACCATTCACTTGAGGCAACGGTTATGCCTCCGCTCAGTAGGAATCGATCCGGATTGAATTTAGTCTCGAGGAACGTAAGGACAGAGCACAGGCGTAGGGCCCATTCTTCCATGGACAATGCGCTACGATTCATCGTTGCGACCGATGCCCACTGTTCAAGGGAACAGTTGAATTGTGGATGAACAAGTCGCCCATATTCCGTTCCAGTCTCTAATTCACCTTTCCGTAACCATGCGGAACCAATACCAGTGCCCAAAGTCAAGCACAGGATGTGTTCTGAATCCCATCCTTCGGTTTGTTTCGACATTGCGAGTGCTGCCGCATCCGCATCATTGATGATGTGGATTTGTTCCTTTACGATGTTACCAAGTTCAGTTGGGAAATTGTAACCGTTCCATTCCTGGCCGAGATTGGGAGCATCAAGAATGATGTTGTTCTCAATCATTCCAGGAAAACCAATTCCAATAGTTCCACTGTAGTTCCATTCGGCCATTTGTTCTGTTATGAGTTGAAGAACAGATGTGGGATGTTTGCCATCGGTGTACTCCTTTGAAGCTTGAGCAACAATTTCCTCTGCTTCAAGCAGACAGAATTTGACTGAAGAACCGCCGATATCAATTCCAAGAACAGGCTGTTCATGGCCCAAACAATCACTTCCCTATCGATTTTAGAAGACGTTCTTTCATCGATTGACGGAAGGTAAGAAGCCGAAGTTTTGGCGCATTCAAGTCGACCGTGATTGAAGCACCTCGATTGAAGTGCACTTCATTCCAACCATCGGGAACAACATAACCTCGATGCATGTCACTGAGGATCTGAGTTGGTTCACTGGTCCAATCAACCCAACTCCACGGTTCTTTTTTTCGTTGTTGATGACCTAGATCTCTGGCTAACACGAAGTAATGTGAATTCACCTCATCGTCTTGAATTGACGCTCGAAGTTGATCCAGAGTTTCAAGATCTAAACTGTGTGAAAACCACGCTCCTTGGCCCAACCATGTTGAAAAAATCAAACCACTGCTTTGTTGATTCGTGTCGTTTTTTCCCCTTCTAAGATGGTATTTGCTTGGGGCATATTGGTGTGTATTTGCAATGAGCAGTTCATTCATTGCAGGATCTGTTGTGTATCGGTTACCAGAGGTTGAATCGATGATTGCACGTAACCTCGGAAGATTGTTTTCAATTGCCTTACCTCTAAGAGCAGCGGAAAAATCCTCAGCGAAGGTATCCAGTGTGGAATCCATGTAAAATCCCACACTACCATCGTTATGGTTGTTCAAGGGATGTGAATTAACACCCATAACAGGCGTATTTTCGTCAATGTTGTGTGATATGGAGGTCAGTGTACCATCTCCACCGAGGACGATGACCAAATCACGGCCGATAAAGTCGGCTCGACGGACACGCTCGCGAGCTCGCAATTCAATTCGAAGATGATGTGCTGTGGACATCTCTTCGAGGATTGATTCAAGTTGGGCAAGACTTTCATCATGGATGGATTCGAAGTTTTTCTTATACACAACAAGGACGTTGGTCATACACTCTCCTCCAAACCAACCCAAGTGGTTGACCTTCTTGAAGAAGACCGATGATTCATAAGTCTCTAACGTCTAGGAATGGTATGGAAGAAAAAGAAGACTTCTGGGGAGAAATTGGCTCTATCCAAAACGAAGAGATTCCCTCGGTAATGATTACGGGTCAACCAGAGGCTATGGCCGCCCCACAGCAGATGTACGGCGCTCAGCAACAAATGATTATGTTGCAACAACCATCATCTGCCCCGAAAGTGATTGGGGTTTTAGTCATCATCTACGGGGCAATCAGTGCACTTGGAGGTCTTCTCGGCGTTTTCGGCGGCGCTCTTCTGGAATCGGAATTCGAAACNGGCGGAAGTGGAATNTCTATCATTGTTTTCTCGATTCTTGGAATGTTNATCAGCGTGGGATTCATCATCGCTGGAACTCAAATCAACCAACGAAAGAAGATTGGAGTACAACTCTCGTGGATTCTTATTAGCGTATCTCTCGTGTTAGGTTTGGCTCAGACCATGTTACTGCCAGTTGAGTTGGATGGCACGGGATTGGGTGAGGACCTGTATTATGCAACACAAATTGGGGGGCAAGTCGTTTGTAACGCAATTTGCGGCCTT
This sequence comes from Methanobacteriota archaeon, assembly GCA_002706065.1. Taxonomy (GTDB): domain Archaea; phylum Thermoplasmatota; class Poseidoniia; order Poseidoniales; family Poseidoniaceae; genus MGIIa-L2. The sequence continues at coordinate 108,787 of PAJM01000019.1, read as the reverse complement.
CTCGTTGCTATTCCGTTGATGGTGAATAATTCAATGATGGACGATTCNTCATTGTGGAGTTAAAGCCACAAAGGTTTTGTCATTCTTGAGAAATGAAAACGTGAACTTGTGAGATAATATGGATTTCATTTATGGAGCATGTCCGGAATGTGAAACCAATTTGAGATCCCCGCAGGATGCAATCTTAATTCGATGCCCAACTTGTAAGAATAAATTTCAGGTAAGTAATCCCATCAATAGAACTCAACTCTATTTTATTGGTAAACGTATTTTCTTTATCGGTCTGCTAATTTTCTTAAGCTACTTCGTTTTAACCCCTATCGTCTCAAATGCANTGANTGACAGGCTTGTTTTTTTGTACCTTATGCCCATTCCGCTGCTTGGTTCAATCGTTGCATTGNTGGGATTAACCCTCATGGCGTATGATAAATTCTCAAACGGGGACCGTATGGTTGTTCGTGAATTGGTTGTCATAGGTTTGATCCTCGTATCAATCGTCGGGTTTTATCAAACAGTAAGTGGATTTAATGGCATTGTTTGAGATTCGATGCTATTTGGGTTACAAACATAAACCTGTAGACATAGCGTAGTCCATGAATATCGACGATTTGAATCTTGACCGTGGCTTCTTCCAGTTTACATTCCCGTACGGATGGGGCGGATGGATTGGATGGGTCATTGGATTTTTACTGATTTTTCTTGGCCTCAGTCCTGACCTTGGTCCAGCTGTAAGTTTGGTTGGAGCGCTGATTGTTGGAATCTGCTCTCCAGCGTCCCTCGAGTCAGATCTGCATAAGATTCGTAAGACTTCTCCTCAACCGGAAGATCTGGAAAAGGAAGCGCTTGAAAAGGGATTTTCGATTGATTCTTGGTGGATGGGTCGAACTTCATATACACCAACAAACGACCCAAGCGATTGGATTCTAACCGCTCCAGGACCTGCTACATGGAATGAAGATCAATACCTTCCACATGGAGATGGAACACCACTACCCGAGCATCCCGCGAATGTAGGGACTCCTCGTCCTGCAACAATTTCGACCTATGGAATTATGATGTTTCTCTTTGCAATTGGTTTGTCTTTCACAGCATGGAAAGTCGTACAAAGTGATCCACAGGACGAACTAATGTACATTCCCTATGTTGTACTTGGACTTGGAATTTTGTGGAGTTTAATTGGCTATTTCCAGTACAAAATGCAGCGCCAAATGGCGGATACTCCAACCAGTTTGGTTCGTTCTGTTGCAGTAGGCAATCCTGAACTTGTTGGGCAAGTCCGGCCTTCAAGAGCAGGGGTTCTTCGAGTTGTTGTCGATGGTCACCCAAACCGAGTTATTCCAAATTGTGTCCAATTTCACTGGTCGTATGAGGTGAAAATTCGTGAGACAAGTACCGATAGTGAAGGGAATACTGAGACCAAGGAATATTGGAAAACCATTCGGGAAGATCTTGGTGCTGTACCCTTTATTCTCAATGATGGAACGGGCGGTATACTGGTCAAACCGACGACATTTAGTCGAACAGATATGGGGCAGTATCTCAAGCGCTGGGAGTCGAATCATGCAGATTCTTTGAAGAAGGAAATAGGAACAGAATTTGCAGCACGTTTGTTCACTGGAGGTAACGTTGTCAAGCATCGCTGGACGGTATACGCTCTTCGAGTCGGAAATCCAGTCTATCTGCTTGGGGCGACCCGTAGTCGTTCTCGAGAAGATCTTGAGAACGAAGGTTTGGATGGGACCCTTCAAAACACACTTCTTGAAGTGGTTGGAGAAGATGCACCTGGAATCAAAACAACGCTTCAGCGAGGAACCGAATTGGCCAACATGGGGCGAATGCGATCATCGTTTGAGGTCATGATGATCCCATTGTCATTGACAATAGGTGGCCTTCTTGTGACCTTGATGAACCTCTAACCGTTGAAGCGCATTCTTCATGACCCGAATTGGATTCGGAGATTCATGGCTGAAGATGTCGTACTGGTCGGAGGGGCTCGAACCCCATTTTGTGAATGGGTTGGCGGGAAGCGTGGTGACGGAAAACCAGGCGGATTGCTTAAAACAGTGAGTGCTCAAGAATTGGGATCGATTGCAATCAAAGGAGCATTAGAAAAAACCAACACTGCACCGGAGAAGGTTGACCATGTTGTGATGGGCTATGCCCTCCAAACATGTTCCCAATCCATCTATGGCGCACGGCATGCTGGACTCAAAGCAGGCATTCCTCAGGAGGTGCCTATGCTTACACTCTCCCGAATCTGTGGCTCTGGCATTCAATCCATCGTTACTGGAGCTCAAATGATTATGCTTGACGAGGCCTCAACAGTCGTTGCCGGCGGAATGGAGAATCTTTCACAAGCACCGCACGTATTGCGTGGTGCCCGTGATGGTTGGAAACTGGGACGCTCACCTCCTGTTGAAGATTACATGATGACCAATTTACAAGATATGACCTGTGGGAAATTTATGGCACAGACCAGTGATGAAATTTGTGCACGGAAAGGCGTGACTCGTGAAGAGACCGATGCCTTTGCTGCTCGATCCCATTCACGTACTCTTGAATCGATTGAAAACGGTGTGTTTGATGATGAAATCGTCGATGTTGTGATTAAATCTCGTCGCGGTGAAAAAGTCATCACTGCCAAAGATGAAGATCACGTCGTACGTGACACGTCGGCTGAATCGCTGGCAAAACTTCCGACTGCATTTGGTCCAGATTCTTTGGTAACCGCAGGAAACGCATCGGGTATTGTGGATGGTGCCGCTGCTGTGATCATCAAATCTGCTTCACAAGCCGAGGCTGATGGAGACAAACCACTTGCACGAATTGNCGGTTGGGGTATTGTTGGACTGGAGCCAGCCATCATGGCTTATGGGCCTGTACCTGCATCACGAAAAGCATTGGAGCGTACAGGACTCTCCATCGAGGATATTGACCGATGGGAAATCAATGAAGCATTTGCAGGACAAGCTGTGGCGTGTGTCAAGGAACTTGGACTGGATGAAGACAAAGTCAACGTGAACGGTGGGGCTGTTGGACTTGGACACCCACTTGCCGCTACAGGTACTCGATTGACCCTTACGCTTGCTCATGAATTGAAGCGTTCTGGCGGAAGGTATGGTATTGCAACAGCATGCATCGGAGGCGGTCAGGGAATCGCTATCGTCATCGAATCCATCTGATCGACATGACGTTACTCAACCTGTGGTCGCTCGGGCATTTCGTCCAATGGGCATTCATTGGGCGCTTTGTTCTAACAAATTGGTACATTTTTCTGGGCTTATCCATTGGTTGGGAGGTCCTAGAACTGTACCTTCCCTATGAGTTTGCACAGGAGACGTGGGACAACAAAATCTCTGATATCGTTGTCAACATCCTTGGATTTTGGATTGGAAATCGAGTTCGCATTGAATCATAACGGTTCATCAATGTCAGCGATTCAAAGGAATTTGGAATCGTAATGAACTTCCAGTTTCCTTGGAATGATCTCTTTCTCGATGAGGGCACGAATAGCTGATGTCTCCATTTCAGCCCCGCGGATTGTGGTGACGAATGGGATGTTTAACTCAACAGCCAGTCGACGCATCATGTTTCCATCACGAACCGCTCCACCGGAAATGGTTGGAACGTTAACGATGAACGAGATATCCCCTCTGCGCATCAAGTCGAGGGCATCAGGATGTTTTCTCTCATTAATTCTGTACACCGTTGTAACCTCAACATTGGAATCTCGAAGAACATCAGCAGTTCCAGGTGTTGCATAAAGGGAGAAACCAAGCTTGTGCAACGCTTCAGCAATAGGAACGAGGCCTTTCTTGTCCTCCTCGCGAACCGTGAGATAGACTCCCCCCGAACTCGCAACAGGGACTTCGGTAGCAAGTCTTGCTTTCAGATATGCAACGTCTGCGGAAGTATCGGAACCGTATACTTCGCCCGTTGATTTCATCTCTGGACCAGGAGCAGGGTCAAGACCTCGGAGTTTAATGAATGGAAAGACGGGTGCCTTGACGCAAATCTGGCCAGAGGTACGCTTTGGAATCGTTTGCTTGGACAGTGGGATTCCAATCGTTACATTGGCTGCGATCTTTGCAAGAGGCAACCCTGACGATTTCGCTACAAACGGAACGGTTCGAGATGATCGTGGGTTAACCTCGAGAACGTACAGGTTCTCACCTTGAATCGCAAATTGAATGTTGAAACATCCCTTGATGTTCAGTCCCAATCCGATGGTGCGTGTTTGCTCAGCAACTCGAGTAAGCATTTCTTCACTTATATTTTGTGCAGGAATAAAGCATGTTGAATCTCCCGAATGGATGCCAGCTTCCTCAAGATGCTCCATGATCGCTCCAACCAACACATCCTCTCCATCACCCGCAGCATCAACGTCCAGTTCGGTGGCATGCCCCAAGTACTCGTCAACGAGGAGTGGTTTATCTGGCGCAAGATAGGCTTCTTTGAGATAAGCCTCTAATTGTGTTTCATTTGATAGAATCTCCATCCCACGACCGCCGAGAACATACGATGGGCGAATAAGAACTGGGAATCCAATGGCATCTACAGCTTTTCGGATATCATCGGCTGTCGTCCCCGTTGCACCATTTGGCATACGTAACCCATGCTTCTTTGCAAATGCCTCAAATCGCTCTCGATCACTTGCTTCATCAATCCCATCAACGCTGGTTCCTAAGATTTGCACTTCAGCACCTTTTGTCGCGAGGTGCTCAAGGCGCTTTTCTATGGGTTGAGCGAGGTTGATGGCTGTCTGACCTCCAAATTGCAACAGTATACCATGTGCCTTTTCTCTCAAGAGAATCTCAGAGACACATTCAGAGGTTAATGGGTCGAAGTACAATCGGTCCGATGTGTCAAAGTCGGTGGAAACTGTTTCCGGATTGTTGTTGATGAGGACAGCATCCATGCCTGCAGAACGAATGGCCATTACGGCGTGAACACAACCATAGTCGAATTCGATTCCTTGTCCGATTCGAATCGGCCCTGAACCAATGGCCACCATGCGCTGTTTGTTTCGATGCTCCAAGTTTGGTACATGATCGATTCCAGCGTCTTGGAACGGTTCATATGTTGAATAATAATACGGGGTTTTCGCAGCAAATTCTGCTGCACANGAATCGACCATTCTGTATCGTGGGTGGATGTTGAGTTCGTGTCGCCTTTGCATCACACAGTCTTCATTGCAATCACTCGGCAATGCTTTCCAACCTGTGGGCTTGAACCCGTTGAGTGCATCTGCAATGTGTGCATCACTAAAGCCATGAGATTTGTAACGAATGATGGTATCGTGTTCAAGGGATGAAGGTCGGAGATTCATATTCACAAGGTCTGATTCCATCTGGGCAATGTGTTGGAAGCGCTGCAAGAACCATCGTGTAATTCTGGTAATTTCGTGGACTTTCTCAATGCTCCATCCTCTTCGGAAGGCTTCCAGTAGTGCGCCCATCCGGCGATCGGTAGCAATTTTCAGCCAATCGACAAGAACGCTGTCCGGAAGTTGTTCATGGGCTCGCTCAGCCATACCTTCTCCTTCTGACTCATCCGCCCGTGTGAGTGGTCGTGGGTAGGGGCACCCTTGCTCAAGTGAAGCCCAAGCCTTGAGGAAAGCCTCTTCGAAATTTCGTCCAATTGCCATGACCTCACCTGTTGATTTCATGGAAGTTCCGAGTGTNCTGTCAGCGGTTCGGAATTTATCGAAAGGCCATCGTGGAATCTTCACGACAACATAGTCGAGTGTGGGTTCAAACGCTGCGGTCGTTCCCTCCCCTGTGATTGGATTTGGTAATTCATCGAGTGTGTAACCAACAGCAATCTTTGCGGCCATACGAGCAATTGGATATCCAGTCGCCTTCGACGCAAGAGCAGATGATCGGCTGACACGCGGGTTGACTTCAATGACTCGAATCTCTCCAGTGAATTGATTGAATGCAAATTGTACATTGCAGCCTCCCTTAATGTTCAGTTCCCGAATCAAAGCCAACGCCTTGTCTCGGAGCGCCTGGTGATCAGCATCCGAAAAGGATTGGAGGGGTGCTACAACAACCGATTCTCCAGTGTGAACACCCATTGGGTCGATGTTTTCCATTGTACAGACAATTGTTGCGTTGTCGGCGGTGTCTCGCATGACTTCATACTCAAGTTCTTGCCAGCCAAGAATTGATTCTTCGATCAGGACTTGATTGATTCTGGAGTTTCGCAGACCAAGCGTGGCGATTTCAACAAGTTGGCCCATGTCAAATGCTGTTCCTCCACCAAGTCCTCCGAGAGTGAATGCAGGTCGAATAAGAATAGGCCACGAGCCAATTTCTTTGGCTGCTTCGATGACCTCTTCCATTGAGTTGCATGCGATTGCCTGGGAAATTGGAAGATCAATGGATTCACACACTCGGTTGAACAATTCACGATCTTCAGCTTTATCGATCGCATCAAGATCGGATCCAATCAATTCAACACCTAACCGTTCCAACGTTCCATCATGAGACAATTCACTTGCAATGTTAAGCGCAGTTTGACCCCCCATTCCTGCGAGAAGTGCGTCCGGCTTCTCGATTTCGAGAATTTTCCGAACAGTGTCTGGAAGGAGCGGTTCAATGTATACGCGGTCTGCCATTTCAGGATCGTTCTGAATCGTCGCAGGGTTTGAATTGACGAGTATGACTTCGTAACCATCTTCGCGTAGAGCGCGAACTGCTTGAGAACCGGAGAAATCGAATTCAGCGGCTTGTCCAATCTTAATCGGTCCAGACCCGAGGACGAGAATTGTGTTGAGGTCGTCCCTTCTTGGCATCATATCTCACCTCGACGGTGCGTGTCTACAAGTTCTCTGAAGCGGTCGAACAACGGCTCAGCGTCATGCGGCCCTGGACAAGCTTCTGGGTGGAATTGAACGGTGAAACATGGTCGTTGTAAAACATCAAGACCTTCTACGGTCTTGTCATTGGCATTGATGTAACGAACTTCAACTTCGTAGCCATGGAGGTTCTCTCCTTCTGGAGATGTTGCTCCGCTAGGATGAGCAGCAAGCATACCGTGTTGGGGATCAGCTACTGCGAATCCGTGATTCTGGGATGTAATCCAAACTCGACGTGTCTTCAAATCAACAACAGGTTGATTTGCACCACGGTGGCCATATCGCATTTTGTAGGTCTTCAAACCTGATGCAAGTCCCATAAGTTGGTGGCCAAGGCAAATGCCCATGACTGGTAGTCCTTGTTTTACGGCTTTTGCGAGCGTGTTGCGTGCAGAAGTCGCCTTGCCTGGATGCGCTGGGTCGCCAGGACCATTCGAACAGAAAAGGGCTTCAATTTCAAATCCTTGAAGCGTACTNAATTCAACGTCAGGAGGGCACCACACGACTTCAAAACGCTGGCAAAGGTTTCTCAGAATGTTGTACTTCACTCCACAGTCCAACGCACCAATGCGGGGGAGATGTTGACCCAAATCATCCGTCGCTCCAGGATTGAGAACAACCGGNTCATTGATNGATACCAAATCAACCAAGTCATCGAGTTCTGGTGAAGTCATGACGTTCAAGCGTTCAATCATCTCTTGCTCTCGTTCTTTGGGTCCAAAGATGCAAAGCACGGTCCCCAATTCACGTACNCGTCGTGTGATTGCCCGCGTGTCAACATTTTCTATTCCTGGAACTCCGTGGGCTTGCAACAGTTCAGACACCGTTCCGATGGAGTCCCGATGGTCAGGATCTTGCATTGCATGTCGAACAACAACACCTTTTGTCCATACGGCTTTAGATTCAGATTTTCCTCCGTGGATTCCATAATTTCCAATCAGTGGATATGTGAAGGTTAGAACCTGCCCAGCCCAAGATGGGTCTGTGAGTGATTCTTGATACCCCATCATTCCCGTTGTGAAGACAAGTTCACCTTCGCCAAGTCCTTCTGCACCGAACAGAGTGCCTTCAAATCGGCCACCATCGGCAAGCAAAAGCAGACCGTCGCCACTTGCTTTCTGAGGAAGTTTTGACTTGTCAAAGAGAGCGTCAGCAGCATCTTCGAATTTGGGTGCATTTGTTACACCATGGTTATGTCGACCCGGGGCGAATCCGGAGGGGGCGCTACCGTCCATCGACATCAGCGTTATTCCATGTAGGCCATCCATAATGATTGGGTATGGTTTCCAATGGAAATTAGGAATTCACTTTGTATCAGTCACGTCTTTTCCCGTGTTGCTTGGGTTGATGATTAACTCGCCACCACTCAGTTTTCGTTCAACTGACCCAGTCCCATACCAGCCATCAAGGAACAGTGCAAGAGCAGCGACTTCAGAGTGAGGCTGATTCCCTACTGCAAGATTGTATTGGGAGACTTGGAAAACTTCGGACGGGACCTTTGCACCGCCAACAATGACCACGAGTGGGCGATCCCTTCGTATCGTTGGTAGCGTGCTTCGATAGGATGCACCATACATGGTGAGATGTACTGCAANGCCTGGAGGGTTGTCATCAATCCCCTGACTTACAAATCTCCTCAACCATGCCATTGGNCTTTTGACGTGTTCAACAGTCATGTCACCGCCAAAGCGTTGATTCACCGAAATGATGTTCTCAGGAAGACGTTCATCCTCATCTCCAGAGAACAGAAATCGATTGGCTCCTAGGGCTCGAGCTACCAAAGCAAGATGTGTTGTGATTCTCGGGTCTCGGCCAAGACGATAGCCAAGACGCAAAATGATAACGTCATGTTCGGCCATGATGATGCCTCGCGCATTGTGTTCATGAATTGAGGGGGTTCACTNTGTGGAGATGTTCTCTTCATGCTCTCCTGGCGGTGTGAGGACGATGTCCTCGTTGGCTTCCAAGAATCGTCGCAACCAAAGAAGGAGGTATGCGTCAACGATCAGATGGCCTCCGAAGACTGTACCGCCTGCAACCAGAGCGAGACGAGCACTTCTCCACAGCCCTGTGTTCACTTCGATAGAATCCGACATGAATGCTGTCACGATGGGTTCTCCAACGTAGAGCAAAACCATGATGATCATCACTCCAGAAATCAATGAGGGAACCAGCGACCCCATTTCTCTACCAAAGTCACCAAACGCTGAATGAAGGAATGCGAGTCCCATTACTGCAAGTGCGACTTGATTGAAATNCAATGAAAAGAATTTGGAAACTCCTATGTTCAGGTCATCGGATGAGGAATTGCTGATCAGGAGCCACCAAAACAACAGTGATACGGTTACGATGCCAGCACCAAGTTTCGCTCTACTCGAAAGCATGTTGAAGATTGCAGGTTTATCGTAAATATCGAGACGGAGCGCAACTCGTTCAGCGAGTTCAAGCGATGCCTCACTCACGCCCAAATCAGCCGTTGATGGGCTTGAACCACTTGATGAATGGTCCCCTTCATTCTCCGACATGCAAAACCCTTGGGTATGAGGCCTTATCAATTCATCCTTACTGGAACTGCTCATGGCTGATGCATTGGCACCTTTTTCGTTNCGCCAGCAATCGGCAATNCCTCGTCTCATGGGTATTCTCAACATCACTCCAGATTCCTTCCATGGTCCATCGCGTCAGAACTCTGTGGATGAGGCGATTCGCAATGGAAAGTTGATGATCAAAGCAGGGGCCTCAATCATNGATGTAGGTGGTGAAAGCACCCGTCCAGGTTCTCTTGAAGTTTCTATAGAAAAGGAGTTGGANAGGGTCCTNCCCGTTATATCCGGTCTGCGAACCATGTCCTCTTCAATTCCAATATCCATTGATACACGAAATCATGAAGTTGCACGACAAGCACTNGCCGCAGGTGCAACAATCATCAACGATGTATCTGGATTGCGTTCACAAGAGATGATGGAGTTGGTTTTGGATACCAAAGTTCCAGTATGCATCATGCACATGCTTGGTGAGCCGAAGACGATGCAAACGTCTCCATCGTATCGAAACGTTGTCGTGGAGGTTACGAATGAACTCCATGCTACCGCTCAACGTCTTGTTGATGCCGGCCATGAACCGAACAACGTATGTCTTGATCCAGGTATTGGATTTGGGAAAACCTTGCAGCACAACATCGAGTTGCTCAAAGGCTGGGAACGACTCAGGGGTGAACATGATTTCCCGATTTTGTGGGGTGTTTCACGTAAATCGATGATTGGAGAGATAACGGGTCATTCTTCAACCGAAGATCGATTGCACGGTAGCTTGGGTGTTGCAGCATATGCCAAGCAAATCGGAATTGATTGGTTGAGAGTTCATGATGTGCAAGCACATACTGACTTACTGCGCGTAATTGAACATCTGGATTAAGTAATGCCGCCGCCAATAAATCCAGCTGCTGCAAACCAAGCCCCCAGCATACTTCCAAGATTGGTCAGGGCTGTAACCAACAAGACACGACCTGCACGATTGCTCCAAAAACCGCCTATGGATGTACCTTTGAGGAACAGTTGCAAATCCTCAGCGGTCGGTTCAGAAACTCGGAGTTGAACATATCCTGCGAACCATCCTGCAGCAAGTGCAGGATTCAATGAAGTGATCGGACTTGCTAAGGCAGCGGTGAGAATCGAAAATGGATGGCCTCGCGCCAAAATGCATCCAAGAGCAGCAAATACAGCATTGAAGAGCGTCCATACCGTGAGCATTTTAACAACATCAACATCATCATTGTTGAACAATGCAAAACCGACCAAGCCCATGACAATGATAGGAATCGCAAAGGGCAATGTCTTGCCGACGAGACCTTTTTTTGGGACGGTGGAAATCTCTTCCAACTTCTCAGGTTCAAGGGGCGTGTATGGCGTTAAGGCTCGTTCAATTCCCTTCAGATGACCTGCTCCAACAACGACGAGCATTTTTTCCTCAGTCTTTGTCTGCATGATTTTTTCCGCAATGTATCGGTCACGCTCATCGATGAGTGCTTCTCCTGCACCGGGAGAGAACGCTTTCAATTCCTCCATCATCGATGAAAGGAGATCGGAATCCGAAAGTAAATCATCGAGATCGATGATCTCCTCCTCTTCTTCATCATCGCCAAAAAGAGAGAGAAGCAGTCGAAAGCGTTCTCTCCATTTCATTTTCCGCCATGCTCTACGCATGGTTACTTGGATGTCGCGATCGACCAACGCCACTTCGAGGCCAGCTTGTTTTGCAGTTTCAACAGCCGCCAGTAATTCCGCACCAGGCTCTTGTCCTTCATTCAACCCCATTTTCCGTTGTTCTGCACTCAGCATTGCTTGAATCAAAACCATCGGAGCCTTTCCTTCTTTGATGACTCTGCGCAATCCTTCTTTGTCCAAGCGTCGACCTTCAACCAACGCATCGTGACGAGTTTGGCAGAGCTCTACACCAACAACCTTGGGTTGATAGGTCTCGATCTGTTCACGAACGGCTTCGACAGAGGCTGTTGCAACGTGTGCAGTCCCTAAAATCCTGAGCGTTGGTGAAATGTCAACGAAAGGAGAGATATTGCTCACAATCCACCCTCCTCTGCGAACATGGATTCGATTCGAAGTGCAAAGGCTCTGAGAACGCTTTCACTGATGTCATCATCAGCATTTCCTTCTTCAAAGCCGAGTGTTGCGAACTGAATCTGTCCGCCCGCCATACCTCGATGGCCTCCCGCTTGTCCATTTGGAAATTCCTTTGAGAGCATCAGCCCAATGTGAAGATTCTCGCGTCGACTCCTCGCTGAAAGCAGCACCTTTTGACGTTGGACTCCAAACACAAAGACGAGATCAGTTGTTGAGGTTGCAAACAAGAAATCAGCGACTTGAGCAAGATCGTCTCTGTGAACGAGATTGTGAATCGGTGCAAGAACAAGCCCGTTGTGTTGAGTCATGGTCGTTAATGCTTGGCGAAATGATTCCAGTGTTTCAGGAGTACGAAGTGGTGCTTGTATGGATTGAAGCAATTCATCATCAACCCAAGTATTCAACCACATAAGCGCTCGAAGGTCAACTTGGTTGAATGCCCTGGTAAACGATAACGTGTCTGTACGTAGTCCAAACGAAAGTGCTGTTGCTAACCGAGGCGTCATCTCCAAACTCATACTCATCAGAAGATTTGCAATAAGTGAGGATGTTGCCGAATACTCTGGTCGGAGAAAAGCAACGTCTGCAGAAACGGCTTTGTCTGAGGCGTGATGATCGATGATGATGTGTGGTACACAGTCCTTTGGCAGTACGTTGTTTGCTCCTGGTTGATGAAAATCAACGGTTATGATGCATTCCGCCTCATTCAAAACATCTTCCAATTCCCAGTCGAGAAGAATCCGTCGCAATGGGATTTCAAGAAGACGGACCATGGCCTGATTTTGTTGATGCTCGATGAGACCACCGTGGTAAATGGTTGGCTTATGACCAAGAAAAGCAACGAGTTCATGCATCGCCAGTGCAGATGAAAGTGCATCTGGGTCGGGATTGTCGTGACAAAAGATTGCTACCTTGGAATTCTCTGGGAGGTGGCGGATGTAGGATTCGAGCACCGTCGCACCTGCATGTCGTTCCCAAGAGCGAACCTTTTCTTTGAAGGCCGCAGTAATGATGTCCTGAGTGTCGATTTTGTCGACTGTTTCAACATCCACTTCACCTGTTTGTTTGGAGAGAAGGGGCGTATCTGGCCAACGTTCCCGAAGTGCGGAGAGTGGTTTATCCTCTTCAAGAACATCAACATCAACAAGAATAGCAGCTGTTGGTTTTTGGCCAGGGTTCGGTAGTTCTGGTACAGAGAGGGGCTGAGGCAATGGCAGAATTTCACAGTCGCCGAAGTCCTCGGCTGCTTCAAGGGACGATGCAAGACCGATGAGCCGGGTTGGCCTTCTTTCAGAGCACCAACGAGCCAAGTTGACAGCAATCGGGCTGTGACCTATGACCAAGAACATTTGCTGCTCCTCAGGTTGGGCTTGCCAAAATCAAATTTCAACGTTCGTATTCAGAACGAAATCTGGACGTTTTCTCGCTGAACGCCTTCAACAACAAACAGTTCTCTTCGTACACAGCTCTTGATTCCAGCAACAAAGTTGGTTGGAATCATTTGAATTGCAGCATTGAAGTTGGTCGACGATGCGTTGTAGAATTCACGGCGATCCGCAAGTTGATTCTCGAGTGATACGAGTTGATTTTGTAGATTTACGAAGGAAGTGTCTGCCTTCAGGTCAGGGTATTGCTCTGCGACCATGTTGATGCGCGGAAGCATTCCAGAGAGAATACCTTCTGCTGCACCGACACCCTTTACGTCACCTTGAGCGAGGCAGCCTGCTGCGGTTTGGCGAGCTTGTGCGAATTGTTCAAAGATTTCTCGCTCATGCTCAGCATATCCCTTGACAATGTTGACCAAGTTCGGAATCATGTCGTATCGCTGTTTGAGTAAGACGTCAATGTCTGCCCATGATTTGTTCGCATTCTCTTCCAATCGAACGAGACGGTTCCAAGTACTGAAAAACCAAAATATGAAAATCAGAAGAATGAATCCTCCAACAATAAGCCCAATCATCAATGCGTCCATGATTGTTGGTTGTGTCGAACATTTATGAATATATACTACAAATTGGGTTGATATGATATGCTGGTTCCCAATGGAACACGCATGGACGCCTCGACCTTGGCGATGGTTCTCATTGGCAGCGGTCTGATTGGGTTTCTTTTTGCTCCCCTTGGCTTGGGAGGTGGCCTTCTCTTTGCACCATTGCTTCACTACGGATTAGGCTGGGATATCGACGGAGCCTTACTCATCGTCTCTCTTGGCTTATCAGCAACCGTCGCGTGGGGTTCAGGCTTACGACATCGAAAAGAAGGTCATGTTTCGGATGAACGGTTCAAACAAAGTCTGTGGGGAGCTCTTCCCGGTGCAATTCTTGGAGTTGTAATCGTTGCCTCATTGAGCGGTTCGTTCGATCTCCTCTTCAAAGGGCTGAGTCTAATCTTTGTGACATGGGCCATCATCAAAACCCTTCGTTCAAAATCCGATGCATCGGGAGATGTACGCGAGCCTCACCTCGTTCCACTTCGAGCAGGAGTGGCCTCCGGTGGCCTTCTCTCGTCGGTTTTAGCAATTGGAGCAGGAGCGATTTATGTCCCCGTTCTTCGAGCCTATGGTGGTCTTGAGTCGAGGAAAGCGATTGGAACGAGTCTGCACATCATGATGGTTGTTCTTCCTCTTTCGATCATAACGCATTTTATTGCACTCGATTCCAATCAAGTCGATGTTCTCTCATCGAATCTCGTATTAATCCTTAGCCTTCCTATCGTTGTCATTCTCGCAGCGAACATGGGTGCCCGGTTTGGGATTGCTAACGTTTCTGAAGAACGGGTCATGCAACTCTTCGTTGCAGTTCTCTTCGTCATTGGTGTGCGATACATTCTCGACCTTTCATCGAAACTGCTGTAGATCAACAAGCATCGTAGGCTTCAATCAGATACTCTGTGATCGGGCTTGTCCACGCCAATTCACTGATACCGTCACGCCCCTGAAGGGCGTATGCTCGGACAACATCACGGACACGAACATTGCCTTCTGACGAACGTGCAAGAATCGTTGCGGATTTGACAGATTTGCCTGTACCGTGTGGGTCATAGACCGTATCCAATGCTTCTTCAAGGAACCAATCTGCTTTGCCGCCAGGTTCACCTTCGTAGGTCTTCTTTGGACGCTTGGCACCAAACATGCCACCTGATTTTGGCTTGCTCTTTGGTTTTGATTGTGTCTTTCTTGGTTTTGATTTCGCTTTTGAATCAGTCTTCCCGGTGGATTTTGCCTTTCCTTCTGCCTTGAATTCTTTCTCAAGTTCTGCTCGAATCTCCGATTCGAGTTTTTCTCTTACAGAATCTTCATTTCCATCGGCTGCGGCTTTTGCAGCACGAGCAACGGCATCATCACGCTCATCCTTCAGTGCTTGAATGACGTTCACGTAATGGCTTGCAACTTCAATCAAAGCGGTTTCCATGGCCGCTTCCATTTGCATTGAAACGACATCAGAGGACGATTCTCTCCACTTTCGCCACTGCAACATTGTATTGCTGTGAATGTCTGAACCACACTTTGGGCAGAAACTACGTTTCGGAGGCTTGAGTACAGGGATTGCTCTCATCGCATCTGGATCAATACCTTCATGTTCGCCACTCGCAACATCGTGAATGTGCGTGGATGCATCCATTCCATGGTTCATCGCATCTCTAAACATACCTTCGGACATATCAAGGGTACCTGCCTTGATCATGTCCCATCCCGAAGTTCCGCGAACGACCGCTCGTACAGCAGCATTGGCTGCTGGGGATTGCCCAAACTCATGCTTCTTGAGCGCTGATACTTCTTCGCTAGCTCCCTCAAAGGCTTGGCCAATGTCGTAGTTTTCACCATCATCAGCAGCCGCAGCGATTCCCATTGAAATCGGATTTGCACCCTCTTCTACCCGTGCAATCATATCGAACTTTTCAGCCATTGAAAGGTCTTCTCGATGTCGAATGACCTCCTTAATCTGGTTGAGGTCGTGTCCTGTTGAAGTGATTGGTCCTTGAATGGTCAAATCGTGACCACAGGAGAGACAGAACTTTGCTGCCGCCTCGACACCAGCCTCGCATGTTGGGCAAAAGACCCCTGCCATGTCATCGAGATGGTCTGACCTCTTTTCAACTCTTAGGGTCGAGAGGATGCAAAATTAAGATTCTTGCTTTGCTTGAACGCATGCGTTTAGAAGTTTGAGAATTTCACCTTGTTCGAGTTCGGTCAAAATCGTTGGTAATCGAGGACCGCGCTCGGTTCCCATGATGCACAGATACAGCGCCCTGTACGCATGACGTGGCGACATCTCGAGTCCCTTCGCAGTGTTTGAGATTGCGGCCTGAATTGAAGCAGTCTCCCAGTCGCATGCTTGTAGTGATTGAATAAGAGGAGGTAGCAAAGTCATATTGTCCTCATCCAAGAGGTCAATTGCATGAGGATTTGGTTGTTGAAGAATCGTGATGCGAAGCTCCTCTGGGAAGTGTTGTGATTGTACCCAAGTTCGCATGCGGTGGAGTCGATCTTTCATCGATTGTGCAATCGGTTCATTCATGTTAAGGGAGCGCCAGACATCATCATCCCTTGATTTGGTCTGAGCGAGCATAGCAAGGTGACGGAAAGTGACTGAAGCGGTTTCTTCATGCGGTGAGATGAGCGAAAGTTCGAGGGCGGTTTTTGCATCCTCGATGGCGACAAGCTGCCGGCGACTCAGTCCTTCTTTCTGCATTTCTATAGAGAAATCACGAAGTGTTGTTCGTTCAAATTCGTCTGCCAAATTCACAAGACCCATGCCTGTATCGAATTCGATTGCTTTGTTTGGCTTCGTCGAAGCGACTAGGTAGCGAAGAATTTCAGGAGGAACGAGTGAAAGCGCTTCCAACGGGCCGATGGTGTTTCCAGACGAAGAGGACATCGCACCTTGTCCCCGAAGGCTGATCCATTCATAGGTCAAATCAACGGGAGCATCCTTTGAAAACAGTTGAACAATCTCTTTGCCCGTATCGTATGATCCTCCAGCTGCTCCGTGATCCTTCCCGAACGGTTCCATAGTAACCCCAATCCAGGCCCATTTTGCTGGCCAATCGATACGCCATGGGAGTTTTCCTTCTCCTTTCGTGACATCACTTGTCCCATGGTTGCCTTCTGAATCAGTCCAGGAAACGATGGGGTCGTTCCATCCTGTGACGTGGATTCCGTCGATGGAGCCATTTGCGTCAATTGGATTCCATGGAAACCAGCCCTCTGAAAGTTCACGGCCAGATACCCGCTCAATGATTTCGCGGATGTTGGCTGCATTGTTGCAGGCGATGCGAGCAGTCTCGGAGAACTTCCCCGAGGCATAGGAATCGTAATTGTCGATAAATCTCGGTCGAACATCGATCTGTTCAAGTGCTTGCTTGAACGGTTCGAGGAAGTGATCTGCATAGGATACGCCTTCCGCAAATCGGTCCATATCGGGAGTACCATCTTGGTTTGGCGGTGGTATTTGTTTGAGTTGATGTCCAATGTATTGAGCATATGAATCATCCAAAAAGGAGTACACCTTTCGCAACGGATCTGCACTATCCACAATAAAGACAAATTCCACATCAAGTCCTGCTTTACGAGCAGCTTTGGCAATCATATCGCCCGTGAGAATTTCTCGAAGATGGCCGATGTGGAACTCCCCACTCGGAGTAATTCCTGTTGAAACGATGTGCGTTGGACCTCTCTCAGCGAGGCGTTGGGCAACAACATCGGACCAGTGCACGGGTTCACCTCATACTGGTACGGCTCGAATCAATCCTCGCAACGGAACATCATCGACTTCGTTGCGGGCTGTTTTGTTCACAAGAACGAGAGCAAGAACAACTTCCCCACCGGATGCGCGAATGGCTGCGATGGTGTTGCTCATGGTGACACCACTTGATAGAACATCGTCGATGATGGCGACTTTTTTGCCACCTCCGACTTGTCCATACTTGTTCGATAAGGCTCCTGCGCCCGGTTCACCATCGACGTTTCGATGGATTGCGACTTCAACATCAAGGGATTGGGCAACCTCATGGGCAAATGCAATTCCATTGATTGAAATGCCTACGATGGTATCAATTTCTTCGACTTCTTCAAGAACGACATCCGCCATGATTTCGCCAATCGCAGTGATCCGTGCAGGTCGCACACCGATGGTTCGCCAACCAACGTGAACGTCGGTTGGTCGCTCAGAAGTAGAATCGGTTAGAAGCCATTGAATGGTATCTTGTGAAAGGGACAATTCATCCGCAATTTGTTGCGAATTGAGGCCATCCTTACGCAGATTCTTGGCGATGGTTTTCAACTCTTCAATGCTTAGTGTCATGTTATCGTACCGTCCGAACACTCTTACCTCCATGAAGGCTTTGCTTGGTTTCCATCAAAGACTTGAAGAGAAAGGGGTGTTAGGCTTCGTCATGAGCGACTTTGATTATGAGACGCTGCTTAACCGAGCACGCGACAACATCCCTGAGGATATTTCCTCTCGGGCACGTTGGCGATTACCTGAGCCCCAAATCATGATTGAGGGTTCAAATACCATTCTTCGTAATTTTACTGAAGTTGTTTCCATGATGGACCGTGATGACAACCACGTGTACCAGTACATTCTCAACGAGTTGGGTACATCTGGATCTCGTGACGGTCCACGAGCCCGCTTCAAGGGACGAATCCCACCAAAGCGCTTGAGAAAGGCAATCGTTGGATATGTGAACACGTACATCAAGTGCAGTCAATGCCAAGCACCAGATACACATTTCATCAAAGAAGATCGTACAACACTGCTGAAGTGCCAAGCGTGTGGTGCAACCCGGCCAGTAAAACTCTGATTGGGATATTCGAATGGGAGATATCCCCATTTGGGAACTCATCTTCTTCGGATTATTCTAAAAACGTGGTTAACTGATCGTAACTTGGTTTTTTCACAGATGGAGTGACGATTGGATAACCGGCCTTCAGGAATCCAATAATCTCTTCTTTCTGCATGTCGATTCCAAGGTTTTGATACGTCTCAACTTCGCGTGTGATTGAGCCTGTGGACCACATTGAACCCACTCCGTTTGCCCAGAAGGAGAGAACCATATTGTGCAAGGCGCAGACCGTGGCTGCGTAGTCTTCTTTCTCTCGAAATAAATCCTCAGGATTACGCTTTGTTGTAATGGCAAAGAGAACGGGAACATTGATTATTTTCTCCACAGCTCGTTGCAAATCACCTTCCAAATTAGTCGATCCTCGCTTTTCTGATTTTATTTTCGCCAAACGTTGAACATCAGGAATCAGCGATTTTCGTGTTTTCTTTCCAATGGAGTAGAATTTCCAAGGGTGCGTATGTTTGTGGCATGGTGCGGTTGCGGCCGCTTCAAGTGCTTGTGTAATAATGTCCCCAGGAACCTCATCTTCCGTGAATTTGTAAACGGTACGACGGGACATCAGGTGTTGCTGGAATGTGGTCATTAGAACACCACTATACGTCATTTATTTTGGCTGCTAGTACGAAGTCTGAATCCGTTAAACCATCAACATCATGGGTCCAGATAATGACTTTCGCTCGGCCCCAGCCCAATTCAAAATCTGCATGGTGATTCTCCTGCTCACAAACTGCTCCGGCTGAGTTGACAAAACCAAGCGCTCCAAGAAAATCCTCAAACAAGAACGTGGCTTCAATGTGATGATTATCGACCAATATCCATTCGTGCTTGGTGCAGATTTGGGCTAAGAGCGGTTGTATTTGGTCTGCATTTAGTCGAGACCTTTTAGCATCAACGTTGGACAATTCTTCACCCCCAAAGGTGAGCATCGTCGTTTCCTGCGGTTTCTTTCTCAACCTTTTCGTGGAGCGTTGAACGTCGTTTCATGTCCTCGCGTTCGAAGGCCAGAAGTTCCTTGTCATCGATGTACGCTGGGCGAGTGTGGGCAACAAGTACGATTTGGACGATCGTGTCTCGTGCAATGAACCGTTGCACACCATCTCCATCAAGAATCTCCAAGCTTGTTTTACCTGAGGAAATTAGTCGTCCGCGAATCCATGGGTCCGAATCAGGAAGAAGCGCTCTTGCATCGATGAGGATCTCAATCAAGTCGTCTCTTCGCAGCCCGTTTCGGCGTTCCAGAAGACCGCCATTGTGCACGCCTTGAACATCATCAAGCGTGGGTGAACCCAAATCGTTCCACAATCCAACAGCCCAACTCGGTAAGTCAACCTTCTTTGATTTCTTCGGCATGATGTGCTCTGGTTGGCGGCCCTACATAACCATGTGCAATATCTTTGCACATACCCCAAACAGGGTGATGGGTTCATGAAGGGTTGGCACTCCGCTTGAATCGGGGTTCACATGAAAGTCACCTGGAGGCAACTGCCAACGGTCCTGTTCGAGGACGAAGTTCTCGACAAGGCGTTTTCAAGGGCTCGGAAGGCTGCAGACCGTGTGGATGACCCAAACCGTGTTTTTCGAACTCGAAAACAAATGACAAGAATGGTTCAAACGGCTGCAGACATCATTCATACAATGTTGACAGAGACTGTACGAACATGGCCATCGCTTGATCAATCTCCTCAATTCGACGTTGCAATGATTGAAGCATGTGTTGGTACTGATGACTATCGGCATCATTTGTCTATGCTGCAGTGGGGTGCTTCTCAGGTTCAGCGCATTGCGACTCAAAACAATCGGAAAATTGTGCGAACCGCTCGAATTGAATTGATGCATGAAGCACGAAGAGAAGCTTACGGTCGAATTGGTTCTATTATGGGTCGAGTTGGCCCATCACTCAAGTGGCTTAATGAATCAAGAGAGATACTGAAAGCGCTTCCACAAATCGATAACAGTCTGCCTGTCATCGTTGTTTGTGGTGCTCCCAACGTAGGAAAGTCAGCATTTATCAGTGCGTTATCCTCTGGAAAAATGGAAGTCAATCATTATCCGTTCACAACAAAACAGATTCACATCGGTCACTTCACTCACCGTCGATTATCGCATCAAATGGTTGACACGCCAGGTTTACTTGACCGACCGATGGATGAGCGCAACTCAATTGAGTTGCAAGCCATTGCAGCGCTGGAGCATGTTGGTAGTTTGGTGTTGTTTTTGATTGACCGGACCGAGACCTGTGGCATGTCTTGGGAAGATCAAATGAGCTTGATGGAGGATGTGGAACGCCTCTTGCCAGGCACTGAATTGTTGGTGGTGAGTTCAAAGGCGGATGCATTAAATCCACTTCCAGAGGATTGGGACATCGTCAAAGAATCGGAGGAACGCTGGAGAGATAACGGTTCACAAGGAGAGCCGAAGTTACCGTTGCTTTACGATGACGAAGGGCGGCCAACAATGAGTGCTCTGGAAAATGTTGGTCTTGATGCGTTGCGGCTGGAAGTTGTTCGAAAGGTCAAAGCCTCACAAATTGTTGATCCACTAACGTTGCCAGAGGGTTGGCATCGTTCACGCTGATCTTACATCAAGCGAGCAAGAATTGGAAGGACTGTCAAGAAGGCGAAGATGCCAAAGAAGATCATCATCCATACTCGCATGCGCTCTTTGTTCTTCTCGTCTTTTTCGTATTTCTTAACGCAATCCTCATCTTTACAAACACGTTCTTCAGACTTGGAAGGAATATCGATGCCACAAACTCTGCAATGCTTGTGTGATGGTGTATGCGCCAATGCTTTCGACCGCTTTGGCATGTTCTTGACTTTCTGCTTCACGGCTGATGCATCGACCATCGAATCACTCCGGTTGAACCAAGGTTCCTTCGAACGGCCGTCCCTCTAATGCGTCTTCAATTCGACGGATGTCGCGGCCATCAAGAACGCCAATCCTCAACCCACACTCAATGGCCCAATTGACTGCAATTGGGTCCACTGCTGCACTTTGACCCGGTCTTAATGCTTCCTTTCCAGTGATGTTCTGGAGTTCTGTAAGCGTGAGTGATTCGATGGGTTCGGCATCGTCGTTCTTGCGGGGATCTGCAGTGTAGACATGAGATACATTGGTTGCGATGATCACATGGGCTGAACCAGCGTCCCTTGCAAAGGCGACGCTTACTGCATCGGTAGTGTGTCCTGGTTTGGTTCCACCCATGACAACGATATCGAACGTCTCAAACAACTCTGCAGCATTATTCGTTGTGGTCGGTATAATGTTGGCTACGTTGCACCCGATTTCAGCCAGCATCGTTTGCAAGAGAGTGGCATTCAATCGAGTTGCGGCGATACCGATCTCGTCAAGTTTTTGTCGATCGGAGACGAGGTGGCTCGCCAAATGAATTCCTTCACGAGCAGGCTTACCTCCCCCAACTACCAGTCCGATTTTCCGTCCATTTCCTTCGAAATGCACGATCGTTTGGCGAAGTTGACCAAGCCATGTCTTGATGTCGTGATCGCCGTAAAGCAGGGAGCCTCCAAGTGCTATGATGGTAGGTGCGACCATAGAAACGCCTCGACAAGGCGTTTCTTATGGCTTGTCCTAACAAATACAAGGCGAGGGTTGAAAACCCTTGATTCGACCCCAATGGATAGGGGGTAAGGGCTTGTCGGATGATGGTGAACTCGCAACACGTCGCCTTCGGCTCAAACTTGCGCTCGAGGACCTTAGAGAGATGAAAGGTTTCGGTACGGAGCTGGTCACTGTCATCATACCGCCCGATCGACAAATAAGCGATGCCCGCTCACTGCTTCAGAATGAACATGGTCAAGCTGCGAACATCAAATCGAAGTCCACTCGGAAAAATGTGCAAGGTGCGATTGAATCTGCAATCTCTTCACTTACTCGTTTCAAAAATCCGGGTGAACGAGGGATTGCATTGTTCACTGGAGCAATCATTGTTGGAAACAACAAGACACGCCAAACAACCGTTGTCATCGACGATCCACCTCAGGAGTTGCTTTCGTTCCGTTATCGATGCGATTCGAAATTTGAATTGACGCAACTTGAAGATATGCTCGTCGATAAGCGATCGTACGGTTTGTTCGTTATCGATCGCTCAGAAGCAGCATACGGGATTGCTTCGGGTAAGCGCATCCACGTTCAAGAGCATCTCGTATCCAACATCATGGGCAAGCACCGCCAAGGTGGTCAGTCCGCACAACGTTTTGAGCGCTTGATCGAAGAAGCAGCTCATAATTTCTTCAAGAGAGCTACTGAACATGCTTGTTCGTATTGGTTGCCAAACCTTGAGAACATTCAGGCCATTATCATCGGTGGTCCAGGTGCAACGAAAGATTACGTCGTACGTCACGAATATTTCCATCATGAAATTGCCAAAAAGATTGCAAAAACACATTTCGATGTTGGCTATTCCAATGAATCTGGCGTTCGGGAACTTGTCGACAATGCAGGTGCATTGATGGGTGAAATTGAATTGGACGCTGAACGGCAAATGATGAACCGATTCCTTGGTGAATTGGTCAAGCCACAGCCGAGGGCAGCGTACGGTGAAGTGATGTTGCGACAAGCCCTCAACCAAGGCGCGGTCGATACCCTTCTCATCTCTGAAACAATGCGAAAGAATTCGGTTGAAATCGAATGCGGCGCCTGTGGGCATTCCTGGACCGCATCTCTTTTGCGAACCGATGAACTTCCGATGTGTCCCACCTGTGAGGCAAGCAATGAGATGCACAAGGAGTTGTCCAACACTTCCCTAATTGATGTCCTGAGCGAAATGGCGATTAAATCCAACAGTGAAATAGCATTCATATCGAATGATACAGAAGAAGGTGCACAACTTGCTCAAGGTTTCGGTGGTCTTGCAGCGATTCTGCGTTATCCGGTCATGTGAGGTGGAGAATTGAACTTACTTCAAGCCATGATTTCACCTCAACTTGAACAGATGCTTTCTGCCAAGGGTGTTGAAAAAGCGACATGGGAAGCACTATTGCAACCCAGTCGGGAATCAAGTCAAGGGGACCTAACCTTACCCTGTTTCCCTTTTGCTTCAATCTTGAAAATGGCACCTCAAGCGATAGCGGATGAATTCGCTGAATCGTTTCCACTTGGCGATGCTCTTCTGAGTGTGTCCTCTGTGAATGGTTATTTGAATTTCAAAGCCAATCCTGAGTGGTTGGCAGATGCCATCTTATCCAACAAGATCGCAGTAGGATCTGCTCTTGTGAATACGGGTTCCACTGGAGAAAAGGTCCTCATCGAGCACACCTCGGCAAATCCCAATGGGCCGTTCCATGTTGGTCGGGCACGAAATGCCATTCTTGGTGACACACTCGTCCGATTGCACCGACTTCATGGCGATGATGTCCGGGCGGAATACTACGTCGATGACATGGGAAAACAGGTCGGTGTGTTGGCATGGGCGCTTGAACATCTCAGTGAAGAGGAAGTTAACGAACTCCTTGCTGAGCGGGAACCACCTTCGGAGCGTTGGCTGGACAAAGCGGATCATCAACGTGTTCGATGGTACCAAGCCGCTCAGATTCTACGAAAAGATGCTGATGATGAGAAAAAAGAACGGATAGAGCGTGAAATCGGTAAACTCGTCCACGCAAGTGAGCACGGTGATGTTGGGGTCCTCCAAGCCTTTGAATCAGCGTATACGCCCGTTCTTGAGGGCATGCTTGCGACGCTTGCTCGATTAGGGATTTCCTATGATACGTTCACGAAAGAATCGACCTTTGTCGTCGATGGGACGGTTGCACAACTCATGCAGCGATTGGATGCATTGGAGATTGCTGGCACCGCTGAGAACGGTGCAGGGTATCTTGATCTCGGTCAACGCGGTCTCAAAGGGAAGACTGAATTTTTCTATAGAAGGGGGGATGGTTCAAGCCTTTATGCAACACGTGACGTTGCATATCACATGTGGAAATGGGGCGAATCAAATCGACTTGTCAATGTGCTTGGTGAAGATCACAAGTTGCAAGCAAAACAGGTGGGATTGACTCTCGAAGAACTTGAACAACAACGACCAGAGGTGTTGTTTTATTCCTTCATCAAACTTCCAGAAGGAAAGATGAGTACTCGTCAAGGCAATGTCGTGTTTATGGATGACTTATTGGAGGAAGCTCATGCACAAGCGTCCGCAGTTGTTCGCGAACTGCGACCAGAGTATGACGATGAAAAAGTGGCGGCAATCGCTGAAGCGGTTGGCACTGCTGCAGTACGATTCAACATCATCAAAGTCAGTCCAGAGAAGGGATTCATATTCCGTTGGGAAGAGGCATTAGCCTTTGAGGCTGGTTCTGCACCGTTCATCATGTACGCTCATACTCGTGCCTGTTCCATCGCAAAACGTGCACGCTCACACTCGGCATCTAACATTGATTGTCCATCTGCTGAATCCATGCCAGATGGGTTGGTCGATTTGCTTCGATTGATGTGCACACACAACGATGTCCTTGCACGTTCAGTAAAAGAACAAAAGGCACATCTCTTTGCCTTACATATGCTTGAATTGGCCAATGCGTACAATGGATTTTATCGCGATTGCCCCGTTGTTCGAGATGGTCAAGTCGATGGATTTGCCTTCGCCATCAGTGAAATGGCTCGCCGATTGATGCGTTCAGGTTTGGAAGGGTTAGGAATTACACCAATCGAAGAAATGTGATCATCCGAATTGATGTGTTGAATCAAACATGGCCTGCGTTACCGTATCTGGGTGATTCTCAGTTGAAGCAAGGACATCTGCACCGATTGTTCTCAACTCATTGTAAGCTTCCTCAATTTCTTTTACTTGCTTCAAGAAACGAAGCGGAGGCCAACCGCAATCAATGATTTCCGGGTCGACCGTGCTTTGTTCAATCCATGCTGAACATTGCGTTCCATAGCAAAGAGCAGAAAGATGTTCAAGGTCGACCCAGAAGGTTTTCCGCTGGCATACGGGACATACTTTTCCTTCAAGCGTCGTCAGAATCGTCATCGCATCCTCGCCTAAGACATCAATCTCCCAAGCAACGATTGTTGCCCGTTCAAGATTCATTTGTTCGCTTTTGCCGAGAAACGTTTTCATGACTTCCCAAGCGATTTGCTCTGTACTGAAACAACCCATACCTATTGCATTACCATTCGCTTCAAGAACGGATGGCACGTACACACGGGTGGGTGAATCCATGGTACTTCTCAAAGGCCCAAGCCTTTGAATCCTCGCCTATTCGGCGCGAGAATTCAGCGATTCCATGTGTACTCAATGTACGGCAATCCGCCCGGGTGAGGGAGTGGAGCTTCCGGCTTTTCGATTCGGACAACGACACGTTCGACGTTTCTCGACTGTTGAATGTACTCTGAAATTTGTTGAGCCATGGTCTCAAGCAATCGGATTGGTGGTGAATCCAACACGACAGAATCGATTGCACGTTGCAGTTGAGCATAGTCGATTGTTGTATCAAGTCGGCCATCTGTTACAGTACTTGACAAGTCAACGCGCAGAGAGATTTTGAACGGTTGAGTTTTGCTGTGCTCTTCGTCAAAATAGCCATGCGTACCATGAACAAGATAGTCGTCAAGGCCAACAGTGATGGTCATCCCGTTCACTCCTCATCGCGTTCATGAACCCAAATGAGATGGTATCCAAATTGGGTTTTGACCGGTGTTGAGAGCGTTTTCAAAGGCGTACTCCATACGGCTTCTTCGAACTCACGAACCATATTCCCTTTCCGGAACCAACCAAGATCACCGCCTCGTTGTGAGGAGGGGCAGGTGGATTTTTTGCGAGCAAACTTTTGGAAATCCTTGAGTTTACTGATCTTCTCAGAGAGTTGAATTGCTTCAGATTTTGAGGCCACCAATATGTGGGACGCATGTGCACTCGGTTGAACCATGACCAAGCCACTTCGACGGCCTTCTTGAATTCGACGCTTAGTCAAAGACGGGCCAGCCAAGGTGTCGTATGTACGTCCCATAGGCAATCACAGACACGCCAAGGGATTCCTCATTGAACCGGTCCATTGTATCCGCATAGGTGTGATATTCCCATGATCCTGACCCGTAACAGACCAATGCATTCCCAGTTACTCCATCTGGGAGGTCGTAGACAAACGGTCCGTGGTCCGAGTTGTAGGGCATGCCATTCGGCTCTCCCTGTGCTCCACCCAAGTATCCGGTTGAAACGGAATACTTTGGAAACAGGTCGGGTCGACTCTCTTCGAGGACATCAAGGATATCCTCCATCGCATTGATGTCTTCTTTTGAATTGGAAAAGAACCGTAGTGAATTGCCACGGTTCGCAATGTCGATGTCGACATGGTTCATGTCGAGGTTGACGTAAAGTCGTAGATTTCGAGCCAGTTCATTTGCATTGGCACCAACGTATGCTTTGCTGCCCCACAATCCCTCTTCTTCACCACCCCAGGTGCAGAAACGGATCGTATATTCAGGCGTCCCACTTTCGTTTGCAACCATTGCAATTTGTCGAGCCATCTCGAGAACGGTAGCCGTCCCAGAGGTGTCATCGACCGCTCCTTGTGCATGATAAACCGTATCGTGATGGGCTCCAACAATGATGAGTTCCTCGCTCTTTCCATAAAGCGTACCACACGGAACACTCACCGCTAAGTCCCCTGCATTATCAACATCTGAAAACAACCGCAAAAAGGCCCCTTGTTCTGCTAATTCAAGCATTTGATTTCCCGTATTGTTTGATACGGCAATAAATGGAATGTTTTCAGGAATCGATCCACTGTTTGCTGCTTTCATGTCATCGACTCGAATCGATTTGAAAATCGGAATGCAATCATCTGCAACAATTTGCCCACAGTTTGATTGATTGTTGATTCGTAGAATTGCAGCCAAATTGAATTCAGCGGCCTTGATGTATATGCCCGTGTTTCCGTCAATGCTATTTCCGCCACGAACAATGCCAACCTTGCCAGACGCTTCACTCCAGAGCGAGTCGACGCTACCATCATCGAGGTCAACCAATTCCATCTCTTGACCAAATTGGATGTCTGCAGAACCAGAATATCCCTGCAAAACGAAATTTGTACGATGTTCAAAGGTTGTAATCTGTGCACCCAGCCCACTGTTGCATGATGCTCCAGTGACCGGTGCGCCGAAGAGCCCTCCAGCAGGGGGCGTACACATGGAAAGAATGGGGGCACTGTTGATCGAGAACATCGGGACTGGATATGTGTTCAATTGAGGCGAATACCCCATCTCAGTCAAATTGTCGAGAATCATTTGCGCTGCTGCCGCCTCTTCAGGACTCCCCGACATGCGCCCTTCCCATTCAGGGTGGCCAAGGTTGACCAGTTCCTGAGCGTACCATCGTGTTTGACTCGCATCGAATCCGATTGGTTCATACACCGGTTCGGGTTCTCCAAAACCTAAGATTGAGGGGTTCACAAGAACAACCATGAGCAGCAATACGGCAGCAATCGAACCCACTGTTTGGGCTACGTTGAATCGCCCGACGACGGTTCTTGTCCAAAACGATGTGCTCAACTCGATAACATTCGCTTCATTCGAAGCATTCAGCCTTTCAATTAAATCGGCTTTTTTACCTGATTTCGGAAGCCCTCTCTCTTCGAGCATCACTTTGAGTTGCCCAACGGTGAGCGAGTCGAGTGAACGTTCGTTGGTCATAGTTGAATCAAACGCTTTGCTCATTTGAACCCGTTGGCTCAATGCGTCTTATTCGTCGAGTTCTTCGCCAGTCCATCGCTTTCCGATGGTATGCTTAAGTCCGATTTGATCGAGTATTCGTGCAACAACGAAGTCGACCAAATCATCGATTGAGGTGGGATGGTTGTAGAAGCCAGGTGATGCAGGAATAACCACTGTCCCCCAGCCGGATAGTTTAGCCATGTTTTCGAGATGAACGGTGGCGTACGGCGCTTCACGTGGTACAATAATGAGGGTGCGTCGTTCCTTCATAGCAACAATACCCGAACGTGTGATGAGGTTGTCTCCAATGCCTGCAGCGAGTTTTCCGAGTGTTGTTCCCGAACACGGACATATAACAACAGCATCAATTGGTGCAGAGCCAGAAGCTGACTTTGCACCAATGTTGGCTTGTTCCTCAAGAATCGCACCTGTTTCTTCAGCGAGTGCCTCCGGTGTAGTATTGCACTCATGCTTGAGTGTTATTCGTCCAGAGTCACTTACAACTAGTCGAATACCGACTCCGAGTTCTTTCAAAGCGTGTGCAAGCCGAATACCGTAAATGGCCCCACTCGCGCCTGAAATCCCAAGGACGACTTCTCCCATGTGTGCAAATCCAGCGATTCTCATATATGCACTTGTTTGTTTCCTCAGGCTTTTTTTCGTCCCAATTCGGGAGCCAATGTCTTCAACAAAGCATCTTCGAGCATTGTTCTCGTAGTTGGATACCCCAGGCTCTTCATCGATGTTGTGGTCGATTCGGTCAAACCACATCCTGCAAGATTT
Organism: Methanobacteriota archaeon; assembly: GCA_002706065.1. Classification (GTDB taxonomy): domain Archaea; phylum Thermoplasmatota; class Poseidoniia; order Poseidoniales; family Poseidoniaceae; genus MGIIa-L2. The sequence goes on along the minus strand of PAJM01000019.1, from coordinate 79,987 downwards.
TCCACTCTTCCTTTTGGAGTCGCATAGTTAACCGTGAATCCGTGCCGACTCACCCATCGAAGGAATGACAGGCCGATGCTGCAAATTTTCTTATCATCAACCCAAACACCCTGCATGCGATCATCCCTGTATCCTTTGACTCCAAGAACGTCCAAGGTTGCAATAACCCATGATTCAATTTTGGAAATAATATCCGCAACGGATTTCTCATCTTCTTTGTTCCATAGTACTATGGGATAAACAACAAGTTGCCCAGGTCCGTGCCAGGTCAAGCCACCTCCTCGGTCAACGGGATGGCTTTTGTAATCAGAAGGGGGTGCAATACCATCGTTTCGCGCACGCGGGCCAATCGTGACAATCTCAGGATGTTCCAAGAAGAGAATCGTATCTGGAATCTCATCGTTGATTCGTTGTTGTTGCAATCCTGCCATCATCTCCAAGGCTTCAGTATATTCTACAACACCAAGAGTGCGTATGTCAACAGATTGCATATCTCTTCCTCAGTACTGTCCCGATGAGCCGAATCCGCCCTCACCACGTTCGGTTGATTCCAGTTCATTGAGTGCAACCTCTTCTATGTGAACCAATGGTACTGGGGCAAACAACATTTGAGCAATCCGTTCTCCTTTTCCAACAACAAAAGAGTCTCCTTTGCCAATCCATGTCGCCAGCACCTTCAGTTCTCCACGATAATCTGAATCGATCGTACCGACACCGTTTGGTAGGATCATCCCTTTTTTGCCGAGTGATGACCTGCAACGGATCTGTCCTTCCCATCCTTCAGGAATGGCGCAAGCAAGCCCTGTTGGTATCATGACCGATGCACCTTTGACCACGGTCGTCTCCTCCAATGCGTACAAGTCCCATCCTGCAGCTTGTGCACTTCCTTGAGTTGGAAGTTGGGCATTTTCACTTAATTTAGCGAATTTGACATGGATTGAGTTTCGCATGGTTTTGCCTCTTCTCGGTGGTTCAAGGAGTCTTTGTATTGGTTCCAGTGGAAATGTAGGTAAAATTCGGCTAGAAAATATCACTTTTTAATTCTCAAAAATAGGTTCTTATACAAATCGGTCGTGAAAACTGCTTCATAGACGCAGTCCCCCGTTTCCGCCCCCTCTCAAAACAGCATTTTATGTGCCTTAAGCATGCACATATTTATGTGCCATCTCGGATGGAGGTAAAACTCCAGCACGCTGGCAGAAGGTGATAGTATGGTAATCGAACACAATCGAAATAATGATGATGGAATTGAAATTGACCTATCTCGAGAACATATCGAGCCCATGTTACAAGAATCTGACGACAGATTCGTGTTGTTCCCTATCGAACACGCTGATGTTTGGGAAATGTACAAGCAACACGCTGCTTCTTTCTGGACTGCAGAGGAAATCGATCTCGCTGAGGATATGAAAGACTGGGAAAATCTAAAGCCTGAAGAAAAGCACTTCCTGAAGCATGTCCTTGCGTTTTTCGCTGCGAGTGATGGGATTGTCAATGAAAATCTAGTCGTTAACTTTGCAAACGAGGTTCAGTGGGCAGAGGCAAGATGCTTCTATGGATTCCAAATCATGATGGAAAACATCCACGCAGAAACATACTCCCTCCTAATTGACACATACATCAAAGATACCGATGAGAAAAATCACCTCTTCAAAGCACTCGAAACAGTGCCCTCTGTCAACAAAAAAGGCAACTGGGCGCTCAAGTGGCTGTCTTCCAAGCGTGGTTCTTTCTCAGAACGGTTGGTCGCATTCGCAGCTGTCGAAGGCATTTTCTTCTCAGGATCATTTTGTGCCATCTTCTGGTTGAAGAAGCGAGGAATCATGCCTGGACTCACGTTCTCAAACGAACTCATCAGCAGAGATGAAGGGCTGCATTGCGACTTTGCGTGCTTGCTGCACAGCAAATTGCAGAAGCCAACACCTGAAAACATCATTCATCGAATCATCGCCGAAGCGGTTGAAATCGAGATTGAGTTCGTTACTAGTGCATTGCCAGTCAATCTGATTGGAATGAACGGCGATCTCATGAAGCAATACATTCAGTTTGTTGCAGACCGGTTACTCGTTTCGTTCGGAGCATCAAAACTCTATGATGCAGCAAACCCATTCCCATGGATGGAAATGATTTCCATGCAAGGTAAGACAAATTTCTTCGAAAAGCGAGTCGGCGAATATCAGAAGTCCGGTGTCATGGATGGTGCAACCCTTGGAAGTGTCCAACAGCGGTTCTCCATGGACGAAGACTTTTGAACCGACCGCGAACAAAGGAAGATACGCACGCACCGAGATTGGCAGGAGATGAGGCAAAATGACCATGCAAGTTGTAAATAGGAAAGGAGAGAGAGAGGATGTACGATTCGATGCGATTTTGGACAAGCTTCGACGTTTGGCAGAAGGGCTAGACCCAAACTGGGTCGATCCTGCAAACCTCACAAAACTCACCATTGAAGGTCTCTACGACGGTGTTACGACACGAGAACTCGATCAACTTGCTGCAGAAACCGCCGCCTCTTTGGTTTCTCACCATCCTGATTACAGTAAACTCGCTGCTCGAATTTGTGTCGATGATCTTCATCGTTCGACCAAGGAAGTCTTTACCGATGTTATCACCGATTTGCGAGAGTACATCGATCCAGAATCAAAGAAGCATGCACCTCTCATTTCTGAAGAAGTGTACGATATCATCATGGCGAATGCAGACGTTTTGAACAGCCGTATTGATTATGCGCGTGATTTTAATTACGACTATTTTGGATTCAAAACCCTTGAACGCTCCTATCTTCTCCGCCTCGACGGGGATATCGCTGAACGACCTCAACACATGCTCATGCGTGTTGCAATCGGTATTCACCACGGTGATATCGAAAAAGCCCTGCGCACCTACGACCTCATGTCAAACGGCTACTTCACACATGCCACTCCAACATTGTTCAACTCAGGTACACCAATGCCGCAAATGTCCTCTTGCTTCTTGTTGACAATGCAAGACGATTCTCTTCACGGTATTTATGATACACTCAAGCAATGTGCATTAATCTCAAAATCTGCTGGTGGAATTGGTCTTTCCATCCATCATGTTCGAGCCAAGGGTTCGTACATCAAAGGCACAAACGGAACTTCGAACGGTATCGTCCCAATGCTTCGCGTGTTCAACGACACCGCACGATATGTTGACCAAGGCGGCGGTAAGCGCAAGGGTTCGATTGCGATTTACCTCGAACCATGGCACCCTGACTTGATTGAATTCTTGGATCTCCGTAAAAATCACGGAAAAGAAGAGATGCGAGCACGTGACTTATTCTATGCTCTATGGACTCCTGATTTGTTTATGCAGCGAGTCGAATCCGGCGGAGACTGGTCCTTTTTCTGTCCGAACGAGTGTCCTGGCTTGCAAGACGCCTACGGTCAAGAATTCAAAGAACTCTATGAATCGTATGAAGCACAAGGCTTAGCTCGAAAGACCGTACCTGCTCGTGAAGTATGGGATAAGGTCGTCGAGGCACAAATCGAAACAGGAACGCCATACATGCTCTACAAGGATGCGGCAAATCTCAAGTCCAATCAAAAGAACTTGGGAACCATCCGTTCATCCAATCTCTGTACTGAAATTATGGAATACACTTCCGCTGATGAAGTAGCAGTTTGCAATCTCGCATCAATCGCTTTGCCCAAGTATGTTGAAAACGGTTCCTTCAACCACGAACTCCTCTACGATGTAACCTATCACGCAACGGGTAATCTCAATCGAGTCATCGACGTCAACTACTACCCAGTAGAAGAAGCACGAAACTCCAACATGCGACATCGCCCTATCGGCTTGGGTGTCCAAGGTCTCGCTGATACCTTTGCTATGCTCGGAATGGCCTTTGAAAGTCCTGAAGCACGAGCACTCAACAAAGAAATCTTTGAAACGATTTATTTCGCTGCTTGCACGGCTTCAAAGGATGCTGCGATTACCAACGGAGCATATTCAACCTTCGAGGGTTCACCAGCTTCTCAAGGACTTCTACAGTTTGACCTATGGGGTATGAACGAACATTCGGGCCGATGGGACTGGGATTCACTCAAAACTGAGATTATGGAAAATGGAATGCGCAACTCGCTTCTCGTTGCTCCAATGCCAACAGCATCAACATCGCAAATCCTTGGTAACAACGAGTGCTTTGAAGCCTTTACCTCCAATCTTTACGTCCGACGAACACTATCTGGAGAATTCATTGTTCTCAACAAGCACCTCGTGAACGATCTCATCTCGTCAGGGCTCTGGAGCATGGAATTGAAAGATGAAATCTTGCGACACAAGGGTTCCATCCAAGCCATTGCTGGCATCCCGGACAACATCAAAGAACTCTACAAGACAACTTGGGAGATCAAGCAACGCCACGTCCTCGACATGGCTGCTGACCGTGGTGCATACATCGACCAAAGTCAATCAATGAACATCCACATGATCGACGCTAATGCTGCAAAGGTGAGTTCGATGCACTTCTATGGTTGGAAATCCGGTCTCAAGACAGGTATGTACTACTTGCGAACGAAAGCTGCTGCAGATGCAATTCAATTCACTGTTGAAAGCAAAGCAAAGAACGACCCAACCGTCACCGGACTCGCTGAACGTGCTGAACTTACCAGCATGGAAGAGATCGCCTGCAGCCTTGACAGTCCAGATGACTGTCTCAGTTGTGGTGCTTGAATCTCACTTCCTCGTCCGAGGGTTCACACTTGCGCGCGGTCAACGCCAAGCAAACATAACTTTACAACCAGAGGATTCAACAACTCTTCATGGGCCGTGATGGCATCTTACTGATGAATGTGGGGACACCTGATGAACCCACAACCAATTCAGTGAAAATCTATCTTAGAGAATTTCTTCTTGACCCAGACGTCATCGACATTCCAACGCCACTACGTCATCTTCTCGTCCGTGGAATCATCCTGCGAACACGACCAAAGAAGATTGCACCAAGGTACAAGAGCATCTGGATGGAAGAAGGATCCCCGCTTCGAGTCTACACTCAACGTATTTGTGATAAATTACAAATTCGAATGGAAGATTCGTCATGCGAAGTTGGTATGCGTTACGGTAATCCGAGTATTCGCTCAGCCCTTGAATCCCTCCGAGAGCAAGGGGTTACTCGATTGCTCCTCGCACCGCTGTTCCCACATTACGCTCAAGCCACAACAGAATCCTCTGTAAAACACGCTTACAATCAACTTAGTGAAATGGACTGGACGCCAGAGATTCTCGAATTCGGTCATTTTGAAACTGAAAATGAGTACATTAGTCCACTCGCTGAATCCATACGCCCACATCTAAGTCCAGAGGCACACCTTCTTTTCTCATATCACGGACTTCCAGTCTCACACGTCAAGCGTATCGATTCATCGAAAAAGCACTGTCAAAAGGTCAACAACTGTTGCGACGTAATTTGTGATGCAAATGCATTGTGTTACGGCCGACACTGCAGTGAAACGACCAGTGCGGTTGTTGAGAAATTGGGCCTCACCTCCGATCAGTGGTCAATGAGTTACCAAAGCCGCCTTGGTCCTGTCAAGTGGCTTGAACCTTCGACGACAAACAAAGTCGAAGAACTCGTTCAACGCGGGGTTAAGAACATCGTCGTAGTTGCTCCTGCGTTCTTGGCTGACGGTCTTGAAACATTGGAAGAATTGGACATTGAACTTCGTGAAGATTTCATTGAAATGGGAGGTGACGAGCTCACAGTCGTCAAGTGTTTGAACGACAACGACTACTGGATCGATGGATTGGAAGCGCTTGTTCGTCGACGTCTGGAAATGCCTTTGGCCTAAAACTGGTCAGCAATTCGTTCGCCTTCAGCAACAACATGCGTTACAGATACGCCGCTGTAGAACCAGCCTGCACGGGAGTACTTCACGTTCGAACTCTCAATGGCTGACATGTAACCAGGTTCGTAGACTGGTATTCTGCGTTGCCCGATTTTCTTGAAGAGAACGGGTTCGACCTCGGTTAGAATGTTCTTGAGACATTCCCGAACCGATTCTTCATCACCGCCTCGATCATGAGGAGCCATTATTCTGAACAATCGATGATTCGGGGGTGCTCTCGCTGAACGATGCACATCACTCTCATTGAGTATTCCACTGATGGGGATTTCTGGTTCGGGGATGAGTGTACCGTAGCCAACTGGAACATCGAGAATGTCCTGTGATGAATATCCCACCGCATAAATGTCCAATGAAGTGAATTGTTCAGGAGACCTGCCCAGAGGAGCACACCAAATGATTGAGTCGATCGGAATGTTCCGATCGTTCGAAACTTGTTCAGGACTTTCGATCGTCGACCGAAGGTTCAAGGTCACGTTTTCGAGTCCATTGAGCTGTTTGACAAGTGCATGAACGAGAACTTCCATTCCACCATTAAGCGATGCAATGGCCCCCTTTCGTGGCTTGAACAGGGGGTACGTCTCCCCCATCATTTTCTTAATTTTTGACCACTTGAGAGGAGGTTCCTGGCCATACTTTGTCAATGAGGGCATGAGGAAGTCAGCATCAACATGTTGCGACACGTGGTTGACGATACCCAACGTCATGGCATCTGCTATCGATTGGTTCGGGATGATCTGTGCAACTGATCTACCACCAGCTCGTGATGCTCGTATTGAACGAAACAAACGGAGAGGGCCCATTCGTAATGCCATGAGCAACGACAACTTTGCGGTCTTCCCGTTGCTGTGAATCCAACGTGATCGAGCCTTTGGATTGGACTCCGAAAAGACTCCTTGTAGTCCAAGGTCATCGATGAGTCGCCAGAATGCAGGATGGGCTCGAGCTGCGTTCACGGCAACGTCGCACAGCCAATCACCTTCCGACCACGTTTCAATCGTTCCTCCATAGCGTTCGGATTTCTCAAGAATTTCAATTTCAACATCTGGTCGCTTTGAAGCAATTCGATATGCAATGGATAATCCCGATAAGCCTCCACCTACGATGCAGATTTTCTTGGATTGGCCGAGTTGTGGTCCAGTCAACAGTGGTCGTCGCAATTCGTCACCGTATCGCACCCAATCTTCAACAGAGTACAATCAATCACGCACCTAACCAATCCACTGGTTCTCTGAGCACCTTCAGCAGTTGTTCTTCTTCGGTACCAACGTCGACCTCATGACAATATTCCCATCTGGCGGTAAGAGGGAGGGACATCAAAATGCTCTCAATTCGGCCATTGGTCGTCAAGCCAAATTTTGTTCCTCGATCGTAGACGAGATTGAACTCTACGTATCGTCCGCGTCGAATTTGTTGCCATGCCTTCTGTTCTGATGTAAATGGCATCTCCATTCTTCTCTCGAGAATTGGAAGATATGCTGGCAAGAATTGATGGGCACAATCCTTCACAAATTCAAAGCATTCCTGTTTGGTTGCTTGATGCATGTTGTCAAAGAAAATTCCACCTACTCCGCGCCCTTCATTACGATGAGGGATGTGGAAATAGGTATCACACCATTCTTTGAAACGGTTGTAATCAGCAATCGCGTGTCGATCGCATGCATCTTTGTGAACTTGATGAAAATGGATAGCATCTTCTTCAAACAGATACGACGGTGTCAGATCTGAACCTCCGCCAAACCACCAACTTCCGTCTTTCTCTCCATCGCCGCGTTCAAAGTATCGATAATTGGCGTGCACGGTTGGGGCCATCGGGTTGTTTGGATGCAGGACGAGACTAATCCCTGTTGCAAAGAATTCCAAGTCATTGCCTTCTAAGGCATGACCCCCACCCATTTTTTCTGCGGCTTCTGGGCTTAGCGTTCCATGAACAACACTTACGTTGACGCCCGCTTTTTCGAACACAGTTCCTTCAGAAAAGACACGACTACGCCCGCCTCCTCCTTCTTCTCGAGTCCATTGATCTTCACGATATTCACTTTGGTCAATGCTCATGATGGCCTCGCAAATCTTGTCTTGCAGGAGATGGACCATCTCGACCATTTGTTCACGCACTTCAATCACCAGTGACCGTACGGAGAACTGCTTCTACACAATCGATTTGTGCACCAGGTGCAAAACCATGTCCGAGATTGAAGATGTGGCCTGGCTCGTCTCCAGCATTGTTCAGCACACGCATTGCAGCCTCTTGTGCTGCTTGTGGAGAACCGTGCATTCGAGAAGGGTCGAGATTGCCTTGGAATGCGAATTGGTCGCCAAATGTTGCCCTGTTTGATTGCAAGTCATCTCGCCAATCAAGCGATATTGCGTCAATGTCAAGCGTTCGAATCTCATGATGGAGATGCGAACTTCCTTTGGCATAGTGTATGAGAGGAACGCGTCGATTTGCCTTCTTTCGAAACACTTCAATTGCCCGCTCAGTGGCTGGTTTCGCGTATTGGCGGTAATCGCTTTCGGAGAGCAATCCTGCCCATGTGTCAAACATTTGCACTGCATCGGCACCACCATGGTTGACTTGGTCAGCCAGCAAGTCGCCAACGGCATCAGCCACTGAAAGCAAGACTCTCATTGCATCATCTTGATTTGAGTAGACCTTTGCTCGAGTAGAATGGAATTCCTTGTCACCTGTTCCTCCAGCCATCAAGTACATCGATGTGGTCCATGGACATCCAACAAATCCTAAACGGGCGATCTCTGAGTTGTCTTCACCGATCGCTCGCAGTCCGTCCGCAGCCCATGGTGCGTGGTTACGGGCTGAGAATTTTGACCAATCATCAACATCCTCAAAGGAGAACGGATCGATTCGGATGCCTCCACCGTATTCAACCTCATACCCCAGTGCGGGTAATGGTGTGAGAATGTCACTGAAGATGATAGCGGCATCTATCGTTTTGTAACGATGAAGGGGTTGCATCGTTATGGTCGTACACAAATCGAGATCCATACAGCGTTCCCAGAACGAGTGCTGTGCTGCAAGTTCTCGGTATTCGGGGAGGTGTCGGCCTGCCTGACGCATGAACCAAACGGGCGTTCGATCGACAGGCTCAAGATTGAGTGCCGAAACGATGCGTTGTTTTCCGTTCATCATGACCAATCCAAATGTGTGAGTGAATCGTCGAGTGCTTCGACGAAACCAAGAATATGTGTCTCATTGTGCGAAGTGGAAAGGAAACCGATTTCGTATGCAGAGGGTGCGAGCATGTACCCTCGTTCCAACAGTTCACGGTGAACATCTGCATACAGTTCTCCAGCATCACTCGGAATTTGATCAGCACGGATTGCTGGGTCTAAATTTCCTGGTGAAAACCAAAACAAACTTTCCATGCGAACCAATCGCATTGGATTTCCATGCTTTTCCAATACTGCACGGACCTTCTCTTCCATGAAGGCCCCGAGATTGTCCAGGTAATCGTAGGCTCCTTCGTCAAGCAAGTCAAGGGTTTTTGCCCCAGCTGCCATTGCCAGTGGATTACCAGAGAGCGTGCCTGCTTGGTAAACTGGGCCGAGAGGAGAGAGTTTGTGCATGATTTCATCACGCGCACCGTAGGCTCCGACGGGTAACCCCCCTCCGATGACCTTCCCCAGTGCGGTAATATCTGGCGTTACTCCGCATATGTCCGAATAACTCCCATGCTTGAACCGGAAGCCACTGATGACTTCATCAAAGATCAGCAATGAGTTGTGCTCATCACACAACGTGCGTAGTCGTGTAAGGAATTCATTTCGTTGAATAAGAAGTCCATTGTTCGCAGGGAGTGGTTCAATTACAACAGCAGCAATTTCTTGGCCGTGTTCACGAAACAGAAACTCCACGGCTTCAATGTCATCAAGAGGACAAATCAACGTCGTTGCAACAGTATCGTTCGGTATGCCCGGGCTGCTTGCAATACCAAAGGTTGCAAGACCGCTTCCCGATGAAACCATGAGCGAATCAACGTGACCATGGTAGCAGCCTTCGAATTTGATCAATAAGTCACGGTTCGTGTATCCGCGAGCAAGTCGAACCGCACTCATCACCGCCTCAGTTCCAGAGGATACAAAACGAACTTTGTCCATGTGCTTGAATCGATTTTTGACCTTTTTAGCCAATTCAATTTCTCCAAGATGGGGTGCGCCAAATGAGGTTCCATTGAGCATTTTCTCATGAACCGCCCCGATGATCTCTGGATGTGAATGTCCGTGAATCAAAGGACCCCATGATTGGACAAAGTCGACAAGGACGTTTCCATCGATATCAGTTACGTGAGCACCGGATGCTTTATCGAAATAAATTGGGTTGCCGTGGACCGATTTGAAAGCACGTACCGGTGAATTCACACCACCAACAAGGTGTTCAACTGCAACACGATGCATCGTGTCTGACTTCGTTCGATCCATATCCTCAACTCATGACATCCACGCATGCTGCGCAATCTCGCGAGCATGGTAGGTTACAACGACGTCAGCACCCGCTCTCTTGAATGATGTCATTATTTCACAAACAATGTTTTTCCGAGATTCGAGGTCGTTTGCCGTGTTCATCACCATTGAATATTCACCGCTGACGTTGTAGACTGCCACTGGACGGTGGACCGAATCTGCTATCTGACGCAACACATCCAAGTACGGTAATCCTGGTTTGACCATGATGATATCAGCACCCTCGCCTTCGTCAAGTTTGGCTTCGAGGATGGCTTCGTCGTACCCTGAGTTTACGTTCATCTGATGGGTTGAGCGGTCGCCGAACTCTGGACTTGAGTCAGCGGCATGACGAAACGGACCGTAGAACGAGGATGCATATTTCACTGAGTATGAAAGAACGCCTGTGGTTGAGTGTTGTGCGTTTTCGAGAGCCTTACGAATCTCAGATACGCGTCCATCCATCATATCAGAAGCGCAGACATAATCTGCTCCGGCTTCAGCATGCGAGACTGCAATTTCACACAAACGAGCAACAGATGCGTCGTTTACGATGTGACCATGTTCGACAATTCCACAGTGGCCGTGATTGGTTGCAGTGCACAGACATACGTCCGTCATTACAACGATTGAATCTCCGAATTCAGCCTTAATCTGCTGAACGGCTTTGTGAAGGTGGGAGGATGCATCCGATGCCTTGGTCGCCTGTTCATCTTTCTCAGTGCTGTTGACCACACCAAACAACATGATGGCATGGATGCCATGCTCGGCATCACTACGGATGGTTTCAATGAGGACATCGACGGATTGCTGATGGATTCCTTCCATGCCACGAATCGGTGCATCGACATTGTTTCCTTCAACGACGAAATGTGGCTGTACTAGNGATTGAAGTGAGAAGTCTCCAAACAAAAGATTCCTGCGGGCTTCCGTCCAGCGATTAATTCGTGGTCGTGTTTTCATATCATGCCCTCCTGTTTCGATTCCACCATTCGATNAGATACTCGGTTGTTGGACCCTCTAGGACTGAAACATTGCAATTTTTGAAGTGCTCAAGNGAGAGGATTGTTTCNCTCGTATTGTTNCCCATACAAATAACCTCATTTGGAGCGTTGAGGCCGTTNTCTGCCCAAGACACGGCTGATGATGANGATGAAATCAGCAAGACGTCCTCNGGTAAGACCTCNGTTTGTGGGATGCTTTTNGACTTGTTTTCATANCCAATCCAATCATGAACGTTGTATCCNGAACTCTTGAGNTGNTCNACGAAGTCCGTNGGAGCCACGCTTGAGCGTGGGACGAGGAGTTTGGTTTCAACATCGACATTCGCAGAAATATACTGAAGCAATTCTTTGGAGTTTCTTGCCTTTGCACAGATCGCAACGGTCACACCTCGTCTGAAGCAAGCCCTTGCAGTTCCCTCTCCGATGGCAAGCCATTTGATTCGAGAGATGTCAGGATTCATCTCTGCTGCACGAATCGCACATTTTGCTGCAAATGGGGAAGTAAGAACAAGATAGGGCCATTCTCGCTTTGATTGATACTGTTGAAGGAAATTCTGAGGCCAGTCATCGAGCTTTGGAATTAGATCAATGACCGAAAGATTGCTCATCGCAATTCCGTTGTTGGCCAGAACCATCGAGATTCGATCTGAATTGAGCGTTGAGATGTATTTTGGCTTCCCGCTCACAGACTCGAACGCTGGTGCTTCATCATCATGTGGTAGACGGAGTTCAAAATCCTCATACTGGCCTTTGTATGAGAAAATACGATATTCTCGTCCCTCACAAAACGTGGTCCTCCATCCCTGTGGTGAGATACGTACACGCAATTCATCGCCGCGCACTTCGATTCCAGCAGGATAGAGACATCCTCCACCAACCATCTGTAGAATTGACCGCTCTCGGATGACATCCATTTCTGTCGGAGCATGGTTCAGGAGTTGTCGAAGATTGCTGAACTCATCATAGCGTTCAGCGTTGCAATGGATGCAGACCGCTCCTTGTCCCGGAGCTGTTGGCCAGTCATCGGGATGTATTCTCAACGCAGTAAGACGGGTCTGAACCTCATCAAGAACTCCTGTTGTTCGAAGTCGCTCGAGTCCAGTTTGTGCCAAGAGCAAGGCATCGACTCGCCCTTCGAGTAATCGTTCGATTCGTGTCTCAACATGACCTCGAACGGAAAGTGGAATGAGGTCAGGGCGTTGACTTAGCATAAGCGATTGACGACGACCGGAAACGGTTCCAAATGTCGAACCAGGTTGAATGCGTTTGAGCACTTCAACCAAAGGAGTTTCATGGCCTTGGCTAAGAACATCATAGAGTAAAGGGTCATTTNGTTGCCGTTTGAACAGGACCACGTCGGTTGTGGAGCCGCGTTCCAAGTAAGCCAAATTTCTGATGGAATCATGGGTATCCGTTGGCACATCTTTGCTTGAATGAACGGCAATATCGATTTGGTTGTTCATCAGTTGTTGGTCAATGCTGTGAACAAACTGGCCGATTGCAGAAGAAAGATTGCCTCCTAAACTACGGTCTCCAGAGGACTTGATTTGAACAATTTCAGTTTCAATACCCGCTTGATTGAGTATGGAAGCAACGGTATTTGCTTGCCATAACGCAAGGTTGGATGAGCGGGTTCCAATACGAATTGCCATGATTCCTCCAAGTTCAAACGATGGCTGTTAAGGTTCGAATGGATCGTTCAACATCACGAGAGACTTCTCCTAGAAGATGACTGTTGAACTCTCGGTTGGTATTGTTGACATAATCCACCAGTTCTGAGAGATAGAANGAATTGTTTTGTTGGCATATCCATGTCGCGATTTCACGAGCGAAGGCTCCAAGTTGAGGTATTTCTTTTTCCTGTGCCATCGACGAGGATTCCCAAGATGTTGAGAGGTCTTCCATGCGCCCGTAGATGAAGGCCCGGAACTTCGCCTCATTCTTGTTCGTTAAAGCATCCATGTATCGTTTCTGAATATCACGAATCATGTCGTCTCCTTTCTGAATGAGTGCAGTGTATTGAGAGTGGTCGATGTTTCTTGCGGTTNTGATCCAATGTTCCATGCCCAGCAGGCTTTGTTGGTTCGTAATACCACTCTGTTCAATGGATGGTGGCCATGAGAANTCGAGGATAATGGACTCGCCTTCAACAGGGAGCAGGTTTTGGTCAGTGTATGCAGGCGTTGAACATCGCATGGTTGAGATGACAATATCTGCTTTGTAGCGATTTGCTTCAAACTCATCGTACGTAATCATCGAGCAGTGTTGTGTTAACTCTGGGTTGCGATTCGCAGATTTTTGTGGGTTTCTTGAAACGACGACGACATTGGTTTGGTTGAGTGCGTGAAGGGTTTCNACAGCTTTTTCACCCATCTCTCCGAATCCTAATACGATGGATTGAGCCGTTCCTTTTTCCGATAGAATGTCCTCAAGGGATGTTGTAGCGAGGTTAAGCATCGATTCGGTTGAACTGGTGTAACCGAGTTCTTTGCGAATGACACGTGTCGCAGAAATGACGTGTTCAAAGAAACCAAGATTGTAGGTTTGAATAAGGTTGTTTTCTCTATGAATGTTGATCGATGATCGAAGTTGAGACATAACTTGTAGTTCACCGATAATGAACGAATCCAATCCGCTGCAGATTTTCACAAGATGTCTCCATGCATCCGATCCTGTCAGCGAAAGGAAGGGGATGTCATCGATGCCAACAATTTGTGAGATTCCAGTTGCGAGTGTTCCCGGGTCAACATCAAATCCAACGTAAAGAACACGATTGCAGGTTGAAAATTCAAAGATTTCCGCATCAACAGCTTCACTGACTTGACGAATGAAGGAGATTCGGCCGGCCAATCTTAATCCTTCAGTAGTCAAACTCTTTGCAATATCGATGTTTTCAGAGTTAAATTTGAGAGTTAGCAAGCATATTTTGCTGGCCATATTTTGTTTATTGACATGGGCGGAGCCACTGCTCATACCGTTGGCAAGAGCCTCCATTTGAATCCGCAAGTCAGACATCCCCACATCCGCCTTGTATCACTCAAGAATCATGAGTATACAACAGTTTGTTAGCGAATCTATTGCAAGAATCGGTAGAGGACTTCCTTTGACGAGGTAAAAATGGTTTCACATTGAGTGAATTGCATGGCCAAGAGTTGCCAGAACCCCTTCATGTGTCATCTCTGTCATGGTGGGATGTGCATGGATGGTTTGCGCCACATCTTCGAGGAGGGCGCCCATCTCAATGGCGAGAGTCCATTCACCAACCAGTTCGCTGATGTGTGTTCCCACGCCTTGAATGCCGAGAATCCGATGATCGTCCTCCCGAGCAGTAATTCGAATGAATCCAGCAGTCTTCTCAGCTTCCTGTGTGAGTGCTCGACCGTTTGCAGCCAANGGGAACTTACCAGTGATTACAGGGTGACCAGCTTCCTTGGCTTCATCAGGAGAAAGACCAACTGAAACGACTTCCGGTTCTGTAAAGACGATTGCAGGAACGGCTGCGGGCTCATATGCTCGGTTGTGACCTGCAAGAATTTCAGCAACCATTTCCCCTTGGAATGATGCAACATGCGCAAGCATTTCGCCAAGATCACAAACGTCTCCGATTGCGTACACCCCTNTCATGTTGGTTTCACACTTGTTGTTGACTTTGACAAACCCGCGCTCATCAACAGCCACACCTGTCGGAGCAAGAGCAGCACTCATTGGTCGTCGACCAACGGTCACGAGGACCTTATCGACGGTGAGTCGTTCTGGTTCCGTACCTTCTTTGGCATCCTTTGGTGTGTACAGGAGATCGACGCTCCCATCCTTGTTCTCCTCGATGCCTTTTGCAAAGACCTTGGTATGGACTGCAATCTTTTGTTTCTTGATGGCAATTTCAAGAGGTCGTCGAAGTTCCTTATCGAAGATTGGGAGAACTGAATCCATTGCTTCAACGATTGTAACTTCACTTCCAAGCATTCGGAAGGTGATGCCAAGTTCCAGACCAATGTATCCTCCACCGACGACAGCAATTCGCTTCGGTAGTTCTTGCAATGAGAGTGCTTCCTTTGAAGAGATGACATGTTCGCCGTATTTCATGAATGGAAGTTCGATTGGAATGGAGCCATTGGCAAGAATGATATTCTCAGCTTGGATGATGAGGGCGTCCTTTCCTTTGCCGACCTTGACGGTTTTTGCATCTTGGAATTCAGCCCATCCATTTACAAGTTCAACTCCGGCGTTTTTGAGTAATGCCTCGACGCCTTTGTTCAATCGNTCAACAATTCCATCTTTCCATGCAATCGTGTCTTCCATTTTGAGTTCTGCTGGTTTCGGGATGCTGATTCCCATGTGCCCACCTTTCTTGGCGTGGTCAGCAAGTTTGTGAAATGTGTGAGCAGCATGAATCAGCGCCTTCGAGGGAATACATCCACGAATGAGGCATGTTCCTCCAGCACGCTGACCTTCCACAATGACAGTATCCATTCCAAGTTGACCTGCGCGAATAGCAGCAACGTATCCACCAGGTCCTGCACCGATAACCAAAACTTTGCACTNACGAGTTTTCACAAAAACACCTCACATGAAGATGGTTGCTGGATGTTCCAGCATTGACTTGAGAAGTTGAACAAGGCTTGCACCATCGTGGCCATCAACAACACGGTGATCCCATGATGAAGAGAGATTCATGATTCGGCGAACTTCAACGCGTCCATCAACGACAACAGCACGATCTTTGGCATTGTGAACTCCGAGGATTCCGACTTCTGGTTTGTTGATGATTGGAGTGGCTCCAAGTCCACCCATACGTCCGAGGCTGGTGATGGTAAATGTCGAACCACTGAGGTCATCCGCCCCAGCTTTGCCATCCCGAGTAGCTTGCGTAACGCGGCCCATTTCCGCAGCAGCAGACCAGATGTCCATGGCTTCAACATGCTTGACGACAGGGACGTAGAGCCCACGATCGGTCTGAGTCGCAATTCCGAGATGGACTGCCTCATGGCGTGTTACGACTCCCGCTTCGTCGTCGTACAGTGCATTGCACTCTGGGCGTTGGCCAAGACCCTTGACCAGAGCGAGCATGATGAACGGTAGATACGTCAGTTTCGGTGCACCTTCGGGTCGAGTTGCATTGAGGTGCTGACGCAAGGACTCAAGTTCGGTTACATCTACTTCCTCAAAGTANGAGAAGTGCGGAATTGTGCTGTAGGATGCCATCATCGAATCAGCAATCTTGCGTCGCAATCCGATAACTTTGATTTCCTCAGTTCCGGTCTTGGCGACCTTTGTTGAACTTCCCATCGGCATTGTGGCCGTAGCACGGGATGCGCCTCCACTGAGGTGAACATCAAGGTCGGCGTGTGTAATTCGTCCTGCAGGACCTGAACCTGCAACGTGATACAAGTCGACACCAGCAGAACGAGCGCGCTGTCGAACGGCTGGGCTTGCAAGTGGTTTGGTTCCTGGTGCACGTTCAACAACAGGACCTGCAACGGCGACAGGTTCGGGAGTAGGTGCTGGTTTAGGAGCAGGTTCAGGAGCGGGTTCGGGTTCAACCACTGGCTCAGGCGCTTCTTCGACCGCAGGAGCAGCGGGTTCAGCCTCACTTGCTGAGGCATTCCCATCGCCATCAACTTCGAACTCGATGCACACGACGCCGACAGGGAGGATATCTCCTGCTTCGCCGATAATGTTGGAAACGACACCATCGCAAGGTGCTGGTATTTCGACCGTTGCTTTGTCGGTCATGACCGATAAAATCGGATCATCTTCCTTGACGGTGTCACCAACGGCGACCATCCACTCGACGACTTCACCTTCAACGACGCCTTCTCCGATATCTGGTAGTTTGAATGCAAATGTTCCCATGTTTATTCCTCCTGTGTTTTCTTGATTGCATCAGCGATTCGCTGAGGACTTGGCAAATAATCCCATTCCGTTGTGTGGGGGAATGGTGTGTCCCATCCTGTGACACGTTGAATCGGAGCTTCGAGGTGGTAGAAGCATCGTTCTTGGACCGATGCGCTCATTTCAGCACCATATCCACTTGTTTTCGGAGCCTCGTGAACAATCACACAACGACCTGTTTTTTTGACGGAGTTCACAACGGTGTCTCTGTCCCAGGGCACGAGCGTTTGCAGATCGATCAATTCACAATCGATTCCTGAATCCTTGATGGCTTGTTCAGCGACGTGAACCATGGTTCCATAGGCGATGACGGTGCAAGCAGAACCTTCTCGAACGATTCTCGCTTGTTCAAGTGGAATGGTGTAATGCCCTTCCGGTACATCAGCGTCTGGGTGACCATTCCACGTAGGAACATTGTGCGGGTCACCATAGAATGGCCCACGATAGCATCGTTTTGGTTCAAAGAAGATGATGGGGTCGTTGCATTCAATCGATGCAAGCAACAGGCCTTTGGCGTTGTAGGGAGTAGAACAGTACACGACTTTCAGCCCTGGAGTATGAGTGAATTGTGCTTCTGGTGATTGGGAATGATGGTGCCCTCCCTTGATTCCTCCACCTGCGGGTGTTCGGATGGTCAAGGGTGCTGAGAACTCTCCACCAGAGCGGTGTCGAAGCTTTGCAATCTCATTGACAATTTGGTCATAGGCAGGGAAGATGTAATCCGCAAATTGGATTTCAGCAACCGGCCGAAGCCCATTCAGCCCCATTCCCATGGCGATGGCTGCAATTCCACCTTCTGCGAGAGGAGAGTCAAACACGCGATGCGCCCCGTATTCTTTCTGAAGACCTTCAGTGACGCGGAATACGCCTCCAAAATAACCGACATCTTCTCCAAAAATAACGACATTTGGGTCCTGCTTCAGCGAGATTGAAAGGGCAGAGTTGAGCGATTTGATCATGTTCATGTCGGCCATGATATCACTTCCCTAACTCCTCGCGCTGTTCTTGGATGTGCCACGGAACAGTCTCGTAGACTTCTGTAAAGATTGTTGAGGCAGGGGGGTAAGGTCCAGAAGCAAGGTCACCAAACTCGCATGCTTCTTTGTATGCAGCCATGACTTCATCATCGATCTTTTTGGCAAGTGCCTCATGTTTTTCTTCATCCCATTCTCCAATGAGCATGAGATGATCTTTCAACCGTTGAATCGGATCTCCCCCCGGCCAGCATGCGGCTTCGTCGTTTGGACGATAGGCCGAAGGGTCATCGGACGATGAGTGTGCGCCCGCACGGTAGGTGTAAACTTCGATGTGTGTGGGACCCATTCCAGCACTTGCTCGATCACGAGCCCACTTTGTAATGCTGTACAGTGCTAAGAAGTCGTTCCCGTCAACTCGGAAGGAAGGAATGTCGTAGGCCAATCCTCGCTCTGCGAATGTACGTCCACCTGTGGCGAGGTTAGCGTGGGTAGAAATTGCCCACTGATTGTTGACCACATTGAGAATGACTGGTGGCTTGAACGTTGATGCAAAGTTGAGTGCGTAGTGATAATCTCCTTGAGCGGAGGTTCCATCGCCAAGCCACGAAATACAGACCTCGTCTTTGTTTTGATACGCACTTGCCATGGCCACGCCGACGGCTTGTGAAAATTGAGTGCCAACAGGAGATGATATCGAAATGAACCGTCCTTCCTTGTAGGTGTAGTGGACAGGCATCTGTCGTCCTCGAACGTTGTCTTCCGTGTTGCCAATGCAGTGACAAATCATGCTGACCATGTCACGTCCACGGACGAATTGAGCACCAGGTTGGCGGTAGGATGGGAAGACCCAATCCTGTGTTTCAAGCGCCATTGTTTGAGCAATCGCAACGGCTTCTTCTCCGAAGGATCGCATGTAGAATGAAAGCTTACCTGTTCGTTGCATTTTGATCATTCTGTCGTC
The DNA here is from genome assembly GCA_002706065.1 of Methanobacteriota archaeon. Taxonomy (GTDB): domain Archaea; phylum Thermoplasmatota; class Poseidoniia; order Poseidoniales; family Poseidoniaceae; genus MGIIa-L2. The sequence continues at coordinate 60,828 of PAJM01000019.1, read as the reverse complement.
AAAGATTCTGAGTCTCATCATGTATTCAAGGCCTTGAATCAATTCACTTGAATCGAGTTGAGGGTCCCATTCTCCCTTGGCTTCACCTTTGTCATTGAGGACTCGGAGGAGGCCTCGTGCATGCGGGGCAGAATCGTCGGATGTGCACGTCGCTGGGTCTGGTCGCCAAAGATCACCTGGTTGTTCTTTGAATGCCCCTCCAAAATCAGCATCTTCTCCCGGACGGAACGGGGGTATTCCGATGGTGTAAGGGGCGGTCGTAGCCGTCAAACGCTCCGTCATTGTTCCACCTCACAATGACTCGGCATTAAGGCATGTTGGTTCATTGGTTTGGGTTGAACCAGCACATACGCTCCAGGCATTTCTTCTGTATTGTTCTCGTCGAGGGTTTTTCGCGTCAGTAGGCCTGCTTTGTAGGAAGAGCGGACCAATGGGCCACTTGCGACTCCTGCAAATCCCATTTCGATGGCTTTCTGAGCCCAAATATCGTAGAGTTCAGGGTCTGGAAATCGATCGATAGGAAGGTGTCTTTTCGACGGGGCAAGATACTGACCAATCGTTAAGAGGTCAACTCCGGCATCACGTAGCAGATACATGGCTTCCACAATCTCTTCATCGGTTTCTCCCACTCCAACCATCAACGAAGATTTGGTCAACATGTTCGGGCGTAATCGCTTTGCTTCTCGTAAAATTGAGAGTGACTGAGTAAAGGATGCTCGCGGGTCGCGGACGACTTTATCGAGCCGAGGTACGCATTCAACGTTGTGAGCGAACACCAACAATGGACTCCCTTCGAGGAGATGTGCTAAGTCTTCGAGATCGCCTGCCAAATCCGAGCACAGCAATTCTAAGCTAACATTGGGACATCGTTCTGCCACAGCGGCAAGGCATTGTTTGTAGTGGTCGGCTGCGGAGTCATCCAAATCATCTCGATTGACGACCGTAATGACAGCATGGCGAAGGTCCATCGATGCAACAGCATCAGCGAGATGTTGTGGTTCATCGTCATCGAGCGGAGGAGGTGTCTTCCGAGTCCCAACGGCGCAGAAACGGCACCCACGTGTGCATTCCTTTCCAGCGATCATGAACGTGGCGTCACCGCTTGACCAGCAGTCGTGAATGTTGGGGCATTTTGCTTCTTGGCACACCGTGTGCAGTCGGTTGTCCTTCACAGCATCCATCGTATCGTTGAACATGGCTTGCTGTGTACCAGATGGCAGCTTCGTTCGAAACCATGAAGGCAGCCTTGGGCGTGCGGATTTTTGGCTTGCCATTTTGAGATTTTTTGCCATCCGATGCCCCCCTTACCACAGGCCACAAGAACGAACACCAAAAAGGTAAGCAGGCAGGCGAACGGGCGTTTTGCGAGGATACGAGCATATATGTGTGTGAATCGCAACGACAAAGCATGTCAGCCAAGGTGTGTTTTGTGACGGGAAGCGGTCGACGTATCGGTGCTTCCATCATACGAAAATTCGCAAGTGAAGGGTATGCTGTTCTCATTCACGTTTCGACATCGCTCGATGCTGGTGAATTGTTGAAGTCTGAACTCGTAGAGAATGGATGCAAAGCCGACGTTCTCCAAGCGGATTTGAGTGACGAAAATCAGACGTCCGTACTTCTCGAAAACATCAGAAAACATCCCTTTGTTATCGAACGGAATGGTATTGACGTTCTTGTTCACAATGCTTCGGTCTATAGCCAAGTTTCAATCGAAGAATTATCGCTTGAAACCATGCGATTTCTCAACCGATTGCACATCGAAGCCCCGTTGCAAATTTCCCAAGGTCTCTACCCATTGCTTTCAGCTGTGCGTGGTTCAATTATTGCGTTGACCGATACGTCTGCAGGAAAAGCATGGGACCAATTGTCGCATTACACTTCAAGCAAAGCAGGGCTCCGTCAGTTAATGCTCAATCTCGCAGGCGAATACGCTCCAAAAGTCCGAGTCAATTGCGTGGCTCCGGGTGCGATTCTATCTGCCGATTGGGAACACGACCACTTTACCAAAATCATTCAATCGATTCCGCTCAAACGATCCGGTGATGTGGAAGACATTTCTGGCGCAGTGTTCTTCTTCGCAACGTCTCCTTATCTGACTGGACAGGAGCTATTTGTTGATGGTGGATGGGCTCTCAACTCTTCGTAAGGATTTCATACAGGCTCCGATTCCCAAGGTTATCGAGGTGGCTGAGGTGGTCAAAGGCGCCGGGCTTAAGATCCGGTCCCAGATGGGTTCGAGGGTTCAAATCCCTCCCTCGATACCAATTTGATGGCCTTGAAACCCAATTGTTTGAACATTTCATGCAAAACGGTTTAACGCCTGCTCGCTTCGCATTATACGAGGGATGTCATGACCATGTCTTCGAATCGCTTTGTGTATGCGGTACTGATTGCGCTTTTTATCGCCGTTCTTCCAATGAATCACCCAGTTGACATCCTTCCGGATGAAGACATGGTTCAATCTGCAGGTGGAGTCTTGGAGGATTACGAGCTGTACCTCGAAAGCAGCTCAAAATTAACAACGATTGAACCGTCAGGCAGTTACAGCGAAGATACGCTTTTTGGCTCAGGAATGAATTTCCAAACCGATGAATTGATTTCGGATTTGACAATCGAAGGGAAATCATCTTCCGAAGTCCGAATTTTCGCTTACATCAAATTCGAAAGTTCCAACAACCAATCAACATCTGAGGTCAATTTCAAACTCTACGCTGGCTCAGACCTCATTCGTCAACATACCGAATCACTCAGCGATCCCTGTGGAGGCTTCTTCGGAAGCAACTGTGCTTGGGTTCCGTACCAAATCAATCTGGATGTAGGCTCGGATGGATACGATGTCGATAATGGCGATAGAATCAGAATCGAGATTGAGGCTACTGCTGATTGTGAGGGAGGAGGATTTGGATCGTCTTGCGACGTAACTCTTGCCTACGGTGGCCAAGTCGGAAACGGTTACTCTCGCATGGAATTCCGTGCCAATGCTCTCGATGGTTCCCAAGTGAAAGTCCACGAGGTTGGGGACGGATGGAGCGAAACCGAAGTGACGGAGTGGTCACCGACACATCGCACAGACAAGCGAGAGATGCAATTCACAGTGGACATTCGTGACGCCTTCGGTCGCAGCGATATCGATTCGGTTGAACTTGTACTTTACACACCGAATGAAGCGTCTGCCGTCTTTGAGAAAGAATTCAACGACAATGAATTGAGATTGGACAATGACGGTTTGGTTGGCAACTATACGTTTGCATACGAATCCGGAATCGAGCATGGCGAGTATCCCTTGCGTTTGTTGATCACAGATGTTCAGGGGCACGTAATTGAATACTTACATCCGCAAGGTGTTACGTTCCTCGAGTACGATATCTACCTTGATTTCCCCAGCAACCAAATACCGAAATTGTTGGTTGCTCCTGGACAAACTTCGTCCATCGAACTGTCTGTACTTCATACCGGTTCAGTTACCTCTGACCTTCGGGTCGAAATGGAGTTGCAACAATCACTCCCGTCTGGATGGTCTGATCCGAACTGGGACAACCCAGGTGGATACACGCTCAGTGGAGGAGGTTCGAGCGCTCGTCCATTGCTTACCATTCAAGCACCAGAAGATTTGAGCTCTCTCTCGAACTCCTATCAAATCGTCGTTGAAGCGTATGCTTACGCTACGACTGGTGTGGACAGCGGCTCTCAAGTCCGTCTTGTTTCCTTGCCGATAAACGTGGAAAAAGTCAACCAATTTGGCCCTCCGCAAATCGATGTCTTTGAAGACGTTGAGCAGCAAAAGCAAATCTTCGCTTCGGACCGCCCGGAATTGTACAACGAGAACCTCTCGCATTACATCGATTACGACAAAGTTGGAGATTTCTACGTGAGCATCAACAACGTCGGATTCGATGACGACACCTACCGTATTCGTATCCAAGAAATACCTGTGGCATGGAGCCTTAAGTTCATCATCAACGGAACGGGAACCGAACTCACAGAACAGGGCATTGACTCCCTAACACCAACCATCGGTCAAGGAGAAAAGTTGGTGCTCAAGGTTGAGGTATACCCGCCATTTGAGCGAGACGCTGTCGATATCGGTTTGGTGCGTTTGAGTGTCACATCCGACAACAGCGTTGACGAAGTGTTCACCACACCTGTCGCTTGGACTGTGCACCGGACCTTCGGTATCGTGGGCGAGGTAATTTCTGATTCCGATGGTGGAGTTCTGGGTCAAATCGGTCCCGTTTCGCCAGGCTCGACGGTGACTTACAACGTCCGAATCACTGACTCATCTGATGATGCAGGAACAACAAACTGGGTCATCAAAAATCCCGCAGCATTGCAGCGGAACATCGACAACGATCCGGGATATGCAACATGGTTGTATGAAATCACGGATATTGAAGGAAACATTGCTCTTGTTGCTCCCCTTACCGGTGGTCAGTACTTTGACATTGAAGTTCAGATGACCATTCGCCAACAAGTCGAAGCAGGCACCCACGTTGTCTACCTCCAGGTAGCAGAGGAGACAAACGGTGAAGAGGACCCTCGATATTTCGACCTACCACTCACCATCGAAGTGGCGGAAGAGGTCATCCCGGGCAACCTTGTGGTTGAACAGAAATCCCAAACCTCTCTCGTTGGTGCGGGTCAAACCATCGAAATCGAGTATCGAATTGACAACCTTAACAACGTCGAAGTCGATGTCGTTATTTCCGTTCAGGCACCTGACGGTTGGGATGCGACGCTCGATGATGGAGAAATCATTTCATTCACCCTCGAGGCATTCTCCTCGGAAGACTTCACGATGCAGATCACTGCTCCTGAGAAGCTCAAGAGTGGGCAAGTCGTCGAATTTGAATTAACAGTAACCCCGCCGAGTTATCAAGAATGTACGGCAAGTCTTTGTTACGTCCAGAAACCTACCTTCCAATTCAAGACAGAAAATTCTGGCCTTATCAACTCCATCATGAGTGAGATTGAAGATCCAGAACCGACGACAATGGTTCTCTTCTTGTCAGTCCTCGTTCTTGCTGGGTTTGGTCTCTATCGACGAGGCCAAAACAAGGTTAAGGCCGATATGTTTGCAGCAATGGTCGAACCATCAGCGATACAGCCGGAGGCTGGTGACGAAATTCCTTCTGCTGAAGTCGACGACTCACTCGATGAAATTGAAGAATTTGACGACATGGAATTGGAACTTCTCGACATCGAAACGGTCGAAGATGAATCGTAGTTTGTATGAACAACGTACCATTTCCCTTATGTGCTATAGTGACGACCATAACCCATGATTGAAGCGGACACGCTGAAAATTGGTCCTTCCTCGGCGACCAAAATAGACCGTTCACAACGTCGAACGGTAGCGCAGTCTTTCTTTTTAGTCGCTTTGATGGTCTTTTCGACACTGACTGCAATCGATTTTGTAACCGAGGAGGTCAGTGCCGCCTCGGATTTGGACGGTGATGGACTCACATACGGTCTCGAATATCTCATCAACACGGCCGCAACTGATTGGGATTCGGACAACGATGGTCTACCTGATGGCTGGGAATGGAAGTACGGGCTTGACCCGCTTTCTGCAACCGGTGGCGATGGTGCAGTTGGCGATCCTGATGGCGACGGTATGTCGAATCTCCAAGAATACTCGTACCTTCAACCATCCAACTGGGACAATCCTGCAACAACAGGCGTTCTTGACAACGGTGTTTGGTGGAACGGAACCATTCCCGTCAACGATTGGAACGAAGAAGATTCAATGCAGTTCAATCAACCAAAGTGTGGCGATACCGGTGCTGATGGCCAAGGAAACACAATCCTGTGCGATGAAGACCCGGTAGGAAACGTGTGTGCGAATGGATTTGACGACGACAAGGATGGTCAAGTGGATGGTTCGGATTCCGATAACGACGGCGATGCTGATTGTTCATCTGATGATGATGATGGCGATGGTCTTGTCGATGAAGATCCAAATGGTTGGGATACCGACGGTGACGGCATGCCCGATGGCTGGGAAGCAGCCAATGGACTCAATGCGACAAGTGCCTCCAACGCTGACGGTGCGAACGGTGATCCTGACGGTGACGGTTTGATCAATTTGATGGAGTACGTCAATCCTTCGTGGACAACAACTTGTGGCGGAGTACCTTGTTTTAGGCAGGGTCCTGATGGTGTCCCAACCGAAACGGTCTCTCCATGTGATCCAGTCCAAGGAATCGGACCGGGCGCATGTGCAACGCTCACTGCTGAAGTGGATGGAATCACCTCGACCAACCCNCAGGACAGCGACACGGACAACGATGGACTCAACGACTCCTACGAAGCATTGACTTTGTTGACAGACCCTACGAGTTCAGACACGGACAGCGATGGGATTTCTGACGGTATTGAAATCAATGGTGCTTACGGGAATCCTCCTCAAGCATCCGACCCTCGAGACAACAATACCGACGACGATGCCTTTGATGACGGTGCCGAGGATGCAAACGGCAATGGTGTTATCGATGCAGGTGAAACAGACCCAACACGAAGAGAAGACTCAGGTGATGAGGACAACGATGGTATCCAGAACTGGGAAGAGAANCTCACGTGTACGGAATGGAACGTTGCCGATACAGACTTTGGCGGTGTGAACGATGGCGACGAACGAAACGTTAGTCATGGTACAGANCCATGTGACTCATTGGTGAATTTCGTCACAACATTCGTATCCTTTAGCGCCGCAAATCAGCTTTTTGTTGTGGATGCGAGTGGATTTAATCCGGCTGGTGGAATTGGCTACTACAACAACTCGGGAACGTATACAACGTTTGGATACCTCTCCGCATCGCTCACAAGCAACGCTTTGCAAGGGGTATCACCTGCTCCGACAGGAACGCCAACCTCGATTGAAAGCCGGAATGGATCTTTCTGTCACACAGATGCGAACTCAGATGGAACAATTGGAACCACAAGGACGTACTGTGATGATGATTTCACAGATTCTGATGGTGATGGATTGGCGAATTGGGAAGAATTGCTTGGGACCTATGGTTGGTTCTCCAATCCTACTCTGGCCGATACAGATGGTGATGGTGTGAGCGACTACGACGAAGTTTTCGACAACACCGACCCGACCGAACCCTGTTTCAACACGCTGGATCCTGACGGAGATGGAATCAACTCGTACTTTGAGAACACCACAGGCTGCAATCTTGCTTTCATTGGAATCAACAACGGCTCAACCGATATTTGGGTGACCGATTACCAATCGGTTGACACGGACAGCGGAGGGGTCGATGATCGGACCGAATATTTCGATAGCACCAATCCTGAGAACAATCCTGCAGATGACATCCTACCAGATGACTTTGACAACGATGGGATTCCAGACGCAGTCGAAAATGCCACGGGTTCGGATTGGCGGAATCCGGATACAGACGGTGGAGGCATGCTCGATGGCGCGGAATGCCCTCAACAATTCTGGTTCTTCAATTGCGTCGGTTCGCCGTTCAACATCTTTGACCCTACCGACGATCTCCCGCAAAACGACGTTATCTTCTGGGCCAACAACACAACAGGCGTTGTTGACCAGGACATCGAGAAGTATTGGAGAAAATACACCAACGATATTCCTACAGGTAATTCGTACACGCACGACAATGCTGTACATCCTGAAGCGGAAGTGATTCCACCGTTTACAAATTTCACACATATGGCAAGCACAAGCTTTGCCAACGATACCATCACGTGGCAGATCTCATACAACTTCCCAGTTGGTGAGGGTGCTTTGACACTCCCTGCTTCGACAACCAACGTGTCGTTTTGGGCAGATTCGGCAGTCATCCTCTCCCGTACCAACGATACGCATCGGTATGGTGTTGAAGGTGGTTTTGTTGAAGAAATCATTGTCCAGCAACCAGAGTATTACTTCGATTGGAATACGCTTGCAGGCTCGAGCATTGCAGGCCAAGGATTCCCGTACGAAACAGCGCTTCCAGACTTTTACACCAACTTGACCGATGCTCGTTCGGTTGTCTTTAACATCACCAGCGCTGTGATCAATGACGCCTCTGCTGTCAATGCATACGACCAAGCCCTTGCATTGGAGACGTTCCTACGGGATGGAAACGCTTCGACGGAGTTCAAACTCAACTTCGACGGTTCTGGTTTGTTTGAAGGTGAGGATTTGGCACAGTTCATGCTTGAAGTTGCAAACGAAGGAACGTGTTCTGAATTTGCTACAACCTATGTCACAATGGCTCGTATCATCGGTCTACCTGCACGACTGGTAAGCGGTTTCAAAGGTGGTGATTGGACAGGAAACGGCTACGCAGTTGGAGCCCAGCACTTGCGCACATGGGCAGAGGTTCGCCTCCAACAATCCTCTGCTGCTGGTGGATTGGACTTTGGATGGGTACCATTTGACCCATGCCCTGACGCTGCTGAACTTGATGTCCGCAACGTGCTTTATTCGCCAACTGATTACGATCGAGATGGAACTGCTGGGAACATTACCATCAGTGGAAACATTCTCTTCCTCGAAAATCAGACCGCTCTCGAACAACACATCGTTCGAGCATATCTTGTCCCACTCGTCGAGGCATTCGACGGAGTCGGTGGACTGAACACCCCAGAGCGTCTTCTTGAAGTGAACATCACCGACTCGAACGGTTTCTTCACCATCGAAGGAGCACCCGTTGAGTTGATTCAACCTGGTTTTGGTGCCATCATGCTCGAAGTCGAACAAAAGGGATACGTTTCAGGACAAACGATTCTGACCGCCAATTCAACGGTGACGGGCCCAGCAAATTCATGGTGGATGAACGTCACAGATGATGCAACACTCAATCACACCTCTCCTGGTGCAATCGATGCACCAATTGTTGGGGCAGGTGCTGCGACGACCATTGAAGGATTTATTGGGTACGAGCAACTTCCGTTCGTTGATTCATCCTTGGTCGTCAATTCAACCGTTTGGCTTTCGTTTACCTCATCGGTCGATGGTGCTCAAAACTTGACGACGCAAGTCAGTCCATCTGGGACATGGTCGTTCGAACTTACTCTGGATGAATTGGAAACCAAAACCAACCTTAGTGCAACACTCGGTTACGAGGGATGGTTGCAAACGGAAGATGGAATAACGGGCCCCACTCATCACCTCCGTCCGACACAGAAGTCGTTCGTTCTCGACATACGTGACGCACCGAATTTGACCGCCACACTGGAAGGTCCTGGCGTCAATTCGAGCCTTCTCCTTCTCAACGACACCATCTGGGTCAATGGAACAGCCCTCACCATAGGGGCCTCACCGGTAAGCATGTCTGGTAATCTTTCTTTCTCGATGCGAGAAAACAACAGCGGTGGCGAGTGGACAGAAATCTTCAACCAATCCGTCAATGGTCTGTTTAACATTCCATACCTTCTCAATGCAACGGATGTCAATGTCGCAGCAGGTGTCTTAGAGGTACGACTACGATTCTATCCCGATCTCTACGAATCGACTGATGACGCCAACTTGAGCACCGGCGATCCGTATCTTCTCGTTGGAATCCTAAGTTTCGAAATTATTGCGACACCGCAACTTCGTGGAGAACCAACGAATGTTCTCGTTCAAATCTCTGATCATATGGGTGTTGAAGTGGGACTTGCAGTCCCAGGAGACTACTCGTTCAGCTTTGATGGAACATGGGTGAATACGACTTCGGATCCTGATTCTTCACTCATCACTCTTTCGTGGCAACTCGATTCGACACTGCGACCTGGCGATTATGCATTTGACGTTCTGTACAACGGTTCAACGCTGTATCAACCAGGAAATTCCTCAGGATTGATTCGTGTTCAAGCCGAGATTGCTTGGAACCTCAGCGTACTCCAAGATTGGACGCACTTAGGGAACACGACATACATTGTCGGAGATATCTTTGATGCTCAGTATACGAACGAACGAGTTCTTGGCAACGATACAGTGATTGCGATGACGATGCTTGATGTCGAAGGTTTCCCGATCGATTTGGCGAACGGTATGCTCGACAATGCAACGGGTGAATTCAATCTCACCGTAATCATGCCCACAACACTTCCTTCCAACGGTTACGAGGTCGTCGTCGACTTCAACTTCGAAGCGATGGCTCCTGCAGGTGGTTCGTATTATCGTGTCGTTGACGCATCAACGCCACCAAACCCTCCAGCATTGCCCACGTTGACGGTCGGAATCGAATCTGAATTCCTTGTTGAGGAAGAACGGTCAGCCTTGCAATTTGTATCCGGTGATCAAGTATTCTTCAACACCAGCGTGTTGGACATTGCTGACAAATCAAACATCTCGGGTGTGACTGTTGAGTACATCTGGGACTTCGGAAACTCCAACCAAACCATCGGTACAGCTGTAACGAACGCAGAAGGAAATGCGTCCTTCACATGGTCAACCTCAAGTCTTGCGCCTGGTGATTATGTTCTTCAGATGCTTGTAGCCGATGATTTGACCGACCCACTTGCAATTGGCAACAGTCGTCGAATTGGCAACAGCACGCTTGTTGATGTCACGGTACAGGTACCAACCGACATACGACTGGATGTTCTGCCTTCGACCATCACAGCGGGTCTGCCGTTCAGCATGCAAGGACAAATTCTCGACGATGATGACAACGCTCGCCCGCTTATTTCTGGCGTCAGACTTGACGTCTACTGGCAGTCCAATCCAGAAGAACTGTTGCGTAGTGGTGTACCAACCCTCTCCAACGGAAGTTTCAATCTCACCGTCCCTACCGACACTTCAAACAACGGTACTGTCCGTGGTCCAAGGACGCTTGTGGTTGAGGTTCTCGAAGATTCATCACCGTATTATCTACCATCGGAGACATCCTCTGCAGTCTTTGTGTTCGGCGTGACTCAATTGGAAGGCCTACAACCGGGCAATCCAGTACTCGTCAATCGAGGCGAAACCGTCAATCTCAGTGCTACGCTTGTAGAATCAAGTTTCAATTTCAGACCGCTAGGTAATCTGAGCGTTACCACCAAATTCCATGAGACATGGATTCCATCAGTGACAACAGATGGCTCTGGAACCGCAAACACATCGTTCACCATCCCGTCAAGTCATCCGCTTGGCTTGATCGTGGTCAGCTACTACTACAACGGCAGTTCCGATCTTTTGCCCACACAAGCAAACCTCAGCAGTGTGACCGTGCGTTCCCTGACCTTCATGGTCGTTGATCCGATCACAGACAACCCTGTAGCTGGAACGAGTTTCAACGTCTCCGGACGTGTGGTTTCGGACAATGGTAGCGGACTGATGAACCGAGATGGTTCACGTCTTATCGCAAACGTACTGTTTACAATCGACGATGCACCGACTGGCTTCGCAGTGAGCAACGGGTCGGTTCAAGATGGAGGTTGGTGGAATGCAACCATTACACTGACACCAGGATTTGAAGCTGGTACACACCTACTGGAAGCGTCAATCGTTCCAACGGTGAACTTCTACATCGGTTCGAAAAACAATTCATCCTTTGACAGTCGTGGTTTCTCGATAATTACGTTCCTGCAACCATCTTTGGATGCCTTGGGTCAACCCTCACTCAATGACAGAACCGAGCGCGGTGATCTTCTCAATGTTCGAATTCTCCTCGAAGACAATACGGGTTCTCCAATCGATGGTCAACAAGTCACCTTGTCTCTACCTGCTACTGAATCAACCGATGAAGTTGCTGTAACTGTTACAACCTTCGCCAACGGAACGGCTATTGGAAGCCTGCTTGTTCCGTTCAATGCCTCTGTTGGATTCAGTGACGTTTTCGCTTCGTACGATGGTCTACCTGGAACGACAGGATTGACCGGTTACAACACTTCGACTGAATTTGTGACCCTCGGGCAAACCGATATCACAATTCTAGAACACACAGAATCATTGATTGCAGGAGAATTACTCTACGTCAACGGAACCCTCCTTGATGACCTAAACATGCCTCTGTATGTCGATGGTGTTGAGTCGGTCGCCATTGTTCGCCTCTTCGTCGATGGCGTACCAGTTGCAAGTGTAGAGAGCGATGCATTGACTGGCGCATATTCCATCACCTATGTTGTCCCTGAGTCGACGACATCAGGAGCGCACATGGTAGAAGTTCGATTCACTGGAGGACGCGATTGGGTCGATCCAGTCGGCATCGGCGATTCGGTTGATCCAGAATTCTACATGCCAAGCAGTGCAACCGTCGATTTCAACGTCAGCGTTCCGACGCAGATACTTCTGATCACACCGACGGGCGAAGTCAACAGAGAAGATACAATGACTGTGCAAGGACGCTTGCTGGATGTCGTCGACAATCCATTGCAGGACCTGAGCGTCGACATTTATCTTGATGGACTCTGGGTCACCAACGTCTCCACTGATGCGACAGGTTTGTTCACAGCAGTCATCCCAGTACCTGCAGATACTGCTCTTGGTCCTATTTCGTTGGACACTCGATTCAACGGAACAGTATTCTATCTGCCGAGCGAAGCAGGCGGTACGTGGACGGTCTACAGTCAAATCTTGGTGACCGTATCGGTTCCATCACCACTCGCAGTAACGGACACGACGACAATCACAGGCAGCGTATTGGACAACCAACTGCAACCCGTTGAAGGACATGTGGTGGAACTGAAGGTCGATGGATTCGTGTTGACACAAGTGACAACCGGAGCGGACGGAACCTACTCCTACGAATGGACCGTGCAGGATTTCTTCAACTTTGGAGACAACCTGCTTGAGGCAAATGTCATCGCTCAAGGATATTACCGAGAAGGATCAGCCAATCAGAGCTTCTTCCTAGCGCATCGTTCGGCAATGACACTCGACTTCACCGATGGGACGGATGCTACTCGTGGTGACTTCTGGACCTTCTCGGGACGTCTTTATGATATTGACACCGTCGACCAAGACGGCATTGCGAACGAAAACGTGCTGGTCTACCTCGACGGACAGTATGTCTCAACGCTCATTACGGAAGCCGACGGTACTTTCTCTGGCCAAGTCTATGCGACAATGGACTTGGAGCGAGGAAACGGACACGTTATCCAAGTCGTCTTTGAAGGAACACAAGAGCACTTGAGTACCTTAGCCAACGGAAACGTCACGGTCTGGGCAGATCTTGTCATTACCATTGATTCGAGCGAGACTCTCCAATCTGTGCGTTCAGATCCGGCGAATCCAATCCGACTCACAGGAAGTGTTGCAGAAGTTGGCGGAATTGGAGAGGTCTTCGAAAATCTGGTCATCTATGTCGGAAACGGCTCAAATTGCATCAACAACTTCGAAGGAGCTGTTTGTTTCAATGAGGTACAGATCGATTGGAACGTAGGAAATTTCTCCATCATTGCGACCTCGCCAAAGGAATTGTCACCGGGCTCTCAGTTCGTTAGTTTGGACGTACCACGTGATTCCACGCGTTACATCAATGGGGCTTCTGGAGCGTATCCAATGTACATCAAGGTAAACGCGGAAATTGATATCTTCATCGATACAATCGAAGAAAATGTTGACGAGAACGTTGATGGTCAATTGACCATCATTGCAGAAGATACCTCCGCAGGTCTACCTGGCATCTCCGTCGATTTCTATCTCTATGCTGAAAACGGATCACGACTTGCAACAAGGACGACCTTGACAAATTCAGAAGGCATTGCCTTCTTTTGGTTCAACAACTCTGAACCGTATGGAGATACCTCGAGGCATGGACAAGTTCGCTTGGACATCGCCATTACTGATCCGAGACTTTCAGATCAAACGCTTGCGGAATTTAGTAGTGAACGTCAAAGTGGTTTCACTCCAGCATATGAGTTTGAAGCCCAAGCCTCAGACGTGAGTGCATGGACCTACGTTCTCTTGGTCTTCATTGCTGCAGCAGTGGCCCTCGGCACCGTCATGTACCGCCGCCGTCGTCAGAATGAATTACTCTCAGAGATGTCGGAAGTGTTCGAGTATACAGCAGAACTTCTTGCAGCAGGTGATGCGATTCGTGAATCAATTTTCAATTGTTACCAGAACCTCTGTTCAACCTTGCAAACCCGTGGTCTTCTACGAAGGGACTTCGAAACAGTTCGAGAATTTGAAGTTGCGATTCGACAAGCCACTCCAGGCATCAGTGACGAAGCGCTTCAAGCGCTTGACAACATGTTTGAGATGGCTCGATACAGCCGAGAAGAATTGGGCGCTTCACATCAGCAATCCGCCCAAGGTGCATTGGACAAGATGATCTCAGAAATCAACTACAAGAAGTACTGAAGCACTACCAGCGAAGTCGCAATTGGCCGTCAATGAAATGAGCCTTGACGTCCAAATTCTCGCCCATCAGTGGAAGGACCCGTTCAAACGGTTCATGACCTTCCTCACGAACTGTAACCTTGACATTGGTCTCGATATCCGTTTGCATGATGTCAATTTCAACATCCTCTGGTGAAACTCCTCGCATTGGGATTGTGAGGCCATCTGGGTTGCGCATACCGTGCAGTTCCTGTAAGACCCAGTCCAGCCGTTGTGATGGATTGACATCTGCAAGGTGAGTTTCCGGGAGCATACCCGCTTGTACGAGGACATGTGTATGCATATCTCGAACTTCGTGAAGATGATCTGCTGCTTGGTGGAATTCTTGGTGCAGTCGTTCAGGCGGTGTTGAGAGATTCATAGCTTCCTCTGAACCCTTTTTGTCTTCGGTCAAGGCCAAACGCTTCCACTCGCTCATGTGTTCTCCTCCTGCTTGATTATGATGAACCTTCGGATTGTCGATGCACTCTTGAAAAGAAACGTCGAGCGAAGGATTTCGTCGTCTCGGGTTCAGTGGTAGTGTTCATGCGTATGTCTCTTGGATAGCATTCGATGTAGGTGCGGTCAGTATTACGCTTATCGAGAAGGAGAATGAGTGCACGATCAGCAATGCTACGAATTGGTCGCCCCATCGCCTGTAGAATCGAGTTGATGGCGGGTTGTGTTGATGCATAGCGCCATGCGTTCGCTCGTCCAAAACGTCCTTCAATGTACGTCCGTAAAGCCTTTTGATGAATCGATGGAGGAGGATTTGGAATACCGATACAAGCAACAGCATCCAGCAAACCATTGTGGTAATCGATACCTTCAGACAACCGTCCTCCAAACACACCAGACAACAGAATCTTTCGTCCCGCCTGCTTTTCATTCTCAAGCATATCCAGCAATTGATCAACATCNTGTTTGGACCAAGTTCGGTCTTCCATTCGTACGACTACTCCACGAAAGTTTCCCTCGCCAATGTATTCATTGAGCATGGAATACGAAGGTGTGAATACTGCAACATGACCCGGTGAGGAATCACATAGGGCTTGGATGTGAGCTCGAATCCGTTGTGTATTGTCATAGGAACGATCTTGATATCGGGTNGTCACATCTTTTGCAACAACGATTGGACGACGTTGACTTGCGAATGGAGACTCATATTGTCGCGAGGTCGTTTTGGCTTGACCTATACCCAACAGATCGGCATACATTTTGGGAGGATAGAGGGTACCCGACATGAGGATGCTTCCAGAACATTTGTTGAGAACGGGTCCTGAGACCAATCCTGGGTCAAGAAGATGTGATGTAATTCGTCCTTCCTTCCCTTTGGCATCATGGACATACACAAGAGCTGACGTTTCACCAAACCTCAGCATAATGTCAAGGATGTGGCCGATTCTGTGGGCATCGATGTCTGCGTTTGAATCTTCATCATCGGCGTCTGCTTTGATTTCAACTTCAAAAAGGACATCACGTAAAATTCTCAAACGTTCAAGACCATGTCCGGGTGATTCAAAGAACGTGTCCTGTTCCGGTTGAAGTGTTTGTTGGCCACTTTTTCCTTCAACCTCATCGCAAGCGGCAGTGAAGATATTGCGTATCCGAATCATGTCAACGCGTCGCTCTTCAAATTCTGCTGGTTCATTGAGGAGTTCACGGAAAAAGTCTGAAAATTTTCCCCGACAAGCTTTCATGACTTGAAGAGCCCAAGTTGCTAATGTTGCACTTTGCATGAGGCTTTCCATGTCGAGTGAAGCAGCGGCTTCTGCTAATGTTTCCGAATATTCCTCAAGATCGATGCTCGCATTACGTACAATGGTAGGGGTAAATCGTCGCTCCATGCCCATGCGTATTCGGTCTGGAAGATTGTGGGCTTCATCAATTATAATGATTGAATCCTGTAATGAAATCCCCATTGCAGATAGTGAATTTTCTCGAACACGTTCGTTGAATAAATAGTTGTAATCACACACCAATACATCGCAATCCTTGACTGTGTTCCGGCACAATTGCCATGCACAAATCCCAGATGTCTTCGCGGCTTGGACGGTTTCGTGAACGTGACGAGGTTCCCTCAGGAGAAAACTTCGTAGATTCTCCTTCGATCTTGTTCTAGAAGATTCACTCGAACCTTGTTCACACAAGCAACGACCGGTTCGTACGTCAACCACCTCACACATGGATTCACGACCGATGATGTCAACCACAGTAACAGACCGAAGGTTCCCTTTGAGTCGTGTGTTGAGTTTGCGAACGGTATCAACAACAATTCTGTGCTGGCTTTGACGTGATGTCAGAAACAGTATTTTTCTTGGTATAGGTGCATCTCGTGCGACATCAATGGCTGCAGCAAGAGCCGCAGCAGTCTTCCCAATCCCAGTTGGTGCAGCAGCGAGATGGTGTCCTCTGGAATGAAGTGCGTTGAGACAATCATGAATCATTTCAAGTTGCCCAGGTCGAGCCTCCTCGTGAGCAAGATAGCGAATCTCTTCCGAAAGTATGGAAGATTCTCCGCCTGACATATTGGTAGAACAATGACGACCCCTCTAAAGGATTCGTGTCGAAAGCATTCGCTGATTGTTATCGAGTGTGTCGTGGAGTGGGAGCCGCGACACGTGTGGGGTTTCCACCGTCAAGAGACTGGTGTGGAATCAGAGTCCCCCCGNCCGTCATCCGGGGGGCTGTGGGGGTTGTGGTGTTGGGGACCACATTGGCCATGTTGTGCACGACGGGCACGAATCCGCAAGGTAGCTAAGCCATGCAAGTTGGACCGATCTTGCACGGCATTGAAGGAGGCACTCGGAAGCGTTTCATCTTCGTTGTGCCAAATCATCCCATCCCCTCTCTGCTCTCACCAATTTTTCATTCGTGGTATTCCTTGCTTGGTTGTGTCNCATCAACAGCGTTGGCTACGACATTATCGAGTTCATTTTGGATTCCTTTGGCTTCCGCCAATTTCTTTTGAGTGTAAAGAACCAAGCCTTCAGATGCGGCTTGTTCGTGAGAAACGCCATACAGTTCGTACAATGAAGCAAGGTGNCGCTCCATTTGTCGGCCGATAGGAACACGGACGCTCTTCATCCCTGGAAGCTTAGCTTGTCCGTGAAGGAGTTGTTGGATGGCAAGTCGAATGACATCGGATCGGTTGTTCAAACCGTTTTGTCCAACGAGCATGTCCAACTCCTGCATCGTATCTGCATCAAGTCGAATCGATGTGAGTGTGCTTTGGCTCATCGGAGGTCCTCCTTATCCTANGCTTGGCCTTGGGGCTTATTAATGTATCACAAATGTACTACGTTACGTAATACGCCAAATAACTCTAATATCATACCCTCTGTGTATCGTTTATGCTCCAAGATACAACTGCAAACCGACTCTACCTGCAATTGGCTGAGACCGCTCTCGAGGATTCGATTGTTACCGATGATGAAGCTACAATTCTTCGAGTTCTTGGCGCTACACTCGGCGTCCAACCAAGCGATACTGCACTGTGCCTATCCATCGCTCGAGGCGAGGAACTGAACCCATTTGGCGAGATGGAAGAAGTTGAACTTCCAATGGGAACTGTTTCGACTTACCAATCTGCACTGATTGCAGCACTTGATGATGAGGTGATTACAGAGGACGAGTGGGCACTGCTCGATCACCTTCGTCGACTGCTTTCCATTCAACCCGATCAACATGCAATGATTGAGGAAGCCATTCACGCNATGGCTGAAGTTGATGAGCAAGGACAACGACGTGTCGAACGGCTTGAGCGTTTCATGACTGTCTGCCCTCTGTGACCCGTTTGAAACGGCCTCAAGTCTACCTGATGAATGACAACCATTAGAAACAGTTTGGGGGTCGAGAGGCTTAAGGTGGAATACCCTTATGCAAATTGTAAAAGAAATCTATGATGCAGTTGTNGCCCGTGATCCCGAACAATCTGAATTCCATCAGGCGGTATGGGAAGTCCTTGAAAGCTTAGGCCCTGCTTTGGAACGTCATCCAGAGTATGTCGACATGGTCAAGCGTGTGGTTGAGCCAGAGCGTCTCATCCATTTCAGAGTCCCTTGGGTCGATGATAATGGGAACGAACACGTAAACCGAGGTTTCCGAATTCAATTCAACGGTGCAATTGGTCCGTACAAAGGTGGACTTCGATTCCATCCATCCGTCAACGCTTCCATCCTCAAGTTCNTNGCATTTGANCAGATTTTCAAGAACAGCCTCACAGGCCTTCCGATGGGTGGCGGAAAAGGTGGTGCAGACTTNGATCCGAAGGGTAAGAGCGATGCTGAAGTCATGCGCTTTTGCCAATCGTTCATGATGGAACTATGGCGTCATATCGGACAGGACTGTGACGTTCCTGCTGGTGACATCGGTGTCGGTGGTCGNGAAATTGGCTACATGTATGGAATGTACCGCAAACTCCGCAACGAGTTCCAAGCAGGTGTTCTCACAGGAAAGGGACTTTCGTACGGTGGTTCGTTGATTCGACCAGAAGCAACAGGCTACGGTTTGGTGTACTTCGCCCGTGAGATGCTTGCAGCTCAAGGCAAGTCGTTCGAAGGAGCACTCGTCTCAATTTCGGGATCAGGCAACGTTGCGCAATACGCATGTGAGAAGGTCCTCGACCTTGGAGGAAAGCCTGTTACAATGTCCGATTCGAGCGGATTCATTCATGACTCAGCTGGAATTGACAGAGAGAAGTTGGCTTGGATAATGGATCTCAAGAACAATCGACGTGGACGTATCTCTGAATACGCTGATCATTTCGATAGTGCGGTATTCACTGCATCGGCACCAGAACCAACACCAAACGGCCTCTGGGGAATCAACGTNGATGTTGCTCTCCCNTGTGCAACACAGAACGAACTCAACGGNGCAGAAGCACAGATGCTTGTTGACAACAACGTCATNGCAGTTGCNGAAGGNGCAAACATGCCNTGTACGCCTGANGCNGTAGAAGTCTTCCACAAGAANGGTGTTCTTTTCGCCCCNGGTAAAGCCAGCAATGCTGGAGGTGTTGCAACATCCGGTCTTGAAATGAGCCAAAACTCACTCCGNCTTGCATGGACTCGTGAAGAAGTNGATGCTCGCCTCGATGCAATCATGGTCGGTATCCACAAGGCTGCCTACGAGACTGCCAAGGAATACGGACGAGATGGCGACTATGTCTTTGGCGCAAACGTAGCTGGATTCCTCAAGATCGCTGAAGCTATGAAAGCACAAGGTGTTGTCTGAATTCAAAGATCTAATACAAGAGCCAATGCACCTAGAGCAAGGAACAGTCCCACGACAGTTAGAAGAACTCCGAGGACGATGTTGGTTATTGCCCAGGTAGTCCCTTGTCCGTAGGATTGGTTGTGCCGCATCATATTGTANTAAAAGACGATTTCACAAACAAAGGCTGCATTGAAAAACATACAACAGATTCCATATCCAATATTGAACCACATTTCGCTGTCTCCACCGGTTCCGACAACAAAGGAGAGAAAGTACATGAGAATGCCAACAACAACCAGCACTGTGCTGATGATTCGGGTTGGATGGCGGAACTTTGGCATTTGGATGTACATGACGTTCTGTTGCATGATTGGTTGAACGGGTTGAGCACCATAGGCCATTGAAGCCTGTTGTCCAGTGTTGATTGGAACGGATTGAGGTGTTTGGATTTCACCAACAAGTTGTTGGTTTTGGTCTCCCTGCATAGTGAGGATGATGCCTCGGTCTCAATTAATGACTTCGCTGAAATTCACATGAGCCGTTTGTTCAGCTGGATTAAGAATAAGCGCTGATGTGAGGTGATTCCTGCTATCCGTCACCAGCCGCTCCTCTCCCGAAAGTCAACAATTGGTCCCAATCGCAACCATCACGTCACAGATTCTCCAACCTCAAAGACATTCACACGTAGTTCTTGTGTGGTGTGTCCCCCATTAGGAAGGTAAATCGAATAGTATGCAGTAATTCCGTTTTCAAAGATATCTTTTGGACCACATACGTTATTGGGGCCTCCGGTTTCGCCTCCCGTCATGCCAGATCCTACTCCTCCATCAGCAATGATGAAATATCGATTTCCGGATTGGAGTCGATCTGGAATTCCGTCATGAGGATCTTCTCCTATGGCCCAAATTGTCGTTTGTGATGGGGCTGAAGTCAACGGATCACCAAGATATCCAGTTCTTCGATAAACGGTATCATCCTTTTCACACCAAAGGACGAAGCCAACCTCATCTGTTACAACTTCTTCGCCAAGGCTTTGATACTCAATCATGAAGAGGAAATCATCGTAAGCATCATCAACCCATGCTCCAACGAAAATTATCTGCGTGTGTGCTTCATTGGTTGCAACGGCAATTGTTTTTTCTGTGGATTGGCTGATAACTTCAAGTTGACCTATCATAACATATGCCGACGAAGTTACAGCAATCAAAGTACCAATGAAAACAATCATTGCCCCAATTCCTACTTGGGCTAAGTTGTCCTTTCTTTCCTGCATAGTATCAACTCATAAGATCGTACCCTGCCGTGGCATCAGTTGGTACGTAGAACTCAAGTTCTGTAGTGCGCCCATTTTCAACTATGATGACCAATGTAGCAGACATATCTCCAACCAAATCGCAATCGCCGGCACCATCTGGCTCTGAGAGTTGTATAATGATATGATAATACGTCCCCTGCACAAATTCATCAATCGCAGCATCATCTGCTGCGTTACCAGTGAGTTCCGTGGCTGCATCAAAATCTCCACTTGAGTATTCAAGTGTGTGCTGAGAATTGGTTTGGGGCGCAGCGGAGTAATCGTTGATATCGCACATCATAGCCCATTTGATATTAGTATCGAGTATTGTATTACTCGCATACGGCAACTTGAACATGATGTAAAGACGGTCATTTGTGTTTCCAGTCGTATCCAATTCTTCAAGCTCAAATACAACCACGTAAGGTATCGAATTGAGTGTTTCAGATTGCTCTACACTTTGGCTTCTGGATTCCATAAACGCCTGCTCAATAATCATGAGTGCCATTCCTGCAACGAGTGCAGAGAAGAGGAGAATCATGATCATGCTGATCATGGCACTAAGGGCGAATTCTGCACAACTGTCGCGCTTAAAATCTCCCTCCATGAGGTGTGTTAGTTCAACACGAATCTAAATCCTTGCCTCTGTAGACTCATACTTCCTCTGTTTGTTGGTAGGGAATCCATTGATTCGCTTGAGGATCGAGATAGAAGAGAGAGCCATCATCTTGACGCAACCATCGTACTCCATTTTCTTCCCATTCCTGCTTTTCCGGGGTTGACTCAGCGCCAACCTTTTGTGATTGTTCAAGCATCATTGTTTCTTGTTGACCTTGAGCGACTGATTGCTGTGTAAATGGACTTGCCATCTCTCCACCCAATCCGCTGTTTCTTCGCATGACTCCAAGTCCTGCAAGAGCACCCAACACAAGAATTGCGACAAGGGTGTAAATGAGGAATCCTGAGCCTGTATCATCTGCCTCTGCTTTGGATTGGGTAGGATCCTCTGGATATGCGTCCAGTTTGTTCGGAACACCATCGCCATCGGAATCTTCCCATTCTTGTGAGTCGAGTGGGAATGCGTCGATCAAGTCGTTGTACCCATCGTTATCGGAATCGTATTGTTCGAGTGCACAACCGTCATCATCAGCGACACTGGTCATGTTTGTAGCAGGACAATCGTCTCGGTTGTCGAATACACCATCCATATCGGTATCTCGTTGACTTGCCACACAACCGTTCGCATCGAGCGATGGGTCTGGGTTGGTCATGGGACAAAGATCATCTGCATTGTTGATGGTATCTCCATCATCATCGAGCTGACTTGCGGAACATCCGTCTGCATCGGGCGTTTCGCTTTGGGGAGTTGCAGGACACGTGTCGTCATCGTTGAAAATCAAGTCGTTATCGTCGTCCAATTGCGATGAACTACATCCATTCTCATTCACTAAGGACAGTGGTGCAGTTCCCGCACAGATGTCCTGTTCGTCAGAGACGCCGTCGTTGTCGCTGTCTTTCTGACTCTCTGCACAGCCATTGATGTCGACAGTTTCGCCATCTGGTGTGTTAAAGCAAAGGTCATCGCTGTCTGCGACTTGGTCGTTGTCCTGGTCTCGCTCTTCAGCAGAACAACCGAAGATGTTTGCTGGGCTGCCCAAGGGTGTGGTTGGGCATTGATCGATATCGTCAGAGNNTCCATCCATGTCCGAATCCTTTTCCGAATCAGCACATCCACTCGCATCGACCGTCGATCCAAGCGAGGTAGTCTTACAGTCGTCGTAAGCATCCTTTACGCCATCAAGATCGCCATCGAGTTCAGTATCTGAACATCCGTTGAAATTCACAGATTCTCCAGCCGTGGTGTTCGGGCAGATGTCAAGGTCGTTTGTGACTCCATCTNCATCATCGTCGAGTTGTGGATCAGCACATCCGGTTGAATCAACCGTTTGACCAAATGGGGTGTTTGGACACAGGTCAGGGTTGTTTCCGTTGGCGTTGTCACCGTACCCATCACCATCATCATCGCTCCATTGCGTGTTGTCATCGGGGAATTTGTCGGCGCTCGCACCGCCTTGATTGTCCCCGTAGCCGTCACCATCAGCGTCAGACCACTGGGATCCATCGGTTGGGAAAGCATCAGCATTGTTTCCAGCCTGGTTGTCTCCGTACCCATCGGAATCTTGGTCGGCCCATTGTGTACCATCGTTCGGGAAGCGATCGCCGTTGTTGCCGTTTCGATTGTCCCCAAACCCGTCTCCATCGGAGTCAGCCCATTGGGTGGCATCGGTTGGGAATGCGTCAGGATTGGTTCCATTTGGATTATCCCCGTACCCATCACCGTCTTGATCGGCCCATTGTGTGCCATCGGTCGGGAAGAGGTCTCCGTTGGTTCCGGTTGGATTGTCACCGAAACCATCTCCGTCGGAATCGGCCCATTGGGTCGAGTCATTGACCCATGCGTCGGCATTGTTTCCATTGGCGTTGTCTCCGTATCCGTCTCCATCGCTGTCACTCCATTGCGTAGAATCGGTTGGGAAAGCATCAGGATAGTTTCCATTCGGGTTGTCACCGTATCCATCACCATCTTGGTCAGCCCATTGGGTTGAATCCGATGGGAATGCATCTGAATTGTTTCCATTCGGGTTGTCCCCGTATCCATCACCGTCTTGGTCGGACCATTGTGAAGAATCGTTGACAAAGTCATCGAGGTCATCGTTGACGCCGTCACTATCGGTGTCACGTTGGTTTGCTGCACATCCATATTGGTCAACAATTGCTCCTGCAGGGCTGGATGGACATTGGTCGAGTTCATTGGCAATACCATCAAAATCGGAATCAAAGGTGAGGGAGAAACAGGTTCGATCACCGATTCGCTGTGTACCGTCTGCTTCGTAAAGCTCAGCCAAGGCGCAATACGTTCCAGAGTTTGTTGGAGTGGTGTAATTCCAGGTGCCAAGACTCATACCCTGATAGGTTGCGGTGACGGTGGCCAATTGGGATTGAGCAACGGTTGCATTTCCAGAATCGAGAATCTTGATAC
Source organism: Methanobacteriota archaeon (assembly GCA_002706065.1). GTDB lineage: Archaea > Thermoplasmatota > Poseidoniia > Poseidoniales > Poseidoniaceae > MGIIa-L2. The sequence continues at coordinate 37,026 of PAJM01000019.1, read as the reverse complement.
GATACTTGTAGGTGTCACCGACAACAAGGTCAAGGCCACGAGTTGTAACGTCGTTGGTTGACGAATTCACGCTTGATGATACGCTACTGATGACAATGGATGGGAGTTGTGGAATGAAGTAGTCATCATCAAATGCAGTGAAATTCTCATTTGTTTCGATGTTGATGACCGTTCCGTTNACGCTTAGGACAGCCATAAATCCGTGGAAATTGGATGTTGTCGGTCCTGCCCACGTAATGTTGTAGTCTCGGGTTTCATTCTGAGCAGTAAATGTGTACATCATTTCGTCGATGACAGAAACGTTGAGAGCGGAGTTAATGCTGTTGTTTGCGAGATACTCTGTAAAGAAAATACTCTCGTCATAGACAATCCATTGCAGATCATACGTGGTACCAACACTGAGATTGGTCAGATTGATTTCTCCGGTTGTCGAGGACGTGGCTTCCANGTTCATCATGGTGATTTCAAGTTCATCAAACCCTGTTGCAAGGAGGTTGCCATTGGCATCGTAGAGAAGAGTTACAATCTCCACCACAGATTCGTTGTGTTCAGAGGTGTAGTTGAATCCGAACGAGTAGGTAGAAGAATTNGTGGAATTGAATGTACCGTTCCCNATAATGTAGGACACCGAGGTGTTACCAATCATATCTTGTGTCAAGACGGTTGNATAGTTGTAGGTTGTATTCGATTGNAGACCTGCNAAGGAAACGCTTGCATTTGATTCGTTTGCNATATTGACGTANACCAACTCAAGACTCTGGCCACCACCNGGATTNTCGGTTTCGATGGTAATNTTGTATGTGACNGGATTTGTTGTTCCTATGAATCCAAGGTATGGAAAGACCTCGACGTACGATGTGATNTTNTGNGTNGCTGTTACTTGAAGCGCTTCAAGGTCNGAGGTNGATGTGCCTGAATCCAAAAACGTNCCATTGATCGTATCCCAATTCACGTCAACGTCTTGNATAGCGTGNGANAAGCTTACGTTAACGAAATAGGTGACACCAGTGACGAGTTGAATCTCAAAGAAGTCGAGATCGGTTGAGGCGTGAAGTGAGAGGTCAGTACACGAGACGGGAAGGATACTTGCCGGTGACGCCGTTGATTGAGCGTCATTGACTTCGAGTACATCGGATACAATGGTTCCAGCTGCATTCGTTCCATTGCCAATGCATGGGTTTGGAATTGCGGCTGTGACATTTCGGGCACCCATTCCTGAACTTTCAGATTCAACAATTGAATCATCTGGAAGCAGTGATGGTGTTGAGAATGAAAATGGTATGGCGCAAATCATCAGTGTTGCGATGAGGGCTAAGATTTTCTGAGATATGGCGTGTTGTCGTTCCGACATGGAACAATGAAGTGATTGTTGCTTATGTAAGTCTCGCTCAGATAGCAGTCGGTGCTACATGACCATCGTTCTTGTCATCCGGCTTCCGAACACGAGACCAAACACCGCTCATCAGTTCCTCGTGATGATCCGCACAATAGTGGAATCGCCGGTATGCTTCCCGGAAGGAGTATGCCTTCTTTCCAGTGGCGACGAGATACCCCTCAGGGGAAAGTCGCGAAATGACCAAGCCAACTCCTCCACATCCAGGGTAGTCGCATGCTGGGCCTTCGGTCATACCAACACCTATCCTCCATACCTCTTGAACTGTTCCTTTCTAATCCTCATCATCGGTTGGTTCTGGCTCAATAACAACAAGTGGAACATTGGCTTCGATGGCTTGTCCTTCCTCACATGCTACACTGACAACAGTACCATTTACAGGTGCCTGAATTTCATTTTGCATTTTCATGGCTTCAAGAATGAGGATGACTTGTCCTTCTTTGACAACATCTCCTTCCTTGACTTCCACGGTAACAACCTTTCCAGGGATGTTCGCGGATACCGTTCCCGACTTCTTCTTCTTTGCACCACCACCTCGTCGGGCACGTGGTGCTGCTTGTGCATTTGGCACTTCCACGGTGAAGGTTTGTCCTTCAACCGTAGCGTTGTACGAACCGTCCTCGTTGAGCGTGATCTCAACTTCCAATTCTTCACCGTTGACTTTGACTGTTCGCTTCTCTGTCATCGTATCATCTCCAAGGGCTTCTGTTGCTCCTATGATTCATCAATGAGGATCGGCCCATGTTCATTCGACGATGGTCTTGAGACCATGCTTCACCGGTTTGTCTTCCTCGCTGTGAGGCATCGTCTCCACTTTCGACAAGACTGAGAACTGCTGCAATGGCAGCCATCCTTCGTGTCGCTTCATCGGCCATGGTTCTTCCTCACAGTGGTATGTTACCGTGTTTCTTCGCAGGGCGTATCTCTTCTTTTTCCATCAGCATAAGCAAGGCTCTGGAAAGACGTGATCGAGTCTCACTTGGCTCAATGACATCGTCGATGTAGCCCATGGCCGCGGCTTTGTATGGATTCGCAAAGGTGTCTGTAAAGTCCTGTACCAATCGGTCACGTTCTTGTTCTTGATTACGAGCGTTTTTGATCCGACGGCGATGAATAATTTCGACAGCCCCATCGGCACCCATAACGGCCAATTCTGCGCTTGGCCAAGCCACGTTGTAATCTCCTCGAATGTGCTTGGACGACATGACATCGTAGGCACCCCCGTAGGCCTTGCGTAGAATAACGGTTAGTTTTGGAACGGTCGCCTCAGCATAAGCGTAGAGTAACTTTGCACCGTGGCGAATAATTCCACCCCATTCTTGGTTGGTTCCTGGAAGGAAGCCTGGTACGTCCTCAAAGGTGAGGATTGGAATGTTGAACGCATCGCAAAATCGAACAAAGCGCGCAGCCTTATCGCTCGCATCAATATCGAGACATCCTGCCAAGACCTTTGGCTGATTGGCAACAACTCCCACTGTGTGGCCAGCGAGATGACCAAACCCACAGACGATGTTCATTGCGTAATCAGCTTGTACTTCCAAGAAGCCCCCGTCATCGAGCACTTCGCGAATGACATTAGTCACATCATATGGCTTGTTTGTGTCTTCTGGAATCATGGTATCCAACGCCTCACACAGTCGGTCAGGACTGTCGGATGTCTTGCGTATTGGTGCTCGGTCCATGTTGTTCGAGGGGAACATGTCGCACAAGTCGCGAGCGAGTTGAATCGCAGCATCATCGCTCTCTGCTGTGAAGTGTGATACTCCAGATTTTGAGGCATGGGTCATGGCCCCGCCCAGATCTTCGAATGAAACCACTTCATTGGTGACTGTCTTGATGACCTCTGGTCCGGTGATGAACATGTGGGCTGTTTTGTCCACCATTATGACAAAGTCTGTGATGGCTGGACTGTACACCGCGCCGCCTGCGCAAGGTCCCATGATGACGCTGATTTGAGGAACAACGCCCGAAGCACGAACGTTGCGGAAGAAAATTTCAGCATAGGAACCCAACGAAGCAACACCCTCCTGAATTCGAGCCCCACCAGAATCATTCAATCCAATCACAGGCCGACCCGTTTTGAGGGCCATGTCAAGGACTTTGCAAATCTTGAGTCCATGCATTTCGCCCAATGAACCGCCATAAACTGTGAAATCTTGTGCAAAGGCGAATACTTCACGACCGTTGATTTTCCCATGACCGGTGACAACACCGTCTCCTGGGATCACGTTCTTGTCCATGTCAAAGTCTCGACAACGATGCTCCACAAGAGCATCAATCTCTTGGAAGGTCCCTTCATCAAGCAACATATCCAAGCGCTCACGAGCGGTCATTTTCCCGCGATTGTGTTGTGCATCAATTCGTGCCTGACCGCCCCCAGCTTCGCTTCGAGCCTTTCGAGCGCGTAGGTCATTGAGACGTTGTTCTGTGGATGACACCCTTCTCACCAATACCCGCTTGGGCATAACGCCCTTATTCGTTGCCCTTCAAAACCACCGGAGAGAGCCGACCTCAGGAGGGGCGGAATTGAACCATTTCCCAATCGTCTTTACCGGAGGGTGGGTCGTTCCAATCAGGATCTCCCGGTAAGACCAACCCATTTCCAATTGAAGCCATCTCAGTCGCCAAAGTCTGATGTGCATGGATGAGGGCATCCCATTCGATTTGGCCGCTGCGCAGTTTGAACCAAAGACGTAGATTTCTCCATGATTTGCACAACCGTTGGAACAACTTGAGATGCAAACGTGCAGATACGGGCCACCAGAACAACAGAATCGCCGATACGAGTATCCACGGGATGGCTGCAAGAACGGGTAAAATCAATCCTGGTAATTCGAAACTTTGGAGCGGCGAATTGGCTGAAGCAATGAACCATCCAAGAGTTATCGCGCAGAACAGCCACCATATTGGATACAACCCGACGGAGTAGAGCAATTTCATTGATCCAATTCCTGCTTTGTTTTCCTCTTTACTTGCCTTCATTGAAACAAACAAACGGACAAACATGTAAGGAACTCCTGTAGCGATCATAGCAGACCATGTGACAAAACCAAGCATCCAAGATGCTGACCACAACCAAAACGCGAAGTTCTTGACAAACGATTTCTTTGAAATTTTCTTTTTACGGTCTTTCAATTCCCATGATCGGAGTTGAATTCGTTCCATTTCGTTGTGATGCAGTTTGAATTTCTCCTCTATTTCTTCGGTTCGTTGTGCGTCATGAACCGAGAGATATTGCCAAGCTGCACGAACGCGTCGTGAGCCAAGAATGGCTTCATTGTAATTGATCTTTGAAACATTCTCTCCGCTTCGAATTGTATGAATCATCCTTCTCGCACGCCAGACCAGTTCACGATCTTCCCATGATTCCTGTGCATGGCTTATTCGATTAAGTTCGGTCTGAAGCATAGTGGTGACTTCACTGACCCATGCTCGATCATGCGCTTGATCTCCGTATTCAGACAATTCGCTTTTAGTTGGCTGGGGGGCACCTTCCGCGCGTGGGAGTGGTGGAGTTTCAACAGCCCGGTTGATTTGCAAGCTGACACGCTCGCGGAACTTGTGCTGGTCACTGTAATGCAATCCGATTGGAACAATACTTGGTACAGGCTTTCCGGTCTCAAGGGCTCGACGATGGGCTTCTAGGAAGATTCGGGCAGCGCCTGTTTTCAATTCAACAGCATAGGATTCTGTATGGCTCATTCCTTCTGGGAAAATTGCAATACGTTCGCCGTTTGCAACAAGTTCTGCCAACGTATCGATGAGTTTGGAATTGGCTTTTTTCCGTTCTTCGGTCGATGCATCAGAATCCTGTGCTCGCTGGACTGGTTGGACATTGATCCATTTCATAATTCGCGATAAAATTGGAATTTTAAACAAGGTCGATTTCGCTGCAAACGTGAGTCCACCAGGTAGGGCCGCCATCATGAGCATCGGATCGATTAGACCACCCGGATGCCATGCAGTGTAGATTACACCACCCTCCTCTGGAAGTGTGTCAACATCAACGGTTGAAATTTCCCTGAACCATGTCTCCATGATGGCTCGGTTGACTCTTCGAACGCGCAAATATCCTTTGCTGGGTTGAAGATGTAGGGGGTCTTTCTCCCAAGCCATGATGATGGATGTGCGGCCTGACATTTGAGTTCATCCCCGAAACATTGAGCGATGAATGAATTTTAACGACTCTTTGATAACTGTCATTCAAGTCCTCATGACATGGACCAGCCGCTGCGTATTGTCATCGCAAAACCCGGGCTTGATGGACACGACCGAGGAGCAAAGGTAGTTGCTCGTGCGCTTCGGGATGCTGGGCACGAAGTGATTTACACTGGATTGCGACGAACACCCGAGCAAATCATTGAGACCGTTCGTGACGAAGATGCGATTCTTCTCGGTCTCTCTTCATTGTCTGGTGCGCATGGACATCTCTTCCCAAGAATATGTGAAACACTTCGAGAACACAACATGGGTGATGTGATAGTGTTCGGCGGTGGCATTATTCCAGAAGATGATTGTCCACCATTGTATGAGGCTGGTGTTCGGGCTATCTTTGGGCCTGGTACAACCTCACAAGAAATGGTTGACTTCATTGCAACAGCCGTTCAACGCGATGATGCTGGTGTAGGTCATGGTGCTGGATGGTATTGGAACCCATCCAACTGAGGTGAGATTTTGGATGACCGATTGGATGCCGCAAAAGCAGGTGACAGGCGAGCCCTTGCACGCTTGCTTTCATCCATCGAAAACGGCGAACTTCGATTCTCTGAACCTCATAGTGAGGATTCTGGCTGGAAGATACTGGCGCTAACTGGACCTCCGGGTGTGGGCAAATCGTGTCTTCTTGACCGATTGTTGCACGAATGGGTCGATCATGGTCATCGAGTTGCAGTTCTTGCTGTGGATCCTTCATCGCCACGGTCTGGCGGTGCGCTTCTCGGTGACCGTGTGCGCATGAGTGTTGTAGATGATGACAACAAGAAGAACTCGGTGTACGTTCGCTCAGTTGCGACACGAAAAACCAGTGGCTCTGTACCGCTTGTGGTTCGAGACATGGCGTTCTGTTTGCTGCATGTTGGTTGGGACAAAGTTGTCATTGAGACGGTTGGTGCAGGTCAATCTGAAGTCCGATGTGCCGCTGTTGCAGATCGAATTGTATTGATTGAAGGACCTGCCCGGGGTGACGGTGTTCAAGCAGAAAAAGCAGGCCTTTTGGAACTCGCAGATGCGGTAATCGTCAACAAATCTGACCTTGATGGAGCGCAACGTCATGCCAACGAGTTGCGGGAATCGCTGCATCTTGGACATGAGGATGCACCTGAGGTTCTCCTTGTCAGTGCCTTGCATGGCGATGGAATTGCTGAGGCATCATCGATGCTCCTTAACCTTGAACAATCCACACGTGCGAGTCGTGCCCGCTGGAGGGAACGGCTTCTTTCGCACCACGAGCGGCTTCTTCTTGAGCATCCTGAATTTGATTCTTTGTTGTCCAAAATCGAGGAAGGTTTGATGTCATTTGACGATGCATACGCTCAACTGAGGAACGGAAATGAGTGACCAAGTTGAGCTAACAAACCCGGTCGATCTCTCAGTTGGAGGCATGTCGGGGCATATTCTACGAAGAGCCATACACTTAGCGATGTCTTTCCTTCCGTTCTTGTTTTTTGAATTCGGAGAAGACGTTGCAGACTCGGTCTCCCTCTCCCTCGAACAAGTGGTTTCAAGCGTCATTCTCATCGCCATCTTCGGAGAAGCCTTGCGCCTCCGTATGGGATGGACCGTCGTTGGTCAGCGTTCCTATGAAGCAAAGCAAGTTTCTGCGCTTGCTTGGGGAGCCCTCGGCGTTGGTATGGTCTTTCTTCTAACACCAGAAGCAGCCTACGCTTACCCATTGATTCTCAGTCTCTCCTTGGGTGATCCTCTCCTTGGAGAATTACGCCGAAAAGGTGTGACGACCACCACAGTCATTTGGGCTGGAATGTTGGGTATCGCCATTATTTGGGCCGCTTGTGCCGTTTGGGTTGATACTCCATGGCTCCTTGTCCCCTTGATGGCTCCCATCTGTGTTGCTGCTGAGTGGCCCCGACTTCGTTACATCGACGACAATGCGACGATGTTGTTGATTCCTTTGGCTGTCGTTCTCATCATCGACCCATTTTTAGGCATCATCTGAGACGGTTCTTCCGCCATATTTTAGAATTGATTGCTGTACGACCGAACGTTGGTACCTATGTACGGAGACAGTGATTCCAAAGAACCACCTCAATCAATATACTACACATTCTTCGGAATCGCAGTGATACTGCTTGCTGTTACAGCATTCAAGTATCCACTCTGGTGATGTTAAACAAAAGCAACTGTATATATCCGAGAGCCACAAATCCCAACTTATGTGTGGCATCTCAGGAATGCTGGGTGCTCCAGAGCCCAGCATTGTCAAGAAGATGATTCACCTCCAACACCATCGAGGTCCGGATGGCTCTGGAATCTGGACAGATGACTCGGTATGCCTTGGCCATGCACGGCTTGCTATTGTCGACTTGGACGGAAGTCCTCAACCAATTCTATCTCAAGAAGGGAACGTTCTCGTTGCAAACGGTGAAATCTACAATTATGAATCGATACGTTCCTCAATGCCTGATTATTCTTGGACTACATTTGGTGACAGTGAGACAATACTTGCCCTTTATGAGAAATCCATTGCGTCAAGTTCAACACCCAGTGCGAAGGATCATGCTGAGTGGATCCATGTGTTGGATGGGATGTTTGCGTTTGCCTTGTGGGATCCACAACGCAATCAGTTGATTCTCGCCCGAGATGAAATGGGGATAAAACCCTTGATCCGCTCAAAAATAGGTTCTTCATTGGTCTTTTCAAGCGAGGTGAAAGCACTGCGGGCTCATTCGGACTTCTATCCACAATTGGATGAACAGGCACTCATGACTCGTCTGGTGTGGGAATATCCACTTGATGCGACAACACTCTTCCTTGATGTCCACCAAGTTCGTCCGGGTACCGTTGAAGTATGGTCACTCGGAGCAGATGGACCTGTACTGTTGGATTCACATCGTTTCTCGAAGCCTCGTATCGCTCCAGTTGATGACTACGACGAAGGTTCGGGAGCTCAACACCTCCTCGATGGTTTCATCGATAGTGTAGGTCAACGCCTCATGGCAGACGTACCGGTTGGTATTGTTCTCTCGGGTGGTCTTGACTCCTCACTGGTTGCAGCAGTAGCAAACGATGCTGCTCATCGTTACAATCGTCCAACACCAGAATGTTGGACAGTTGCGGAAAGTGAGGACAATCCTGACTGGGTGGCAGCAGAATTGGTTGCCTCTTCTTTGGATCTGAAACATCACCAAGCCATCATGGGTCAGGACTCATTTGCCAACCATTTGCCCTCACTCTCATGGCACGGGGAAGATTTGGACGTGTCCGTCCTGTTCTTCCAACCCTTGTTCAAGACGATGGCCCAATCCGTCAGGGTTGGATTGTGTGGTCAAGGTGCAGATGAAATTCATGCTGGCTATCCTCGATATGTTGACTTGAATGCGCATAAGCATGAACTGGAAAAGCGAATGACGATGTTGAATCATCCATTCGTTCGGCAGTTTGAACAGGGTAACCTTGAGTTCGATGATGGTCGCTGGTGGACCGACGACCATCGGCCTGAAACCCATCTGGACTCATTGCAAGATACGTTGCAATTTGAACTTGAACACGGTCAATTGAGTAATTTTCAACTTCGTCTTGTTGATCGACATTCAATGGCGCATTCGCTGGAAGTTCGTGTTCCATTCCTCGGTCGTTCTCACCGCAAGGACGCACTCACCCTCCCCATGGACCAACGCTTACCATCGGATGGTCTTGAAAAGAAAGCGCTCCGTATGGCAGCATCACGTACTTCGCTTCCACGTACTGTGGTGGAACGAAAGAAACTTCCAGCTGGGACGGCAACATCACCAACGCTTCTGAGTCAATGCTTGCAAGAGTACTCAGCACAAATTGAGGAAATAGCATCGCGATGGAACTTCTGTGAGCCACTTCTTCGACATCAACCTGAGATTGCTCTTGGACTCGGATTGTTTGAGTCCCTTCACCTCACGGAATACGATTCACCACAACATCATCGTTCCATCGATGACTTGCTTTCGGAGGTAATCTGATGTCATATGTGCATGATTTGAGCGATGCTCTAGAAGAAAAGCGAGATGCGATTGTTGCATGGATGGCAAACAAGCGATCTGAGATTACAGTTCCAATCTATGGAAGTGTTGATATTCGAGATGCGGGATGGAAGATTGCAGTCGTGGATGCGAATCAATTTCCTGCTGGATTCAACAACACCTCGGAATCCGATCTTCCTCAATTGACGGAACGGATTGCAGCGCACATCGAGCGACATCAGCCTGGATGTGAGTGGGTGCACATTTATCCAGAATCTCACACGCGCAATCAGGGATACGTCGAGAACTTACGAACCTTGTGCAATCTCGTTCAGAGAGCCGGTTATCGATGTACAATTGGCAATCCCGAATTGGATGGTTTTGATGCACTGAACGGCATTCATGGACCCCTGCCTCTCGACATTGTCGAGGTCGTTGATGACGTCTTGCTCGTTCAAGGCCAGCAACCGGACTTCATACTATTGAACAACGATCTAACGGATGGAGGCCTCCAAGGTCTTTCAGCAAAGAGTGTCCTTCCGAGTCCGCAAATGGGGTGGTATCAACGAAAGAAATCACAGCACTTCGAATTCTTGCGTCCTTTGGTCGAAGAAGTCAGTGAAATCATCGGTATTGATGCTTGGCACCTCATGTGTGAATCGTTCGTTTCTGAGGAAAAGTGTCTTGAAAAAGAGACTTGCAGAATCCAACTGGCAAGTGATGTTGATGTTTTCTTGGCCAAACTCGCTCAACGATATGCCGCATTGGGAATCGAAAGAGAACCTGTTGCATACATCAAGAACAACCGTGGAACGTACGGTCTTGGAATCATGACGGTAACATCTGGCGAACAACTCTTGAACCTCTCGAATCGTAAGATGAAGAAACTCATGTACGGAAAAGGTAGTTCCGAAACAGATGATTTTCTGATTCAAGAGGGTGTTCCAACACTCATGAAAACAGATTCTGGAGCCCCAGTTGAACCAGTAGTGTATCTCGTTGATGGGGATGCATCGTCCTGGTTTTACAGAATCAACCCGAAAAAAGACGAGATTGGTAACCTCAATTCACCGAGTGCACGTTTCGTCACTTCAGAAGAAGATTCCACCTACATGACCCATGCACACAACTGGCATGCCTTGCTTTCGGAATTGTCGATGCTAGCGATGGGGCTTGAGTCTGCAGCTCTCTCTGAATCTTGACTGGTTGATTTAAACAATGAACTCGTAGCGCAATCATGCGTCGTGAAGTTCTCTATGTCCTAACGATTGCAATAGGTCTTCTTGTTTCAGCGAAATACGCAGAATGGCCAGTCAACATCTGGTGCATCAGCGTCTTTTCACTCATCTTTTGGAAAACCGATCGAAAGGAACGCATCGAGATGCTTGCTGTGTTGGCATTTGCAACCCCTATGGAGTTGTTCTTTAGTGAGGTATGGCTCATTTACGAGTATCAACGAGATTTGATGCCACTGTTTGTTCCGGTCGGCCACTACTTCCTGTTTGATCTTGGTCGTCGTGTTGCAAAGCATTTACCAGTTGGCTCACCAATCTATCTGATTTTATTCCTTGTCCCGTTCGTTGTGTATATGGCAGTAATTGGAATCGATACCTCGGCGGTAATCCTTCTGTTCCTGACCCTTGGATTTGTACACTATGGTCCAGAACCACGCCTCTATGCTTCGATGGTATGGCTTGCCTTGTTCATGGAATTATGGGGCACGTATCTTGGAAATTGGGCGTGGGCTCCAGAGGTTCCTTACACGATTTTTACCGCTTGGAATCCACCTCTTTTGGTCGGTGCATTCTATTGTTTTGGAGATTTACTTGTTAATTTGAGCGTTGCCAAGTTTCAAGGGCAACCCATTGCTGAGGTGAACCATGACGTCCTCGGATGAGCTGAAGCGTCGCCGCGCACAAGAGGCGAAGCGGATCCGTACGAGTCTGAATCGTCAACGTGGTGTCCAACACGCATCACTGAAAGGCGGAGAGTCTGCTGTAGCGTTCGTCAAAGAGGAGTTGTGCATTGGTTGTGACCAATGTACCATCGTCTGTGATGACGATGCCATCGAAGTCTACAAAGTGGCTATGCGTAGTCCTTTAATCAAGGTTGAAAGCAATCAAAAAGCGAAGATTGTTCGTGAGTCCTGTACAGGGTGCAGACTTTGCGTTCTTGCCTGTCCGACTGATGCAATCAATATGATTGACCGATGAGGTGATTGAATGTCAAAGAAGGGAAAACAACCAACTGCACAACGATTTGGTGGTGAATTCGGCCCTTATCGAAAGGAAGGGACCACAGGCGTTTCCCTTGGAACATTCAAAACGCTTGTTTGGACCTCCAACATCGGAGGGCTCATCCTTTGTGTGATCGCATTGGAACTTCTGTTCGTCAATCAAGAGTTCATGTGGGGGCTGGTCAGCCTCATCGCTGGTGTACTTATTGCGCTCTTCCCTTCAAACTACGAAATCGTAGGAATGGAGGACGACGCTCCTTCTCAGGATTGATTTCAAGCCTCAACTTCAGTTGGAGTGTTGATTGGAAGTTCACTCTTCTTTGCGTTGATTTCACGAGCAAGGAAGGACACAACATCGAGAATCTCGATGTCTTCGTAGCGCTCATCACCCTCAAATTTGAGACATTCAAAGTGAGATACACACTTTGGACATGCAGTCAGCATTGTGTCTGCTCCAGTTGATTTGATTTCTTCCATTCGTGCAACACGAAGAGCTCGGGCATTTTCGTTGCAAGACATCATGCTTGAGACACCACAGCACATCGCATCTTCACCATGATGTTCCATCTCGACGAGATCAACACCGTCGATGGCGTTGATGAGTTCACGAGGTTCATCGTAGATGCCCATTTGCCGTCCAAGACGACATGGGTCGTGGTATGTGACTGTGGTTGCATCCGTTGAGAGTTGCATGTCGAAACCATTCTCGATAAGATATTCAGTCGTGTGCATGACTTTGACTCCTTCGAGTTCGTAATCTCGAGCAAAGGTACGGAAACACTCTGCACAGGATGAGACGAGTGTATCAATACCAGATGCTTCGATCTTCTTCTGGTTGTACGCCTTGAGTTTGTCAAAGACTTCAGTCAATCCCTGCCACTTCTGGTCGTGACCACAGCACTTGAGGAAGTCACGTCCAAGATAAGACACATCGTGACCCATTTCCTCGAACAATGTGAAGGCCGCAGTCGTTGAATCTCCGAGGTTCATCTCTCCTTCGTTAACGTGAGAGAAGACCATTTCTTGGTCGAGATAGTCAACACATCCAGGGTAGTATCCTACACTGGATGAGATTGGGTATTCTTCAACTGGGATGAAGTCATCGTTCGAGCCTTCTTCAGCTTCTGCTGCAAGCACTGCTTGGAGAACTGTGTGTGGAATTTCTGCAGCTGGCCCTCCGACGATAAGACTTCGACGGATGTCAACGTAGGAATCGTAGTTGACAAGTTGCGGACAAGCATTCGTACATGCAGTACATGTAAGACACGAGTACAACGGGACACCATCGTCTTCGTTGTTCCATGAATTGTAAATGATGTTGAGTTTGTCTCCACCATTGAACAATCGAACTGGACAAGCATCGTCACACAGGTCACAGCCGTAACACTTGTTCATCTCGAATTCATAACCACGCGCCATCGATCGCAACAGAACGATAACAACTGCACCAAAGGTCAGACATGGTATGAACATGGCATAGGTGAGTTTCGCATCCAAGGACTTTGGATTAACGTGGTACGATGGATTTTCTGTAACACTGAATTGATTCGGATAGGCTGCAAGCGCTGCATCATCATCCAAATCAACGACCGTTCCAGCATGTTCTCCTGCACTGTTGTCCCACAGAAGGAGCGGTTGGAAAGTGCGTACTGAGAATGTGGTTTCCGTTGTGATTGACTCATTCAGTGCCAAAGGTCCGGAGGCTGTGATTGTGTAAGCATAGCCGTAGACACCGGGCTCGAGGTTGATTTCTGCGCCCTCACAATCGTTGAATTGTGTGATGACCGTTCCAGAACTGTCGCTGACAGACATTGTGCTTGTGAGCATTGTTGCAGTATTGACGCCATCGATTTTCCGTTCGCTTGCACGGTACTCGCAGGTGACATCGGTTGGAAGGGCCTCGCTGGTGTACGTATCATAAACCGTGAATGTTCCAGACGCAGAGTAGCCTGCGCCACCTGCGAATGTTTCTGTAGCCCCTGCGGCGTTTTCTTCTCGTTCAATGTCTTGGTGATTGTTTGCATCACTGAAATCGATGATTGTTTCACGAGCTGGTTGGAAAATTTGCCAATCCAACCACTCGCTGGCGGGTACGATACCATCCGTGTAACCCCGATCGTCCGTGAATGAATTGGTCTCATGAACGTGGACATCCGCAGGTTGTGTCCGCATGGCTTCAAGTTCTGGATAGTAGTCATGTGTTAGTCCTTTGATGGTCAACAGTCCACCCGCTTCCCAGAAACCGTTGTCGTAGGTGTCGAAGGTAGCAACAGATGCTCCTGCAGATACAACGAGGGCTCCAATAATCAATCGCTTACCGTGCTCTGGCGTAAAGCCCGAGCCCCAGGCCTTGACAAGGACATTCCGCCCAATGAAGTAGATGACAATCCATAACAGCAGGCCCGTTAGGATCCAAGGCACAGCATTGAATATTTCCGCTATCCACGGTGCTCTCGTTCCACATAACAGATCTCCATGTGAATCGAGCTTACAAAAATCCGAACGATTTTTCCCGTACAGTTCAAGGAAAATGTTGATCGAAAAGACAGAGATGAACCAAACGTGAGCGAGATATACTGCACCAGCTGCAGCAAACCATGGGTCTTCGACAGGTCGCTTCTCACGTCCGCCAAGGAACGGAGGAAGTGCAAGGATTCCAACTGGAATTCCGGTCAGAGCAGCGCCCCACCATGCAGCGTTCCATGCGAAGACCGGTTGGCCAACAATGTCGCCAATAAATCCGGTTGGTACTGTAAATTGCGGAAGATATTCTCCCCATCGCAGGTACCCATATGAGAACAGTACGTACCAATCAGGGAAAACGAATCCTGCTTGAGCATAGGGGTCTGCTGCACCGTGCAATGGCGGTGGAATCAGCCATGCATAGAACAGCAATACTGCGGCCATGAAAGCAAAGAGAATGGTGTCACGCAGAACTTCATGTGGCCAGAAACCGTGACCCATCCGTGTGCGCTTACGCTTTTCGCCAGCTTCCTGTAGCTTGGCTTTCTCATCCATGTACGAGGTTGCAACTCGTCCCAAGTTTTCCATTAGTCCCATTCAAATTCCTCCGATCAATGTGGCTCCGCAATACCTTGTACCCAGACAATAAACAAGTGAATGATGATCAGTGTAGTCACGATCACTGGAAGGATAAAGACGTGGATGAAGTACATACGAGTGACCGTTCGAGGTGTAAGCGACGAACCTCCAAAGAGAAGTGTTGCAATGTACTTTCCAATGAGCGGTGAGGAGTTAGCGAGGTTAATTCCGATGACTGCTGCACCGTAAGCAAGGCTGTCCCATGGCAGGAGATAGCCTGAGTATCCGAAAACGATGGTCAATGCCATCAGGGCTACACCGATGAGCCAATTGAGTTCTCGTGGGTTTCTGTAGGCACCTGTAAAGTAGACACGACACATGTGTAAGAAGACAGATGCAACCATGAAGTGTGTTCCCCAATGGTGGACTGCACGAATAATGTAGCCAAACGGTAACTCAAGCATAATGAATTCCATTGAAGCATAAGCAGGGGAAGGATCTCCTTCACCGCCAGGAACATAGTAAATTCCGAGAATGGTTCCTGTCATGACGAGAATAATGAAACTCAAGAAGGAAATTCCTCCAAGACAGTACAATGGGTACCAATACCATATGATTCGCAGCTTGTATTTTTCTGCGTGTGTGAGTGGCATTTGTCGATGCATGTTGTAGTAGGCGCCCTTGGACATGTTCCAATAGTCCTGTATACGGAAGCGAGTATCCATCCATGAGAACACCCACAAGAAGGCCCGTTCTGAAATCCCCATGCCTCCGGTCGATTCGACCGCACGGAGAATTTCTCGGCGGGGCATTTCTTCTGTTTCCTTACGTAGCGTAAAGGCCACAAGGACGATGATGAAAGCGATGAAAAACCAAAGAATCCAGAACATTGTTGTCATTTTATCACCTCAATCACAATACGTCAGCCAATCGACATAATCGGTTATTCCTTCAACGACATCGTTGTTGAGTACAATTGGAATCAGCGGCAGTCCGACAGGAGCGGGACCACCAGCTTTGCGTACTCCAGCGTAAGTGAACGTAGCACCGTTGGATCGGTTACGGTTGGTATTCATCTCCAAGGCGGTTGTATCAAACCGAGAGGAGTGACAGATGCAGAACAGTTTCGTTCCACCATCATCGGTCCCACCCGGAGTCCATGTGTCATCGGTGTACGAATTAGCAACAAGTTGCCACCCCGGAATGCAGCATAGGTGAGTGCATCGACCAAAGACCATGATCAGGTCATCGGAAGGATAGATTCGGTCATCCAACGCCACCATGTCTTCAAAGTGACCAATGTATTTGCCGGATTCATCGTAGCCTTCCATCATTTGGAACCGTGCTTTGTTGTTGTCGGTTGGTGAACCTTGCCATTTCGAGTCCTCAACATAGGTCACAACGACTGGAACGCCGTTCCATACTCCCGAAGCACCAGATGTGCCTGTGTTGGAATTCGCCGCTTCGGCAACGAAGTCTGCCTTGGTCATGGACTGGAGATGTTTTGGTCCGTACCATGCCGTATCTTCACGACCCTTGGCCCAGAATTTTACCGACAGATCTCCCGCTGAACCTCCACCGGGTGGCAAGAGAATCGCAGCAAACCCAAGTACGCCCAAGGATGCAGCAAGAACACCGGCCGTGGTATTGAATCCATAACGAAGAAACTGCCTTCGGTTGATGACGGTTTCACCAGCGTTGGCAACGCCTTCTTTTGTTTCAGGGACGAAGAGGTTGTAATCCTTAGCCATACACTTCACCACTTGTACTCCTTCCAATCTTTGACGTGCTCAGGTACGTATTTGTTTTGAGAATGTTTGACGATGATGGTGTCTGGCAAGATGAACTTAAGGTAGATCACTCCCATGAGGATGAGAGTTGTCAGAGTCATGGCAAGGTGGAATGCAAGCTGTTGCTGGTCCCACCTCTTAGCGAGGCCATAAATGAGCGAGAATGCCCAATAACAAGCCCAGAAGATTCCCCATGCAAAGAAGAACATGGTGAGATAGGAGCCACCAGACGGTGCAAGACTTGCACTAACGATGGTTCCTGATTCGGCGACATCGTGAACACCGTGATTGATGGCTTCATCCATTTGCTCCTCTGTGAGTTCAACACCTTCGAGTGCGTTACGAGCATCCTTGACGGAAATTGAACCGTCAGCGACGCCCTTGAGCAGGTTGTTGATGGTGTCGTCGTACATCACTGATCACCTCGTCGCATGAGTTTGTAGCGGAGTCGCAGTTGGTTGCTTCGACCCTCGTAGGATGTTGAGAATCCATAACGGAGCATCAGTCCTGCGAAGACAACGCACATGATGACTGCTCCGAAGCCGAGGAGTCCAAGCCAGTGAGCTCGAAGTTTTGCACCCATGTGATGCAAATCAGTGCCATGCGATTCTGGCTCAGGAGGGGCTACATTACCATCGCCAGCAAATACGGTGCGAGTGCCACGGGCTAGACTGTCTTCATCACCCTCAACCAACGCAAAGGTGAGTTGATTCCACATATCTTCCACAACGTTTCCAAGACCACCGTCACCATTGACACTGTTGCCTGTAATCCAAAATATGACGGTGCCTTCTCCCTCAGCAGGTGCGGTCCAAGTGAGATCCCACATGCGGTCGCTCTCGGCTGCAGATGAAGATGTGTGTGTAAGGGATTGGAGATCGCCTTGCCAGTTGTCAGCACCAATGCCTGCAAGTTCGCCACTGGAAACACGCATCGAGAACCCAGCAGAGTACTGCCCTCCAGCAGAAGGTCCACCGATGATGTGGAGTTGGAGCTCGTAGGTTTCACCGGGCGCCCATGCATACGGAACACTGTCCAAAATTACTTGGACACTGTTGGATGGTGCGGCGTTGTGACACAGACAACCTTCTTTAGCGACATCGGCGATGTCATTTTGTTGCCCTCCAATTCCTGTTGGGAGTGATGTAGCAAGGCCTGGCAAGAGCAAAAGAAGCAACACTGCAACCACAATGGTCCGACGTTTTGAGAACGACGTTGCTAGCACGGCCACACCCTATGGTCTTTCGACTTAGAAGGACACCTTAAACATTGTTAGTGATTCGTAAGAATAATGCTTTGCAGTGTGCCGTTTTTGAACCAAAAACTAACAAGGCAAGAATTCTTGTGATTCGACCCCGTCGGAACTTCATGGCGGAAACACCATTTGACAACATTTACGACCTCACTTCAAGTCAACTTGAACGCCTTGATGAAGCTGAGGATTTAATGCTTAAAAATGACCTCGGTGCTGCTGAGCGGTTGCTCTTGAGCATGCTTGAGGAAGACGAAGAATGCATTCCAGTGTTGTCCAATCTTGGGCACCTCTACGGTCGACATTTTTCTGAATTCGAAACAGCCGTTTCGTATTATGACAAGGTGTTGCGCCTTGAGCCGGACAATGCATGGGCTCGCGATGCTCGTCGTCGGTACCTGCGATTTGTTGAAAAATAAGGTAAGTTCAAGGGCGTCATGGCTAAGGGCATGGTATGGAGTCGTCCCAAATCCTCATCACAGGAATTGGTGGACTTGGCTGTGTTTGGGCCGCAAGAGCCCATCAGCGTGGAGCAGGTGCATCGTTGTTGATGCTCGATGCCGACGATCGTTTTCCAGAAGTCGAAGATGCCCACATCATTCGGCTGGGTCATACGCTTGACGCATTGGGTTGCGCTGCTTTACCCCCGTTGGCTGAACAGCGAATGCGAGGTCTTGCTACACGCACACTCCCCTTCCTTGAGAAAGCAGAGTTGGTTATCATTGTGGCTGGTCTTGGGGGGGGTACTGGGACTGGGGCATCACACGAATTTGCTCGACAAGCAAAACTTCACGGAGCAACGGTTCTCTCAATTGCTGCCTTACCGTTTGCCCATCAACCAACAAGAAAGAAAATTGCGGAGGCAGAGATTCAACGGCTAAAACATCAATCCGATGTGTGTGTGGAACTTTCGCTTGAACGCTTGGCTCGTCAAGCGCGAGATCGTGGAAAAGATTGGAGCATGGGTTCAGAATGGGTGGAAGATCTCATCGATGGCTTGGTTCGAACACTCCTTTCGATGGGTCTTATCAATCTCGATTTGATGGATTTGAGAGCCATTGTGCAGCATCAAGGAGGCTCGACCATGTTGGTGGGTACTGGCCATCACGATCAACTGGACGATTTGTACAATGCGACGATAAAAGCCCCGTTAGCACCAATGAATGTGGCTGGAGCAAAAGGCTGCCTGTTGCAAATCGAAGGCGGAATGGGGATGACCATCGGGCAAGTTGACGAAATCGCTACTGCGCTTACATCTGCTGTCGATTCCGATGCCCAGGTGATTCTTGGAGCCCGTGTTTCTCCGGACTTGGAGGGCACGATTCGAATTGTTATGCTTCTTTCGGGAATTGGAGAGGACTAATCCAACAATTCGATTTCGTCATCCCATTCTGTGGAATCTCCCAATGCTTCAGGAGTTTTGTTCCAATCAATTGAATCTCCTATGCTTTCATCTGATGATGATGTTTCTTTTTTGGAAGTGCTCACCGAAGCGGAGGTGTCGTTGTTCTCATCGTTGCTTTTTTCCGTTGGCTCATCGTAAATCGTTAGTTCTTCAACGGATTCTATGATTCTAAGGTCACTGCTTATTCGATGCGTCTTGGATTCAAGCATGGTTCGTTGCAACCACATCACAGTACCAACAACCAAGACGTGACCACCGATCAGGACTTGTCGAACATCGTCCATGACCGAGGTAATCATGGCTACACTGCCAGCATATGCATATCCGAAGGCAACACCCCAAAACAAGGCATTTTCGCGAGTGAACAGAGTCGACTCAGACCCCTCTCCTTTGCTTGTGAGTGCCCAAATGGCTAAGAAGACCGTGACGATCATCAAGAACAATTCTTCGATAAAGATCAGAGCATCTGCGGAAGCAGTGTCGATGCTACGGAAGATGCTGAGAACGTGCCATGTGATGAACAATTGAGTCGCCCAGAGCCATTTCCTTGCGACGGTGTGTGTCGCAGTGTGCATGGAGGCTTGTTTCCGTTGACCCCAAGTGTTGTATACGCACAATCCATAGACGGCGAACGAAAACAAATACGGCCAGAGGCTGAAGGAAGAACCACCTCGGATGAATCGAATCCCTTCGGTTACTGCGAATGTCATGACCACAACAAGCGTGGATGTCATGACAAGAGAAGGCACTGAGGAGTAACCGTCAAGAGAACTTTCTCCTTCTTCAGGCACACGGATGGCGTTCATTGTTGCAACTCCGAAGAATCGCCCCTGGGCGGCTGCCCAAAGGACGAAAAGACTTCCTAATGCCGCAGGTAAGAATGAACCTACTTGAGATAGAACTCCATTTTCTCCAAAGATGAAATAAACCCCAAGCAGGAATGTGAACCCCAGAATCAGCGGCAGAATAAGGATCTTCAGTCGATCAAGAAACGACGCTTTGAAGTTTGAAATATCCTCAGATTTGAAACGCAATGAAGACCCCAAGCGTTGGTTTTTCGACAATGGAGCAAGGCACGCATATGCAAGTGCAAACCCAACAAATCCGTATGCTGACCAAACCTCTGCGTTAGCCCGGGCCAGAATGAAGAATCCGATTGAGAACAGTGCAAGCATGAGCAAATGGGGGAAGGTCGATGGCGAGAGTAAGCTCTTCAACAACGAGATTTTCGTTAGCGACTTTGTCTCCTCCATGGTTGTCTGTCGCACCCTTTGTTCTAAAGGCTGTTCAATGTTTGATGCCATATCTACATGAGGGGGTGCATGATGGGCAACCATGGGTGCCAATGTTTCCAAAGCCAAACGACCGAAGCGTCGATGGATTGGAATTACAATGCCATCGCATATTCAAACAAAGCAGGATCTCATGGACGCGATTAGTTCGTCCAGACTTTCCGCTTATGTCATCAAACCATACGATACCTATTTTTCGAAAACAAAAGAAGCAACTCATGCTTGTTCGTTTCTCCAAATCCATGATGATGTAGGAGTTGCAATCCTTTGTGTTCTACTCAAGGACTATTCGAATGTCCGGTCTTTTCTTGAGTCTGAAAATGAACTTCAATTCATCTCCATCTCTTCCTCAGGAAAACTACGGCTCGTTCGTGAGCGTATGGGCCTCTCGAAACCTCCACGAAGGTGAGGCACACTTTTGACCCTCCCGAGATTGGGATGAGTATGGCCGGTGGAGGGGCAGCACCCCCGTTAAAGTTGGGCGATGTTTTGTTGTTGATCGGCATATCACTGCTGATAGGAACGTTGTTTATTCAAGAATGGGACATTCCAGTTAAAGTAAACGCCGGAGATGCTCCGCTCGAAGGAAACTCTCGTACCTTCTCAGGAGACGTTCTGGAGATTTCGGTCGTCACAGAAAATGAATCCAATGTGCGCTTCCAGGTGACAGAAGACGGAGAGGAGGTCTACGACGACAATCTCTTCTCGGATGCATCCACTACCGCAGCGATGTCCTACGAATCAAAAGGAGGTCTACTGACTTGGAAGGTAACACTTGAAGATGACGTTGCAGGAGAGGTTGACGTCGATGTAAAACGCGCATACTTCCTCAGCTTCGTCCCATACATACTCGGAGCACTCATTACAACAGCAGGTGTCTACAAGAAAAGATCAGATTCCGAGCACAACGAAAATCTCGTGCTCGATGCAATCATTGAGGATGAAGACTGATCCACGTGAGATTCGCATCGTCTTCCACGGTGACCTTTGTTCCATGGTCATCTTCAAGAATTAATCCCTGCATTGAAACACTTGCAACCGTGTATTTTTTTTCTCTATAGAAACATGTTCTAAGCATTGATTCCAACGTTGTAGATTCACTATTCTGTTTCTGCACAGCGGGATGCTTCTTCTCAAACATTGAGGCAACAACAGCATTCAATATGGGAAAGAGTTCAGATGCTGTATGCCTTATCCCAATCTCTTCGATTGCACCTTGCCCAGAGTTGAGAGAATCTTGCTTCGTATTGATTCCAATCCCTAAAACCAGACGTTGTTCATCACCTTTGGAGTATGATTGAAACAGAATTCCCCCATATTTCCTCCACTGTTCCTCCCCCTCGCTTCGCACGAGCAAATCATTGGGCCATTTGACCAATAGGAGGTTGTCTTGATGTTGTTGTGTGGGGATTGCGAGCCGAATCTCTTGGGCGACCTGGAGTTGTCTCCGGGGAGATATACCGGGGAAGTGGTCTGGGTCAAGCATCCATGAACCCTTGAAGGAATTCTGATGATCATGCCAATTGTTCCCGTGGCGACCCCGGCCAGCGGTCTGAATCATGGCCGTGAGGGAATCGCCAACGTGGTACCTGTTGCGAAGCATTTCTGCATTAGTGGAATCAATTTCTCCGAAGCTATGGTGTTTGCCGAGTACAAATGGATGCCAAACCGCTACGACCTGAATCGTCTCAGCATCGCTGAATGTTTGTCGTTTGATGGTTCGTGCGGCTAAGCCGTGATGACGCAAGACATCGACACTGCGACGCCACCCTGTTCTTTCTCGGCAAACGATTAGGCCAATTCCTCCCATTGTGCACAGGTTACCGCTTCTCATCCATCGGGCGAAGACGGTGACAAGTCCCTCTGGATGTGTGTCAACAAGTGCAGCCTCTTCCATTGGTCCCAGAAGTTCTCCTTGGACTTCGTAAAGGGGAATGTAAGGCATATTCCAAACTACGACATCGTACGATCCTGGAGTCCATGCGAGTGCAGCAGGGCTACTTTGTAACGGTCCAAGGCCGCCCTCGTCTACTTCCACCTCAACTTCTGCCTGTTGAGCGTTGAAACGTGTCGCAGCAACAGCATACGGATTAACGTCGCACGCATGGACAGTCCAGCCTTGTTGTGCAGCAGCAATTGAAATCGCCCCAGAGCCTGATCCTATCTCGAGAAACCGGTGTGATCCAAAAGGTTGCACAGTCTGCAGAACATCGTGCAACAGTTGTGTATCTTCCCTCGGTCGATAGACAGTCGGAGGAATGGTCAATTCTACAGAATTCCAATGGAGAGTTTGACCCTCTTTCCGATTGAGGAATTCAACCTCATTTTGGGCGTTTTCTGGGTTGAACATATTCGCCCTCAAAATTTTTTCATCAATCGGTCCTAAAAGAGCGTTTCTTACATCCAGAGAAGAGAGTTTTTTTATCGGTAAAGTATAAGAAGGGAGGGTAGTTCGCATTGAAAGCCCAAGAAGCAACGTTGGGCCTGTAGCTCAGTCAGGTAGAGCGTCGGGCTTTTAACCCGATGGTCGCGGGTTCGAACCCCGTCGGGCCCGCCTACTGCGCTGCAGCACAGCGTTGAGGGCAGTGCGGGGGAACGTTGGATGGTAGTAAAGAGCGCAACAAAAAAACGGTTAATTGAACTCGGCGTCTCCGATGAATACGCCCACAAACTAGCCACGGACAGAAACATGGCCGACATCAAAAGTATGCCTGCCGACGACATCGCAAAGATCCTTGGAATCGCCAAAGACAGTGAATCCTTCACCAAAATCATGCAAATTATTGCCGATCAAGGCAACCGCCGCTCTCGCATCAAGAAGAGCAAGAAAATCACCATTTCATCAAAGGCAATCGATGAATTCGATCGCCCAGAAATTAGCGTTCGCTTCAACCCTCTCAATCACGAACTCGTTCCGCATCAAGAACTTCTCGGAGATGCAAACATCAGCCCTGAAGAACAGTACAACATCGAGCGAGATGAACTCTCTCCATGGGGGCTTGAGGAAGTCGACGAAGACGGCACCCTCCGTCTTGCCAAAGAATTGCTTCCAAAGGTGTTGATCTCGGACCCCGTCGTCCAAGCCATCAAAGAGGCTGCAGAACTTATCGACAACGCATCACTCGCCGCAAATCCTGACCATCGTCCTCTCGCTGCTGGATGGATTGCTGACCGAGTGCTTAAGGTCATCCGTCATTCAAAATCCGCTGGCAGTGCCGTTGCTTACCGCCTGATTGTGGAGGGTAGCTGAACCTGGAGTTGATATCATGCAAGAAATAATTGAATCCTTTTTCCGAGAACGTAGCCTTGTGAACCATCAACTTGCATCGTATAACGATTGCATTCCGTCAACCGACAACCAACTGTCTCGAATGGAGCGAATCATTCGCAACATCCGTGTTGGAACCGATGAAGAAATCATCGATGACCTTGGAGGTTACATCAAACTCGACGTCGCCGACCAAGACATCGTTATTCGAATGAAAAACATCACACTCGGTGCTCCAAACATTCGAGAAGCAAACGGTTCATACCACAACGCATCTCCAATGGAATGTCGACTCCGAAAGTTGACCTATCAATCACCAGTTACAATCGATTTCACCATTTACCGAAACGGTGTTGCTTCCTTCCCTGAAGAAGGCGTTCAAGTTGGTGCAATACCAATTATGGTTCGATCTCGTCGATGCCACCTTCACCCAAGCCACATCGCTGATGGGCGTACGCTTGAGCCTGCAAAATCCCCCGAAGATGCTGCGCTCTTGGCCAACCTCCTTCGAGACAAGGGCGAAGATCCGCTCGACCCAGGTGGTTACTTCATCATCAACGGAACAGAGCGTGTCCTCATTTCGATGGAAGACCTCGCACCAAACCGAGTCACTGTCGAGATCAACAAGCGTACCGCAAAGCGAACTGAAGTTGCAAAGATTTTCTCGCAAAAGAACGGTATGCGCAAGCCACTCACCGTCGAAAAGCGTCGAGATGGAATGCTCATGGTCAAGGTAAGCACTGCAGGTACAACCCCTATTCCAGTCGTCCTCTTGATGCGTGCTCTTGGAATCGAAAACGACCAAGAGGTCTTCACTGCAATCTCCGGTCCACAAGAGACATTCAAGTTTATTGTTGCAAACATCAACGAAGTGAACGACAACGAAGAATTCTATGTTAAGAGTGAGCCGGAAGCCTACGAATGGTTGCAAAAGAAATTCGCAGCTGGGCAACAAAAAGAATACCGTGAAGCACGAGTAAACCAACTCCTCGACCGAGAACTTCTACCTCACTTGGGTGATCAGCCTGAAGACCGAAAGAAGAAGGCTATCTTCCTTGGACGTATCGTTCGACAAGTCCTTGAGATGGCTCTGAACGATAAGGAACCGAACGACAAGGACCACTACGCCAACAAGCGTGTTCGACTTGCAGGAGACCTCATTGAGGATCTGTTCCGTGTGTCTTCAGGACAACTCGCTCGTGACCTCAAGTATCAACTCGAGCGACATCACAACCGTAAGCGAGAACTCAAGATTACATCCTGTCTACGGCCGGATGTTCTCTCATCAAAGATTCTCCACGCCCTTGCAACAGGCAACTGGGTAGGGGGACGCTCGGGTGTCAGTCAATTGCTCGACCGAACAACCTACCTCGCATCCCTCTCTCACATGCGCAGGGTTACTTCTCCACTGGTTAGAAGCCAACCGCACTTCGAGGCCCGGGACCTTCACCCAACACAATGGGGTCGTCTCTGTCCAAACGAGACACCAGAAGGACAGAACTGTGGTCTTGTCAAGAACGCAGCACAAATGGTGGACATTTCTGAAGAAATTGACCCGCAAGAGATTCGAGAGCGGCTCGATGAGTTGGATGTATACCAACCAAAAGACTGGACCGATGGTGATCGAGTCCACGTCAACGGTGACATCTATGGTATGCACAAGAACGGAAAGAACCTCCTTTCACAATTCAAGAACAGTCGTCGCCGTGGTACGATTCCTTCAGAGGTTTGCATTCGCCACGACACTGAAAACCGTGACATCTTCATCAACACCGACAAGGGCCGAATCCTTCGTCCTTTGTTGATCCTTTACGATGGTGCACCTCGTCTTGAGAACAGTCACTTGACCAGTCTCGCTGATGGAAACATCACCTTCCGTGACCTGGTCATCGATGGAATCGTTGAATGGGTCGATGCTGAGGAAGAAGAAGACCTCTACATCGCTCCTCGTCCGTTCGTTCTACCAGAGACGGTGCCTGAGGGCCCATTCGCTGGACGACCAGTCATTCACGAGAACATCCGATGGATTAACCTCGGTGAACCTGGTGTTGATTCTGCTTCCATTGAAGCGGAAGTTCGAATGCCAAACGGTTCGATTGAGATTGCAAAGTTCGATGTTCCGTTGCTCTACAATTCCGAGCACACACACGTCGAAATTGATCCACAACTCGTTCTCGGTGTTTGTGCATCTCTCATCCCTTACCCCGAGCACAACTCAACCCCTCGTGTTACCGGTGGTACTGCGATGGTCAAGCAATCACTTGGTCTCCCAAGTGCGAACTACCGTCTGCGACCAGATACACGTGCTCACATCCTACACTACCCTCACCGATCGATCGTTCGAACCGATGCCATGCGCACCACAAACTTCGATGAGCGACCTGGTGGACAGAACTTCATCGTAGCAATCATGTCTCTTCATGGATACAACATGCAAGACGCTGTTATCATGAACCGAGCATCCGTTGACCGTGGGCTTGGTCGTTCAACCTTCAACCGAACCTACAACGCTGAGCGACGACGATTCCCAGGTGGCCAAGTTGAGGAAATCGAGAAGCCAGGAAACAAGTTGACTGAAGTCAAAGGATTGAAGCCAGCAGAAGCTTACTTCCATCTCGAAGATGATGGGTTGCCACGTCCAGAAACCTACCTCGAGGGCGGCGATGTTCTCGTTGGTAAGACCAGCCCTCCACGATTCCTCGAAGAATCCAACAGCGGGGCTTTCCTGATGGCACAAGAGCGTCGAGAATCCTCCATGCTCGTTCGCCATGGTGAAAAGGGATGGGTTGACAACGTTTACGTCACAGAATCCGACAACTCCGGTCGTTTGGTTCGTGTCATGGTCCGAAGCCATAAGGTCCCAGAAGTTGGCGACAAGTTCGCTTCTCGCCACGGACAAAAAGGTGTTATCGGCCGACTTGTTGAGCCAGAAGACATGCCGTTCACTCAAGACGGTGTTGTTCCTGACCTGATCATCAATCCACACGCTATTCCATCACGAATGACAGTTGCTCACGTTTTGGAAATGATTGGTGGAAAGGTCGGTGCCATGGAAGGTCGTCGAATCGACGGTACTGCATTCCGTGGAGAAAAAGAAAGCAGTCTGCGTGACGGTTTGGTCCGCAACGGGCTTGCTCACACAGGCCGTGAAACAATGATCAACGGTGAAACTGGAGATGCGTATCCAGCGGATATCTTCGTTGGCTGCATTTACTACCAACGACTTCACCACCTCGTCAGTTCGAAGATTCACGCCCGTTCACGAGGTCGTGTTCAAATCCTTACACGTCAACCGACCGAAGGTCGTGCACGACAAGGTGGTTTGCGATTCGGTGAAATGGAACGTGACTGTCTCATTGCACATGGTGCTTCGATGGTCATCAAAGACCGTCTCCTTGACGAGTCTGACGGTATCGACATGTTCGTTTGTGCTCAATCGGGACACATTGCATGGTACGACCCGAAGCGCCGAACCTATGTTAGCCCCGTCCATGGT
Source organism: Methanobacteriota archaeon (assembly GCA_002706065.1). Classification (GTDB taxonomy): domain Archaea; phylum Thermoplasmatota; class Poseidoniia; order Poseidoniales; family Poseidoniaceae; genus MGIIa-L2. The sequence goes on along the minus strand of PAJM01000019.1, from coordinate 9,684 downwards.
GACGGTGCTGAAGTGTACAAGGTACAAACATCCTATGCATTCAAACTCCTGCTCGACGAAATGAAGAGTCTTGGGGTTGCCATGCGACTTGAACTGGAGGACCGAAGATGAGCCGAAAAACCACATTGATTCCAAAGCGAATTGCGCAGATCCGTTTCAGTTTGATGGATCCTGTTGAAATCCGAAAGATGTCGTCTGTTGAGGTCAAAACTCCAGACACCTACAAGGACGATGGTCACGCGTACCGTCAAGGTTTGATGGACCCGCACATGGGTGTTATCGAACCCGGTTTGGTCTGTCCAACGGACAACTGCAAGTACGACGAATCGCCAGGACATTTCGGACACATTCAACTTGAGTTGCCGGTCATTCACATTGGGTTCGTTAACCTGATCAAGACAGCACTCAAGTCGACTTGTAAGGCCTGCAGCAAAGTGCTTCTTCACTCTGCAAAGGAGACACACCCTTCAAACCCTGAGCTTTCTGAGCAAGATTACTACCGCTCTCGAATCAAGGACATCATCACCAAGCACGGTGTTGGTTCCACGGAATTCTCGAGCATCATCAAAGAAGTTGAGAAGGTTGCATCCAGCAAGAATCGAAGAACTTGTATGCACTGTGGTGAAACACAAGGCGAAATCCGACTCGACAAGCCGACCACCTTCAAAGAGAAGACCGAAAATGTTGGAACTGGTGGCAAGGAAACCGAGCGAAAGATGAACCCTCGTGATGTTCGTGAGTGGCTTGCAAGTATTCCTGATGAGCACTTGATTTTCATCGGAATGGACAAACAAAACCGCCCAGAATGGACTGTTCTCAAGGTCCTACCGGTTCCACCAATTACCGTTCGACCATCGATTACCCTCGATAGTGGTGACCGCTCCGAGGACGATTTGACGCACAAGCTGGTTGACGTTTTGCGTATCAACCAACGACTGCAGGAGAACCGTGACTCTGGTGCACCGCAATTGATCGTCGAAGATTTGTGGGAATTGTTGCAATATCACGTAACAACATACTTTGACAATCAAACCTCTGGGGTTCCGCCTGCACGTCACCGTTCAGGTCGTACACTCAAGACGTTGACGCAACGATTGAAGGGTAAGGAAGGACGATTCCGCTCCAATCTCTCCGGAAAGCGTGTCAACTTCTGTGCACGTTCTGTCATCTCCCCCGACCCATACCTCGGCGTCAACGAAGTTGGTGTCCCTGTCAAGGTTGCGAAGGAATTGACTGTACCAATTCGTGTTACTCTCCGAAACCGTGAGCAAATGCGACAAATGATTCTGCGCGGACCAGAAGTTCACCCAGGTGTCAACTACATCGTTCGTGGTGACGGACGTCGTGTACGTATCAACCCGCGAAGCCGCCTCATCAATGCTGGATTCCGATGTCACAACCCTGAGTGTGAATCAGAAAACACCCTCCGGTATGATTTGGATTCCGTTCTTCCTTCACCAAACTTCCTGCCAGGAATGGTCGTTCGTCCGCTCATTAACCGTGTAGAGGGTAGTGATTTGACTGAAACTTCGTACATTGTTGACGATGAAGAAACACTCCGAAACCTCCGCGGTGAAGACGAGCATGGTCATCCTCTACCTGAAGATGACCCCAGAGCAGTTCTTCACTACCGATGGATGCATGAACTTGCTCAGGCCGACAATCCAGATCCTGAACCATTCCCAGAGCATCTCGAAATTTGCTGTCCACATTGTGGTAGCCCTGCTGATGACTACGGCATGCCAACACCAGTCGAAGACCGACTCTCAACCGTAGACATTCGTGGAAATCCAAAGCCAGGTATGCAAGTTGAGCGCCACCTTATCGACGGCGATGTTGCAATCTTCAACCGACAACCATCACTGCACCGAATGTCAATGATGGTCCACGAAGTGCGAGTTATGGAAGGACATACGTTCCGATTCAACCTCGCAGTTTGTACTCCGTACAACGCTGACTTCGACGGTGATGAGATGAACCTTCACGTGATTCAGTCTGAAGAAGCACGTGCTGAAGCAAAGATTCTGATGCGTGTGCAAGAGCACATCCTCACACCTCGTTACGGTGGTGCAGTCATCGGTGGTATCCACGATCACATTTCTGGTGCCTATTTGCTTTCACGACCTGGAACATTGGTTTCAAAGGCCCATGGATTGGAAATGCTTGGAAGCATTGCCTACACGGGTGAACTTCCGGAGATTGTCAAGGACGAGAATGGCAATGAGGCATTCCGTGGTCAAGATTTGATTTCCTTGATCGTTCCTGATAACATCAACCTCCACTTCATGTCACGAAGTCGAGACGAAGTTCACGTCAAGGACGGTAATGTCGTTGGAACACTCGACAAGCGTGCTATTGGTGCAGAAGATGGACGTCTTCTTGATGCAATTGTACAAAGCAACGGTTCAGAGAAGGGTGCCCAATTCCTAAACGAATTCACTCGATTGTCCATCGCTGCTTGTACCTCTCTTGGATTTACAACCGGAATTGATGACGAAGATTTGAGCAGTGAAGCGCTTGAAGCGATCGATGAAGCCAACGCTGCTGCTCGAGCACTCGTAGAAGAAGAACTTGAGCGCTTTGAAGCTGCAAAGGGTGATTCTCGAAAGTACGAGCCACGACCTGGCCGAACCATGCGAGAAACCCTTGAAGAAAACATCATGGTTATGCTCGACGAAGGAAAGCAAGCTGCTGGTGACGTTGCAAAGAACGAGTTGAATCAATCTGGTTCCACCAACGCTGCGGTCAACATGGCGATTTCTGGTGCCCGTGGTTCAATGGACAACCTCAACATGATGGCAGGTTCAATCGGCCAAGCAAAGGTCCGTGGAAAGCGTCTCGAGCGTGGGTACAACGACCGTGTTCTACCTCACTTCAAGCGCGGAGGACGCGGTGCACAAGACCGTGGATTCATCTCGGGATCGTTCAAGCGTGGTCTTGAGCCAACGGAGTTCTTTATGCTCTCCGTATCCGGTCGTGAGTCTCTTGTCGATACTGCGGTTCGTACGTCCAAGTCTGGTTACATGCAACGACGTTTGATCAACGCTATGGATGACCTAAAGGTCTTCAATGATGATATGCTCTCCGTTCGTAACACTGCAAACCGAATCATCCAATTCTCCTATGGTGAGGATGGAATCGATCCAAGCCGTGGTGTCCACGGTGCAGCCTTCAACATCGATGTTATCATCGACGGTGCCCTTGGCACCGATGGTGGATCAAAGATTACTCGAGAAAGCATCGAGCGTGAGGAAACCGAAGAGGATCTTGGCGCATGGGATGATGTCGAAGAATTCCACGACGGAGGTGATGTCTGATGGTCGTTAAGAGTGCAACGAAGAAGAAGCTCATGGATTTGGGTATTGCAGAAAACTTTGCCCATACGCTTGCGAACGACCGAAAGTGGGACGATGTGAAGGTCCTATCTGCTCAAGATATTGCGCAAGTTTGCGAAACCGATTCCGAAACGGCTGGTTCAATTCGAGACACCATCGAGGGGGCGCTCAAGAAGAACCGGGCTGCTGGTTCAGAAGCAACCGGACCGACAACGAACGTTCGCTTGAAGCGCCGTGTTGGAACACGAACCCGTTCTCGTGCCAAGACAGCCGCCGATCTCGAAGTCTACAACTTTGAGTCAAAACTTCGCTCGTTCGATGACGAACTTGCTGATGACCCCGTTTACAAGTCGCTCAAGGCAGCGGTTGATGACCTCGGAACAAATCGGTTTAGTGATAAGATTCTTCATGATATGACGGTCGCTATCCATGACAGAAACATGAAGAAACTGACCAAGAAGCAAGCGACAACTGTCGTCGCTGATGCATTTGCCGCACTGGACAAGGCAAGCATCGACCCGTTCGAAGCGGCAGGAATTATCACTGCTCAATCGATTGGTGAGCCAGGTACACAAATGACAATGCGTACGTTCCACTATGCGGGTGTTGCTACGGTCAACGTTACTCAAGGTCTTCCTCGTATTATCGAGATTGTTGACGCACGAAAGGTTCCAAGCACACCAACCATGATCATCCGTTTGAAGGACGACAAGAAGAATTCTGGTGACGAGGCTCGGAAACTTGCAGCGGCACTCGAAGTGACAACAACATTCAACATTTCGAACATCGAAACAGACGTTGCACAGCGACGTTTGGTCCTAAAACTCAACAAAGGCCAATTGAAGCAAAAGAACATGACTGGAATGGAAGTCAAAGATAAACTCGAACGTGCACTCCGAACGCTCGTTCAAGTGGACAAGGAGAAGAATCCTGGAGTTTTGACCATTATTCCTGGTGTTTCAAGTGAAGAAGATCTTGCTGACTTGCAAGAAAACCCACCCTCGTACACCATGCTGCTTCAACTTGAAGAAAAGATTCGAGACCTTCGCTTGAAGGGTGTTCCTGGTATCGAGCGTGCAAACGTTCAATTTGACGATAAAGAAGGTGAATACTACCTCTCAACCATTGGTTCAAACCTATCTCGTGTAAGCGAAATCGAAACCATTGATCGATCACGAACGTACACCAACAACATCATCGAAGTGTTCGATTACCTTGGTATCGAAGCTGCACGTCAAGCCATCATCAACGAACTTGAGTCAACCCTACTCAGTGCTCGTTTGGAAGTCGACGTCCGCCATCTTCTGATGGTTGCTGACGTCATGACCTCTGAAGGTGAAGTACGAGCCATCGGTCGACACGGTGTTTCAGGAACCAAGCACAGTATCCTTGCTCGTGCTGCGTTCGAAGTCACTGTTAATCACCTGCTGAAGGCAGGTATCATCGGCGAAACAGACCGTCTCACCGGTGTTGCAGAAAACATCATTGTTGGACAACCAATCTCCCTTGGTACGGGTAGCGTTGAGTTGTTCTACATCCCAGAGGAATAATTCCAACCATGAGAAACACATGTGGAGTATGGAGGAAATAATATGGATCTAAGCCGACAACTGAAAACTGCAATTGCAACTGGTAGCCTACTGTTTGGACAACGTCAGACGCTTGATGCGTGTGCTCGAGGAGACGCCCGACTCGTTCTTCTCGCTGCGAACTGTCAACCCGAATACATCAATGATTTGCGAGCACGTCACCCCGAAGTGACGCTCCACCAAGCACCCATCGTTAATCGAGAACTTGGTGTAGCCTGTGGTAAGCCATTCAGTATTTCGACGATTTGTGTTCTTGATGCTGGCGACAGTGACTTGCTGCAACTTGATGACAACATTGCTTGAAACAGCGGCACACCAAATGAAAGGCTTGATGTCTGTTAAGGGCATAGCCATGTCATGCGCACACGCTCAAACGCACCTTTAGCAGTCTTTCTGACAACACTCATGGTCTGTTCTGTGATTGTTCCGCAGTTCTCAGATGTTGAATCAAACGCTGATGTTCTCGTCGAAGAGCATGAAATGTTCCCTACATCTGGCCGTTCCTCTCCTGCATCAATACTGACCTCGGGTTCCGGTCAAGCCAATGAAGATGGCGAGCACATCGCAGCCCTACCAAATGGCGGATGGGTTGTAGGAATGTCCGAATGGACGAACTCAACATTGTCCTATGGCACCCATACTCTTTCGCCTACAAGCCCATACAATTCCATTGGATTGGGTGAATTTTACCTCGCAATGTTTGATGATCAAGGATCGTGGACCGGATTCATCAGTGCAGACCACAGCAACGTTGGCAAGAACGGTGCTTTTTCGGTTCTAACGGATGTTGCAATTGGTGTCGCAGGTGAGATTTTCGTTGCGGGATATTTCTATGGAGAGATTGCCTTTGGCCCACCTGGTCCGAATACCCTCATCAGCAACCTCAATTCTGGTTACCACGAGGAAGGCTTTGTCGCAAAGGCCGACCCAATGGGCAATTGGATGTGGGCGAGCAGTTTCTCAACTTTGGTCAATGGGACCGGAGAATTCAGCAGAACCACTGCATTGGCCGTCGACATGATGGGCAACCTCTTCGTAACTGGTGAATTTACCGGAGAAACCGACTTTGGCGGTCTTAGCATCAATGCAACCAGCCAAGATATCTATCTCGCCAAGTTTGATGGGAATATGGGAACTCTTGATTGGGTAATCAATGGAGGCGGTATTGGAACAGATCGAGTTTTCGATATCGCATTGATGCCGAATGGTGGCGCAAAACTGGCCACGATTACCGATGGTTTGTCCCAATGGGGTACAAACACATACATTGCGAATGGTCAAATCGATGCTGTGCTTGTTGATATCGATCCAAATGGTGCTCCAATGAGTACCACAGGTATCGGAACCAGTGGTCAAATTACAGCTATATTGAAACTCCATGTTGATGGCGGTGGCGACACCTACATGGCGGGAACATTTGATGGAACGATTACCAGCGGTGGATGGACTGCAACGTCAAGTTACGGAGGAAACGATATCTTCGTCGCAAAGACTGCGAGCAACCAAGCCAACAGCTGGGCGTTGGTATCAGGTACCAGTGCTTTCGATGAACCTCAAGGGCTTGCAGTAACATCCACTGGGAGTGTTGTCTTCGGTGGCTATCTGACCTCCACATTTACCGCAGGTTCCAAGTCAATATCAAATTCGAACCACGATGGATTTGTTGTCGGTCTCTCAAATTCTGGTTCTGTTAATTGGATCGAAAAGATTGGAGGTTCTCAGTATGACTACGTATGGTCAATGGCCGTCAACGACAGTGATTATGTCGGTGCAACAGGTTCGTTCTCAGGTACCATGAACCACAAGGGTACGTCACTGACTGCTTCGAGCAACACTCGCGACCTGTACGCTTGGGTCTTTGATCCCTCCAACTTAATTGACACCGATGGCGATGGTGTCCTTGATTCAGCTCCGGACAATTGTCCAACCGTATCAAATTCAGACCAAGCAAACACGGACGGTGATTCAGAGGGTGATGCTTGTGATTCCGACGATGATAACGATGGTTTGACGGACAACTTCCCAGACAACTGTCCTCGAAATGGGGAGTTCAATTGGACCAGTTCCAGAGACTTCAATGACCCTGCATCGTCAACCGACTGGGACAACGACGGCTGCAAGGACGATACGTCTGAAGACACAGATGACGACAATGATGGCGTTCTCGATGTAGATGATTCATGCCCACGAACAACCTACTCCCCACCACGACCAACGTGGATTTCGGATTCAACTACAGACATTGATGGCGATGGTTGCCGAGATTCTGATGAGGACCTAGACGACGATGGTGACGGATTCGAAGATGCCGCTGACGATTGTCCAACCGTAGTTGGTACGTCCACACTTGGTACAGAAGGCTGCATTGATTCCGACGGCGACATGTGGTCTGATACGAGTGACGATTGTCCACTCGAAGCTGGGAACTCAACCGAAGGTGGGTTGAATGCTTGTCCAGATTTGGACGGTGATGGTTGGGCTGATACGATTGACGACATGCCAATGGACCCAACCGTTTGGAGCGACTCTGATGACGATGGATACGGAGACAACCTCGGTAGTACTCCTGCCGATGCTTGTCCTGATACACCGGGTACGTCCACAGTTGACCGTTACGGTTGCGTCGATGCAGATGGAGATGGATATTCGACTCCAACACAAGGTTGGGGTGTTGACAGTGGTGCTGATGCGTTCCCAAGTGATTCCAGCCAATGGGGAGACTTCGATGAGGATGGCTTCGGCGATAACTACGGAAATGCATCATGGATTGACCGACCCGAGAATTGGGTTGGTGTTTTCATTGATGGTGCTCAAGATCAAGACGCTTGCCCAATGCAACCAGGAACAAGTTGGCAAAACGGCATCTTAGGCTGCCCTGACTCGGACGGCGATGGATGGTGGGATGTTCAAGATGCCTTCCCAACCGAAGCATCGCAATGGTCCGATGTTGATGGCGACGGCTACGGCGACAATGAGAGTGGGGTTGATGCTGATGCTTGTCCAAACATTGGTGGAAACTCAACAGTTGATCGTCTCGGCTGTATCGATACCGATGGTGATGGACGATCCGACCCCGAATTAAGTTGGACTGTAGTCAATGGCGCTGATGAGTTCCGTCTCGATCCCACGCAATGGTTTGATACTGATGCAGATGGTTACGGTGATGAAATCGATGGATTCGAAGGCGATCAATGCCCAGATGTATACGGTCTCTCCTTCAACGATCGATTCGGCTGTCCCGATACGGATCGTGATGGCTGGTCAGACCCAGATGCGAATTGGACGTTGGATGATGGAGCTGATGCTTACATTAACGATCCATTGACAAACATCTTTGTTGAACCTGTTGTGGTTGAAAGTGAGGAAGAGAGCTTCTTTACGAGCCCACTTATGCTTGTCGTTTATGGAATTGCAATCCTTGTTCTTGCTGGATTGGCGTTCATGATGACTCGCGGTAAGAAGGAACCAGCGATGGACCACTTCAATCAGATTGGAATGCAACAACCGATGATGCAGCAGCAAGTGACCGTACCCGTCGCTCAGGCGAATCCGTATCAGCAACCCGTTCAAACGCAGACCTATGCTCAGGCGGTTGCTCCACCTCCAGTGGTTCAGCCCGATCCAGCAATGGAGTACTACAATGGATTGCTTTCGCAAGGATACACGCCTGAACAAGCATCAATGTACACCAAGCAATACTTCCCTCAGTTCAATCACTGAGGTTATTGCTTAGGCGTTGTTGCATTGGGTACGGTTCAATATGGCCCACTGTGAACCCACGTAATCAGTTATTCTGAACATGAGGCTGTTTAGCATAACCCATGTATAAAGTTGGAATTCACTTATCCACATCACTAGTTCACTCATTTTCATGCCTATGTTGTCATTAGCATTCACCTGAGGAGACTACTCAGATTCAATTTCCTCGATTTTGGTGCGCAGAGTCACAAGGAAAAGTAAGACTCCGGAGAGAATGGAAATAACACCGAGTGTGGCGGCGATACTTTCGTTACCAACTGAAGATACAGCGCTAGGAATCCAAAATCCGATTACAATAAAAACAGGACTAATCATGCGAAGACCCCATTTTCCCGCAGTTGAGGGGGGCCTTTGTTGACTCATGGCTTGACGCCTAGCTTTGACGCGTAGACCCCACTTTTCCTCAGTTGAGAGACCCTGAATCGACGCAGTTTGTACATTTGGAATCTCTTTTTTTGTATTTGTTACATAAGTCAACATAGTTGAGAAAACCGACAATACGATGAAAATTGGTCCACCCACAATACAAAGGAACGGTATGAGATATACCGGGGACATACCAGATCCCGCTTCCCCCCCAATAATGCTAAAACCCCAAATAGCGAGGACGAGTATTCCACCAAGAAAAACAACAAGTCCGGCTTGGTTTGGTGAATTATTGGGCTGTTCATTCACTGTTTGCTGAACAGGAACTGGTGGCTTCATTTCAGGCTCCACATATACACCCAATGAATCGAGGTATAATTGCGTACTCTCCTCATAGTTTGGAAATGAATCTGTATACAAGGGGGGCGGTTGTAGTCGTATACAGCCACAACCGTACCGTTGTGAAGGGTCCGCTGAGAGCCCTTGTGAATGTATAATTCATACGCGAGGGTGTTATGGTGAACCCCTCGTGAACATATGCTATTCATTTATCCACTTCATGAGTTCATTTCATTTTGACAGTACGATAAAACTTCACTTCTCTGATGATCTAAACGACGTCGGCTCAATAATTA
>PAJM01000018.1 GCA_002706065.1 Methanobacteriota archaeon | reverse complement strand
CTGGCACGACCTGTATTACGAGTTGAACCTATGGCTGTTATCAAGGGCTGATTACATGCATGTGTTTGCAAGTGGGTGCCCGCCTGTTGGTGCGGCACCGGTGTGAACTCCATCAGGCTCTTCGACGATGACGGAGAGAAGTGTGTTCACCAATTCCTTGAGGTCATCGACCTGATTTTGTAATTCTTTGATTCTAGCCCGAGTATCGGTCTTCTTTTCAGTAGTGTTGCTCATGTTCATCCCATCCGAAGAAGTGGTCTTCTTCGTATCAAAGTCCAATCCGACGACTCTTAATGTTTGTTGACAAAAGTAGATTCATTCCACGATTTGAAGGAGAGAGCCACCGGCGAGGATCGAACTCGCGACCTCCTCATTACCAATGAGGTGCTATACCACTAAGCCACGGTGGCGGCGTCCATCCCACCAAGCATTTCGATATAACCGCTTCGCGTCTGGCATAAACAAGCATNGTCGAGGTCNATTGGCGCCGAGAGAGAGATTTGAACTCCCGAGGGACAGGCCCACGCGATTTCCAGTCGCGCGCACTACCAGGCTATGCGATCTCGGCTCGCATTTCAATCCAATCAGAATCAGGGTTTAACGCTCTCGCTTGTCATTGATGCAACACAACAGACTCAAAGGTGGACCGTCTCGGGTTGACATGGACGGTGGGGAATCAGCGACCCATGACGCATCTCATGATGCACTCCCGTTCCACTTGGGCGATGTCGAAATCAAGCCCTTGTTCATTGATTTTCACCCAATGATCATGAAGATTCGAACCGAACTCGTCTTCCAGTGGAGACTGTTTCGAAGCGATTGGAATCAACAATTTACAATTGCCGTGATTGCAGCAGGAATTGCAATTTTTCTTGGGGCATTGAATGCCGATATATTCGATGGTGGTAACGCAAAAATTGCTGGATTGGAAGGTCTTCAAGTTGCAGGAAGCACTGCTTACTTCCAAATGGTCCTATCCATCGTTTGCTGGGCATGGTTCTTGTTTTCATTGATTCAACTGTTCCCAATTATGAGGACACATACCATTAGCCTCCTGTTGATATGGGGCGGTTTTGGAATCGCTCAGGTGTACTTCCATTCCACGAACAGGAACTTTCCGATNTCNCTATCACTTTCGGATATGATGGGAGGNTTCCTCATCACTTTGGTGTGCATTTTCTTCTTCTATTTCTTCATTAANGCGGTACGTGAGACACGGGATTTNCACGTAGAAACACACCATCTCCACCAAGATGTCCGTGTCATGGAAACGGCCATGCGTGAACATTCCTTAGCAGGATGGACATTCATATGCCTCTCATGGGCAATGACTGCAATGTTGAGTGCTTGGACTGGAGCGCACTACATCGCAGAGCGTACCGGTTCACGAACGTGGGCATTGGTACTGCATATTTCCTTCTCAATCGTTTCCGTTCCACTGCTGTTGTGGACGATATGGTTCCCACAGAAGATGCTTGGNAATGAGACTCGAGTTCGAACAAAGGCAGCAGTTACAGCAGAAGCAGATTTGATGGACAAGGCTGCTGTCATCGACGTATCACCTGATGAGGAGGCATGGTGATGGATCTGAAAAAACTTCGAGAAGACTTCCCCGCACTCTGTGAGGAGAATCCTGTTGCTTACCTTGACAATGCTTGTGTCACTTTACGTCCACACTCCGTCATTAAGGCGATCTCGGATTATTACACCAAAACACCTGGATGTGGGGGCCGTTCGGTTCACCGATATGGGACCACCGTATCGAGAACAATCGCACAGTCGAGAAAAACGCTGGCGGGATTCTTTAATGCTCCATCAGTTAATGAGATTGTCTTTACCCGAAATGCGACACATAGCTTAAACCAAGTTGCGAAAGGACTCTCATGGAACAAGGACGATATCATATTGACAACAGATCGAGAACACAACTCGAATCTTGTCCCATGGTTGCAACTTGAGCAAGAACAGGGTGTCGACCATCGCGTTGTTCCATCCAATCCAGACAATACGTTCGATTTAGAGGCGTTTGAAGGTATGTGCTCCGAAGCGGGTAATCGTCTGCGAATGGTCTCTGTTAGTCAAGTTGGTAACCTCGATGGTATCGAAGCACCCATACGAGAAATCACCAAGATTGCCAAAGATTACGGAGCACTTGTCTGTGTCGATGGCGCTCAATCTGCACCTCACATGCCGGTTGATGTTCAAGACATGGGCATTGATTTCTTTGCCTTCTCAATACACAAAATGTTGGGACCATCTGGAATGGGTGGATTGTGGGGGAAGGAAGANCTCCTCAACTCGATGCGTACCATTCAATCGGGCGGACAAACTGTGAAAACCTCACATTATGATGGAGTCGAATGGGCAAATTCCCCATCAAAGTTTGAAGGAGGTCTCGGCCATTTTGCTGGTATGATGGCCACTGGGGCTGCGATTGATTATCTCTCAACGTTGGACATGCATCAAGTCCATGAACATGAAAAGACACTGAATAGCATCATGTCAAATGGCGTCAAGGATTTGGATGGTGTTTCAATCATCGGACCGGATGATGCTTCAAAACGCGGTGGGATCTGTTCACTTCTCCTCGACGAGAAGCTTCCAGCACATGATATCGCTCTGTTGCTGGACGAAGTTTCGGGTGTCATGGTGCGCTCTGGGCAACACTGCGTCCACTCATGGTTCAACAGCAGAGGATACAATGGCTCATTNAGGGCCTCAGCATACTTTTACAACACTGAAGAGGATGTCAAGCGGTTTGTCGACACATTTTCTGAAGCTGTTCAAGCATTCCAGTGAGGGAAACACATGTCAGAAGCAAGTGGGTCTCCAAATGACACCGCAGCATTATCACCTCAGTTGGAGAAGGACCTCGCAGTCATACGACGGATTGTCAGCGTAGCAATGGGCGCTCTTCTCATCCTCGTTGCGGGTTTTGCNTACAACATCATCGTGGGAGATGGCTTGACGTTTGTCAAACCGAGCGATGAATTGATTGAATCGGAACGAGTCTACCGGAATCTAATCAACGTGCCAGGAGAATATTCAGGAAAAGGAGTCGGCGTTTGTATTGTTGATACGGGATTGGAATTGAACCATCCAGATCTCGAGAGCTTCGATGTGACTGGATGGGTTGATGTTGTTCAAGGTAAATCCAACGCATACGATGACAATGGACACGGAACCAATATGGCTGGGATTTTGGTTGCGGATGGATGGATTAATGGCGTTGCCAAGGATGTGGATCTCTACGTAGCAAAAGCCTTGCATGCCAATGGCTCAGGTTACGAAGAGGATGTCGTATCAGGAATCGACTGGTGTGTCAATCAAAACGTTAACATCATTTCCTTGTCCTTGGGAGGAGCCCAAGACTTGTTTCCCCTTCTTGGCTCTTCCAGTCGAACGATTGAGGATTCCGTCAACGATGCAACTGCACGTGGAATATTCGTGATTGCAGCTGCTGGCAATGACGGTGGTGAAGAGGATGACGGTGATGTTTCATCGCCAGGAAGCGAACGTAGAGTGATNTGTGTTGGAGGTGTTACGCAATCGGGTTCGCACTGGTCGAAATCCTCAGAAGGAAACAATGCGGTCGGATTCTTCCCACCGAAATTACCACGTGGAGACCCTGACAAAAAGCCAGAACTCGTCGCACCCGCTAAGGAAGTTCCAGTTCTCAACATACAAGGAACATGGTCATCCGCAAGCGGGACAAGTGCAGCAACGGTCTTCGTGACCGGTGCAATTGCAATGCTGTTGGAAGCCCAACCTCAACTTGCGAGCAATGGGACATCAGGTGATGTATCAACCATAGACACTGTCAAAGATTGGTTGATGCAGAGCGTTAAACCACAAGAAGGTCAATCAGGACATGACGATAACTACGGTTATGGGTTACTTGACGTTGAAGCATTGTTGGAAAAGGCTGAACAAGAGACTAACGCTTGAAAAAGGCAACAATCGTTCCCCCGAAAAGCGGAACGAAAGCGATGTGATGTGTTGTTTGAATCTTTTGAATAAATTCAATCCAAGCGTTGAATCCATCCACGTTCGCTTTCCCTTCATCATCGAGTTCTTCATAATCTCCGACCGGTATTTCTGGCTCAGTCGTGTACAAAACTCCATTGTTGGAAAGCAATTCAATTCCATGACCGAGTTCGTCTGACAATCTCGACAAGGGTGCGTCAATGACAATGGCGTCATACCGTTCAGATAACCGGCGCTCATCTGTACCGATGCCTGAGGCTGTCGTAAGTTTCCATGCTTTTTCTTCAGCGCACAAGGTCGAAAAATCGCTGACGATGATCGAAGACCATGGTGCTGCATCGTATCGTGATTGGAGACGATGAAGAATAACGCCGAATTTCGCTCCTTGCTCGATGATGTCAAAGCGATCGATTGAATCACCATTGAACAAATCAAAAAGCCAGGCTGAGCGATGACCGATGCCACCACCAACCTCCAAGACACATTTCGGTTCTTGTCGTCCAATTCCGTCTCGCAAACGACGGAGAACAGAAATCGACCATGTCGACAATCCCATGTGTTCGAGTTGCGTTGCGATGTTTGCAGCAATTTCAGGTTCATCCCTAGAACGATCGTGATCAGCGCTCAACAAACTAGGAAGCACTTGGTCCCGGCTCATCTCGCTCATAACGTACGCTCAGTAACGGTTTGTTTTGAACACTGTGACGCAACCACATGCGGTGGATTCAAAGGGGACATGCATCGAGGGCGACTTGAGAAGCATGGATGATGAATTTGAGGATGAAGATTTCGATGACGAAGAGGTCATGGAAAACGCAGTGTTCTGTCCGACATGCGAGGACGTGACTGCTCATCAAATTCTCAAAGAAAAAGAAGTGGGACGGGGCAAGGATTACCTCCTCCGATGTGAAGCATGCTCGTCCGTTCATGAGATTCAGTTTCGGGCGCCACCGCTCAAGCGAGTACCGTTCATGCTGACCGATGGGCCCGATTCGTACATGGCAACAATTGATCTTGATTCTGATGAATGGCTTGAACTCAATGATGTTTTTGAACACGATGAAATGGCTTGGAGAATTACCAAGCTTGAATCCAAAGAAGGCTCGGTAAAAGAAATAGAAGCGACAAATCTGGTTCGAGCTGTTGCTCTGCGGCAAGATATGCTTCGTGTGAAGATTACCAAAACAAGGGGTGAGTTTTCAACTCCTGATGTGCTTATTGTCGAGGAAGGAACCACATTCAAGGCAGGNACAATTCTTGAAATCGGTGTTCAAACTTGGAGAATACGCGCCATTCATACCGGAGAAGGAAGAACGCTACGTGGAACTGTTGATGCATCGAAGATCAAGCGNATGTATCTCCATGAACCACCTCGACCTGAGCGCTTTGAGCCGAAAACACCCAGAGAGCGTCGACAAGCTTGGAAAGAAGGTCGACTTGGTTTCAATCCAAATCCTATACTCCCAAAGGAACACATCAAGAAACGCGTTAAGCCAACGAACAAGCGTAGAAAAAAGAAGGCAAGAAAGTAATCAAGGCCTATTTGTCCAAGGCATCAAAAACGCTTTTGCAATCTGCAGACCTATCGTAGGGTTTTCTTGAAGTCGACGTGTACTGTATTCGTACCACTTTTCTCCGTAAGGGATGTAAACTCTGGTACGATGCCCTTGCTTAGCCAACTTACGACGCATTGGGCCTCGAACACCCAGTAACATTTGAAATTCGTACCCGGGACCTTTTCCAGTTCGTGCAGGTCCAGCGTTTTCACGGGAATCTTCAATCGATGGACCCATATTGAATTCCTTGAGCACATCGAGTGTGTAATCGACGACAGGAAGATCATGCGAGGCTATTCCAACATACGCACCGTGATGTAGTGCCATACGAATTGCTTCATTTGTCTTCTTGCGTATGTCATTTTTTGACGTGTATGCGATCCCTTCTGGTTCCAGATAGATTCCTTTACAAATTCGATAATCTGCATGTGGCCCCAAGGTTGTCGCTACCTGTTCAATATCATCAGGCGTACGATGCAATCGTCCTTGTAGAACAGTACCAACATTGGTCAAACCTTTCTCATGCAAGTCCANGACAACTTGCAATGTTTCTGTGGTTACGCGGTGNTCTTCCATGTCTAGACGAACAAACATGTCGTGGGATGCGGCTTGTCGAACGAGTGATTCAATGTTCTCCATGCCTTTTTCTTTATCGATTAGGAGACCAAACGCTGTAGGTTTTATCGAAAGATTGGCGTCGAAGTTGTGCTCAACAATTGCATGCATCACTCGTACGTATTCATCGAGGAAAAATTGAGCTTCATCGAGTGTGGAAATTTCTTCACCCAACACATCGATGGTAAAACAAGCACCTTCAGATTCCAAGCGCTTCATCACAGTCACAGCATCACTGAGGGATGTACCTGCAACGTATCGTCGAGAAACCCAACGAACGAACCAACGTGGCATCCGTAATGTCATTGCGACTATGAGTTTGGACAACATGATTCAACCTCCTTGATTCAGTGGCCTGCTTGGCATCCTTTGACCATTTCCAAGAAGGCCTTTGTTCGTACAACTTCGATACTTCGTGATTCAAGATAGGAGTAAATCAATTGCCGTTGCCATCCTTTGAACGATTTCTTTTCCACATTGCACACAATTCTGCCTCCTGGATATGCTCTTTGCGTGGACGTGAGAGCGGCATCAATCGATTGTTTCCAAAGTTCCCCAGGCTCGTCTTGGGAACCAAATGGCAAGGAGTGGTTGGCCAACATGTGCCCTANCCAAACATGAGGTTCAAGTGCAAGTTTGTTGGCTTTGGGTGCATAGTGACCCCCTCCGAGTGTGATCAACACCGGTTCATTCACATTGTCCTTGCTCCATGATTCTGTAGAGTTGTTACCGTCAAGACCAAGCCCTTCTGCAATGATTTCTGCGAGCAACCTCGCTGCATCTTCATTGGGCCAGTAGGGTTCTGTGGAACCGACTTCGATGAACAGTGCTGGAACATCAAGAATTGGACCATGGTGGGTAACTTCAAGCGATAGAGAAAAGTCTGGAATGGCATGGTCCTCCCACTTCTTGTGGAGCAACCTCCACCAAGGTGCTATACGTGAATTCGGAGGAGGTGCAAATCCTGATCGTCCTCCAAACGGTGGTTCTTCTTCTCGTGGATGATGCGGTACTCCGATTGGATGCAAGGTGAG
This sequence comes from Methanobacteriota archaeon, assembly GCA_002706065.1. Taxonomy (GTDB): domain Archaea; phylum Thermoplasmatota; class Poseidoniia; order Poseidoniales; family Poseidoniaceae; genus MGIIa-L2. Next base: position 10,936 of record PAJM01000018.1, on the reverse strand, counting down.
ACAGGGTTTTCCACTTTTTGCGGCGTGACGCGAGGGGAATATGACTTCACGAACGATTTCTCCTGTCGCTTGATTCCAACGTTTGTCAAGATGGTCTTCCCACAGGATTTGTTTCGGTAAAAACCACATCCTGACATGCTCATGTTCGTAGGTTNGATACGATTCAACCCGTGCACNATCTTTCCAAGGGTTGAGTTCAAGCAGATACTTTGCTTGGTTTGTGGAAGCGATATCATCATTGTTCACTGCAATGAGAACAACNCCTGCCATGACTTACCCGAGCCATAGCCACTTCTTGAAAGCGAGTATTGACAAGGAACCCATACTTCGTCTTACCATGGTCGAAAGGGAACACTCCATTCATCTCCCATTTCGGGCCATGAAAATTCTTGAAACTCCAGACGTAGAAAACGTGTATGCCATAGCAATAGGTGTTGATGGAGAATTATGTCGACTCGACCATGGCTTGAACCCAATCGAGGAACATGCAAGGCCCTTCCCGATGTCAATTCACCAAGCGATAATTGTTGGCGACGTTCTGATCGCTACCTGGATCGATCGTGAACTTCTTCTTGCGAGAATGGGTTGCATGCCTCTCGATCAGCCATTCAAAGAAGGAGTCGAGCGTGGAGACTTACGAACTGCACGAGAGCTCGAACATGCGATTATGCCACAAGGTGCGACGTGGGCTCACGTTCTCGATGCTGAACCCCTCGCAATGACAAACATGGNTGATGGGTTTGCATTCGTACTCTGGAATAGGGGTGTCTATGGATTTGATGCAAATGGTGTCGAACGATGGAGAGCTCCACCTCCAGAATGGCCAAATCTTTCGCATCTGCCAATGAGTCAGGAAACCGTACAACTTCTCGAAACGAGAAACACGATTGAGGTGTGGTCGAGGGCAGGTGGGTGTCTGCGATTGTCAAAAGCAGACGGCTCGCAGATTGGGAAGGCTCATTTTNAACTCGAAGGCGCCCTTTCNGATGTGTACGGAACAGAATTACAGAGAATTCTTGTTCTCTCTGATGGACGATTCTATCAATATAAATCTGGATCACGTGTCATGGACGTCACCACGAAAGGTCCAATCCAGCATGCGTTCTGCCACGAGGATTCAACCTGGGTTCTCTCAGGCTGGCGCGAGGAAATTGCAGTACAAGAGACCGATGTCAACATCATCAAACACAACGAAGTAGTGGTTCAACACTTTTTCAAAGATGAGCAACTCTGGATACTCACCAACGATGGCGTACTGTCTCACTCGTTCTTGACCGAATAACCGCAACGGCCGCAGTGTTTGCGATCGGCGTGGATTCCAAGAAACACACCTGGACCGCAAGTTGGACAGTTTTCTGCCTTGCGCTCGAGAGTTCCGTCTTCGGTGATTCCATACTTGGACCACTTGGCCTTTGGATTTGGTTCACCCATCACTCATCACCTTCCTCTGTTTCTTCTGATGCCGGCTCAGGTTCGTCTGAGGAGTTNCCACTTCGAAAGCCCTTGTGACGCTCATGAATGTATTCTGGTTCAACTGCCATTGACTCAGCAGTTTCGTAAATCAATGCTTGTCCAGTGGTGAGAGCTTGTCCATAGCGAGTTTTGCAATTCTTGACCACAATAAAGTCAGGATTTGATCCTGGCTCAAGTGTCTTCACGAGGTCCATAACTTCTTTCTTTGAAGGCGTTTTCGTTCCCTTGTGGTTCCATTTGAAATCGATTTCAACTCGGCTGAGTAGTTTGTTCTCTGTTCGACTTACAATTTCCATGTTTTCGTCCCCCTTATCGGATGTTCACCTTCAATGCATATCGGCCAGGTTGGTCGATGTTGAGACGTTCAGCGATTTCTGAACGAGAAGGATGAATGATAATGACATATCCCTGCCAATCTGTTGTGGTTTGAGCGGATGGGCTTCGTGGGCATTGGTCAACTCCATCTTGGAGAATAAGGCCACATTCTGCACATGCATATGGGTTCTTTGCCATGATTATTCACCTGCCTCACTTAGCCATTCAAGTGATCCAAGTCCTGGTTGTTTGCAGGTAAGACCAATCTTAGAGCGACGGGGATCGCTTGTGTCAGGAGAGAGAGATACGATTCGTGCCCGTACTGCAGTTCCAATTCCGAGTCGCTTGTCGTCGTTCCGACCTGAAATGGTACCGGCACCGACGTTGACTTCGACTTGGTCATCAAGAATTTGTGATTTGTGAAGCAGTGCTTCCATTGGACCAATTCGAACGAATGCACCGAATTCGTTCACTTCAGAGATTGCCCCTTCAACGACTTCGTAATCGTCCATGCAGAAGAGAAGAGCGTCGAAACGAACACGCTGGTAAATTGCTCCATCACCATGGATAATGCGGCCACGGCCAAGTGGTGTATGGTTGCTGGTCACCAAAATGAATCTGTTATGTTCATCAAAACGACCTTCAAATGCAGTCATTGCAAGACGGTCGATGTGTTGGTCAAGTGATTGACCCTTTTTCATGTACTCTGCGGGAATGCGAATGGTATCCTCTTTCGTGACAATTTTGTACATTGTGTTCCTCTCCCGGGTTTCTCTCTCCGAGTGACGAAGGGGAAGAGGCAGAACCTTTCCGTCCTTCACCGGCTTGCGCCTCGGGAGAGAAACTGACCGAAGTCATTTCGCCCACTGTCGACCCCTATATGAAGCCCACGCATTCATTCAGGCGACTGCGCATTGGAAAAAGGTGTCTGAAATCAAGAAATCCAACGAAAAATCATGTCGGTGTGATGCTTCAAGAGCAAAACAATAACAACCCCTCACGACAGAATGTGTACAATGAGTAGCGCAAGCCATTCTGAAACAGGGCGACGTCTCCCTGCAATCAGCATCATTTTACTGATGCTGATGGTTTCGTTCACTCAAATTCAATTTTCAAATCTGGCCAGTGTTCCACAAACATTTCCAACATCCGCAGAGATTTGGGATGATCGTGAACAACCATGGGGCCAGTACGGAGGAAGCGCAACAAGAAATGGAACCATGCCTGTTCATAATTCAACAACAGGGCCAATGCTGAGTATTGATCACCCTGTCATCAACTGGGTCGCTCTCGATGACAACATCGGTTCGGATGCGTATGGATCGATCATCGGAAATTTCTCAGGAAGCGTAGCTACAAGTCCAGGAGCCTTTGAGCGTTGCACTCCGTTAAACCTCTTTGCCGTGATTTTACACGAGAGCACCTCGACAAGTTCAACAAAATTGTCACTCCTTGCTGGCGATGATGCTGATCTCGCCTGGCAAGTCGATTTGGGTGATACAAGGTCAGCCCGCTCAACTCCTGTTCTTGTGGACGTTGACCAAGATGGAACTGTTGAAGTTGTGGTCGTTTACGACACTGAAAGTTCCCTTCAAGTCGATGTCTGGTCGCCTGAACTATCATGCGATGAATCCGGTTGGCAAAGCGGAGGCCACTCGAATGAACTTATGTGGTCATGGACCAATACAGACTATCGAATCGGCATCACGAGTCCTCATTTCCAAACCCGGCAAAGCAACCATCTTTCAGTCACTCAACCGCTTCTTGCTGATTTGGAACTGGATGGTCTACCAGAATTGGTTCTTACTGTGGTTGATACAACGACCGACGACCCACACATCGTGAGCCTACCACTCGGAGCGAATTCACCAACCGAACATTGGGACGTGACACTCGATCGGGGAACCCATCCAAGTGATCCTGCATGGGCTCAGTTGGACGGTCAAAATTCTGTTGTCGTTGCTACAACAATCGATGAAAATTCAGGAAATATGTGGGTTTGGAGGATCGATGGGAGTACTGGGTCAAACGATTGGGGAAGAGTAGCGTTGTCTGGAACAGATACGGACTCCGATGCCCCACGTCTACGTTTACCGAGTCCAGTCGTCGTCCAACTGGATGGTGACGCTGCTCCCGAAATGGTTCTAACCATTCCAACTGATGCAAACGGACGCACCATCGGTCTTGGTGCACGATTTATTGGAATGGAACTCACCTCAACAGAGGAAATATTCTCATTCCGTGCTCGCAATGGATATGCAGATGCTGCACCACTGCCAATCGACCGCGACGGTGACAACATCCATGACCGGCTCTGTTGGGTAACGTGGTATTCAGCTTCATCTGTAACATTTGATCGTGAGGGAATGGTTGGTTGTCACGACCTTACCAATGACCCACCTACCGAAGAGTGGAATAAAATCATGAACAGAGGCGGTTCAGGAAACGATAACGATGAGATTGCTGCATCACCACCTGCATGGATGGACATCGACGGGGAGGGAGATCCAGAACTCGTTGTTGCATTTGGACGGCGCATTTTTGCCTTTGAAGGAGACACAGGATTTGACAATGAAGTCTCCGATGGTTGGGATGAGCCGCTGTCAATGCCACATCGCGTCTGGTCTGCCCCTGCATTTGCAGACCTTGATGGAGATGGATTTCTTGATATCCTCTACGGGGATACATTGGTATCACAACGACTGCTTGATCTTGCACCACTCCCCGACGGAAACGGAATCTCATTCAACCCAACATCACCGGATCCCGGTCAAACCCTCACAGTGACGGGTCAATTCGCGAACATTGGTACTTGGGAAAGCGAAGACAGTATTGATTGTGCCTTATACATGGACGGTCAGGAAGTATCACGTGTTCGATTCGATGATCTCGAGCCACTCTCGCCGACTGGTGATGGTGGCCCAGCTACGTTCAGCGTGGACGTTACTGCTTCGCTTGGCACTCACACGTTCGAATTGGTTCTTGATGTCAACCAAAACCTAACCGAGGCGCGAGAAGACAACAACATTCAGGAAACAACATTAACGGTTGTCGAACCTTATGCAGTCTTAATCCAAGGTCCTGAAACGGTCACTCGTGTTTCACCAGGATCCACAGAGAATTTTGACATCGCAGTTACTGCTACGGGTTCCAGAACAGCAAATTGGGACCTCACTTACGATACGACAAATTTGCCTGATGACTGGTCTGTTGAAGTCGAGGTCGGAACGAATTTGATCGATGTTGAACTTGTGCCGTCCTCACCGTTCACGATACCATTTGTGGCCACACTACCGGGAGATGCACTGGGTGATGAAGATGGGTACATCGAAATAACTGCAACGCTAACAACCGATTCAAGTGTTCAAACCTCGGCATGGATTCCAATCGAGGCATTACGAACCAGAGGATTATCCTTGGTGGGTCCAACTGGCCTCGCATCTTCGGAAGGATATGGAATCCCAGGTTACACCGCCGAGACATACGTGTTGTTTGAGAATCTTGGCAATGCTGTTGAAACAACCACATCAATCTCTTGGACAAACCCATCGTGGGGCGGAACACCTGTATTATCGGATGGTGCGAACGAGGTCTACTCAATTTCCTTGCTACCTGGTGAGAAGAAGGAATTGAAAATACTCCTTGATGTTCCTGGTTCCGTTTCGTACGGAAGTGAAACCACTTCAACGCTCACGACGTGCATCGGTAGTGGAGAAGATACACTGTGTCGTTCACTGGATGCGAACTTCACTGCAGTCGCTACACATGCCTCACCGACACACATCCGAACAGTTCCCGCTATGGCACATCAGTTTGAGTTCAGAATGATTTTGCCTCAATCAGGTACGCTAAGTTGGGATTTGAACCAAGCGAATATTGCCCTGCCAAATTGGCAATGGAATGTTTCGAGTGGAGGGACTCTGAGTAATGGGGTGTTGACGGTGACAGGGGCGGCAGGATCCGACCACGTCGTCGAACTGGAGGTATACATTCCTCCGAACGCACCACCCCAACGTCTTTTCTTTGAAACCGATGATCAGACATCATCCAACCATCATCGGTTTGAGTTAAGTGTCCATGTGTTGCAGATCCACCGTGCTGCGCTAACAGTGATTGACCCCCCTATGTCTTCGGAACCATCAGGGTTCAATGTGAGTACAACTCACCAACTTTTGATCCAACTTGAGAATCCTGGGAACGGTGAGGACACGTACGAGTTTGTGGCTCGGGTTGTTGAAACGGATAATATTTCATTAGAGGATGTTGAATTCACATATTACAATCCAATTCGAACATTAGGTCCGTTGGCAACAACAATTATGCCATTGGATATCATACTCAACGAGAGCCTCCCCGCAGCACAGCCATTCTATCTTGAATTCGAATGGGGTTCCATGGTGAACAAATCCGTTCTTACAACAACGACACTTCTCATCGAAGCTGAACAGCGACATGATTGGGGTATTGAAGTGTTAAACGGTAACCAACAACAGGTACAACCAAACTCAGAACACCTTTTGCAGTTCAACATCACAAACATAGGGAATTTCCTTGACGATGTCCAACTGATTCCCTCATTGAGCCTTACGACTGATGCAAATGATTCAGCCGTTTGGCCGCTTCATTCGGTACTCAATTCAACCATGCTTGAGGTGAATCAATCATCCACTGTAACGGTCACTCAGACCATACCTTATGCATGGAAGGATGCAAATGCAGTTCTCCAGTACACCGTCGTTTCTTCAGGTTATGTACTTGACCAGTTTGAAGTTGAACTTACTGTCCTTGAGCATGCTGAATGGGGGTTGAACCTTGCGAATAGTAATCTCGAAATCATGCCAGGAGGCGACTACATACAAGTCGAACTCGAGCAGAAAGGGAACACTCCTTCTGTACCTTATCTAACGAAATATGGACAAGGTTGGAACATTTCGCTTCCAGATGGCGTCCTCATGGAGCCAGGACAGACAACAACTGCTCAGATTTATGTTGAAACTCCGGCAGATGCCCTAGAAGGTGATGTCAATGTTTTGGAAATTCGAATTTCAGACGCAATCGGGCAAGGAATGGAAGTATTCCAAATTCCAGTTCGGGTGATTGGTGCCTCAGATTATGACCTACAGGCAATCGATCAATGGCATGTTTCGTCAAGCGGAGGTTATCCTCTGGCTTGGATAAAGAATACAGGAAATGATTTGCCTGAGTTTGAATTCCAAGTACTCAATCTCCCAGTAGGCTGGAATGCATCGATTGTTACACCTCTAACAATTGTGCCAGGAGAAATTCAAGGGTTACCAATTAATCTCCTGCCACCGGTTGATTGGGATGGGGCATCGATTGCGGTATCTGTAGTCGTAACGCATCCAGAGCTTGACCCACAACAACTTGACTTCAATGTTCAATCCTCGAACATCTCTTTCTCTGACAGCCCCGTACTTTGGGCACGCAGCGGAACACAACTCACCCTCGCCATATTCAACGATGGATCAGAGGAGATTCAGGGAGACATTACCTCGGTATCGGAGTCAACGTACACATTCACAATTCCCTCTGGATTGGAATATCTGAATTTGAGCAGTGGAGATGATGAGCTCCAACTAGTCTTAATTGGACGAGAAGCACCTCAAGTTACTGCTTCTTGCACATTCTTGAATGAGGCTTTCTCGGAGTTGGGGCAAGTCGCATTCTCTGGAGATTTCGTGAGTTGCGATGTGGTTGGAGATTCGTCTGCAAACACAAAACTTTCATTCGTCGTCGCCACAAATCGAGGCGAAAATATCCCTGTAGTTGACACCACATTCAACATTTTTGAAAATCAATCAACCTTTGCGAATCTTACCGTCGACAACTGGGATCCATCACCAGGTATTTTCACAATTGTTGTAACTGTTTACGATGAATTTGGTAACGTCATTGCTAATCTCGAAAAGGGTGTTACCGCTCGAGAATCGGGTTGGAATATAGGAATTAGTAGCATTTCAGCGCAGGGAAGCATCAATGTGGCTGTATCACGAACCAATTATGCTGTTCTGGAGGGTTCGGTATGTATGCTCACTGTGACGAGTAAAACCGGCGATTTTAACGCCAATGTTATGGTCGATTTCACGGGTTCACAATTCTCACCAAACGTCCGGATTGACCCGATTGGACTTGAGGATAACGAACAACTTGATGCCACCATAGGATGCAACAGTCCCTTCGATGTGGACGATAATATGGGTGACAATTCTGCCTCAATCCTCTATGAGATCGATGAACCATCTGTCCTTAGTTCGTCCAATATACTCTGGGGAGGATCTGTTGCCTTTGTGTTGATTGGGCTGTACCTGTTCATCGTCCAACGACAAGATACTGCGTCATTGCAATCACCAGTTCGTAATCAGAGCAAGGTACAATCAAAGAAGCCACAGGTATCCACAGAGAAAATCACCGAAAAAGAACCAGTAGAAGACGACATTGTTCCTGTAATTGACCATCAAGATGTTGATGATGAACCATTGCCAACAATGATCGAAAACATTCCCGCTGTCGAAGACCAAACACCTTCTGGGCGATTGGATTCTATACGAAGAGAAATGAATCCGGATGATGATGTTCAAGAGAAATCAAGTATCGAAGAACGAATGTCAAAATTCTTCGAATGAGCACATCACATACCTCAATAGAGGAGAGGTTCTGGGTATGAATGATGAACCAGAATCATGACAATACCACGGCATTTTACACGCTGGACGGATGTCACTCTGGTCTCGTTTCAGACGTATTCAAAGCACTGGTTTCAAGTCAGAAAAAATCCAATGAAGAATGGACGATGATGTGTGAACATCCGAAAATTCAGGAACGATTTCGCACGCAGGGAATTGATGACTGGAACGTAAGAGATGCAATCAGTTGGGACGATCCTACCGTACTATTTACGCTAACACGAATGCTTGACGTTGATGGAGTCCCCATTATGTTAGGAGAGGACAGGAATCGAGAACGATTTGGTCGATTCCCCCATCACACAGGTTCAACAATTCAATATGTCCGAGAAAATATTCGGGATATGGGCTCGCAAACCAACGAATTGTATGAGGATCTCGTCGAGCATTTGGATTTCCTGCTCATACGGTGCAATTCTGATGTTGTCGGGGATGAACGTTACATGAAAGGTTCAGGAGGACTGAATATTATGGGATATTTGACGTACGAAGAGGTCAAAACACTACGCTCAACACTCCTTGGTGGAGGTTGGTCTGTTGCCAAAGATGAGCCAATTGATGGTGGAGTTCGTGATGCGATACGCCACTTGAATGCCCTTTTGATTGCAGCTGAGCGCAGAGGATCAGGCCTCATTCACAGGAAGCATGCCTAACTTCAGAACGTTTCTGAAGTAAGACGCTCGAACATTGAGGCATAGAGGGCTGCTGTTTCATCAATGACGGTCTGAGGAAGTGCAGGGATGGGTGGATCCGTTGTACCTGCATCGCGTGCTGCTTTCAACTCTGCTTGATGGCCAGTTTTGATGTAGTGGGTTCTGACAAATTCTTTGGACAATTCAATGCACTCCCCATTAGCGTATGCCTCAGCATCCCACCATCGGTCTTCGTCAAGCGTTCCAAATGTATCAACAAGGACGACTTTACGACCTGGACCAAGAGCGAATTCTTTCTTGCCATCGACGTGAATAAGACCGTTCTTGGCCGCTTCTCGTTCGATGATTTCGTCAACTTTCAGAACAGCAGTAACAATTGCGTCATATTCCTCATCGGTAATGTTCGAGATTTCAAGCGCTTCAGCACGGTCGATGTTTCGGTCATAAGCTTCAAATTTCGTCGTTACTTCAACAAAAGGCTTCTCCAATTTTGCACCATATTCGCAATCAGCAGATACACCGAGCTGTTCTGGCGTTAGTTCACCGCGCTGGAATCGACGCCAAGCTGAGCCAGAAAGGTAGTGACGGCAGATGAATTCCAATGGTACGAAAACCCATTCCATATCTCGAGGAATTGCCCCTGGTTCTTTGATAACTTCGACTTTACGAACGAGACATCGGTCTGCGGAATTAACCTCAACGAGATGAGTACCACAGACGTTTTCTTCTTCAACCAGTTTGAACCAGTGAGCTGTTGTGCGATTTAGTGACTCACCTTTGCGAGGAATCAATGATGGAATAATTTGATCGAATACAGAAATCTGATTTGTAAATCTGAACTCCAATACATCCGGGTCGTCAGTCGACCATACCTGCTTAACCTTACCTTGATAGAGCATTTCTCCCATATGCAAACTTCTGGAAGAGAGGCTATTGAACATTGGTGTCCGGCTGTTAGATGATGCCAAGTGCATCTTCGATTCGATTGAGTTCAGGACCGGTAGTCTCACTACCCGCGACGGCACCTTCATTTGATGCACAGATTCCTGCTCCAACGTATGGTGAGCCAAAGGATACAGTCCCGACCATTGGAGGAACGCCTAGTACTTCTTCGATGAGAAGGACCTCATCTCCAGCGACATCAGGGTGCAACAAAACACCTTGATCGTTCACAACTCCAAGGCTGCCAACAACATCTTGTCCGCCAATCGTGGTTGCGATAATATCAACACCCAAAACATCGGCAAGAATCTCAAGTCCATCATGTGGAATGCTCGGGGATGCAACACAGCCTTGTTCGTTTGCAAGAAGAAGGTTTCCTGCCGTATTGACGCCACCTTCCATGACGACGACATCACCGTAAGCTGTGAGTTGATCGATGTCTTTCTCAGTAGCAATATCTGCTACAGCGATTCCGTTGGAGTTTCCAGCAAGCAGGGCTCCAATGAGATTTGAACCGCCGATGGAAATAGGAGCCATTTCAAGTTGCAATGCAGTTTCGAGTTGCTCAAGTGCTACCTCAGGGAGTTCTCGGGGATGGAACAAAACGTTGCCGACAGAAGAGAGATGGATTCCGATTTGATCAGAACCCAAAATATCCAGCGTATCAATCGGCATAACCTTCACCTGTATTACGATGTATCCGTACGTAGTTTAGAAATCTTAGGTGTAAGGAAAAGAAGAATCGAGGATATCCAAGAGGAAAGAAGAGGGGCACAGTGACTGCCGTTCCCGTGGACTCTCGTACCACAGTATTGGGACAGACGCAGAAGGGCTTGACTTCCGGGTTCG
>PAJM01000017.1 GCA_002706065.1 Methanobacteriota archaeon | reverse complement strand
GTCCGTCAATTTACCAAAGAGGAAATCGCCTCGTGCGGGATTACTCGCCCTAAGAGCGGGTACATCCTTGGTTTAGCAAATGCCTCAGAAAATCTCCTGAATTTCCCATACGCAGAATCCAATGAATCTGACATTCGTAAGCACCTCATTCGATTCAAAGGGGTTGGACCATGGACGGCTGAAATGGTGATGATCTTTGCATTGCTCCTTCCCGATGTGTACAGTCCCAAAGACATTGGTTTGGTGAACGCCATCAAACGATTGTTCCCTGAGGTGGAGACCATGGATGAGGCAGAAAAAGTAGCAGAACGTTGGGCTCCCTACCGAACCATGGCATGCTGGTATCTCTGGAGAACTCTTGATCCGATACCCGTAGAGTACTGATTTTGTCGGCGGAATGTTTAACACGCTGCTCTACAAGTGTTGAGCATGACTTTGTCAGATGACGGTAATTGGCTCTGGGATGGTCAGCATTGGATTCCTGCACCTGGGGCTTCAACCGTGTCAAAATCGATGCTGAAAACAATCATCCCTTCGTTCCTTATCATCGTGAGTCTGCTCGTTGTGATTCTGTCGCCGAGCTTTTCACCAATTCAATCCATCAAAGACTCTGATGGGGATGGGTATTCCGATGATGTTGATGTGTTTGATTCCAATCCACGGGAATGGTCTGATTCTGATGGGGATGGCTTAGGTGACAACCAAGATGATTGTCCGATGGAATACGGAGATTCAACCACCGATCGTATTGGATGTCAAGATCGAGATTCGGATGGATATTCTGATCAAAACGACAGTTTCCCTCTTGATCCAACCGAATGGCTTGATTCGGATGAAGATGGCTGGGGAGACAATCAAGATGATTGCATACAGGAATACGGTTTCTCGTATCTTGATTTGAACGGATGTTTGGACACAGATGCAGATGGTTGGTCAGACTCTGGCGACCCGTTCCCTACCGATGAGACGCAATGGATGGACACCGATGGCGATGGTTGGGGCGATAATCAGAGTGGAACCAATCCGGACGAGTTTCCCTTCGACGGCAGTGAGTGGAACGATGCGGATGGGGATGGATTGGGCGACAATCAAGATCCTGATGACGACAACGATGGATACCTCGATACGTACGATGTCAATCCAAATCGAGATGCTGCAATCTTCCTCAATCTCTCGACATTCATCGTCCACGATGCTATGGATTACTTTGACAGTTATTCTGAAATTTACTTCTGCGTGTACATCAACAATTTCTCCCGTGGATGTGTTCCTGATCAAAACTCATACTGGTCATTGACCACGGGAAACGAATACGACATTACGACATCATTCATTATCGATTTGGATGAAGGCATTCGTAATCATTACATCGAAATTGAAGCATGGGATTCCGATCCGTTTGCTGATGATTTGATGGACATCAATGATGATTCCGAACGTGATCGACTCCTAATCGAATTCGATAGTGTCGAGGAGTTATCCCAAGTCTTGGTGGTTGGAGATGGAACCCAAGATTCCAATGGATGGGATGGTGAGATTGCTTTGGAAATATTTCCTTTTGATAGTCGCTCCGTCACTCGAATCACTCATCAATGGGACTTTAACGATCAAAACTTTGTGATGGATATTGATTTAGATTATTCAACCTACGTGTATTATCGTTCACTTGACCACTCCCTTGATTGGTCAGGTTACCAAACCTATGCGGATGTAATCGACCAATATGCTCGTTTTTCGACCCCTGATGCACCATACATCATCGATTTAGCAACCTCCCTCAAGGATATGGCGAACCAAGCCGGTTACACATCATTGCTTGATGTTGCAGATTTTATTCATGCTTTCGTGGGTGACATCCAATATCTCTACGATCTTGATGATGCTGGAGAACAATCAGACTATCCAAAATACCCCATCGAGATGTTGTGGGAGCAAGGTGGAGACTGTGAAGATGCATCGGCTCTCTACATCAGTTTGATTGAAGCGTTGGGTTACGACGCAGCTCTCATGTTGGGATTGGTAAAACCAAATTCGGAAGAGGACTGGGGCGGCCACGCATGGCCTGTTCTGTACTTGCCAGACCACTCAGGCGAGGGGTGGTACGGTGAGGGTAACAAATCTGATTTGCCGTTTTATTTTGTTGAATCGACTGCACACTATGGATACAGCAGTGTGGGGGAGAATCCTTGGTATGATTTGAAAGATGAAGTCTGGTACGATATTGAATAAATCGAATCAGAGAAGTTCTAATGTATCAGCGTGAGGTGGTAACCACATGGTGGAAGAGACCAAGCAGGACAATTCCATCATGGACTTTCTACAAAAAACCAAGACACAAATCGCTGATTTATCGAAGCGAGCAGCAAGTGCGACCAANTCGGGTATTGAAAGCACNACAGAAGCAATTCAAANTAAAGTNGNTGANACCAAAGAACGTTCCAAAAAGAAAAANGAAGCCAAACTTGAATCAATAAAATCTGAGATTAAAGACGATGGNTACATCGANTCAACACCTCAAATGATGANTCTNCCTGATGTTGATTCACAACAATTTGAATTNTTAAATTCACAAAATGAAGCCCAGATTCAGATCGTNGAGGAAATGCTTCGTNTGAGTGAGCGNGTTGATTCGTTGGAACGTCGAATNACCAAGATTGGAACAGCCATGACCAGTGACCTCCCCNCNCACGACATTGAGGCNCNGCTTGCTGAATCCAAACCAAGCAAGAAAGAGGTTCGAAGTGGGAGCGTTTTNATCGAAGTTCTCAACATCATGGGGGCATCATTGCTTCTTCTCGTCTCCCTGTTTTCTGCAGATGGATACATCCGTGACAATGAGTTTCTTCTCTTCAACACGTACCAGATAAGTATCCCTCTTTGGACAGTTGGTGTCTTTACATGGTCGATGTTTCTTTTCTATAGAATGTCTCGAGTGGGAACAATTCTCACAGTTCCTCTCCTCTATCGCATCCAAATTTCATTGGCGATTGCAATGGCTGCGATGATGGGGATGCTCCTTTCAGAAGAATCTCTTTCAACGATCTCGAGCGCATGGGTATGGACAACTGTCCTCGCATCTTCTGCGATTATTGGTGTCAGTATGATCACATCTGCATGGCGCATGACGAAACAGATGGTTGGAATCAAAGAGGTCAACGAAGTCATCGATTGATGGCTTCTCCATCTTTAGCAAGATCTCGAGTGATGTTCTTTTGATGAGATTCAAGCGTTCCACCGCCAATTTCTAGGAGTTTTGAGTCCCGCCAGAGTCGTTCAACGTGGTACTCTGCAACGTAACCATATCCTCCCATCACTTGTATGGCAGCGTCTGCGATTTCTTTCGCAGCTGTTGTTGCGAATAGTTTGACTCCATCAGAATCAAGACGCTGACCGGCAGAACCGAGTTTGATGTTGTTCGCAGTGTCGTAGATGTAGGCGCGCATTGCTCTGTATTTCGCCCATGACTCCGCAATGTGACGTTGCATTTGTCCAAACGACCGGATTTGTACGCCAAAGGCCTCTCGCTCTGATGCGTACTTGTTCATTTCATGCAAACATCGGCGTGCAATACCTAAGGACATTGCAGCGAGGGTAAGCCGTTCAATTTCCAGGTTGCCCATCATGTGGATGAGAGAACCTCCCTCGTCTCCAACGAGGTTTGCGGATGGTACAATGCAGTCGTCAAACACAAGTTCCGCAGTATTCGAAGCACGCATGCCCGTTTTGTCGAAAATCTTCTGTCCCACGCTGTATCCTGGCGTTCCTTTTTCGACGAGAAAGGTGGAAAGTTGGGTTCGGCCTTTTTCATCATAGCCTGTTCGGGCATAAACCCATACAACATCAGCAGGTGTTCCTTGATCATCGATGCACCCGTTGGTAATCCACATTTTACGACCATTCAAAACCCAGTTACCATCCTTGTTTTTCTCGGCGGTAGTCGATAGGCCGAGTACGTCCGTTCCTGCATCTGGTTCCGACATCGCCATGGCTCCAATCCATTCGCCTGAGCAAACCTTCGGGAGAATACGTGTCTTTTGCTCTTCGCTTCCGTTGTACGCTAGATTGTTGACAAAGAGCATTGAGTGAGCTAAGTAAGCAAGACCAAATCCTGCATCAGAGTAGGAAAGTTCCTCGTGAGCGATTGTCGCTGCAACGGCATCTAAGCCTGCTCCTCCATATTGATCAGGTACGGTAATTCCGAGAAGCCCGAGTTCACCAAGTTCTCTGAACAGTTCGAGATTGAATTGTTCCTTTTTGTCGTACTCATGGGCCTGTGGTTCAACGAATTCTTGAACAAAGTCGCGAATCATTTCTCGAAGCATAAGATGTTCTTCACTTGGATTCGCAAGGTCGATCATGGTCTCACCCAACCATCCGCAGTGTTTTCCCTTTTTGACGGTTGGTCTTAGTTGCGGGGAAGTTGAATGACTCTCTTTCTTCGTTCATGACCCACCGCAGGTCGTGTACGGGTCTGATGAGGGGCACGAGAAGAACGCTTGACTTTCCGCACTTTGCGCTTGTTGAGAGGTACTTTCTTGGCTCGTTTTCCGACGTGACGGAGAGGTGATTGTTCTACGACATCCTTTGGAGGTTGCAATCCGATTTCGGAAAGGAGGTTTGTTGCTGCTGATTTGTGGGTCACCCCGCTTCGAGCATCATCGACAATTCGTGATGCAAGGGCAGTAAAGGATGAATCTTGAATGGGCTGATGTTGCCCTTTCTCTCGTTCTTCTCGAAGGTGTTCGGCCATTAGTGATCGGAGCATTGCCCCGTGTAGTGCATCCTGCTTACGCTCAATCATATGCATCCCATCCAGTGTGCAATATGCCTTTTTACATATGAAGATTCGGCTTATGCGAACCAAGTAGGTATCGATTTACTCTTCTTCTTCAGCATCCCGTGCAGCTTGGAAAGCAAGTCGATCTTCTTCAGAATCAAATTCGATAATGATGGGTGATATTGATTCACAATCTTGGCATTGATATTGTTGCCCAGTCATGAAACCCATGTACGGGTACACTCGTACGCTTAAGCAGTGTATACATGCAATGAATGCCATGACCATCTCTAAACACCGAGGTTTATCACCTCTCGCACGAAATCATGTGTGATGATTCCATGTCGTTGAATCTGTTGATGTGCATGATACCATGGGATCAAAAGATTCTTTTCCATTCTAAAACAAGGTTGTCTGCATTGAAACTTTTTGTGGAGCCTGGGCATAATGCTGTTTCCAGATCAATTCGAGTGCAGCAAATTCAGCGGATGTTATTGCAGCCTCAATGGTTCCAATAGGTTCGGCCCATGCATCGCCTGCAAATGTAATTCGTTGGTTATCAACACGCTCAGGTTGGACAGAGGGACGAGAAAAACGCCACCGATGTGCATGAAGTTCTGCTCCTTCCAACCATTCTGATGTTGCTGTGTTGAGTTCAGCCAGTATCAATTCAGTGATTTCCTCTCTTGAGTGTTCCAGATACTTCTTACTCCAATCATAGGTCATGTGGACGATGAGGACATTCGATTCTGTATGGTTTGTGCCACGCCGAATTAATTCTATAGAAGGATTATCATTGACGAGTAATTTGTTTGGGACGGGTTTTTTTCCGGTACAGATCAATGTCCAATTTGAAACGTAGGGATGGTCGGCCCAATGCTGCGGCACGAGTTGAGGAATGAGAGGTTGAAGTTGTGGTATCGGACAGGTTAAGATCACACCCTCCGCTTCCCATGTGAATCCTTTTTCATCCTCAAGAACGACAAATTCAGGATGGGTTTCAATGGAGACAATTCGGGTTTCACAAAGCACATCAGTCCCCTCAAGCATCGAGATAATGTGCTCATCAGCATGCAAAGCATCCGTGCCAGAACGTGTGTCTGATCCATGATTGTAGGCGCCATTCTTGCGTCGTTTGGTCGACGAACGTCCACCTGGAATTGTTCCTTTATCGAGGACAAGTACATCGTAGCCGTATGTTGTCAAAATCTGTGCTGCACGGGCTCCTGCATACCCTGCACCGACGATGATGAATGGGCGTTGTTGTTGATACGCAAGTTGAGTGACATATCGCTCATATGCTTCGATGTCAAGTCGTGACTGATGCGTTTCAAGTTCTCGTTTTCGCACGACACCCATGACTGGTAGTGGGGGCAAAAACGGTCGATCAAACAATCCATGGCACCAATGAATCCCTGCAATCGATGAGGGATCTCTTCCATCAAGAGCATACTTGTCGTTCAAATGTTGCCCTATGAGGAGAGATTCTTCTACTGATGTTGTCCAATGTGGAGTTGCTTTTCCCCACGTCATCCGGAGGTTGTTATGCAATTCTCCGTGACGATACAACGAGGTTTGGCATAAATTCCAGAGCTTATTTGGTGAGGCTCCGACTTCAAAGTCTTCTCGTTCCAATAGCGTCGCTCGCACGTCATCCGAGGTGTCCTGCCATGACTCTAAGGCCCAATTCGGGAGGTTATGTGCTCCATAGGGTTCCTCCTTTGAGTACACATGATGCCATGCATGTTCCCTGAAAATGAGCAACTCGTCCAAAAATTTCTCTGCAGATTTGGTTCCAACCGCATGGGCTTCTCGTACGATTTTCAAGACCGAGATCATGCCATAGTGGATGGCCATGGAGAGCCTGGAAACACCATATGGATCTGCAGCATTGTTTCGTCGACGAGCATAACCAGACAATCCTTTGGAGAGAAATTCTTGCCATCGTTGAAGTGCTGCCCGCTCTCCACCACGTTGTTTCCAAACCGGATGTACAGACATATCGATGTTGCACTGATGCAAGAGCTCCAATCGCTTTTCCATTGATGATATGGCTGAAATCTCAATAGGGTCAAACGGAAGAGGACCTTTCCAAGATTGAAGTTTGGTCGTGTCGAGGTGAGGCCAAGGATTTCCTACCCTTCGCTTCCTCAACTTCTTTGTTGCGTCTCGATATCGAAACGGACGATCAACAGATTTACCAAAAACGGGCATTGGAACCACACAATGGCAATCGATTTCGATTACCGGGCAGTTGGCTTTGTTCGCCAATCGTTTTACCCAGTCCTTCCAAGGCGGGAGTGGAAACAAATCCGTGATGATCATGCTGGCTGATGCCGCAAATTCCTTCATGACCGATGGGCGATAACCCTCACGCGCAATGTGCAAGACGTAATCGATACCTCGTTGTTCGCAGCCATGGTGCATATCAACTGCCGCATCGAAAAGGATGTTGTGGTGTCGGGCATTTGCATGTGGATATCGTTCATCAATACCTTGGTAGACAAGCAATGGAAGGTTCCATTGATGTGCAAGATAGCATCCTGCGTCTAAGGCAGGATTTTCATGGGTTCTGAGGGATGATTTGAGCCATACCACAATTGGACCATTGCCGTTGAAGTCTTCAATCGAATTGACCATTCGACATCTCTCAGCAAGATGTTCTGGTAAATCGAACATGCTCAGAACTACGACCGTTGGTAAATATACCCCTGTTTGGAAAACAATCTCAAAACCATGATTAGATGCCTCCACCTCATTTCCTTCATGGGCGCCGCAACCTATCTCGTGACAGGAGCTTCCAAAGGAATTGGTAAGGCTATAGCAAAAACACTCGCTGCAGATGGAATTCAGGTGATTCTACTTGCTCGTCCTTCGCAAGAACTTGATGATGCTTGCAAAGAGGTTCAAACAAGTTCACCATCATCGACCACCATCGCCTGTGATCTCGCTGACACCAATTCGATTGATTCTGCATTACATGCGCTTGAATCGATTCCTTCAATCGATGGAATTGTCCACAACGCTGGTACGATTGCGCCGATTCGTTCGATGTTCGATGCCGAGAACGACGAGTGGGAACGGAACATTCGTGTCAATATCACAGGCGTGCAGCGGCTCACGAAGGGTCTCTATGAAAAAATGAAAGCGTCGGGAAGATGTCGTGTAACAACAATCTCAAGTGGTGCAGCATTGCGACCTCTGCATTCTTGGTCTGCTTATTGCATTTCAAAAGCCGGACTTGATATGTGGTCGCGATGCCTTGCAGAGGAAGGTAGGGGCGACGGAATCTCGTCTGTTGCTATTGCACCGGGGATTGTCAACACCGACATGCAACTTGAAATCCGTTCTTCAGCCATAGAGGACTTTCCGATGGTTGAATCGTTCGTAGGGTACCATCGTGATGGTCAACTTACTCGGCCAGTTGATGTTGCGAAAAAGTTACACAATCTTATTGTCAACCACACCTTTGAACAATCCGGGCAGCGGTTCGATGTGCGAGAACTATAAAATCCGTACATGGAGAACCGAACTGTCTTAAGCCACCACCACAGCGTAGGTTCATGCCAGGAACGGACCGTGTTGAAATTCGAACTCTCAAAGTTGGACGATTTTGTGTTGTTGACGACGAAGCTTACAAGATTTTGAGCATTTCAAAGTCCAAGCCAGGAAAGCACGGATCTGCAAAAGCACGTCTATCACTCGAAAGCATCTTCACCGGAAAGAAAATCTCCCACGTCGGCACCGTAACAGACTCCATCAGCGTCCCAATGATTGAGAAGGGGACTGCTACCGTTACACACATGGAAGGCAACGAAGTTCACGCCATGAATGATCGTGATTACTCGATGATGATTTTGCCAATGCCAAGTGCAGAGACCTCAATGAACATTGAAGCAGGTCAGAAAATTATGTGGCAAGAAGCACTTGGCCGTTACATCATTATTCGTGATCATTGAAATCCAAGAGATTTGGCTGCGGAGACAATCATCTCCTCGTGGGTCGTTGACTTCCAACCAGTTTTTTCAATTGTGTTTGAACAATCATAGTGGTTCGTTGTCCCTAAACCTCGTGTCACAAGTCTTGCTTCTTTGATGAATACTGCCATGAGTTTGACAACAATGTTTGGTAACGCCATGGTTCGAACCTTGTAGCCATAGGCTTTCAAGTGGCGAGCAATTTGTGGCATGGTGATTGGTGTTGATGCCATCATCAATCGTTCTCCATCAAGTTCTTCGCGTTCCAAGGCTTCGGCATGCATCCATGCAACATCTCGGACGTCAACCGGTGCAAAACTGATCTTTGGATATCCTGGATAGGAACTCTTGACGATTGATTCAATGATTCGCAGTGATGTACCGGACTTTCCACTGTGCATTGGGCCGAATATGACGTTAGGATTAACGGTGGTCAATGAGATGTCTGGGTTTGACGCTGCAAAATCCCGAGCGGCTTTCTCTGCCAATGTTTTACTTTTTGTGTAAGCGGATATGTTTCTGGACAAATCAGTCCAATCCTCTTCTGTATACGTTTTATTTTTTGTCGTTGGGGTGGCGCCAGAAATGGCTGCTGTCGATGAAGTTACAACATACTTACATATTCCGGACTGATATCCAATTCGAAGAATTCGAAGGGTTCCATCTCTGGCTGGACCAATCAAGTCCATCTCGTCTTTTGGTTCGTAGGCAGAGAACGGTGATGCTGTATGAATTACGGCATCCATTCCTTCCATGGCCTCACTCCAACCGTCTTCTTTGGTGAGATCGAGCGTGCGAAGTTCAAACCTTTCGCCCGCAGAAAAATCATTGAGAATGCTTTGATGTTGTTCCTTGGGTGCACGGGTCGTTCCCCGAACATTGTATCCACGTGAAAGGAATTCTTGTGTGACTTGACGCCCCAAAAAACCCGTGCAGCCAGTAATCAACACGTTTGGAAAGGTCTTGGTCATACGCAACGCTGGATGTTTTTTGGTTTGAACATTTGTTGAATGTTACCAAACCTCTCCGCTTCATGTCCGTGCAGGTGTTGTTTTCATAAACCAAGTCGAACATGAGAAGACAAGGGATACCATGAGTGAGATGGCTATTGCAGATAACAAGACAGCAAAGGACATCATGTCATCGATGAGCGAAGACGAACAGAAGGCCATCAAAGGATGGTATTTCTTCGACTGGGCTAATCAAGCCTATGCACTCACTGTGATGACTGTTATTGCTCCTGCACTGATGGCAAATTTGTACAACAAGGCCACAGGTACACAATCTGGTGATTCCTTTTATGCTACAATATTGACCTTTTCCATGATTTTCGTCGTTATTACAGCACCTGCACTTGGGGTTATTGCCGACAAGATGCCGATCAAGAAAAAGCTGCTCAAATGGTATACGGCGGCTGGTATCGTCTTCTGCGCTCTGATGGGAGCTGCTCCGTACTTTGGTTCGGACGGTTACATCGTTCTCGCTGTTATGTTCACAATCGGAACAATTGGATTTACTGGAGGAAACGTCATCTATTATTCGTTCATGCCGTATCTTGGTTCTCGTGACCAACAGGATAAACTGTCCACGTGGGGTTACATCTACGGATTTGCAGGCGGTTCACTTCTCTTGGTTTTCCATCTCATTCTCTTGCTTGGTCCATTTGATTTGGATACAGATTTCAAGTTGGCTGTTATTTTTGCCACTTCTGCATTGTGGTGGTGGGGCTTTGGTGCTTTGATTTTCAAATGGACGCCCGAACCAGATATCCCAACCGAATTGGAATGGCATGGTTTAGGGAAGAACAACCTTGCCCGTGTGGTGGGTGCTACGAAAATTGCTTATGGCCAGGTGTTTCAAACGGCAAAGGAAATTCGTAAATTCAAAGTTCTTGCCTTTTTCCTCGTTGCCTACCTGTTGTTCTACGATGGTGTAAACACAATTGCAAGTATGGCAAGCGCATTTGGTGAGTCGGTTCTTAGAATCAACCCCAGCATGAACATTATGTTGCTTCTTACCGTCAATGTCGTGGCAGTTCCCATGACGTTTGTTTTTGGTAAACTTGCGGCTAAGAAAGGTACGAAATTTGCTTTGATGGTTGCGTTGCTGATTTATTGTGCTGTTTCAGTGACAGCGGCTGGTTTTGCTCCCCTCGAACTCGAAGGCCAAGATGACGCTGATCGATATGACTTCAAATTTGAATGGAATAATGATACTGGAGTATATGAAATGACCACGCTCTACGACAGAGGATATGAAGGTTGGATTGCAGAAGATTCGGAAGGTGACGCAGCCTTCAGGGACAACTTCCAAGCCCACTTCCCCGAGACCGATTACTCCGTAGAAAAAGCAGGAGACAATACCTTCGGCAAGGGTCTCCTCGTCTGTCTGTTTATTTTGGCGATGGTAGGATTGCTCGGATTGGGTATAAAGTTCATCCAGGATCAAGAGATGGGTCTAATGGGATTCTTTGCAGCATTTTTGCTTGTGGCAGTAGGTATCTTCGGTGCATCGTTCCTTGCAGACCAAGCGAAGGTTGAAGAAAAAGATATCAAGTCAATTTCAGAAACAGATGCCGTGGCTCTCGTTAACGCTTTTGACAACACAAGCGAACACCGATTTTCTATCATTATCATCGGTGGTAATGAAACGATTGCAGGAGCCGATGAAATCGGTGATCAGCATCCAACAATCCTAGACCAGGGCGGTCTTGTCGATGGCTGGGCCGAAACAATGAGGGACAATGTCTGGAAGCCTCTCAACCTCGGTGTTTCACTTCAATGGATTATCCTCGGGATGTTCGTTGGTTGTGCCATGGGGTCCGCAGGTGCGCAAGCCCGTTCCATGTTTTCAATGCTTACACCGAAATCTCGAGCGTCTGAGTTCTATGGATTCTTTGGTTTCCTTGGAAAATCTGCAGCCATGATCGGAACGGCGCTGTATGCCATTGCAAGTACCACCTTCGACAGTCGTGTTGCAATTTTATCTATTACAATCGTCATTCTCGCAGGAACCTACCTCACAAGTCGTGTTGACATTGAAGAAGGAATTCGAGTTGCTGAAGAAGAGGATGCTCGAGCACGTGCCGAGTCTGACAAACAGGATGCATGAGAGGTGAATGCCATGCGTGGCTTTCCCCAAATCCAGGCGTTCATGTCCGTTGTGCTAATTCTCATGATGGGTGTTGTTTGGGGCTTGCCTGTTGCACCCGCCCTCTATGTTTTTGATTGGCTGACTTCGTTTGGACCTGGTGATAAGAGCTGGATGGATTTGTGTTTGATTGGATTTTCAGCATCGATTGCTCTCCTTACGTGGGGGATGTTTCTGCTGTTGCTATCGGGAAGTCTTCAATCTCTCATTCGCTTACGATTCAAAGATCGAATCGTTGCACCGCTTGGCTCCATGACAACGATTCGGTGGGCGATTTGTGGACAACTACACCGTTCAACGCAACCCTTCCTGACACATGTTGTTCCTTCGTTCTTTGCGAATGCATATTACCGATTGGCGGGCTGCAAAATTGGCAAGAATGTCAACATTAATTCTGTAAAAATAAATGACCCTTCGTTGGTCGAATTGGGTGACAACGTCGTCGTTGGAGGAGGGGCAACGCTCAATGGTCACCTCGTCGAAAAAGGCAACATCATACTGGAGAAAATTGTTGTCGGCAAGAACTCAACCGTAGGTGGGGCTACAATGGTTGGGCCCGGTGCACGTATCGGAGAAAATTGTGTACTTGGAAATCGCGCTGTCCTTCCCAAACGAAAAGTCATCCCAGATGGGGAAATTTGGGTAGGGATTCCTGCACGAAAAATCGTTTATCGTCAATCTGAATCATCCAAATGATGGACATAAGTAGGAATTCCTCGTTGGTGTGCCTCATCGGCGACGACTTTTGTCCATTTACTTTCATGGCCTAAAAATGCAAGAACATGGGTTGCCGCTTCGAGAAGCTTTTCTGTAAGTTCGAGCGGAGCCTCACCTCTCCCAGAATCTTTGAGACCTGGTCGTGGTTTGTCCCAGAATTCTGAGAACATTACACATTCAATGATGTTGTTTGTAGCCCATCGCTCAGCAAGGTAGTCAACACCACTCGCACCGCCCACGATGATCAAGTCAGGGTATCCTTCAATTTCGATCCATTGGTCCAGAATTTCCTCGACAATGGAATAGTCATAGAACCGACTCGAACCTACGATTACGAGGTTAATAATCCGTCCATCTTTGTTCAAATCTTGTGCCCCAAGTCGAGACAGTTTTGCTTCACCCGATGTTTCGCTCATGAGCATCTATCACAATCGGTAGGCATAAACCCTGCGCAACGATGGAAAAATCGGAAAACTTGAGGGCAACTGTATTCAAGTGTCCGCGTTACCAAGAGACATCGGGGAGTGTATACCATGGACGAGAAATCTCTTTCGGATTCAACAGTTCAACGCTCAGCGTATCGGCAGCCTGTGACTGCAAAAGGTCTCAAAGCAATCGAAGACGGGACACTCACTTGGCTTGACGACGAGATGTACAACAACCTCAATACGGGTGTACTCGAGCAATATCTTGAAGAGAAAAACCTCCAAGAATCGTTCGAGGTTTCGCATTGGTCTCCCTCCAAAGTTATGATTGGAATTGCAATCGGTGCAATCTTCTCAGGCGTAACCGCTTACATTGGCTTGAAACTCGGATTGGCAATCTCTGCAGCATGGTACATCGCCTATCTGCTGGGTATGGCTCTCAAATGGTCTCCATCTGAAGTGAACATTGCGACATCAGCTACAACCGGAGCAACGCATGCATCAACAGGTTTCATCTTCACGTTCCCTGCAATCTTCCTGTTGGCGTCGAAAGCCCAGTATTCATTGGCCGATGGCCCGTTGATTACGCTTGAGGACGGTGAAGCGTTCAGACTTGCATTCATCGCCATCGTAGCTTCAATGTTCGCAGGGTTCCTCGGCGTGATGTACTTCATCATCTTCCGTCGTGTTTGGCTTGTTGAAGATCCTCTGCCATTGCCAGGATTTGAAGCGACCCTGAAAATGCTCGACATCGCCTCTGATGTCAACACAGGGGCGGTCGAACACGCACGTGAGTCACTGAAAACCATCGGTCTGTGGACAGGGATTACCATGATTGGAATGTTCCTGATCGAGTATCCATTGATATGGCTCTCCGATAAGAAACTCTCCGTGATGGATTATCTTGCTGAGACACTGCACGTCGGTGATGTTGGACTTGCATCCTTCTACAGCGCAGGGAAGATTCACCAGCCGTCTGGAATTTATGAGGACGGTTCTTCAAAGAAGTATACGCAATGGTCTGAGGAGAGCGCATGGAATCCGTTCGCTTACACGTACGTTGGTGTTGCACTCACGCCATCGATGTTTGCAATCGGCTGGTTCATGAAAACACGTGTTGCGTTTTTGGTGAATTTGGGAACGCTCGTAGGTTGGTTCTTCCTCGTTCCATTGGCTGTGTTCAGCAACTTCCCCGTCTATGATGCCACAATGCAAGCAAACGTTCCAATTCAAGACTATGCCAGAGAAGGCGGCCAAGCTCTGCAAATGATCGCATTCTCAAAGACCGTTCGAACCATTGCAATCGGGTCGATCGTTGGCGGTGGAATGTTTGGTCTTGCCAAGATGTGGCGTACGTTTGCAAACATCTTCAAGGACATTGGTTCAGCGTTCAAGGGTGAAGGTTCTCAGGAATACATGGAAGGTAAGGGATGGTATGAGTGGCCACTCATGCATATTCCTATTTTCATGGGATTGACATTCCTCTCCATGATTTTGATTTTCTGGATCGGAGGGTTCCCAATTGCAGCAGCAGTCATCTTTGCAACTGTTCTCATTCTAACGACATTCCTTCTCGGTGCGATTGCAGTTCGCGTCATGGGTGAAACCGGTATTGAACCGGTCTCAGGGACCTCGTTCATCGTCTTGCTGATGCTTCTGGGTATTTTCCTGAACATGGAATCCTCGCTCGGTCTTAGCAAACAAGATGCTGTGCTTCTCGGTCTTGTTGGAACGACTGTTTTTGGTTCAGCAATTTCAATGTCCGGTACGGTCATTGGTGACTACAAAAATAGCCTTTACATCGGAAACCGGCCGTACCATATTTCGAAAGGAAACATCATGGGTGTTGTTCCAGGGGCAATCATCGGTGCAGCAGTTGCAATCTTTTTGTCCATTCAACTCGCTGAAGGACGAATCGATTTGATTGCGCCGCAAGCAAATGCTTTCGCCACCTTTTCAGTAATATTTGCAGAGGGTCAAGGCGATTTGTATCTTCTTGGTCTCGGTTTCATTCTTGGAATGTTTGTTGAATGGGTCACTGGAATGGGGACTTCGTTCGGCCTTGGAATGTACCTCGACGTACCTCACACACTTCCAATGCTCATTGGCGGATACAGCCGTGACAAGTGGGAAGAAAAGAAACTCAAGCCAAAAGTTGAGGCGATCAAAGAAAAAGAAGGAGCGAGTGCTGCTGAAAAGAAGCGTGCACTTATCCTACTCAGCACGTTTATGGTTGCAGCAGGTTTACTCACAGGAGAGGCCTTCTTTGGTACAGAATCAAGCATTCTCTCGTTCATTGACACACTCGTTCCCGATCCGGACGGAACAGGATGGTACATTGGCCGAATGGCTGGATTCATTGGTCTCAACGTTGGAATCGGATACATAATTTACGCCCTATTCAAGCGAGCCGGCGTCATCGGTGCACAACCGGTCATGGACGCTGAATTGGTCAACGAGTCGTGACCGACATGCGAGGTGGCTCGGTTCCAGCACATGTTTGGCTGGTGCTTGGAGTTGCCATTTGTGGTGTTTCAAGTGCGGGGGCAATCTTCACGCATGTTGATGAAATCCCCCCGCTTCTGAGGGCATCGTGGCGTCTTCAATTGACGGCATTGATTCTTGCGCCACTTGCATTTTGGCAATATACTTCAATCGATTCAGGAATCAAGTCAAAGATGATTGAACCTCCGACACTCAAAGTGATCGCTGCAAGTGGGGCTTTTCTTGCCCTCCATTTTGGGTTCTGGGTGACCTCCTTGGACTATACTTCACTTACACATTCGCTCCTATTCGTCACTGCTCATCCACTTGTCATTCTGATCGGTATGCTCTATTTTGTGCGGAAACCGAATGCATTGGAAACTCTAGGAGGAATTGCAGCGTTTGCTGGAGCAGCAATCTCGATGCTCGATACTGGTGATGTTCAAGGGGATCGTTCTGTAACCATTTTCGGCGACCAACTCGCTTTTCTCGGCGCAGTGTTTGTTGTTGGCTACATCGTGTGTGGACGAATCCTCCGTGAGTGGATGCCGCTCTTCCTCTATGCCTTCCCTGTGACGCTTATCGGAGGACTACTTCTGATACCAGCTTCCTTTTTGCTTGAGCCAGAATATTCTACTTTCGGAGCATTTGGCTATGTTGAACATGAAACCTTGGTTTGGTTCGTTCTTCTTGCATTCATCGCTGGAATTTTAGGCCACACGGGTCTCAATTACTGCTTAAAGTACGTCTCACCATTGCTTATCTCAATCAGCGTTACGTTGGAACCAGTCCTCGGTTCTATTATCGGATGGATGTTTTTCTCGACAGGGATACCAGGATTGTGGACATGGATCGGGGGGCCGATTCTGATGATTGGAATTGTATCGATCGTGTATGGGGAACACCTTACCAACCAAACATCACTTCATAACGAGAACCGAATCATGGAGGCTGAATGATGGTAAAGAAATGGGTCCTTTTGACCAACGATGACGGTATTGAAGCCCCAGGGTTTGAGTATTTGGTGAAAGCCTTGAACCAAGCAAACATCCCCATTGTCGCATTTGCCCCATCTGGAAACAAGTCTGCATGCAGCATGCAGTTGAATCTTGGAATACCAATCGATCTTCACAACAGGAGTGAATTGATCGATAAATGGAATCTTGACGAATCAGTCGGCGTCCATTTATTTGCACTCGATGGTACACCCTGCGACACGATGATCGTTGCACTGGATGGAGGCCTCAAGCATGTCTTGCCAAATGTTGAACCATCACTGGTTTTGTCTGGTGTAAATTTAGGCCCAAACCTCTCACAGGATTCCTATCACAGTGGTACGATGGGTGCTGCACGAGAAGCAGGGTTGTACGGCATTCCTGCGATTGCGAGTTCCTATACCTCCTTTGACCCAGAAGGAATGCACGCCGGCATTGATGCGACAGTCGAACTCGTGCAACGTGTCCTCCCATTGGTACCTCAAACCCCTCAAAATCTGTGCAGACCTCATATTGATGTCCGCTCAAAACATGTATCCTCGTGGCCGAAACAACCCATAGAACGTAGTAATGCTCAAGCAGATCAACAGCTGATGGACGCATTTCGTAACGGAGAGTTAATGCTGAATCTGAACGTTCCACCTCAATGGAATGGTCAATACAAAACCACTCGATTGGGGATGCGCTGGTATCGAAATGCTGTGAAATTTTCAGAACGTGAACATGGTGCAGTCGAATCTACATTCACCATTGGTGCCGCTTACATCGATACGATGACGGTGAGTGGTGGCGACTGTGATTGCGTTGCAGAAGGCTTTGCAAGTATATCCTCACTGCCAACATGGCCACAAACACATCCGCTTGCATTGGACGATCAACTTCTCGCTCATGCACTCAATGGAGATGACACAGGTCATCCAACGTGGTTCAAAGGTTGAGTTGAACGCCCTCATCGAGCAAGAAATGGCAAATCGCAATAGCGTGGTGGCCCTGCAACCACGTAGATCCGATTGAGCGAGCAAGCCCATCCTCAGTGTCCATTGGTTGATCATCGGACAACACGAATGCGATCGAGGGATGGTTTGATGTTGATTTCTGGGGGATGGTGCTGTTTTCTTTCCAGAGGCGCTCTCCATCTGCATCAAGCCGAACGAGTATCGAATCACTCCACTCCTTCAACGTTTGAGTGAATTGACCACCTCCATCATAAAGGCCAGGTGTACGTTGAACCCATTGCCCAATTGCAGGCATAGGTTCACGAATGGCTTTGGCAATCAGACCAGCAACACTCCGTTCTTCAGCATGAAATCCTTTGAGTTCAGAACCAACGAATTTCAATCGCCGATTTGGCCCCGGGCCTCCTTGGAGGTGCAAAATTACTTCAACATCGCTCCGTAGTCCATGTGAGGTAAGAAGTGCAGACATGACTGCGCGAATCAGAACATCCATTCGCCCTGCCCCTCCTGCTAAGTCATTGAGTGGTAACTTGCCTTTGCTCATTGCCCGATGGCCAATGACAGCAAATCGACGCACATCAATCCCCTCGTTCAATGATGGTCCGCAAAGCATCACAGAGTTCGAATTGATTCTCAAGAACAAAATGACTACCCTGCTTGTCGACAAGATAACCTCTCGGTTTTGATGGGTCGCCGATGTCTTCCAAACGATTTGCAACGACAGCCGTCATTCCTGAGAGTTCGATTTGTGCAGCAGCTCTGTGAATCAAATCCCGTTGCTTGATTCCAGTCTCTAATTTGAACCCAATTCGGGTTGAGCCACTGACCTTTTCTTTCAATTCTTGGATATGCTTTGGACCTTCAACCAATTGAACTTCAAGCGGTCCTTGCTGGCTTGCTAATTTTCCCTCGGCAGGAGAATCAACAACGTAATCGAGGACGGCAGCCGTATGTACCCAAGCCTGAATGTCATCGTTAGCGAGAGCTTTCAGTTCTGCAAGCATATTGTCAGGCTGCTTAGCCTGAATGCACAGCGGTAACCAAGATGGTTGTTCAACACTGGTCGTACCAACAACACACGTGACATCATGACCGTACCGGTACAAGTCATCAGCGATGGCATAACCGGTATTGCCCGAACTTGTGTTTTGAATTCCTCGAACATCATCAATTGGCGAGTACGTTCCACCCAGCGTAACGACGACATTCTTTCGATTCACTGATTTGGAGTGAATACCATGAGCAAATCGAGCAACAATATGCTTGTGATCGGGGGTTTTACGCTTTCCTTCTTCGAGGTCTCCCCACATGACGTCGATACCTTCCTCGCGCAAACGCTCGACGATGTCATCGGTGATTGGATCATCGGCCAAATCTGCATGCATGCTCGGGACCATAAGCACATGCGTTTCACGTGACCGAGCGGCACTCAATGCCATTAGTAGAGGTCCCTGTTGCATACCATGGAGATGTGCAGCAACAGTATTTCGCGTTGCGGGGGCAACGAGTATGGCGTCAACATCTTCCAATTGCTTCATATCTCCATCCCAATCTGTGATGACTTGACATTGACTTGCCCATTCCACAGCCAGTGGCGTGATGACCCGTTGCGCACTTTCGGTCATGATGACAAGCATCTCCGCTCCATGTCTTCGCATTTCTCGAAGCAAACGAACAGTGTCCACCGCAGCGATACCACCTGTGACTCCAACAAGGATACGTTTTCCAGATAGACTGGACCCTTTCCTCTCAACGTCGGTATCACGGACGCTCATGACCTTGCGAGAGTATTGACCATCAAGACATCTTCGCTGTTCACAAGGCTTCATGTGAGGTGGCGGATTCCGTCAATCATGGCAGGCAACAGGGGCGATGACATCGTCTTGGCAGGGTCCGGAGGACAACGTGCTTCTGCAACGCTTTCTGCGCTCTTCGATCAAACACATCGAAGCACATCACTGATTTTGGCCATTGATAGTTTGATTATCGTTCTCATCGCTTGGGACTTTGGGAGTCTCGCAGCACCCTATTTTGGACGCATAGCCCTCCTCATATGGGCTGTTCCGCTTTTCTGCACCGTATCGACATGGTATTCCTACCGTTCTCGTAGGGCGTGGGCATATTGGCCTGCAGCTCTCATTCTCGCTGTTGCATCAGTGATCTTTTTCCTTCTCTTTTTAGTCAATTTATACTCACTTCTTGCAGGGGCAGTAGGTGGATTGCTGTTCATGCTCATCATGGCCTATGCATCATACAGCTCTTTCCAGCGCGTGCGATACCACTTTTCTCCATTGTACAAACAAGGATATTCATCACGGGTAACCGCACCAGAGGTAGAATTGGAAGAGGGCGAAATGTTGGCTGCTTGCCCGACGTGCATGGCCGTCCTCGCCATCCGTCCTGATCTTCTCTCCCCATCCGACAAATGTCCTCATTGCAGTGGTCCCCTCGTGAGCCAAGATCTCGCAAGACGACATGGTTGGGAAGAGGAGTAGACTCTAACTGGAACACGACAGCATCGAACATCCAACTCGATGTCGAGCCCATTCGGGTCGCTTCTGAAACCACTTCTCTTCGAATTCTTCTTGCTCATCGTACGGCGATTTGAGAAGTTCATACAACTCATGAGCAATGGAGTAATCCTCTTTTTCTGCAGCATCGATGGCTAATTGGGCCATCCAATTACGCAAAACATACTTCGGATTCGCCTGTTGCATTGTCGTCCGATCTGGTTTGCCTTGGACACGAGTCCACCAAGCATTGAGCCAGGCATTCCATTCTTCAACCGGAATTGATTCCGTGTCATAGAAGGCTGATTTCAGATGTGCGATGTTCGGTTCTTCAAGGGTGCACAACAATCGGAAGAAAATGGTCATATCTGTTTCCACACTTTGGAGAACAGTGGTCAGATTTTGTATCAACTCTGAATCGGTATCTCTGAATTCATTCAATCCGAGTTTTTGCACCCACATGGATCGATTATGTTCCTCGTAGATGTTGTAATACGTCTCCAGACACTCGTACAGACGCTCAGGTTCATCAAACAACGGGCTGATGGATTCCAACAGACGTGCGAAATTCCATGCGCCGATTTGGGCTTGCTGGCCAAACCTGTATCGGCCAGTTCGAGCATCTGTCGTATTCGGTGTCCAATTTGGATTGTAATCTTCAATCCAACCATAGGGGCCATAATCAATGGTCAGACCATGAATCGACATGTTGTCCGTGTTCATGACACCATGAACAAATCCAACACGCATCCAATGCGCAATCATAATCGCCGTTTCAGAAGCGATTTGATCGAGCCACGCAAGAAGACCATCATCGGATTCGGATGAGTGCGAAGGAAAATGGTGTTCTATTGTATAATCAACGAGGCGTTTGAGCGTCGCTCGATCGCCATTCATCGAATGAATCTGGAAGGAACCAAACCGAAGAAAACTCGGGGCAACTCGACAAACAATTGCACCTTGCTCCGGTGCTGGATTTCCGTCGTACATGACATCTCGAACAACATTTTCTCCTGTCGTGACCAAGGATAAAGCCCGCGTTGTTGGAATTCCGAGATGGTGCATAGCTTCACTGCAAAGATATTCTCGTATGGAAGAGCGCAGGACCGCTTTTCCGTCAGCAAATCGGGAATACGGTGTTTTTCCTGGGCCTTTCAATTGCAGTTCAAGAACATCTGGTCCTGTATCAACCTCGCCGAGGGTGATTGCTCTTCCATCACCAAGTTGATTTGCCCAATTTCCAAATTGATGCCCCCCATACCGTTGTGCGTAGGGGTCCATCCCCTCAACCAATCGATTGCCTCCGAGAACTTGACCGTCTACTTGCTCAAGATTGAGGGTCTCAGCCATTTCTTCAGACCACATTCGCAAGACTGGATTTGGAACGAGTGTTGGTTTAACACGCGACCAACAGACACCGGGGTTTTGTCGTGGTCGACCGCCAACTTGCTTGTCTCCAGGCGTCTCCTCAAGGAAGTAAGAACGCCACTTGAGTTCTGAAAGCGATTGTCTACCCACACTTTACTCAAACGGTGATGATTATTGAAGTTGATTCATTCCACTGTTGAATCCTTTATCCATTGCTCGACAAGCTCAGGAAGCAACTCTCCCGATTTACCTTGAAAGAAGTCATTAAAGAATTCAATGTTCTCAGGAGGATCGAGATTAATGCATATTGTTCGTGCTCCATGCATGCTTGCTTTGTGTAAGTAATTACTTGCAGGATAGACATGTCCACTCGTTCCGATGGCAATGAAGACATCGCATTGACTCAAAGCGTTTTCAATTTCATGCGTTTGAAGTGGTATTTCACCAAACCAAACGATGTGCGGACGAAGGCGTGACCCACAGTTAGTGCATGCTACAAATACATCAGTAAGATGTTCCTCATCCATCATCGCTTCGATGTGACCACAATCTTCACAACGAAGTTTTTCCAATTCTCCATGCATGTGGATGAGATTGTTTGAGCCGGCCCGTTCATGAAGATCATCGACATTTTGAGTAACAAGTAAAAAATCATCAAGATACCGTTCAAGTTCAGCGAGAGCTATGTGCCCTGGATTTGGTTCAACTTCGAGGAGTTGTCTTCTGCGTTGTTGATAAAATGACCATACAAGTTGTGGATTGTCTCGCCATCCTTGGGGAGTTGCAACATCTTCGATTCGATGCTCTTCCCATAGACCATCTGAGGCACGAAACGTACGGATGCCTGATTCAGCACTGATCCCTGCACCAGTAAGAACAACAACGCGAGTGTTTTTTGCGATCATGCCAATCATGGATCCTTTTTGTGTTCAAAACTAAAGGGCTCATATTCAGATTGATCGACTTGTTCTGCAGAGGTCTCATCACGGTGTACGGATGCGACTTGAGTCGTTGTGGTTTGCACCGGTGGGATGTATTGGTGAACAGTTGTTTGATTCGGTTGGACCATGGTTCCAGTTTGTTGCATCATGCTCCCATCAGGTTGCTGGAGTAAGATCACTTGGGGAGCCTTGCGCCCTACCGACAATCCCACAATGAGGAGAATGATTCCGACAAGGCAGCATACCCCTCCTCCACACATTATGAAAACAGGTGCAAGCAGTCCGTCCGCATCAATGATCACAACATCGCCTTCTGCGTTGATGTTGTAGTTTCCGGCTTCCATAAAATCGATGTCGCCCAGATACGTGTAGCCATTAACGTCTGTACCCGTTTCACAGTTTGGATAAAAGTACTCTAAGGAGTCCTCGCCAGTGATCGTAATGGAGAAGGAATAACAATCAACATCACCTTTCGCGTACACTTCGAGAAGAACAACTTCGCCATCGTAGGCAAATGTTGTACCATCAAATTCTGTATCATGAAGGATGTTCTCACTGTCTGGTCCATGACCTGCAACTGCGATGAATCCAAAGAATAAGCCAAGCAGTGAAACCAGCATCAGAGCGCCACCAGCAATGGCAAGCCCTTTGTTCATGGTAACAACTCATCGAGATGCAAGGGTGAGGTTCTTCCACATGTCTTCTGGAACTTCCATAGCCAAACGCAGACCGCCCATTGCACCGAGGCGGACTGGGTCATCAACGACGTGAACGTTCACGTCACCCATGTCGGAAAGTCGGCGTTCGATAAGTGCGCCAAGTCCACGGATTCCAGAACCGCCGCCTGCAAGAACCATGTTTCGGCGGAATTGGTCGTGGTATTCAGGGTTTGAATCTGCGATGAGTTGCTTGACGTTCTCAACGATCGGGTCAACAATGGACTCGCATGCTCGCTGTACGCAATCTGTGATGTCGAGGTTCATGGCCTTACCTTCAATGGAGAAGTCGACCATAATTGGATCATCTGGAGTTGATGTGGAGACAAAGGAATACTGCTCCTTCCACCTACGAGCCATGTCCTTGGTGATTTGTGCACCGTTGTACTTGGATTGAACTTCCTTGATGATTTGAGCATCGACATAATCGCCAGCGTATCCGGTGTGCATTTGGTCACCCGGTCCTGGGATTGTACCGTAGACACGGCAAAGGTCAGTTGTTCCTGCACCGATGTCAATAACGAGTGTGTGCTCAATCATGTCGAGTGCGTATGCAACTGCAAACGGCTCTGAAATGATCATGGCAGCATTGACGCTTCCAGCAGCAGCGTCGAAAATTGCAGTTTTGTCAACGTGGCTCGCTTCAGCAGGTGCACCGATAACAGCAACGACACGGTCGTGCTCTTCAGGGTCCGAGAGACCAATCAGGTGAGTGATGAAGTGAGCGATAAATTGGCGATCCTCTTGAGTATCCTTGATGACACCAAGCTCGAGAGGTCGGAACAAATTAAGCGCCAATCGGTTCTTGAGGGCATCCTCTCCGAAGAGAACATCCCTCTTGAGGAAGTTTCGAGCGATTGGGTCTTTCGGTGTTCCAATTACGGTGAGTTCTTCTTCTTCGTGGTTTCCAGAGGAGACCATGACTGAGCGAAAAGTTCCCAAATCAATTCCAATATACAATACATCTTCTGCCATAGCGTTCGCCATTTTGACGGAATACCGTCCACCTTATGAAGCATCCCTCGTCCACGTTCGCCACAATACAGCGATTAATTGCATCAGATTTATTCTATAGAACAGTGCTCATACCCAACTTTCACATGGTTGACAATACCACGCAGAGTACTCAGGATAAAGTTCTGCCATCTGATTGCAATTTGGGCATTCCTTGAGGGCGTTTTCCCCGAAGATTTCCTGAACCAGAGCAACATGCTGTTCCTCCGTGATACCGAGTTGTTGACGCATGACCCACATCATTTGGTCTTCACTTGGAGAGATGATTCCATCCTCGAGCACAAGCGCAATCACATTTTTGTAATCGTCAAGAACATTGATGTCACGGAAATCGAGAATGACTCCACCTTTCTCAGCGACAATGTCTTGGCCACCTGGGTCATCAACAAAGAGGACCAATGATTCTGGTTTCAGTTTGTCATCTCTTAATTCAAATGAAATTCGGTTTCCTTGTAGGTTTGCATAGACAAGACGAGAGGATCTGTTGATGACATTTGTAATTGAGCGTGCGGTTTCTTCGCTGCTCCTTCCACGTTTCCAACCCGTGGGACTGCGTTCGTTGTACGCATAAAATTCAGTACCGATACCTGGATACTCGAGTCGGATTTCCTCCCCACCATCAAATCCATTCGATACGATTGTTAACGCTGCGACTTCAGTCGAAACAAGGTTATCATCATCATCAAAACTAATCATCAGTGGCTTGCGGTCTTCAGAAGCGGCATTGTAGTGGCCCTGCATGCCACTCATCCACTTGTCTTCAAGACGCTTCAGAGACTGTTCCTGTTCATCCGAGAGATTGGAATCAAAACCAAGAACACCTTTGAGGTCGCCACGCTCCATCTCGTCTCTGAATTCTTGAATCAATTCAGAATCTCTTCTATGGTTGGGAGGAGGTCCCCTCACCTTTTTTGAAACATAATTTGGATCAGCCCATTCGTACGAACATCGTGAACACATCAGATAGCCTTCCATCGTCGATGGTTGACTCTCACCACCACATCGTGGGCAATCGCCTTCATCTTGGATGCTGAGATTGTCAGCCGCTTCTTTCCTTCCTTTGCGAATGCCACCGAACCCAGCCATGATTGTTCCACGGTACAGACTTTCTATGAAGGCTTCTATCCACGCGTTTAGGATTTGGTAAGAATTGCCTTTAATCCATAGTGAATCACACCATCCTGCCCATACAGTCGACGGATTTCAAATCGCACGGTTCCATCGATTTCAGGAACGCCGTTTTCATCGTCGGCAAGCATAAACACACCCTTTGGTCCTTCATCAAAGGCGACAAGGACAGTTCCTACTCCGTCGAGAACTGGAGCACGTCCTGAGAATTCGGATGGTGCACCTGCAGCGCTTAATCTCGTCCACGTAAGGATGGTTGCAGTCTCAGAGAGTTGTACTGTAGGTGAATCAATCCGTTGACCACTGGAATTGAGCTGGCGTGGAGGCCATACCAATTTCTCTTGATTTACCTGAGCCATCAGGCCAAGTCGAGATGATGATGCGAGCACGTGCTGTGCTTGAGAAACATATGCTCCTTGACTCACGCCTGAAACCTCAGCATTCCATTGTTCGTTCAATTCGTTCTGTGTTTCGACAGGGATTTCTGTTGTATCAAAATCAGGCCAGCGTGGTTCTTCTTTTGATTCCGTTATTGCAACAACGAATCCTTTCCTGTGGGCATGCAACTGTAGCGAAGCATCCTCATCAATAATCCAGCCCGTGCTTAGTTGGATGATTTCGTCTATGCTGACACTCGGCGTATATTCAAGATGGTCTGCGAACGAATTCAATGCAATGGTTTCTGCAGACAATTGCTTCAACAGAGCAAGCGCAAGTGTGAGTCGATCCCCGTCTGGTCCTGCCCATTGTTGGCCGTACTTGCTGCAAGCAAAATGACCGTCTTGGTTCGAGATTCGTTGAATGTCCATTATCGATCTCTCCCAAAGATGTGAACTGCACAGGTCGCTCCTGATCCTCCAACGTTGTGTGTCAGCCCCAATTCAGCATCCCTCACCTGCCGAGCAGGTTCAGCTTGATTTCGAAGTTGCTTGAATATCTCAACGGCCTGACCGGTTCCCGTAGCACCAAGAGGATGACCTTTCGATTTGAGTCCCCCACTAGCATTGATGGTAACATGTCCTTCATTACGTCGCCCCTCCCCTTCGCGAGCGAAGCGACCGCCTTCTCCGCGGGATGCAAATCCTAGGTCTTCCGTGGCCAGAACCTCTGCAATGGTAAAGCAGTCATGGACTTCAGCTAAGTCTACGTCGTTGGCAGAGATTCCTGCTGTTGCATAAGCCCGTTTCGCAGCGGCCTGTGTCGCCCGAAGTTGTGTAATGCTGGGGCGATCATGCAGAGCAAGGTGGTCTGAACCGGCCCCGGAACCTTTGACCCAAACAGGGGTGTCTGTGAATTTGTGTGCTAAGTGGTCTGCAACCAAAACAACAGCCGATGCACCGTCTGAAGTTGGACAACAATCGTAGAGGGTGAGTGGGTCTGCAACCATAAATCCGGATTGTGCTTTCTCGAAGGAGACTTGTTTCCTCAAGTGAGCAACCTCATTTTCAAATCCATGCATGTGGTTCTTGACCGAGACATGGACGAGGTCATCATGATTCGAGTCAAATTCATGAAAATAACGCCGTGCGGTCAGAGCGTAGGTTCCTGGAAATGTTAACCCAGCTAATCGTTCCCATTCAGTATCGCCTGATACACCCAACCAGTATCGCTTTCTTGAGGTAGAAAGGTCATTCATTTTTTCAATTCCGCCGGCGATGACAACATCGGCTTGACCACTCTTGATTGCCATCCAAGCATCTCGTAGAGCAAACCCAGAGGATGCGCAGGCATTTTCAACGCGACGTACGCTTACACCTTCCATTCCTGAGTGCTCTGTGAGTAGCGCAGCTGTATTGCCCAATTGGGAGCCTCCAAAAGCGATGCTGCCGATGAATGCTTCATCAACATCAGTGGTTTGAATTCCATGATCGACTGACGATATTGCCTGTTCAATGGCTTCTGACCACATACCTTTGAGACCAAGTGGATGGTTGCCAAATTTTGTTTGGCCAGCACCGACCATTGCAACATCGACCATGTTGACTCCAATTGAATCAAGCATTTGATTGAGTCGGTGGAAAAGACCCGTAGGGTTCATCAATGAGAGGCGGCAGGGTCGGAACATGCTCCGTCAGTGTAGAAAAAGAGACTGTTCAATGAACAACGGCCATTTTGCAGGTACGAATTGTCCTGTATGCAATGAAGAGGGCAAATTCATCATGAGCGATAGAGAAGCGGGTAGTCTTGGTCGAATGCTTGCTTTGGTCCTTCGACATGCGCCTGAGAAATTCAACGTCGAAATGGACATCAATGGATGGGTCAGTACTCGAGACTTGGCCAATTCGATTTCAAGCCAACGTCGCCATTATCATTGGCTTCGCGGATGGCACTTTGAGGCCATTGCCAACGCAGATGAAAAAGGACGATACCAAGTCGAAGGTGAAATGATTCGGGCGACGTATGGTCATTCGATTGAAATTGAACTTGATCTTCCAACCGATGACATTCCTGAAGCATTGTATTGGCCATGCGAACCTGGTGAAGCTGATGCTATTGTTCAACTTGGTATTACATCAGGTACTCGCAATCACATTCACCTTTCAAAGACCATTACTAATGCGTTGGAGGCAGGTCACGTTCGTATCGATCGTCCCGCAATCATCGAAGTCGACACCGTTCGTGCGGTTGCCGACGGTCACACAATATACCGTGCTGGTAAGACGGTCTTCTTGACTGACGAGGTACCACCCGAGTACCTCTATCGTGTTGGTGACGATGACCCTCTCATTATGGACGCCGTTGCTCGATGGGCACGTGAAGAAGAAGAGTGATTACTTCTTTGCTCCACATGATGGACAGAAGTCAAGATCGCTTTCCATCAACTTGCCGCATACTGCGCATGTCGAAGAGCCGAGAAGAATGGATTGACCCTTTGTTGCTGGAGGCGCAGGACGTTCTTGTTGCACTTTACGGTCAACAAGTAGGAGCGGGTCAACGCCTTGATTCTGGAGTTCCTTGTACCGGTTGGCAAAGATAATCGCTTCCTGAATCGATGACTCCAATTGCAATAAACGATCGTTACGTTCGAGTTTGTCTACGATTTCATTGGCTGCTTCAACCTCTGTTTGGAGGTGTCGGAGAAAGGAGTCTAGGCTTGGGCCCTCATCGGTCATACTGCTGTCAAACATCGCAGATTATTGAATCCTGTGTTTTGTAGACATACTCATGAAGGTCAGATTCTTAGGCGTCTCATGGTGAGACGCATCGTTGTCAAATTTGGAGGTGCTCTCATAACAAAAAAGGATGAACAATCCGTCGCTCATACCGAGATTATTCGCAATCTTTGTTCGGTTGTTCACTCACTAACTGAAGAGAACATTCACGTCATTATCGTACACGGTGCTGGCTCTTTTGGACATCTTAAAGCAAAACGATGGCGTTTGAACGAAGGTCTGATCGCTGATCTTCATATTGTTGGTGATGCATGTCGTTCTCAAGTCGAGGCTGTTGCAGAGGTTCGACAAGATATGCTGGAACTGAATTCCATTGTCGTGGCCGAACTGGAGAGTTTCGGATTGAAGGTGTGTTCACATCCCCCTCACACGTGGGCCACAAATCTCGGTCCACGTTTTTCAGGTTCAGTGGACCGTTTCCTAACAACAGACCCAGCAACCGTTCACGTTACTTTTGGCGATGTTGTCGATGTGGATGATGAACGGGTGTTCGGGATTCTGTCCGGAGACGATCTTGTTGCAAGAATTTCGTTAGAAGTACCGCATGTCGAATCCCTTATCTTCGCAATGGGTGGTGTCGATGGTTTGCTAAGAGTTCCTCCATCGGAAGCTACGGAGTTGGATTTGATTGCTGAGTGGTCCCCTGATGTTGAATATCAAGGTCTACATCAATCGGACATTGATGTGACTGGCGGAATTGGTTTGAAGATCAACAGGGGTCATTTGGTTGCCCAATCAGGAATTGGCGTCCACCTCATCAATGGGGAACATCCGGATCGAATTGCCGCAATTGTACGCCTACAATCATGGAGAGGTACGACGATTTTACCGTGAGGTTGGTGCAATGGATTTTGGATTTTATTCACTTGGACTTGTTTGTGCTTTTTCTTTTGCCCGGCTGATGACTGAAAACATCAAATTTCACATTCGAACAAGTTCGATTTGGCTCCATCATTGGATTATCGCTTTTCTTGTTATGCTTCCATTGATGTACTTCAAAATCGATGAACCAATCGTGTGGGGTGCCATGACCGGAGTTGCCCTTGAGGGATTAGGTCGGAAGAATTGGTCCATTCGTCGCAAGTAGCAGAAATCTCGTCAAACAGAGGCGAACTGTCTATGTAGCGCCGATTGAAAGGAAGATTGGGGCTCATATGTCGAACTATGCAAGCGGAGATGTTCCCAAAGCGGACATCGATACCGATGTTTCGGAATTCTTGACCGCTCAGTCTTCTGATTCTACGCAAGCCGCTATGATGGCTGAAGCGGTGTTGCAAGTCGATGAAAACGATGTCGTCGTTGGTCCGATCAGTAAGGCGGACAGTCATTACCAGGCCGGAGAATTGCACCGTGCATTCAGCGTGTTGCTGTTTAACTCTGAAGGGAAACTCCTTCTGCAGCAACGTGCACACGACAAAATTACCTTTCCAAGTGTCTGGGCAAACTCCTGTTGTTCTCACCCGTTGGCAAGTGATGATGAGATGGATGAAACCAATGCGAGAGGAGTCAAGCTTGCAGCGATTCGAAAGCTCGATCAAGAACTTGGGATTTCACCCTCATCGCTCAACTTCGATGATTTTCATTTCATCACAAAAATGCGGTACTCCGCTCGAATGAATGCAGATTGGATTGAACGAGAAATCGATCACATCTTGATGATTCAGGCTGATGTTGAATTAAATCCGAATGAAAATGAAGTTTCGGCAATACGCTGGGTTGATGTTGACGAACTGGATGAAATGCTAGTCGCAGAAGACCCTGACAACATTATCGCCCCGTGGTTCCGTTGTATCGCTGCAGTTTTGATGAATTCTGATTGGTGGAATGCAATTGGGGACAAAGCAGCATGTGAAGCACTCCAGGATGGCTTGATTCACGACATGGGCGACGTCACGCACATGCTTCCAAATGCCGAAGGTGCTGATTTGATGACCAGCATTAAGGAAGTTCGACCCTTTATTGAGCGACGTATCGTCGAGAGTCTGACAGCATCAAGGCATGAAAGGTTGGCAGGTGCGATGATGCATCTTATCCACGGTGGTGGGAAACGAATGCGTGCGACCCTGCCTTGGTTGGTTGGTCGTGCAGTAGGTGATACGCATTCTGGGCTTTTGGATATTGGAGCTGCGATCGAAACCATCCACAACTTTACCCTCGTCCACGACGACATCATGGACGATGATGAGATACGAAGAGGTCGAAATGCAGTTCACATCGAATACGATCTGCCAACTGCAATCAATGCTGGAGATGCGATGCTTGCAATCGCCTTTGAACGATTGGTCATGTCAGCAAACATTGACTTGCAGGACATACCTTCACTCGTGAATCGAATCGCATGGATGGTTCGACGTGTCTCTGAAGGCCAACAATTGGACATTGAATTTGAACGCCGAGAACGGGTAACAGAAGACGAATACTTGGAGATGATTGAAGGGAAAACAGCAGTTATGTTCCACATTTGTGCTGAGTTGGGTGCGCGTGTTGCTGGAGCAGATGACGAGACCATAGAATGTCTGGCTGAATGGGGCCGATCCGTTGGTCTTTGCTTCCAACTGATGGATGATTTGATTGATGTGCTCTCAGATTCAGCAACCTTAGGAAAACCAACAGGATCTGATGTAGCTCAAGGAAAGCAAACCCTGATGGTAATTCATGCGCTTGAACAACCCGACTCTGAACCCAAGTCTCGATTGATGTCAGTATTGGGTACGTGTGAAGAGGCTACTGAGGAAATGATTCAGGATGGAATCAAAGCTCTTGAAGAATTAGGATCGATTGAGTACGCACGTGCCAAGGCGAATGAATACCATCAGCGTGCTCACGCTTGCTTAGATCGCATACCTGACGGTCCTGCAATGCTCGCTTTACGAGAATTAACAGACTTGCAACTCAAACGTTTGTGCTGATGAGAACCTTCTCGCCATCATGGATTGTTCCTTCTTGAAGAACTCGAGCATACCAGCGGGTTTTACCAGGGCTTTTCTTGTTGGATAGCAGCATAAACTCGCCATTCAAAAAAGAACCAGAAATTGTTTTGCAAGGAACTGCAGCCGTCGTAATTTCCAGTTTGACCTCGTCAAAATCAAGTTGAACACCAGGCTCTAACGATTCATAGGCTATATTGAGAAGGATATTCTCTCCTGTTGTACCACCAGCAATGGGGTGTCCTAAGTCTTGCAATTCATGGATGATTTCCTCAGCGACAATACACACGGCTCTTTGTGGGCCGCCATGATGCTTTTTGTCGCGAATAATTTCATCTTTGATCCCTTGAAATTCAACTTCAATGGACGGAACTTGCGGTTTGGGTACGCCGCCAACAGTCGTTGCAAACAGACCTGAGATTATTCCTGAACTCATGCTCAATCGGAATAATAGGATTCTGGGTTTGGTTCTGGCTTCAATCCCTTACGAGTTCGAATTTCGCCAACAACCTTGTCAAAGAGTTGCGGTGGAAGCATCTCAAATCCGAGGTTTTCAGTGTTCCATACTGCACGACCTTGCGATGCTGCACGAATATCGTTGGAGAATCCAAAGGTTTCAGCAATTGGCAAAACGCCAACAACGGTTGTTACGTCGCCTTCGCTTGGCATATCTTCGATGATACCACGTCGATTCGTGACTTCACGAGTAACTTGTCCAAGCCAGTCGTTTGGTACGGAAACGAACGCCTTCTGCATGGGTTCCAGCAGGACGGTCTTGGCTCGCATCATTGCACCCTTGATTCCATTGCGGACGGCAGGGATTGTTTGTGCAGGTCCACGGTGAATGGCGTCTTCGTGGAGTTTTGCATCAGTCAATCGAACGAACATTCCTTGAACTGGTTCATCTGCGATTGGACCTTTCTTACATACTTCATTAAATGCTTCAATGATCAATTCACGAGTTTCGTGCAGTCCTTGGATACCCTTGGTGTCGTTGACCAAAACGTTGGTTCCATTGATAGCGTAGATTTTACGCATCAAATCTTTGTCCATGCCAAGTTCCCCGAATTTGTTTCCGGTTTCCTTCGCATCACTGTTTCGAACAGGTCCATCGCCGAGGTCTCCGTTGCGTAGAGCTTCAACGACTTCATTTGAAAGTGATTCAATCTCGAAGAAGAACCGGTTGTGACGGTTCGGAG
The DNA here is from genome assembly GCA_002706065.1 of Methanobacteriota archaeon. Lineage (GTDB taxonomy): Archaea > Thermoplasmatota > Poseidoniia > Poseidoniales > Poseidoniaceae > MGIIa-L2. The sequence continues at coordinate 111,392 of PAJM01000017.1, read as the reverse complement.
ATTTTCCTTCGAATGCGTGTCCACGGTTGCTGCCTTGGACTCCTTCTCGATAGACAACGATTGGTGGGCTAACACTCACCTTGATGTTCTGTTCTTCTTCAATTCGGTAGACTGTGATTTCGAGGTGAAGTTCACCCATTCCAGCCAACAACGCTTCACCAGTCTCCTGGTTCGTAGTAACTTGCAACGATGCATCTGACTTGGCAAGTGAACGAAGTGCATCAATGAACTTTGGCAGGTCTTTCATGCTCTTTGGTTCAACAGCAACGGTAACAACCGGATCAGAATAGTGACGAATGGCTTCGAACGGTGTGAAGTCCTTGTCCCGAGAGAGTGTGACACCAGCAGCCGCACTGCGAATACCTGTAATTGCGGCGATGTTACCAGCCACGACCTTTGGAACAGTAATTCGGTCACCACCAACCATCATGCTGACTTGTTGAACACGTTCAGCTTTGGCAGCTCCAATGGCAAAGACAGATTCTCCTTGTGATATTGCACCAGAATAAATTCGGCCTACAGCGACTTCACCTGCGTGAGGATCCATCCAGATCTTAGTGATCATCATTGCCAGTTCTGCTTCTGGGTCGCACTCCATCATAGCTTTACCAATTGTAGAATCGAGGTCTCCTGTCCAAATGTTCGGGATACGATAGGGTTGTGCTTCGACAGGGCTTGGCAACTTTGTTACAGCCATGTCGAGTAGAACTTCGTGAACTGGAGCGGCTTGTGCAAGTTCCTTTTGCTTCTCGTCGTTACAATACTGGAAGATATCGGTCATACTGACTCCGGATTTTTTCATGTACGGAATTGTGATACCCCAGTTGTGGTATGCACTACCAAAAGCAACAGTTCCGTCGAGGACACTGACTTGCCATGCTTTCTTGAATTCTTCAGGAGCGAATTGCTTAATCAAACGATTTACCTTTGTGATTGTTTCTTCGAATCGCTTGAGCATGTCTTCTGGTGTGACTTGCAATTCGTTGATCAATCGGTCAACCTTGTTGATGAAGAGAACTGGCTTCACCTTTTCTTTCAATGCTTGGCGAACAACAGTTTCTGTCTGTGGCATTGGTCCTTCGACAGCACAAGCAAGAATGAAACAACCGTCGACGGCTCGCATGGCACGTGTAACGTCACCGCCGAAGTCAACGTGACCAGGTGTGTCGATGAGATTGATCAGGTAGTCGGTTTCGTCGACTGCGTGAACCATCGAAGCAGATGCTGCGTTGATGGTAATACCTCGAGCGGACTCTTGCTCATCGAAGTCGAGAACACGTGCAGCACCAGCCAAATCACTCGACATCATCCCAGCGCCAGCAATAAGATTGTCAGAGAGGGTGGTTTTTCCGTGATCAATGTGTGCAGCAATGCACAGATTTCGAATCTGTGGAAGAACGTGCATAACTTCTGTTGCCTTTTTGATGTTGTCTTCTTTTCGTCCCATGGTATCCACCTGTCTGGTTCATTTCGCCCACTTGAATGGGGTTCTTAAGTGAGTCGCAAAAGTTCGACGAAATTCGACGACGTGTGCGGTTTCATCGTGCGGATGCAGCGATTCGCTCAACTTCTTCTCTCTTTGAGACTGCATACGATGTTGCATCTCCTTCTGATGCCTTGTTGAGCTCATTGATGATGCATTGCTGAAGGGTGCGCTTGGACTTGTGCGTTCCTTGTTGTGCACCCTTTGCGAGATTCTTCAATGCGACGTCAAGTCGACGAGATGGTGAAGAATCGACGGCTTTCGGTTGCGAAACTGCCCCGAATTTGATACGAGTAATCTCTTCCATTGGAGCAGCATTGCAGATTGCATCGACAAAGATCTGGAGTGGGTTCATCTTTCGACGCTCAGCGAGAACGTCGAGAGCATTTTCGAAGGCCTTCATTGCGGATTGTTTCTTACCGGTGTATGCACCAGTTCGCATGAGTTTGTTGATGTAGCGCTCAACAACACTGAGCTTGGACTTACCAAACCACATGTTGGCGTGTCGGCCACCGGTGTGAGGTACACCAACGGTTGTGAGATTCACATACGGCGCAAGACCAGGATCGTTGCAAACAACTTCTGCTGCGTCCCACTTTCCGAAAACAAGCGTGCCAATACCAGCGATTGGGCGTTCGTCGACTACTGCTTCTTCTGTCATCATCAACACCTCAGCGGACTGGCTTCTCCTTACGTCCACGAACCATTTCATCGAGTGAAACGCCGTTGACTTGAATGACTTTGTATCTAACTCCGGGAATATCTCCGTACGAACGACCCATGCGTCCACCGATACCTTCGACCATCACTTCATCGTGTTCATCGATGAAGTTGATTGCACCATCACCAGGCGCAAAAGCCGTTAGTTTGTTTCCGTTTTTGATGAGAGAAATTTTGACAGCCTTGCGGATACCGGAGTTCGGTTGCTTGGCTTCAATGCCGACCTTTTCGACAACGATGCCCTTGGCCTGAGTCGATCCTGCAAGCGGGTCGTGCTTGGCACGAGATTTGAGCATACGCTTCTTGTAACGTCGGTCAGACCATCGAAACTTCTGTCGGTCCTTGGCCATTTTAGCACCTGCAAAGAGTCCCCTACCCATGTTCAAACCTCATTCGAGCGTTTTTGCGACTTTGCTTTCATATATCAAGTCGCCGTTTCAACGAAGTGATAAAACATCCGTCTACAATGAAGAATAATATCATAAACAAGGTGTTGTTAGTTGCATCATGATTCCACAGGGTTTGCGTCCCATCGCTGGACTTTTGACCATTGCAACAGGCCTACTGGTCATTGTAAATCATTGGATTGGACTTCTCGAATCTGACGTCGATCTCTTGACATCCCACGCTATCGGACTGATTGGTTTGCTGTCGGGGATGAACATCATGTCGGGCGACTCCGATATGACGGAAGAAGCGCGTGCAAATTACGTCGAAGATACTCAGACAAAATTCTGAGGACGTGATACATTGGCTTTTCGTGACCATCTAACGCACGCAAAACGCGTTGACGAAGAGGTCAGCTTGCATCACGGTGTTTGGCAACACAGCACGTCTCAATCCAACCCCAATCTCCTTTTTGAGAACATCAAAGAAGCATCAGGGCAACGAATATCTGTCAACATGCTAACTCGGGATCGTCTCTGTGAGGCAATAGGAATTCAACCAGAAGTCTACATCGATACATTAGCATGGGCCATGAAGAACCCATCAACGCCGGAAGTTGTCTCTCCAGCAGATGCTCCTGTTTACGAGAACATGCAAGATGAAGTCGATTTGAACTTACTCCCAATCCCGCATCATTGGCCGCAAGACCGAGGACGATACATGTCGGCAAGTGTCATTATTGCAGAGGTCAATGGACGTCGGAACATGAGTTTTCATCGTCAATTCCTCAGAGACAAGAATCATCTCGTGGTACGATTGGTACCACGCCACCTTCGGACGATGGTCAATGAAGCGAGAGAACAAGGTGATGAAGTCAACATAGCGATCGTGAATGCCCCTGATCCTGTTGTTCTGCTCGCTGGAGCGATGTCGTTTGATGAACCAATTGATGAATTGACCATCGCTGCTGCACTGCACGAAAAATTATACAACAAACCACTCCAATTGGTCGAATTGCCAAATGGCATCGAGGTTCCTGCAGATGCAGAATATGCGATGTGGGGACGAATCACAGTTGAAGACGACGACGAAGGCCCATATGTCGACATTACAGGAACGGTAGACGATGTACGTCAAGAGCCCGTCATCGAAGTCGATGGTGTATTGCATCGAGATCATCCGATCTTTCATGCACTCATCCCCGGCGAGGCTGAACACAAGACGTTGATGGGTCTACCACGCTCACCAACGATCAAAGAAGCCGTCTCTCAAGTCGTTGATTGCATTGACGTCCACATGACTGAAGGTGGTTGTGGTTGGCTTGCAGCCATTGTCAAAATACGAAAAACATCCGAAGAGGATGGAAGGAAAGCCATTGAAGCAGCATTGGCTGGACATCGTTCGATGAAGATGGTCACAATCGTTGATGAGGACATCGATATCAGCAACCCTGTTCGTGTTGAATGGGCCATGGTCACTCGATGGCAGCCCGATCGAGACACACATATCTTCTCAAATCAAAAGGGCTCTAGCCTCGATCCTTCCCGATATCATGATGGTTTAACATCGAAAGTTGGTTTTGATGCAACCATCCATCATTCAGATAACCCAGAAGGTTACATGAGCGTCCAGTAGGGATGGTCATGCGTCAATCTGCCCATGATGATTTGCAGCATCCACGACGCAATCTCGGGAACCGATACCGTACGCAGGCTCAGAAATTTGTTCGACTTGCAAAAGCCGACCCAGAACGAAAACAATCAAACATGGAATGGGCAGAACAAAATGCCCGTCAAGCATTGCTCCATGATTTCACTGACGAACGAAATTGGCGCTGCCTTGCTGACATCAAGGTCGGTGTCAGAGATAATGCAGGTCTTGGAATTGTTCTCGAGGATGTGTTTACCGTCCTCGGGCGAGATACTGAACAATTCGAGAAATTGAAAGATCTGGATTACCTCGAATTCGGTGTGGAATTATTGGAAGCTGCGTTTGCTCGCGACCCGCTTACACCGGACGCATGGTGGGAGGCACTTGTTCATCGTGGAGGCGGTGACGAGCAAAGTGATGCTGTGTTGTTGGAAATTGCCGAATTTGCCGAGCGTTGCCGAGATTTAGACTTCAGAGATCAGCGTGCAAACATCGTATATGGACGCCGAATTGAACTATTGCGCTCGCAAGGATTTGAAGACTTATTCATTGAATTGAGTCGACACCTTCTCGCCCATCGTCCAATCAATCATGAACTTTGGATGCAATTGGGACGGTTGCATGAGCGGAGGGAAGAAATCGATTCAGCATGGTCATGTTACGACCACGTTCAAACACTCATGCCGCACATGACTGCGCGAGATGAATTCCTCAACCGCCTCACTGAACGTATGGACGGAGATGCACGCACGCCATGGAGTGGTCCGAAGCTTGAACACAGAACTGCCTTCCTCCAACAAATGGAACTTCTCAACAAACGGGTTCGACAAGAATCCTCTGAGCCTGAATCGGTTGAACATGTAGAAGAGCAATCAAACCAACCCGACCGTGATGAACAGAAGTTGTTGACGCTGATTGATTCTGGAAACATATCGGAAGCTTTCTTCTTGGCCCGTCGATTGGTCGCTTCGGGTGAAACTTGGGCACAGACGTATCTCGATCAGTGTAGGTCACAAATGTAGGTGATTGATTGAATCCGACGTTTGTTTTAGCATATGTCGTCCGAAAGAGCAATCCCCAATCAGTACTCAGTTCGGGTTCGATTTTGATGGTGCAGCACCCAGAGCGAGGATGGGAATTCCCTGGAGGTCATGTCGAAGTTGATGAAAACCCGGAACAAGCGCTCGTTCGGGAACTTGGTGAAGAAGTCGGAGGTACTGGAGAAATACTTGCATGGAACAAGACGTACTATCCGAATGGTTGGGTTGCACTGGTCTGTGTTGACGATAAGAAGCCACCTTTTTCGGCTCACTCATGGCAAGTGAGTGACCAACACGTGTCAATCGTGAAATGGTTTTCAGAGCTGCCGATATTTACCCACTGGGATGTTCAGGAAGTAATTGACTTGAGCGCCTGGACCGACTCTATAGAGTTAAGGCATGAGTGATTGCATTCGTTCTGTCCATGCTACATTCTGCTGATCAGTAAGAGAGCATCCAAGAACGACAGCCACCAGCATCGAATCCTCAACGAGCTCTGGCTTCTCGAGAAGCCAATCGAATTCGTTAATTCGGTCCAAGCGATGGGCCATCATGACCATTGCTCGTAAGTCAGGACGGTCTTGTCCTGTGGGTTCATTGTGCAGATGATTCATGCACCATTCAAAGACACCGGATACATCGTCAGGATGTATGTTTAATTCAGGTGCTCTTTCACCAGCATCTCGTGGTTTCGAATCGTCAACTTGTTTCTGAAATCGTATGGCGGATTCATCCTGTTCTCCAATCGATAGATCCAGGAATAGACTTCCAGCTTCAATGGCCATTGTCACTTGGTTTGCAAGAATCGCATGAGCGTGTCCGTTCCATGCATTTCGCGCAGCATCGAACATCCGTCCATAACGTGCGTGAATTCGTGATGCACCAATTCGTGATATGGCAATTGTTTCGTGTGCATGATTGTCGTGACGAGAGATGTCACCATAGACTTGGAGAGACATTAAATCCTCACCGACAGCCATATGATAAGCAGCCTTGTTCAAAAGTGAAAGGTCATGATCTCGACTCGCCTTTGCAACAGATTTTAATCGCGTTTCTGCCCAAGTTAAATCTTCTTCCGCTCCAGCGGAATCGCCTTTTTCAAATCGTTGAAGACCTCTTTCCATCCGAAGTCTTCCTTCCAACGCTAGGTCCCGTGTTTCAGGTGCTCGACAGACGTCCAAGGCTTTGTCAATCGCATCTTCGAGACGGTGATCACCAAGCATCCGTCGTCGAACCAAATCAAACGTTGCTTGTTGCGCTGCTGTAAGTTCAGGTCGTAGAAGTTCGACGAGTTCGGCTGCGTCGAGGTACAACGCTGCCTCGATAATGGCCATCCAATCGCTCCAGCCGAATTCCTCTCTCCATTGTTGAGCTTCTTCAAGAGGAACCGGTCCGTCCTCCCTCCACTTTGAGATGTACAATCCAGGGGCCTTTGGTCTCATCGTTTCACCTTCTGTTGCAACGTCAACTGTGCAATGAATGCGGATTCTGCTCGAACTCGATCAACAGTTCCTGTCCATCCTGCCGCTCCATCATGACCGCCGCCATCACCTCCATGTTGTTCGGCAATCGTTTGCATGATCGAACCAAGATGAACACCTCGCTGGGTTGCCTTTCGTGTCGCTCGTGCGGTTAATCGGGTCTGACCTTCACGATGTCGAGAGACAAGGGAAACATCGCATCCTGTACCAAGCAACAACGACGCAAGTCGACCTTCAAGAGTTCCAGCATAGGTGGTCACAAGACTCCAATCACCGGCGTCGTGGTGTTTTGTTCTGCTTAATCCACGCAAAAGACTACCACGTTCAGAAGGTGATGTTTCCTCTCGCTCGATGTGTTCACAGAATTCAGCATAATCGATGTCAGCATCGTTGAGCAGTTGGGTGGTAATTTCAAAGGAACTTGAATCCGCATGCTTGTAACAGCCTGTATCGGTGATCATTCCGGCCAAAAGCATCTTTCGGACTGAATCTGTCATTGCCTCGTTGGCGTGTTCAAACATGTATGTTGCAACCATTTCAGTCGTCGCACGAACATCCCACTTCAGCATACAATCTCCTTCAGTAAGTTCCCAACCGTTTGTTGCATGGTGGTCAAGAATCAATTTTGGAACGTTAGGTAAGTCGATACCCACTTGGTCAGGTGCAGCAGCATCGACGATGACAATACCACCAAGTTGGTCAGGAAAAACGGTCCCTGTGGCTGCAATTTTGCGAAAGGGTGCGTTGAGTTCCGTAACCATTCTTTTTGCAACTCGTCCGATGTGGAGTCCACATGCAAGCAATGATGGATGGATCGAAGCAAGAGCGATGGCTGAACCAATCGTATCCATGTCCCCATTTTGACCAGCAAGGACAGGAACTGCACCACGTTCAATGGCTTCATCGAGCCATTGCTTCATCGCAGTAATGTCCTGTCGATTCTCGCTCAAACCTCTCCCTCAAGCGATTTCTTGAGTTCTTCGTATGCTGCAACAAGTTTTGCTTCATGCTCTGCTAATCGTTCAGCGTGTTCGGAAAGCGTTGTATGGGTTGTTTTGAGTTCTTCTATTAATTCGCCCTTGTTATCAACTTCAACCAAAACTCCACCGAGTTGTCGATGCAATGCCATCCCTTCTGGATGATTTTCTACGGCGATGATGGTTGTTTCGAGTTCTTGCAATTGTGCTCGAACAGTTGCAACTTGATGTCGTGCATTCTGGACTTCTGAAACAACGACCTGGAGTTGTTCAACGGTGCTCATACGTCGTTCGAGTTGTCTTTGGTTGAAGAACCTGCGGTTCGAATCGCCTGTAGAATTTCATCTGCCGCAATCAACCCACGAATCCGTGTGTTCCACATGGCTCGCAAATCCTTAGCGTTCGCCTCATCAAGTCGAAATGAAAACCTCTTGTCATCAATTGAGAAACTATCGGTTTCAGACATAAGGGAGTCTCGCATTGCTCGAGCATCAGCAACATTCGCACGTTCGATGGTGCAAACAAGCGAGAAGGGCGTCACCGCCATGGCTCTCACTCTTCTTCAGAAGTGTCTTCGTCGGCCTTGCGCTCGAAGTCAAGAGCAGCTTGTTGGGCAATGAATGCCATGTCTGCTGTTGTAGCACCTTCCACCGATCGTCGGAGAATACGGGAGTTTGCATCGCTTGCTCGGGTAAATGGTTCCCAAGCGCCACCTGCAAAGGTGTGGTCACATTTTGCGCAGTTCCAAATTCCAACGGATTTTCGAACAACCTTGCGGTAGTGGCATACTGGACAGATGTATTTGGCATTCTTCTTGGCCAGAGCACTGCCTGCATTTCGACGAACGCTAACACCGTATCGTGCTCCGAATCGTGCTGTTGCCTTTGCTTTCTGGGTTCGCTTTGCCAATCAGTTCCCCTCCTTTTCTGCTACCATTTTTCTTAGTTCACTGCACTTCTGTTCGGCGACCGCAAGAATCTCGGCAAATTCGTCCGGAGTGAAGACTCCTTTTAGGCCCTTCTGTAGGGAATGGAGATGTCCTTCGTCACCAAGAGTGATGTGAATTCGCTCGTCGCCGCCAAGTTCCTCTTCTTCACTTGGGTCGTAAACAAACCGTCCGCCAGCACGTTTGAACGATGCCATGATTGGTGTTCCGTTGACATTCAGAGTGTAATCTTCTCCAACGTCGAATCGTTCTGCTGGTACGACTGCTGTACGAAGCGCTGCGATTGCTGCGAGACCCGCAGCATCGAAGATGTTGCCACCATCGGAAAGAACGTGAATGTCAATCATGACACCCCATACCTTCTCACCAGGGACGATGCAGAGTTTGTCCATGTCGATGCATCCGGATTCACGAATGCCACGATCAACAACACGGCCGAGTTCAATAGAATCAGGTGACGGTGGTCCGGGCTCATATTTTCGGTGAGCGACTGGTCGTAGTTCAGCACCACACATGAGTGAACCTTGCGTTGGTCGGTCTGGCCAGGGGGTTCGAATTTCAAACTTGACACCAGCGTAGATGATGGTATCGCCCCAGACGACCTTCGCAGATCCTTCTGCGTTGTAGAGGCAATCAACCTCAAGGTGAACGTCTCGACCATCAAACTGTCCTCGACCATCAATACGTTGTCCATCTTCGGCTAAGCGATTGAGTTCTTGTCGAAGGAGGGAAGGAACGAGTTCAACCATCAGGCTTCACCTCCTTCGTATCGACGCTTTAGAGCATCGACCATGACCTCATGAATTTCACTTGCGGCTTTGAAGTTGTATTCCATGGCGAGGTTGTATTCATCGATCGATAAATCTCCATCCATTTGCAAGAATGCAATTTCACCAGTGTTTGGAAGGAGACCGACCGGCAAGTCTGCTTGACCGTAGTTGTCCTCTGCTTTATCCAAGTCTAGAACTACTGTATCCTCAATCTTTCCAGAAGCAACTCCAACAATCATGTCTCGCATTGGAATTCCTGCGTCAGCAAGAGCAACAGATGCAGCGGTAATTCCAGCACATCGAGTACCAGCCTCTGCCGCTAAGATTTCAATTTCAACTCGGATTTTCGAGCGAGGATACCGCTCGACGAGAACAACTGATTCGAGGGCCTCGGCGGTAACCTTGGAGATTTCACGACTTCTTCGGTTGAATCCTGGACGGATTCGATCACCAGTTGAGAACGGTGCCATATTGTATCGAACATCGATAACGGCACGGTCCTGTCGTTGAATCTTTCTTGGATGTGCTTCCATTGGGCCATAGACCGCAGCAACTGCGACATTCAGTCCATGTGTGACCATTGCAGAACCATCTGCTGCAGGCAAAATTCCTGCTTCAATTGTTACTGGTCGCATCTCATCGATTGCTCGACCATCAAGTCGTTTTCCGTCATCTCGTAGTAGTTTTACGTCTCCATATCCACCCATTATTGTTCACCTCGTTCGTTTTCTAGTGCTTGTACAGCATGTTCGAATGTATTTTTGTGCCCCTCTTTGTTGAGAGTTTGAATCAGGTCTCGTGCGATTCGCATTTCGTCAGCTCCTCCATGAATCCAGACTCGTCCGTTGTCTGCAACGATGATTCTGCAATCCGTTGCATCTCGGATTCTGCTTAGCATGGCGTTGTTTTCACCACGCAATGTATCGATTAAGTTTACAGGAACTGACACAACAGTTCCTTCGTTGAGTCGACGAAGACCGACACCCTTCATGGTTAGCACCATGTTGTGTGTTTCATCGACTTCTTGAATGCGTGCAAGTGCAGCATCTCCGATGCCAAGATGCTTGCGAGTTGAACCAAATTCAACTTTCCATGGCGCCAAGGACATTGGCAGGAGTGCTTGGAATGGTCCGTTGACATCAAAGAACCAGAGATTGTTTCGAACTTCGGCAACAAAACCAATGATGAGGTCGCCGGAACGTGGCATGTAGGCACTATTAATCGGTGACACAGAAACGACATTGTTCTGTTCGTTAAGCCAGCCAACTCGGGTGGCAATGAATTCATTATTTTCAGTGATCGTACCTGACCCTGCTCGCTTCCCGGACGATGGCCCAATGACCATTCCCGGGGTCACGAGGCGCTGCTCGGCGCCAACTTGACCTTCGGACATACTTTTCTCTCCAAACCGCCCACTCGACATCCCATGATAAAGGGCACCCTTTTGTCAAGAGGACAATTCCTTGACTTCTGCGTTGTTGGCTCGCTTGAGAACCTGGCCGATTATATCGCCTTTCATTCCAGCTGGAATTTCGATAACACAGGCCCAGTCTCCGTTTTCTAGCCAACCTTCTTTCTGTTGATATGTCCGTAAGAGTTGGCTAACGCTTCCGTATGCACTTCCTGGAATTCTGAATGCTAATCGCACGGACTCAAAACTCAACGGAATCAGTGGCTTGAGCTTTGCAATTGCATCTTTGACTTGCACTTCAAGACGTTTGAATGGATCGACCGAGTATTTTGATTCCTCAAGTGCCAATTCGATTCGGGTTCGTGGGTGCGGAGACTTGCTCTTTGGGTCAATGGCTTGGCTGTGGATGTGATGAATGATTTGCTGTCGAATGTTTTCGACTCGCGCTTTGCGTTGTGCAGTTGTAAGTTGAATGGAACCTTTTTCTAAAATAATGTTGAGAATCACTTCAACATCCAGCGTTTGGAATGCATTCATGAGAGCGTCTTCGGTTGGGCGTTCTCCACCTCTTGCATCGTGAAATATTTCGTCCATGGCCATAAAATCGTCAAGTTCGATGTTGGATGAATCCTGTTTCCATTGTTCGACGAGGTCTGGATCAACCAGGGCTTCGTAGCGTTTCCCACCTTTTTCAAGACGTGCAAGTACGGCGTTGTCGAGACTGACCATTTGGTCACCTCAAGTGTACAAACAATGACCTGACTTCTCAGTCTTCAAGAGGCTTGAGACGATCAAGTTGTTTGTTGACTTCTCCACGGTCAAGGATACGGTATCCGTTGCCATCAACGACGACAACTTCGACAGCGTCACGGTTCAATTCGGTGTCGTTGGCAGAGCGAAGGGCTTCGAGTCCCATTTTCATAGCAGCATTGAGGGTCATGCCTTTCTTCCAATTCTTTTCGAAGTATTCGATAACAGTATTGCGGTTGCTTCCGATGGCTCCAGCATGGTAGGACTGGTAAGCACCTGATGGATCGGTTTCGTACAGATGGATTCCTTCATCATCAACGCCACCAATAAGAAGAGCTGTACCAAATGGACGGGATCCTCCGTACTGAGTGAAGGATTGCTTGAAGTCACAGATTTTCTTGACAAGAACGTCAACAGGCACTGTGTCAGCGTATGTGATTCTGTTAATCTGCGATTCAACCCGCGCTCGTGCGACGAGTTGCCGTGCATCAGCAACCAATCCAGACGTTGCAACACCGACATGCTCGTCAATTTTGAACATCTTTTCGATCGATTCAGGGATGATGAGTCGAGATGCAATACGCTTGTCGCAAACGAGTACAACTCCTTCTTTGAACTTCAATCCTGCAGTGGTTGTCCCACGCTTGACTGACTCTCGAGCGTATTCAACTTGGAACAATCGTCCGTCTGGGCTGAATGTCGTAATTCCATGATCGTATCCTCTTCCACTCGGTTGCATTTATCTCACCAATTCCTTCTCGTCCTCGACGCTTTATGAGGGTGATGCACCACCACCCTAACCATTCCACTTGAAGGACCCATTTGAACACTTGGCTTGTTTTCCCTTAATCTCATGAAGTTGAAGTTCTTGGGTGGTTTATGCGAATCGCAGTCCTGAGCTCGGGGGGAAAAGACTCCTCTGCAGCATGGTGGTGGGCGATGTGTCGAGGATGGGACGTTGTCGCTGTAGTGACCGTGGACATCGAGGACGGAGATTCTCATATGTTCCAAGTTCCATCAACTCAATGGGTGAAGAAACAAGCAGAACTTGCACAAGTACCATGGATAAATGTCGCTGCATCGGGCACAGTTGATGATGAAATTCACTCGCTCGAAGGTGCTTTGTCCAAACTCAACATCGATGCGATTGTAAGCGGAGCACTTCGATCAGACTTTCAGAAACAGCGATTGGAGTGCATGTGTCATCGCCTTGACTTGCATTCCTTTGCACCGCTTTGGCACCAGACTCCGATCGAGCATCTCCGTGGAATGATTGCCTCCGGATTTGAAATTATGATCACGTCTGTTTCATGCGAAGGTCTGGACCACACATGGCTTGGAAGCGTACTCACCAAACCCTCACTTGACATACTTGAACAATTGTCGACACGGTACAGATTCAACGTCGATGGAGAGGGTGGAGAATACGAAACCTTCGTAGTGGGTGGGCCAATATGGAATCGTTCACTAAACGTGAGCGGTCGTGAACAGTATTCTGCAAGTAGAGGCGTATTTCTGATTCACTCTGTGGACTGAATCGCTGCACGAGCAAGCGCAACCGCCTCGTCAACCAATTCACCAGAGACGCCAATGTGATTGCTCGGTTCAAACATCGCTTCCAATTCTTCAGCACTGAAGGCGGCGGAAATGGCCGGCGTTCGACTGCAAACATCGATCAGTTCCTCTTTGTTTGCAACTGCTGCAAATGATGCTTCTCGAAGAATTTCATGAGCCTCGTCTCTTGGAATCCCTCGGTCAACGAGATCGATCATGACTTTCTCTGCCATTACCAAGCCACGCTGCGCACGTATGTTCTCCAAACAACGCTCAGCATCGACCCACATATTCGTAAGCACTTGTCGTGTTTTCGAGATAACATCCTCACACAACGAACTTCCATGAGAAAGCGTGAATCGTTCACTGCTTGAATTGGCCAGGTCCCTTTCATGCCACAGTAGAGCATTTTCATAGGTAGGAATGATGAATGATCTTACAATTCGCGCAAGACCTGATGCGTTTTCGGATTTGATTGGATTTTTCTTGTGAGCCATAGTCGAAGATCCTACTTGTTTCTTCACGTCAAATCCTTCTCCCGCCTCTGCGAGTTCTGAACGTTGTAGGTTGCGAATTTCTTGCAATATCTTTTCACAACTGGTAGCAATGTTTGCCAACCAAGAGACGTATTCAACATAGCGATCTCGACCAACAACCTGTGTTGTTGCGAGTGGCACGCCGAGTCCAAGATGAGTCAAAATCAGTCGCTGCAATTCTCGGGCATTGTGGCCTTGTGCAGCACCAGTTCCAACTGCTCCGAGGAACTTTCCAACGGCAATCCGGGGCGTGCATTCGTCCAAGCGAATGAGTTGTCTTCGCAATTCATCGAGCCAAACGGCTGCTTTGAGTCCGAAGGTAATCGGAACTGCTGCCTGACCGTGGGTTCGACCGAGCATAACCGTATCTCGCTCACGTTCGGCGACATCAGCACAAACGCCGATCAGCAAACACAGTTGTTCTCTCAACATCACAATGCTGTCACGAAGTTGTAGCGCTACGGCGGTATCAACGATGTCGTTTGATGTCGCACCCAAATGAATGCACCAACCAGCATCTCCCGCAGCTTCAGCCATAGCCTTTGTCAACGCCATGATGTCATGTCGTGTTTCTGCTTCAATTTCGGAAACACGCTCTTTGCGAACGGATTCAGGATTGGAAATCGCAGCAACTGCCTTGTAGTCATCTTCGGATACTCTCCCCAGTTGCCAATGTGCCCAAATCAGAGCGCGTTCGACTTCCAGTTGGCGCTCGTGACGACCTGATTCGGACCATATGTGTTTGAAATCTTGAGAGCCGTAGCGATAATCCAGTGGGCAGAACGCCATAGTATTCGGTCAAAGAGAGGCTTCATGAACCTTGCTCATGGCCACTCGCCATCATTTCATCCCGAGATTCCTCATCGGTGGTCATGGCATATCGAACAAGAATCATTGCAAAAACGGTCGACATAAGGAAGACAACTCCAACGTAAATTGAAAGATTGTACCACAACATCGCAACACCCACCAAAGAGAGATACGCAAACAATTGACAGATATTGGATGCAGTTTTCAATTTCTTTACCATGTGGCTACTGAGGCTTCCATTGTTCTCGAGAAGGAACGTGTAAATGAGGAAGTAAATCGCTTGAAATGGCAGTGTTGCAGCAATAATGGTGAGGGCGACTTCTCGAATCTGTGTCGGGTTCGCCTCTTGTTCGATGCCTTGAAACAACATGATGGCTGTATTTGTCCCAAGCAAGGCTGCCATGATCGTCCATCGTTTGTCTTGTGATGAGGTACGGCTTTCAACGTTGACGGAACCTTCACTCATGCTCGAGACTTTGCTGGAATTGGTTTGAAGATATCGCTCATGGAATCACTTCCAACACGATTTGTATGGCAAATCGAGAATGCCATCAAAGAGATTCAAGCAATTTGATGGCGGCACCAGTTATGGTTGCGACGATGAAGAGTAGAATCATCATGCCGATAGGTCCGTATTGATTGGTATCGTTAATGGCGGTTGCAAGGAAACCATCACGGGCGACGGCTTGTCCAAATCCGTCAGCTTCTTCGTATGGAGGAGCCTTACGTCGGGGGATTCGTTCGCCTTTCCGCACCTCTCCGCTCATGACATGACCACGGAGAGATAGGTCAAGAGCATTGTGCACAAACGAAATCAAATCATAAGACTTCTACCACGGGACATGGCGAAGCGTTGGTCGATGGATTTGACTGGCAAAAGAATTCATCTTTCTGTTCAAGGTGGTTGCGGTGGGACGACTTTTGGGCTTCATTGTGCAGTCGATCAAATCCAATCTGGAGGTCGTGTGTTGTGGGCGTCTCCTGAAATGCCAAATGCAACACGATTTTCTCAATTGTTTTCTTCGTTAAACATCGTAGAATCAAGTCGGTTTCATGCTCTAAATCTCATTGGTGCAATGGATCGATGCGTCGATGCCATTGTCGAAGCTGAACAGAGTTTACCTCGAGTTGGATTGGTTGTTCTCGACGATTGGTGTTCTCCGACAGGTCGAATTGAGAAGGAGCACATAACCGCAGTGCTTGACCTCGCACAACGGATAGGTACAGAAACGACATTGTTGTTGATCTCTAAGTCAGGAACTGATGTTTCTGGTTCGAATGAAGCGTTTCGAGCTCGTTCAGAATCTGTCTTCAAGAATGAGACTTTCGAAATATGGGGACTTTATTCTGGCCAAAGAAACATCATTCATCTCGACACAGATGGTAAGCGTAACGACGTGCGACTTGAGGAATCAGGATTCATCGTCGTCTGATTCTTCACCGAGGAGTTTTGCCATTTCTTCCAGCGCTTCCTCATCCGGTTCGTCAAATCTCTGCGGATGGCGTGCACCGCCTTCGAGTTCATCATCACCAGCAACTTTCGGGGCACGATCTTTCAACATCGATTCTCGATTGTTCCGTGCCCTGATAGCGATGAAGATCATCATGCCGAGGAAAATTACGATGAGAAGAACGGTGGTGACAGTCTTGGTTGTCTCTTCTGACATGTGGCCTACTCAACACTGGCGCTAAAGATTGTTTTCCCTATTCGATGCTTCATCCAATGGTTTTGCGAGATGTCGGCGTGCTGAGGCAGGTGGCTGAATCCATCGATTCACTGGCAGTGAGCGAGGCGTTTTCACCCATGAATCTTCGATTTGCCTTCCACACTTTTTGCAGCGAAGACCTTGATTTCGTCCCATAGATGACATTGCTTTGTTGCAGATTGAACACAACGGACGCGCACGGACATCAACCAAGTGTTTGATTCGAAGATACTCAATATGTACCGAGCCATCTGGTGACTGCATCCCCATGCATTCGATCACATCACCTTGGCATAATTGTTGACAAATTGAGGCAATTTCACCTGATTCCTTGAATGCCATGTATTGGTTTGTTGATGAATAAAGCAACGTGTGCCCTCCCTTGAGAATTTCAACACGCTTGATTTCAATATCGATGGAATCCTCTAAATGGTCGTTGGTCGCATGGTTTGTTTCAAACACCAGATACCCCTGAACCGATTCAGTTTGCTCACCACTAATCAGAAGCTGAAGTGCTTCCTCAGCTGCTTCTTTGGTCCAAGTCCGTACTCCGAACAAAACTGGAGAATTACCACGTGGTGCTAACAGTGAGGTTCCTAGTCGATCGTCACGACACAAAAACGTGGAATCCATGTTGTCAACCAATTCGACTGCTTTTGCATCCAGTTTTCTGTTTCCATGACTGTAGGGAAGTCTCCAAGCAATTCCTTCAAACGTAGATGTTTGAGCAGGCCAGCAGACAGCCAATGTAGCGCCAATTCGACCATGACCACCCCACGACTTTGCCGGAGGGGGCAACTCAGCAATCGTCATCTCCTGGCGTAAACCATTTCTATAGAGGTGGACGTTAGGTTCCAATTCAGTGAACCAAACCATACCAGGATCAGAGGGAAATTGTTCTCGCTCGTTGTGACGACTTGCCTCGATTCTTCCCTTGAGTGGCAGAATGGTATCGTTCCAAAACCGATCGAAAAATTCCAAGAGCGATGGTTCATCGCTCGTCTTGAGTTCAATGGCCACTGCAGCATTTCCTCTTGTACGTTGACGAGCAAAAGGCCACAAGCGAACAAGACGTGCTTGACCAACCTCAACATTTGGAGGGAGATTCTGAATGAGATGGAACAAAACCTCTGTTGTACATCCACCGTGTAGTGAGTCCGTATCATCCAATCCTAACCAGCCGATCTTACCACCTCATAGGATCATAAAAGTCGCCTTGATCGGCATCATCGAGAATACGATCGATGACTTGAGGAAGCCCCAATCGATCCGATACTTCGAAGGTTCGTGCTCCTACTGCCCATCCCGCCCCCATATCCGATTTCCGATCTCCAACCATGACGTCCAGTGGGTGCAACGATTCGGGCTTTTGTCCTGCCCAATCGATGTGGAGGTTTGGTTGATTCTGATTCCGTAAAATGTTGTTTCCTTTAATCAACATACCAGGCCATGGTTTCCGGCAACCACAACGATCTCGATTACGATGCGGGCAGGTCATGATGATATCGATTTGAGCATCTGGATGCTCATCAAGAAGCTGATTTCGCAACGCATCGTGAATGGTATGGAGCCGTTCAACGGTCCACAAGCCTCGCATGATTGGGGATTGGTTGGTGACAACACAAATTGCATATCCTTTCTGTCTCAACCGAGCAATGGCATGACCACTGCCTGGAATAATGACCAACTCATGTGGTTGATTGACGTAGCCATTCCTGCCATAGTTGAGTACACCATCACGATCGATGAATGCAATTGGCCCGTTTGCAGAGCCTGAACCATCAACAATCGGTCCTTCCATGCCCATTGGACAATGAACCGGTTGTTGGACTTAATGGGCAAACGTTTCTATGAGGTTGAGTATTGGGAAGTGTATGTTCCTCTCCAAGGAGATCGCTACGATCGCAGGTGCTCTTGGAATGGTTCTTCTTGCCATTTCATGGCACAAGCGTCACAGTGATGGTGTTTCAAAACAGGCGCAAGCGGGCTGGATTCTCGTTGGAATCTACTTTTTCAACGACTCGTTGTACTATTTTGAACTCAATGACCTTGTTCTCACCATAATGACAGCCTTAGCCCTACCAATCGCTGTTGCATTGGTGATTGCTGAAGCGCGTTCATTGACCGTTCGCGATCGTGCTGCGTTGAATTGGGCACGCGGTTGTGTTGCTTATGCTGGTGGACCCTACCTTCTTGTAGCTCATATTCCGTGGTTATCCGTATTGGCAATCTGGTTCGTTGCATCCCAAGTTGCAATGTTTCTTTCGTTCACTGGAATGGTTGATATCAAACTTGGAGAGACATATGTCAACACAGATGAAGGGAGATTTTTGTGGTCCGAATGGGACGGAAATAAGTGGTTCATGACCGATGGTTTTGCAGAACATCCGTTTCAGACAGAACTCATCATGGCAGATGGAGGATTTATCGGAATCAACTTTGTGCTTGCGTGTACTGCTCTCCAATCCATGATTGTGTTTATTGGTGCAATTTCAGTCCTTGAAGTGGACCGAAAGCGAAGAATACGAGCGCTCTTGTTCACAATCCCAATCATCCACATCCTCAACCTATTCAGAAACGCTGGATTGATCTGGATGCATCTCTCGTACGAAGGGTGGGAATACTTGGGATTGAGCATGTTTGAATTTGGCCATTCCTATGCATCACGAGTGGTCTCACTCTTTGCAATGTTCATCATGGCGATTGCCATGTTTGAACTTCTACCAGAACTTCATCGACATATTCTGCGATTGCTTGAATCCGCAGGACTTCGAAAAAAGAGAACAAAGTCTATTCCTTAATCCAAGGAGAATCTGGTTGGTCTCGAGACCACAACCGGCCACTGTTTGCAGGGTATTCGATGTGTTCACGACCGCTTGAATCCATAACGCCCATCAAGCTCGCTGCTGGCTCGTCAATCTGACCAAAATCATAGATTGGAAGTTCATTGGATTGGTAGGATTGCGATGCTGTTTCAACAGCAGCCAAGGTAGGTGCTTGAGGCAGTTCTTCTCGTGTTGAATATTCATTGTTCATGTTCAACATCTGTTCAGAGAATGCATCGGTTTTGTTCCATTCTTGTTCCATGTGTTGTTGTGGCCCTCCACCGCCACGCAAAAACAAAATCATCATTCCAATGAGGACAATAAGAAGTGCTCCACCAGCTCCGTAGACCACATCGTTGGCAACGCTGGGTGCGAAGTCAGCATTGTCTCCAATACCGTCGCCATCAGCATCAGATTGCTCATCTGGGTTGTCAGGGAATTGGTCCTTGATGTCTGGGACACCATCACCATCACGGTCGAATGGATCATATGTCGTTTTGCACGTTTCGATTGCCTTTTCAAGTTCATCATGCGTGATAAATTGATCACGATTTGAATCCATACCTTTGAATTCAAATTCATTTTTCAGGGCGATGGAGTCCATAAATTCGATCGATGTTTTGAAGGGCGTCTGATCAATTAGTCGTGTGAGTTCATTTTCGCATGTACAAAGATATGCAACGACCTCGGTAAACTCAATCATTCCATCTTCATTTTCATCCACGTCGGTAAACTCAGTACCTTCTGGTGGTCCAGAACGTCGAAACTCATCAAAATTGAACAATCCATCACCGTTGGTATCTGCATCCGCAAAGAATGCTTCAAGTCCATAATCACATGGGAAAATGTCATCTGGCTCGACGTCAACTGGAAGAACAGGGTCTGGTCCTGGGCGGTTGACTTCTATCCAGTACGCTACAATCGAAACATCTGAGAAGTCATCGACAGCGACGAGGGTAATATCAAATTGCCCTTGGGCAGGTGAATAAACGTAGACCTCTTGATCCGTTCCATCTCCATACGAGGTGTATTCTTCCTCGAACATCTCATCTTCAAACATCTCAAATTCGTCAAATTCACCAAATTCAAAGAATCCACCATAGTCGACTTCGCCACTCGCCTGAATGTAGAGAGAACCCTCACCTCCAGAGGTCATGATGATCAGTTCCTCTGAGCGCGATTGTAAATCCACATAGAAGTACAATTCCTTTCCTGCAGGCGCACTCAATCCATCGATCTCTTCATTGTTGAACAATTCAATCGGTGTTCCATCGTATTCCCATACATAGAGGTCCTCAAATGATGCAGTTATTGATACTCCACTAAAGACGCTGTCAGAATCGAGTAGAATGTACCATGTTCCAGGTGTTGGGTTGTTGAATCCAATTTTGTCACCGGCACCACGAACAGCAGAGTGATGGTCTGCTTCACTTGCTGTCGGTATGGTTTCATAGCGCA
This sequence comes from Methanobacteriota archaeon, assembly GCA_002706065.1. Taxonomy (GTDB): domain Archaea; phylum Thermoplasmatota; class Poseidoniia; order Poseidoniales; family Poseidoniaceae; genus MGIIa-L2. Next base: position 90,888 of record PAJM01000017.1, on the reverse strand, counting down.
TGTGAAGTGCTGCTTCACCAAATCCGCCATTCAAATCGACTTCAAGTCGTTCCGTTCCAGTTGGAACTTCGACGAAGAAATACTGGTCCAGTCCATCATAGCCACTCATCGGTCCATGAGCGATACCTGGTTGCAATTCAATGGCCGTTGATGGATCGGAGTTGGCAGGTGCGTACGTGTAATCTGCTACGATCGTGAAATCGTTCGCTTTTCTGTACGTGAATGCTGTAATGTAGTAAATTCCAGGTTCAACGTCAAACAAGTTTGCTTCCTCATTGTTCCCTTCGTTCGCCGACCAAACAACACTGCTTTGCCCGCCATTGCCTTCGATGAATTCTTCATAATATGGTTCGATGTCGTAGGAATAGTAGTAATTCGGATCAATGGGTCCTCCAGCGGAAAGGATGAGGTCGACATTGCCTTTACCACCATATGTTTCAATCTTCAACTCGGTTAGGGAATCTGTGACATTGACGTAGTAATAGGACGTCTCTGCGTCATAACTCCCTCGGTCAACATTCAATGATTGTGATGTGATAGGAACACCATTGAACAATTCGGTCATTTCATCCAGACTTGGTGGTTCCTCTGCAACGTCCCAGGTGGCTTGAATCTCGAGTTCATCGATGTCAGCATTCGCAACCACGGAGAACCATACAACATCCGCTTCAGGCCATGTCCAAGAATTCCATATCGACCCGTAAAAACCAGATAATTCGAGATCATTATCCCACGGTGCAGGTATACGATCGTATCCAACATAGGCATCAAATCTCAACCCGTCAAAATAATCGTCGTCCTCCCACTCTTCGAAAAAGTCCTCAGACCAGCCCCACATGTACACGTCCAATAGGAACGTGTACTGATCAAGGTCAGCGTAAAAGAGAAGTGTATCTCCTTCCTTTATGTCGTTGACGAGGTAGTACTCATCGTTGGACAATTCGACAGCTTGTGCGACAATCGATCCATCAGGCATGACCCAATCCGCACCGTTGATGAAACCAACACGATTCTGTGTCTGGTCATTGAGAGCATCACCCGTATCACTGCCTTCTCCTTCCCAGAAGGTCCATTGACTCGCGATGTTCCATTCACCGTCTTCTTCGTGGGCAATGGTGATATCATCGATGATTCCCTCGAAATAATAGCAATCACAACCTGCACCAGCTCGAGCGATGTACAGTTCATCGCATGAATCGCCTGACGTGTAGCAATCGTTTGAGCCAAAATCACCTTCTGGAATATTGGCATCCTCGGCAGAAATGTTCCCTGCTGGTATACCGTCAATCGTGAACATTCCACCAATTCCTTCATTGACGTGAACACCGATGGTATGCCATGTGTCTTCTGTTATGCTCATGTTGGATGTTGGGTGTTTGGATAGGCTGTATTCCGATGCGTAACCTATCGCACCGTTTGCGAGGTACATTCCCCAACCATAGTCACCCTTCATGGTGACGAAGCGGATGCCGTCAAGATTGCTCGCTTTGATGGTAGCTTCAATGCTCAACGATCCGTTTGCAACCAAACCTTCGTCATGCTCGATGACAATGTGGTCTTCGAGACCATCAAATCGAAGAGAAAAGTCAGCACCTGGTCCAACTTCAACAACACCGTACACTGGGAAGTATTCTGGATTGTTTTCCAGGTCGTTCCACGTTTGCGGCATGATGTTCCCCATGTTCGTCGAGGCGATGTGGACATAGTCTGAATCATCACCACCTGTTGGCTGATCAACACCCCAGTTTCGATACAGGAACGGGGTGCCGTCGTGCCAACGGTACATCCCTTCGTCTTGGACATCGTTGAGTCCAATCCACAGGTGACGGCTTTGATCATCAAAACTCGCAAAGGTATCAAACACCCATGTGTTCTCTTCTTCATCGTCAATGGTTGTCAAATATCCATCAAGGGTGCGTGCAATGTACGCTGCATCTTCCCAAGATGATGCCGTGAGTAGGTGGTAGGTTTTGTTGTTGCTTGGATTGATGGCGGTATGAAGGACGTCAATATCATCAGACAAATCAGACTGCGCATGCGCAGGAGCAACGATGCAGGTCGATGCCAGTAGAATGAAAATTAACGATGTTGCAACAACGCGAGAGCCTTTGGCCATGGTGTGTTCAATGGATGGACGTTCATAACTCCTTTTCCTACATCATAATCCGATTTATGCTTGGAACATGCAGTTATTGCATCTTTTTTCCACCAATTCGCAACTCTGTTTTCAGTGGCATTTGATGTTCCCAAGCGAACTCTTTGACCACACGCCATCCCTTTTCACTGCCTTCGTAATCTGTGACGTCAATGGTTTTATTCCGAGTGTTGGCCTTGAAGGCCGCAACAGGTTCTGCATTCTTGAACACGAGATAGGCACTTCCGAATCCAAACCGTTCTTTGAGAACGTCGCCAAAGTATGGTGCAATAGGGTCGGTTGGTGGTAGAACAAAGTCACGGATTGGATTGATGGACTTGGCCGATTCAAGCAATTCTTTTCGACCCCAACACACCTCATGCAAGTTCTCGATCAAGAACCCTTTAACCAACGTTCCATCTTCTTCGAATTCATTGAGGATTGCTTTCAATTCTTCGGGTTTGAACGGCGTTCCAGAAAGTCGCAACAATTGTTTGATGGTAATGATTGGATAGTCGCTGACCAAACTGCGTAAGTATTCACGTCGTAAGTGTACAGGGTCCTCATCAGTTCTTGGATGGACCGAACGGAACCCTCCACGGAAATCCTCAACGATGTGGCCGGTTCGAATCAGGGGTTGGACAAGTTTTCTAAATTCGGACTGGGAAAGAGCATGACGTTCTTTGAAGATGTTGGGATCCGTTTGTGTACTGAAGAAATCAATGATGTCAACCAAGTCCTCTTCTGGTGGTATACCCCGTATCGTAAGCAAGGTTTCGAAATAGTCATACGGTGCCCACACTTGATGTCCACGCATGTTGACTCCCTTGTGAAGTCGGTTCGCACTCGCCATGGATTTGAGATTGGCTCTGAAGACTTCACAGCGTCCTCGTAATGCAAAATCATCACGAATTTCTTTGATTTTTCGAAGGGCTAAGGTCTCGTTTTCATGGCGCGTTTCTTGGTGTAAGTGATGTTGATGAAACAAAGCCCGTTCAGCAATTTCTCTTGGCTGGGGGTCAACAACTCCTCCGCGTATCATACGTTCTCCAACTTGCTTGAATCCTATTCGCTCCAAACCATTCCTCATTGGTGTGCTGAGTTCAGAAATCGGTTCACTGTTGACGTTGGTTAAAACCGCAACATCGACCAGTTGATCTGCGTGATTTTCAAGCAAGACATGGAAGGCATCACAGAATTCTTCGAAATATGCTGTCGGTACATGCATGTCTTTGATTTCAAGATAATCGTTCACACGGAACATCAGAACTTTTCCAACAGGATCTACGCCTTTGAAGACCGGGAGATACCATCCTCGATCCAATGCAGACCGTACCTCCCAGATAAATCGAGATACGTATGGGTCAGACTGAGTCAAAATTCTGATGGTTCGATCTTCACGACGAGGTACTTGCAACATGTCAACTTCAGCAGGCATGCAGTAGAAGTCCTCCGTGTCAGGTACAAGAGCAGTAACCTTTGAAATTCGATTACTTGTCTCAAGATTATGCAGTGCGACAAGCAAGTCCTCATAATTTCTTGACACGTAAAACCGCAATGTGCTTGCCTTTACCGGACCCATACGACGAACAATTTCTTCCAATGCATCCTCAAAATCCATTGGTTCATAGACGCCATGGACTTTATGGAACAAGGACAATCTTCGCCGACGACCAATGACTTCCTCAAATTGCTTCACAAACAGCATTTGACGGTCAAGGTTGGATATGGCGTTTTTGACATCGCGTTCAAGCTGACGATGTTCTTCTCCTTTCGGAAAGTCTTGAACCAGTTCTTGTCGTGTGATGTTTTCACCAGGGTACAGTTTCGACAAGACTTCTTCTTCCATCGCACCAACCCAAGGTTCCGGTTTCAGCCCAAGGAGCATCGGGATGTTGTTTTTGGTTGTGTATCCCATTCGATTGTGCAGCAACCTGCCGCTGACAACGTCCGAATCCAACTGTAAGTCTTTCCAATCCTTGAAACGGAAATCTTCGATCCTGTAGAGTAATTCTTGTTGTTTTTGAACGAGGACGTGTTCGTTGAACGCTTCAAAGACGTCTGCATACTTCTTGAATGATTTATCGAGTACTAAATTTTGAATCCATCGATATTCAACAATCTGCTCCTCACCGCCCGTGATTCGATGTTCATCGACCTTGAGAATGAGTTCAGCATCCTCAGTTTGTGTAAAGAAGCCGACCGTAATTACGTTCCTTGTTTCCAATTCGTGAACGATTCGGTCAACGGATTTTTCTGAAAACGGTAGTCGCTGGTGAAGTAGATCCATGGTTTTTGGACCCTCTGAACCAAGCAATTCAAGGACTTTAACACGAAGAGCTTCATGTGGGTCTCCAACTGGAATTGTTTCCCATTTCGTTGGAGTGGTGCCTGCAAATTCGGTAGCGATTTCAAACGACATGTCTTTGGTATCATAATCCCGTAAATCAACAATTGAACTGGAATTGTTTGTTGCGAGGCAAGCCAATGTGCCATGAATTTCAGCCATAAATGGATTGAACCATTTCCCATCAATCTCCGGTTGGCCCGTTCCGTTGATCTTTGTAATTTTACCACTCTGACAGAGATCTTCAACCCATGATCGAATAACGCCCAATTCGATTCCTTCCAGCTTGTCTCGGTACAACGGGTTGTTGAATTCTCGATCAAGCCCTCCTCCATGTTGCATCAATTCGTAAAGGGACTCAGGCGAGTGTGGAACTGGCGCTTTGTCGCTGTAATATTTGTCGAGTTGCTCCGTTGTCATCTCTGTTGCAAGGCTACGTGTTCCCATCAAACGACGAAGCACTTCTGGATCGATGTCTTTGACCAGAAAGGCTCGTGTTTTCATCGACATCAAATCTTCGAATGCAGACATGTAGAGGCTCATTCCGAGCCGTGATGGTATGGTTACCTTGGTGTGAACAATACGCGCATCGCCTTCGATGCATGACTCCAAAAACTGATTGAGTCCGATGATATCAATATCACCAAACATCACCTCATTTTTCGCTTCTCTCATCAACAGAGAACCTTCCATTGTCCGATGTCTAGTAAGGAGTGCTTCCGCTTTTTGCTGGAATTGTTGCGGACTTATTTCTTCAGCACCAACACGTTTTGGGATAATCATTGAACGACCAGCGACTTCTCGGAATCGCTTGGCAAAAATCTGAGTGTTGATGATGTAGCGTTCGATGACTTCGATGTGATTGTTTGACCGGAATGCATCATAGAGTTGTGCGGGATCGACCTCTTGGGCAGTTCGAATAAGAAGTCCATTTTCATCAAATGATAACTCAATGACGCTTATTCCCGAGGATTCTGCAATCCCCGCCATGAAATAACCCAGTGCTGTGTTGAACCCACGTCCACGACAAGTCGTAATGAGGTAAGCAGGATGACCGGTACCAATGATTTGTTCGATTAAAATACGGTTCGGTTCAGGGACTTGAAATGAGTCGATTGTGTGTTCTTCCAAATGGCGAGCAATCGCGTTGGATACGGAGGTGGATAATCCGTATGCATCTCGTAAAACCACGCGAGGGTCCTGCTCACGGCGAAGTGAAACCATACAATGACGAATCAAAGACAAAAGTGATGATGATAATTCTCTGCTCCTAGAACGAGCTTCACCAGACCATGACGGAACTGTTGGTCTGTAACCAGTGACGCTGGATACGTTCACTCTGGTACCTTGTATGTTTGTTACTCGATATGTTGAACCACCGAGTAGGATGACATCGCCTCCTCGAAGATTCGATACGAACGAACCGGAGAGCTGTCCAAGAATCGACCCTTCAGCATTGAACACAAGATACGAATTGTCAGGTGCGATTGTACCAATGTTCGTGTAGTAGATCATCCGTGAATATCCCCGCTTACCATAGGTGTTGTCTTCCCAATCAATCCATACACGTCGCTCATCTTCGAGCATATCCAATACTTCAATGAAATCGTCATACTCAAAGTTCCGATAATTCCATGCACTCGATACAATTTCAAACGCTTCATCGATGTCGATTTCGTTGATGATGACCAATCCTATGAGAAATTGAGCAACAACATCCAAGCAATTTTCCGGGAAATCAAGTCGATCCATGTCTCCGGATTGAATCGCTGCTTGCAATGCAGCCAATTCTATCAAATCATCAACACTTGACGGCAACAATCGTGCTCGAGGAATTCCACCAACATGGTGACCTGCACGCCCAATACGTTGCAGAGCGGTCGCAATGTCTCCCGGTGAACCCAATTGGATGACCATGTCTACGGCACCAATGTCAATTCCCATCTCAAGCGATGATGATGTTACAACAGCACGTAAATGCCCTTTTTTCAATTGCTGCTCAACATTGAGACGGATTTTTTTGTCCATTGAGCCATGATGCCCTGCCACCAATTCACCAAGTCCGAATTCTGGTCGCCTGAGTCGTTGAACGAGCGTTTCAGTCATTTTCCTTGTATTGGCGAACACAAGCGTTGTGTTGTGCGCAGAAATGAGGTCTGCGATAACATTGATGTTTTCGTCGAGGACTTTCAAAACCGGTAAGTCACTAAATTTTGGATGTGGTAATAAGATGTCCAGGTCTAGTTCTCTGGATCCTGAGACCTTTGCAATGTAGACTTTTTGTCCATCACCACGTGATTCTCTGTCATCGCTTGCAACCAAATATTCGGCTACGGTTTCCAACGGCTCCATTGTTGCTGAAATTCCAATACGTTGCACTGGACGTTCAAGTAATGTATCCAGATATGCGAGTGTGAGCGCAAGATGTACACCACGTTTGGTTGGAACAAGGGAATGGAGCTCATCAATGATCATGTATTCGACGTCACTGACGATGGGTTGGAATTTTGGTGAAGTAATTGCAATGGCTAGACTTTCTGGAGTGGTGATGAGGATGTGCGGTGGATTTCGAAGCATCTTCTGTCGTTCGGATTGTGGTGTGTCCCCTGTACGCAAACCAACTCGAATCTCCTGTGCACGATCGGGCAAGAAGCGTTCAGATATTTCGGTTAGAGGACCGATTAGATTTTTCTGAATATCGTTTGCGAGTGCCTTGATTGGTGAAATATAAACACAATGAATCCTTTTTTCCAGTTTTCCATCCAGTGCTTTGCGAACCAATTGATCGATAATGGTGAGAAAGGCTGTCAAAGTTTTTCCCGACCCTGTTGGTGAACAGAGGAGGAGATGGCCCCCCTCCATAATCGTTGGAATTGCTAATTTTTGTGGGCGTGTAAAATCTGGGAATTTTTCTTTAAACCAATTCCGTACTGGAGCGCATAATTTCTCCATCAGAACATCCGTTTCAGTAGGATGTTCAAGATACGTTATCTCAGGCATATTTTCTTCACCAATCTCAGTGTGTTGGAGGCAAGGTACGACACATATGAGTGTTTCGTTTTTTCCCTAACGATTGATTCTACACGACTTGAACGTCATGAAACGATTTTCAGCACACGTGTATAGAAAGCCACGGAGAAGGCATTCATATCTCAAAAGTGATCTTATTGAAACAGCGTACACAAGGAATTCATTTGCAATTCAGTGATGTCTGTGTGATAGCGGAGCGCTTTTGTTTTTGACGTTGAGCCCCTCTTTCTGTGGTCAAGTTGAAATGCCATCTGCATTAGGGTAGAATAAGGGGATTTCGTGGCGAACGATGATGAACGCTTAGAACGTCTGCAAGGTATGTTGCGGCAGCGCGGAATTCTACTTCCTGCCTTTGATTTGTATGGCGGAGCAAAAGGGTTCTACGATTTCGGACCTGTTGGAGGGAGACTTCGTTCACGGTTGAATCAAGTGTGGATTGACCATTGGCTATCTCTCGGCAACATTGTTGAAATTTCATGTCCAACAGTTACACCGTACGAAGTTCTGGAAGCGAGTGGACACGTAGGTGAATTTTCAGATTTTATGACCGTTTGTGGCCAATGCGATGAAGCGAGTCGGGCGGATACACTGCTCGAAGCGCACCATCCAAACCCAGATGCACTCTCTCAATCGGAGCTGCAATCTCTACTAACAAAGGTCAATCCAGATTGTCCATCATGCCCAACACCCGAATGGAGTCCGGTGGTTGCACAGAATCTGATGTTTTCAACAACCATCGGAGCAGGTTCTTCTGGTCGCCCAGGATTTATGCGTCCAGAAACAGCACAAGGCATGTTCACTTCATTCCCCGCATTGTATCGGCATTTCCGAGAACGACTTCCATTTGGGGCAATACAGGTAGGGAAAGGATACAGAAACGAGATATCACCGCGTCAGGGCATGATTCGCTTACGCGAATTTAACATGGCCGAACTGGAATACTTCATCGATCCAAATGAACGGCCAAACCATGATTTCTCCTCATGGTCATCACACGAAATTTGCCTCATCGACGGCGATGGTGTTTCACATTCAATGACGCTTCAGCATGCTGCCGAATCCGGGTTGATCCGTCACCCAACAGTTGGCTTTTTCATGGGGAAAACCTTTGATTTTCTTTCATCTGTTGGCATTGACGGTACACGAGTGCGATTCAGGCAACATGCATCCGATGAGATGGCACATTATGCTTCAGACTGCTGGGATGTCGAAATTCATGGTTCGTATGGATGGATTGAATGTGTTGGAATTGCACATCGTGGATGTTACGATTTGGAGGCTCATGAAACGGCTACAGGGAAATCTTTGCGTGCACGAAGAGAATTTTCAGAACCTAAAATTCGAGAAATTGATGGTTGGACGATTGATGGCGGAGTTGCTGGTCCAGCGTTTCGTGCTGATGCAGGTCAAGTCAAAACCATCGTTGAATCCTTTGACGCAGATGTTGAGTTTCCCGTTGAAGTCACACTCTCCGATGGCCGCAACCTCGCTGTAGCCGCTGAACATGTGAAACGAGTCCAGAAAACGGTCAAGGAAACAGGCGAGTGGTTCATTCCGCATGTTGTCGAGCCAGCATTCGGTATCGACCGCATTCTTTGGCATGTTCTTGACCATGCATTTGAGGAAACGGAAAAGGGAGGCGAACCGTATCGAATGTTGAAACTTGCAGATTCCGTTGCGCCGATTGATGTCGCCATCCTCCCATTGTTCGAAAAAGATGGGATGGATGACCTTGCGCTTGAATTGCATCAATTGTGTTGTAGCACTTCAGGCCTTGTGTCGCTCTATGACGGAAGCGGTTCGATTGGAAAGCGTTATGCACGGTCAGATGAGATTGGTGTCCCAATTTGTATAACTGTGGATCACCAATCTGTTGAAGATCGAACAGTGACGATTCGAAAGCGTGATGACGGTTCGCAAACACGAATGTCTATGGATCAACTTCCCTTCCTCTGAATCAAGAAACATCTTCATGAACCTTCGGGAGATTGGTATTGTATGAGCAGTGCTTCGGATTGGACTGAACGGCATCGTCCTACCTCTGAACATCAACTCGAGGGGAATGAACCACAACGTCGAAAGATCCGTGAGTGGCTGGATGGCTGGGTCAATGGGCAGCCGAAAAAGAAAGGAATTCTACTCGTTGGACCGCCAGGAGTGGGCAAGACGACGATGGCTCGTGCCATCGCTCAAGACATGGGTTGGACTGTCATTGAACTCAATGCAAGCGACACACGAAACGCAGTTGCCATTCGCAAGGCAGCAACCCAATCTTCGACGCATCGTTCTCTGTTTCATGATCCCACAAAACCTCAACAACGTACCCTTATTTTGCTGGATGAGGTGGACCACATCGGTGGTGGTTTACGAGCAGTCAGCGAAGATCGTATTCGAAAAGGAATAGAAAACGATGAATCTGCTGCACTCTCTGGTGACTCTGGTGGAAAGGCAGAATTACTGAGACTTCTTGAGGCCACGAAACAACCCGTCATCCTTGCGTGCAACGATATCATGGGCCTTTGGGGGCGATCATCCTCGAATTGGCGCAATACGAAAGATCGATTCAGCAGGCATTTAGTTACGGTTACTTTTGACCGTGTATCGGATGAAGGGCTTCGACGAATTGCTCGTCGCGTCCTTCGCGAGGAATCCATAGAATACAGCAATGAAGCCATAGATGCTCTTGTTCGTGGCAATCATGGAGATCTTCGAGCTTTGGTTCGAGACTTACAGGTTCTTTCCTCAGGCGGTATCGATAAGTTGGTTCCAGAACAGGTTCGCCAACATCTCGAAGCAGGTGTTCGTGACATGACAACAGAAGTCTTCCCTGGAATGGAAGCACTCTACAGAGCTGAGACGGCGTCCAATTCCGTTGAAATTGGCAGAAGTATCGATAAGCAACCGTCAGATTTGATGAATTGGGTTCATTGGAACAATTCATCCTTATTCGATGCGGCGTCCATGCGACGAGGGTCCAATGCACTCGTCCTCGCAGATCGTTCTGTCGAAAGTCGTTATCGAGATACTGCTCACCATTCCTCATATTGGACCTTGCACTTGTCGTCTTTATCAGCAAGTGTGGCTAATGAAGCAACGCTTCCCTCTCGAATCTATCCCTCGTACCCCAATTATCTTCGACGAAGTGGTTCATGGGCTCGTCCGGCGATCATCAATCATCTTGCCGACGTTTCGAAAACAAGCCGTTCAACTGTTCGGCGTGAATTTATGCCATTGTTGAGCATTCTTCACCAAGAGAACCCAGTGTTTGGTGACCCGAATCGTTTTGAGATTTCTCTTGCATTTGGTTTGAGTGCAGACGAGCACGTTGCGCTTTGCAATTTACCTGTTTCACGCAAATCAACGAAAGCTCTGATTCAAGCCTTTGAAGCTGCAGAAGAACAATGGAAAGATCCAGTGATTGATTCAGTCCTTGAAGAGTTGAATCAAAATCTCGATGTTGAACATGATGTTGAACCTGAAGAATCTGAACCTCAACGCGATTCAGCTCAAAGGACCTTGTTCTGACTCGTCGTGAGGTTCACGCGAAATCATTCGCTTTAGTCGATTAAGCGCTCCCCTTGGCACTGCACCCTTAGATTCAGAACGCCATGTGTGGGGGTGCAAAAGGATGACTGCAGTGAGTAATTCAAGACGTCCGAACCACATCAGAACAGACGTCAACAGGAGTGCGCCTGAATTGAGACCCGCCCATGTTTCACTTGGACCATAATTCCCAATCGTCGGTCCTGTGTTTCCTAAACTGGATGCCACTAGAGCTAATATTGACTCGAAATCTTCACCAGGTACTATGAATGCGAGGAGAATCGAAGAGATTGCAAACAGTCCAATCCAGACAAATAACATTCCAACAATAAGACCTAGTTGTTGACTTCCAACAACTTCTCCGTTCATTCGAATGGTCTGCACCTTTCGAGGTTGTGCAATTCGGACCAGTTCACGCATTGCTACCTTGAATGCGAGATTGATTCGAAGTAATTTCAGTCCACCGCTGGTGCTACCGGCCGATGCACCAACGATCATGAGAACAAACAGGAACAAGTGCGTAACAACAGGCCATTGCATGTAATCTGTTGAGGTGTAACCCGTTGAGGTTCCCAACGATACGACATGGAAAAGAGAGTCAATGAAAGAATCGACGGTCGTGTAATCTCTGGTTGCTAACAATGCGATGGTGATGAACAAAAAGGTTGTAAGGATGTAGACGATGTAATTCCGAAATTCTTCATCCTGTGTTGCTTTACGAAACTGCCCCTCTCGGATGAACCATAACAATGTGAAATTGATCCCTCCAATGAACATGAAGAGGATAATTATCAATTCAATCGTATAAGACTCAAAATGACCAATACTGGCATCATATGTCGAGAATCCTCCCGTCGGCATTGTCGTAAGTGCGTGATTTATAGAATCAAACCAATCCATGCCGCCGATGGTCCATAGCAATCCAAATTCAAGGACTGTCAATGCAAGATACAAGCCCCAGAGTGCCAATGCTGTTTCCTGAAGTTTGGGCTTCAATCGCGACAATGAAGGACCAGTCAATTCAGCACGCGCAAGTGCCATTCCACCACCAATCACCCGAGAGAGGATCATCATTCCGAGCATGATAATACCCATTCCACCAAACCATTGTGTTAACGATCTCCAAAACAATAAACCACGTGGCTGTGAATTGATGCAATCCATACCTGGCAGGCAATTTGGGCTCATCGAGGTGGAAATAACGGTTGCTCCAGTTGTCGTGAATCCTGACATCGATTCAAACCATGAATTGACTGCACCTCGAGCAACGTCAGCAAAACTCGAGCCATCGGTAAATGGACCATGGAACATACCGCCAAACCAATACGGAAGTGCGCCTATGAAGACGGCAAGCGGCCAAACCAATGCCACTGCGGCAAAGGCTTCTCGATCACGTAGTCGCATGTGGGTGTTTCGTTTTGTACCAAATCGCAACATCATGGAACCGATGAATAAAGAAAGTCCAGCAGGAATCGAAAATGCTCGAAAAGCAAGCTCCCAATTGTCGAGATAGCCTGTGGCAACAACACAAAGCAGGAGAGGAACTGTCAAAGCGACAAGAGTCCAGCCAAGAATGAGGTTCAGAACGTCAAATCTCATGATTACACCTTGAAGCGTTTCTCCAGATCTGCGACCCGATCAGGCCGACAAAACAAAATCAGGCGATCACCTTCAACGATTGTCTTTTCACGTGCAGGACGAAGAGTCTCCCAAAATCCTGCTGTATTTCGACGCTGAATGAAAGCGATACGTGACCACTCAGGTAATCCTGAATTACCAATTTTCTTTCCAGCGAACTTTGATTCCCTTGGGACTGTTTGACTAATGCCGACAACATCTGGAATATTCGATAATATGGCGTAAGCTCCCGATGCTTTTGTGTGAATATGTGCCAGAATGTTGTCAACAGCAACTCGCTTTATATCAACAGCAAAGGTGATCCCCATACGTTGTGTTACCGTTACAAGATCTGAATCCTTGAGAATCAAACCGGTTCTTGTTACACCCATATCGCTGGCAAGGAGTGCTGCAGCGATGGAGATGTGATCATCGTCAAGTGCTGCGATAGCGATGTGATGTTCTTTGATTCCAATTTCTGTGAGAATGTTGCGATCCAAAAAGTCACCATGGATGACGTCGAGATTTGCATGCGCCCCGATATCGGAGCCTGAGAGGGTATTGGCAACGTTGAGTGTGCGTTCAATGACTGTAACATGCGCTCCATTGCGCAGCCAATTCTCTGCAATGCGCTTGCCAACATCTGTGGCTCCGATGATTGCGACCCGCGGTTGTGCGGGGAAATCGATTGACTCATGTCCAAAGGCCGTTAAAATTCGGCTGAATGAACCCAGTCCGCTAGTGGCTACTGCGATTCTATCCTTCGGCATCAACGTGAAATCTTTGTTGGGAACTGTGCTTGGTTCGCCATCTCGCTTCACTCCAACAATGAGTGGCAGTCCACCTTCAATTCCGAGGCTTGCTTCTTGTAGCGTTTGATAAATGACTTGTTCCGCATCCTTTGTAACGTTGAGTTCGATGATGTATGCTTCGTGGCCAAACGGTATGACTTCTTCGATTGCAGATGAACGAAGACCCGTCGCTAATCGTTGAATCGCCCCGTCAACTGGATCGATTGCATAATCGACAGCAGCCCAACGGGACAGATGTCCTTGTTCATGTTCGGCCACATAATTTCTGTCTCGAAAGCGCCCAATCGAGAGTAGGTTGTGCTTGATTGATGCTCCATTTTTTCGTTTAAATTCATCTTCTGCTAGGGCACAAGCAATGAGATTGCGATCGTCTGAATCAGTCACTGCGACGAATACTGTTGCGTCACCAATCCCAGCCTCTTGCAGTGATTCTCTGGATGTTATATCCCCGTGAATTACGAGGGCATCAAGCGATTGGGCGTTCTTGACCGCTCGCGAATCATGGTCGATCAAGACAACGTCCATTGTTTCCGCTCGCATAGCGCGAGCTAACTCTGAACCAACTCTTCCTGCTCCACCGATAATTACACGCATTTTTCATCACCTCAACTGTATACTGGGAATTTGCCGCCACCATAACTTACAGGTCCTTCTAGGGCAAAGATTCGGCTACGTTGAATCCGATCGTCATCGCCATCTTTGTCTGAGTAAGAAAGAGGACGGTAATAGGCATTGATGTAGGTTCCATCTCTATTGGGATCAGGTTGTTCAATCCAATCGATAAGAGCAGAGGCTGTATGCAACAGCCACTTGTTGTTGGTTACATCAACAGATGCTTCAACATAGCAACTGTCCAATTCGATGTTGTTCTCATTGCACCATTCCGTTGACATTGGTAATTGGATGTAACCCCATGCGTGTGCTTCCCATTTGGTGTAGGACTTGCTTGATAGAATCCCAAATACGTACCATCCTGGAATCCCTTTCGCTCTCAATAAACTGAGGAAAGCATTGGTTTGTTCATCACAGTCACCTTGCCCTGCAGCTAAACACGAAGGTCCGCTTAACGCAGCAGATTTTGATGTCGGATCTGTATAATATTCGATATTATCTCGTATGTAATCGAAGGCTGCTTTCGCAAATGTGAATGCATTTTGATTTCCATCCGGTAAATTGGAATCTATTGCTGATACGGCTGCGATAACATTTGCTGCCGTCGCATCGATAGCGTAATCTGGGCGGTTTTTATCGTACCAACGAATGGCGGTGAATTCAGATTCACGTTCCCCATTGCCTCGATTTTGAAAATCATCAAACGTTCCGCTATGCTCTTCAAGCATTCCGGATGAATATCCAGGGATTCTTGGGTCGACATCGTCCACATCGGACCACCAAGTATACGATTTGGTGCTAATGGTAACAAGATATTCGAAACTGAGTTCTTGATTTGGACCAAGGTTGATGTTGACTTTAACACACGGTCCTCCGATGCAGAAATGAGAACCAGAACCTGATGTTCCTGGCCACCAAACTTTATGACCGCCTGGTGTGATAAACGCATCTGCATGTGATCGTATCGCAGCATTCTCTAGTGGTATGTTGATCGATTGACCATCAATCCTCAATTCGATGGCAGTGACGTCCTGTATTTTTGGATTTGGTAAATCTTGCGTTCCGTCAGTGTACGTATACATCGAATTGCTGTTTTCAACTGCATAGACGTCGGGGGAAATAGGCAACGTTTCATTGAAAAATTCGTTCATATCACTGTCTTCGTTCTGGAACGTTACGATTCGATTGAGCGTGTAATCAGCCTCAATGTCATACACGAGATAGCCTGATGTCGGATTCGTGATGAATTCCTTTGCCTCAGAAATCTTTCCCATTGTCATTTCACGTGCTTGTGGTGAAAGCATAATGAACGCCACCAACCCAAGCATGATGAGGCTTCGAAAACGATTTTTCCTACCTTTGAGGATGTTTTTGGTTCGACCACGATCGGTTTGCACAATACCTCGTCGATGCGGAGTGGATGTCATTCGATATGTATTGGAACCTTTATGTCGATCTCTCTGGAGGTGAATTCTGCTTTCCATGATGGAACTGTTTGCTAACACTCTCCCGCAAGAATAGCAAATGGTATCGCCATCCAGCGTGGTCGCACTGCAATACGGGCATGAACCCATACCCACTTGGTTTCGCAGTCATGGTTTAATGGTTGTGTGAGATGACCGACCAAACCATTGATAGAGGAGGTCCGAGGGCGCGATATCATTCCTCTGATTCATGCAGTGAATGAATCGGCTCAAGAAGTGCCGATGTAGGCTGATTTTGACGCTTCTTATCTGCTTGCATTCTCCTCCAGCGTCGCTTTCCTTCTTTTGGCACGGAGTCCCATACCCATTTTTCTGCTGAACTTTGTACAAGAAGAATTGGAGGGATGATGAAGATCCAAGCAATGAGGTTGAAAAATGCAAAATAAAACATGGTCAGGGCTGAAGCCCTCCAAATCGTTGCCCGAAGGATTGCACCCCAACGCTTGCCTCGCAACATTAGCGTTCCATGATACGACCCAATAATCGCTTCAGCTCTCGGTGCAAAAAATCCAATGAGGAGAACTGTTGCTACATGCATGGGTGTGCTGATGTCGGCTTCAATACGGCGGGTGATCAACACAATGGCTAACATTCCACCCACTGCGACGCCCAGTGCCCAACCACTGGTCGCTTGTGAACCTCCTTTTCGAACCCGCTTTCGACGCAATAGAAAGTGCATACCAATCGTTGCGATTAACGGTATCAGAAACAATCGAAAAACATTCAATTCCGCACTTCGTTCACCTGTTAATTGTGCATCATAATAAGGTAAAAACAGGGAAGAATCAGCATAGGACGCAAAAGCTCCTCCCAGGAGAATGC
Source organism: Methanobacteriota archaeon (assembly GCA_002706065.1). GTDB lineage: Archaea > Thermoplasmatota > Poseidoniia > Poseidoniales > Poseidoniaceae > MGIIa-L2. The sequence goes on along the minus strand of PAJM01000017.1, from coordinate 74,487 downwards.
CCCAGAAGACTTGATTCCATGCTGTTGGTAGGTCATAAAATCCGGAATACTTTGTCATGACTCCGCGCCAACCAAGCGTCATTCCGATGAGACCGCAAATTGCGGCAACTTGGAATGTGAGAAATTCATTGACCACAGGACGTCCTGATGAATCGCATACATAAGATGATTAGCACCAATTGGAGGCAATGAGTTCAAACACCTCCACAAGTTGTCATGCCCATGGCGAGATTGTTGTTGTTTGGAGGAAAAGGTGGTGTTGGGAAAACCACAACTTCAGCCTCAACAGCCGTATGGCTGGCAGATTCTGGCCTCAAAGTCCTCCTTGTTTCAAGTGACCCAGCACATTCAACATCAGATTCACTTGGTGTCCAACTCGGATCTGAGCCAACACCGGTCGAAGGTGTTCCCGGTCTTTTTGGTCTCGAATTGAATCCAGAGGCCAAACTTTCAACCTTCATGCCCAAACTTGGTGAAAGCCTCTCCGGTATGTCTTCATCACCGTTTGCTGCACTGGGTGGGCTTGGAGGTATGTTCGATCAATCAGCAAAGGAAGAAATGGCATCGATAAAGGAAGAAGTTGATTCGAGTGAATTGGTTCTACCAGGACTCGATGAAGCGATTGCATTCGATGAATTGCTGAAACACGTTGAAAATCCAGCCTGGGATGTGATTGTCTTTGATACGGCTCCGACAGGCCATACCTTGCGTTTCCTCTCTTTGCCTGAACTGATTGAAGCATGGTCTGGGCGACTTCTTCGTATGATGCGCGTCTCTGGTGGTATCCGCTCCATGCTTTTTGGTCGAAAACAAAGCGATGCAATGAAAGAGGAATTGGAGCGATTTCGACGACGTGTGCTACATGTACGCCGAGTCTTGAGTGATGCCTCGACTACATCGTTCACACTTGTCACCATACCAGAACGGATGGGGGTCAACGAGACTGTGCGGGCGAATGCTTCCCTTAACGAATACGAGTTACCTGTTACGGGTTGTTTGGTCAATCGCGTTACACCAGAACTAGACCATCCATTCTTGCAACGACGACGTACTGAAGAACAGGGGCATATTGCTGAACTCGTGGACACCTTGAAAATTCCAGTTACGACAATGGACTTGTTTGATTCAGAAGTGCAAGGGCTTGAACGCCTCCGAACTTACGGGATGTTATTGTACGGTGAGGTTACAACGCTTTCAAAAGAACTTGGACCTTATTCAGTAGGAGATCGGTTGCAACATTCAATCCATCGAGGTACCTACATCGAACAAGGTGACGGTGTTGAAATTATCCATTTACATTTCCCTGGTCTTGAGCGAGATGATCTCTCACTGCGAAGTGAAGATGGTACGCTGTTTGTTGGAGTGAATGGTCGGGAGCATGCAATACCAACAACATCACCAGCGAAGTCATCACAAATTAAAGCCAAACTTGAGGATGATGTCCTTCGATTGGAAGTTCCACTCTTGGAGTGAACTTCCGTTGGATTCAAAGGAGAAGGCTTGGTGGGTAATGCATGGCGCTTGAGGGACTCTCACGTGGGATTTTTCGCTCACTTGGACTCCTTCGTAGCAAACGTCGTCTCAATGAAGAAGAACTCAAAGAGATGACCAAAAGTCTTCGTCGCGCATTACAGGAGGCTGATTTTAACGTTCGACAAACCAAAGAGATTGTCGATCGTCTGGAAGAACGAATGCGCGAGGAAGAACCTCGTCCAGGCATCGATCTTCAAACACATGCGATGAATATTCTCTACCTCGAATTGGTTCGTATTCTCGGAACAAACCATGAGTTTCAGCCTCGTGGTGCAACCTTACTCCTCGTAGGTCTGTACGGTCAAGGTAAGACCACAACAACCGCAAAGTTAGCCGAATGGTATCGGAAAAAGCACGGACTGCGTGTTGCAGTGATCGAAGCTGACGTTCATCGTCCAGGTGCATACGCTCAATTGTCGCAATTATTGGAAGATTCTACTGTAACCGTTTATGGAGAACCAGAAGAAAAAGATGCAACAACGATTGTTCGTAATGGACTTGCTGCGTGTTCAGCAGCCGACCTCGTCATCGTTGACACTGCAGGACGGCATCAACTCGATGAGGAACTTGTTGATGAATTGGAACGAATTGCATCAATAACCCGTGCAACCGAACGTTGGCTCGTCATCGATGCTCAAGTTGGTCAGGCTGCGGGGCCAGTTGCTGCTTCATTCCACGACCTCGCAGGGGTCACGGGAATCGTTGTCACAAAACTCGACGGTACTGCCCGTGGAGGTGGTGCATTGTCCGCCGTTGCTGCCACTGGTGCTCCACTTGTCCACATTGGTGTTGGAGAGAAAGTTTCTGATCTTGAAAAATTCGAAGCTGACCGATTTATTTCGCGACTTCTTGGAATGGGAGACATACGTGGTCTCATCGACCTTGCACCTGAGGATTTGGACGAAGAAGAAGCCATGCGTCTCACACAGCGCCTCATGTCTGGCCGATTTACACTTAATGACATGTACAAACAAATGGAGATGATGGCCAAAGTAGGCACAATTGACAAACTCATGTCTTTCCTACCCGGTAGTATGTTCGGAGGTCTTGGTGGAATGTCCAAATCTCAAAAAGAAGCCATGCAAGGGAATCTCGACCGTTACCGGACAATAATGGATTCTATGACTGGATGGGAAAAGAACGAACCTGCTAAAATTAAAGCGGAACGAATTCAACGAATCGCCCGCGGCTCTGGTGTAAAAGAAAAGGATGTTCGTGAACTCATTGCACAATGGAAACGTTCCCGTAAAATGATGAAGGGAATGGGCGGAAACCGTAAGTTGAACAAACAAATGCGAAAAATGATGAAAGATGGTGAGATGGACATGGATCCGTCAAGCTTTGGCATGTGATATTGGGTTGATTTGATGCGACTGTATCACAACCCACGATGTTCGAAATCGAGACAAGCAGTTGCTTTACTTACGGATGCTGGAATTGATTTTGAGGAGTATAGGTATCTCACAGAAGGTGTAGACTCCAATGATGTCGAGATCTTATCCACTCTTCCAAACATTATTCGAACGAAGGACGTGAGTGGCGATTATGATTTCAAAAATCTCGATGCTGAATCCATACAACACTTGCTCTTGTCTCAACCAAAATGCTTGGAACGACCTGTTCTCATACACAATGGTGAAGCTGTTTTAGGAAGGCCACCAGAGTCAATTCTTCAATTGGTTCAGAATCAATAAGTCTTAGCAAGTAGTACCCTTCGTTTTGTTGGTACACCGCTCATATGGCACGGGCGCTCTTCAGCGTAATCATCGGTGGAGTCGCCAAGGAATGTAAGCCCCGTAGTTCGCTCTATAACTTCTGCATGCGCATCAGAACCTGCGAATGGTAGCTCGTAAATGTGCCCATCTTTCACATCACCGTTCATGTGCCATTGTCCATCTTCTTCAGTAAATTCTGGTAATGGCTGAATGACGTGTTCCATGTGTTCGGTTGAGCGTGAGCGAAGCACATCGGAAATCTCATCGAGCACTTCATTAACAGAATCGACAATTGAATCCATCGGCAGCGGTTGCTTACCGCCTGTTCGTTTTGCAGCGAAGGCCGTCCCTTGCTCGACATCACGTGGACCGATATCTAATCTGAGAGGGACACCCTTAATTTCCCAATCGTAGTACTTCTGACCTGGATGGAGATCACGATCATCAACATGGACACGTAATCCTGCGGCACGCAGTGTTTCAGCGACATCATGGGAAATAGCAACTGTGTCAACATCTGAATTCTTGCGAATCATCGGACATACGACGACCTGCCACGGGGCAATAGCGGGCGGCATTATCAATCCAGAGTCATCCCCATGCATCCCGACAACAGCACCAAGCAATCGCTCAGACATACCGTATGTTGTCTGGTGGACATGTTGTTGTTTTGCCTCCAGATTTTCATATGTAATATCGAAGGCTTTTGCCCATTGGTCAAGATAATGATGACAACTTGCAACTTGGAGGGTTCGACCGTTTGGCATCACAGCATCAATTCCGATGGTATAGTGGGCTCCCGGGAATGTATCCCAAACCGGTCGTTTTGCTTTTATGATCGGCAAGCAAAGTTGTTGCATTAGCCGGTCGACAATCTCCAAATCTTGCTGTATTTGTTGTGTTGCATCGTCCTCATTTGCATGAGCAGTATGTGCTTCAAAGAAATGAATCTCTCGTACTCGAATAAAGGAACGCGTTTGTTTGGTTTCATAACGGAAGGTGTTCACCATCTGGTAGACTTTGAGAGGCAAATCCTTGTGACTACGAATCCAAAGTGGAAACATTGTGTACATTGCAGTCTCGCTTGTCGGTCGTAGAAACATCGGTATATCCAGTTCATTTTCACCAGCATGTTTGACCCAGTAAACTTCTTTCTTAAATCCAGCTTCTTCAACCTCATCACGAAGTTCGTCTGGATCTACACCTTCTTCACGTGCTCGTTTTAATCGTGCGACCAATGCATTTTCTTTTTCCAACAAATCTTCTGGAATAAGCAGTGGAAAATTGACTTCTTCATGTCCTGTACGGTCCATCTCAGTGTGTGTAAGTGCATCGATTTGCCTCATCGCTTTCCAGCCGTATGGGCGCCAAACGTCCATTCCTTTGATTGGATATCGTTTGTCAACAAGGTCAGCAGCCTCTACAATAAATGGATACCAGGCGTTGAAATCTTCAACTTTGCTCGGAATACCTCGCTTGGCTTTGGCTGGTTTGCTCATGGTAGTTCCTCAAGACACTTGCTCATCAAGATGACGGCGGAAATACTGCTCTTGGAGTAGCTTCAGGACTTCTTACGAAGAAGGAAAATCATTGCAATGCATCCAACAATCGCAACAATGTCAGGAATCCCAACGACACCGTCGGTTACTGGCAAACTCCAACCGTCTAATGAGTCGAGTCGATATAGATCGAGGAGGTTCATTTTCGTGTGGCCTTCATTTTCGCATGCATTCGTACACATCGATCCAACCAAAGAATGCAAGAATCCGAACATGTTTACAACTACAGTGATGAGACCAAGAAGTGAGAGATAACTAAGGGCGCCAAATGACTTGGCTCCATTTGCCCCTTTTTTGGTTGGGACAGCAGCCATAGATGGTAACTCAGCCGCTGGCGCTGGAGGGTGTTCTAATGCGACATTACCAATGACTTCAATCATCATATCGGTTGCAGGGAGAGGTGCAGAAGGTGTTGCAAGTGGGTCTTCAAAATCACGCAGTTTTTTCGGCTGGACCGGTTGGATTTTGATACCATAAAGGCGATTAGCCAAGGAAGCGAGGGCAGGATCTTCAGCAACTTCCGCAGCATCCAACTCCCCATCGAGAAGTTTTTGCAGGCGCTCTTGAATATCACTCACGGTTGTCCCTCGATGATACGGGCTGATGCTCCATCATTGATGAAGCCTCCTTTTGCGAAGGTAGAATCATCAAGCCTTGCCTGCAGCCTCGACTTCAGCCCAATCTCTCATGAATCCTTCGAGTCCCTTATCCGTTAGTGGATGTTTCATGAGTTGGCGGAAAATCTTAGCAGGCATAGTGGCCGTATGCGCCCCAAGTTGCATACATTGCAGGACATGCGTGGGATGTCGAATTGACGCAGCGAGGACTTTTGTTGAGATATCGTATTGTGCCCACGTTTCCATGATTTCTGCAATCAGATTCATCCCATCATGTCCTGTGTCATCGATTCGCCCAATGAACGGTGAGACATAGGTTGCTCCTGCTTTCGCGGCCATCAAAGCTTGCGATGCTGAAAAGATGAGGGTGACATTGGTATCGACTCCTTCCTGTGTGAGAACTTTTGTTGCGGCTAAGCCTTCTGGTGTACACGGAATTTTGATAATGACATTGTTGGGTAAATCGGATTTCAGTTGTCGTGCTTGTTCAAGCATACCATTTGTGTCCATTGCTGTTACCTCAGCAGAAATTGGACCTGAACAGATTCCTGCAATTTCGCGAACGACTTCTTTGAAATCGCGTCCACTTTTTTTGATCAATGACGGATTGGTTGTAACACCATCTAGGATTCCCCATGCAGCAATTTCACGAATTTCGTCAACATCAGCGGTATCAAGGAAGAACTCCATAGAGGTTCCTTCAATTGACGCTTCATGAATGTGATGGTCGTCTCATTTGCGATGAATCGCCCGTTGTGCAGCCTTTATGATGTGTGGCGAACTTAATTCCATGAGTTCCAACATTTCGTCTGCTTGCCCTGATTCCCCAAACCGATCTTTTACACCTACACGTTCGAGTGGAGTATTTGAGGAACCTGATAGATGTTCAGCAACAGCTCCACCGAGGCCGCCGATTACAGAGTGATCTTCTGCGGTCACGATTGCACCACAACGTGCAGCAACCTGGTCGACGAGGTTGACATCGAGAGGTTTGATGGTGTGCATGTCAATTACCGTTGCTTCGACACCCTCTTGACTCAATACGTCTGCAGCTTTGAGTGCTTCAGAAACGAGGACTCCACATGCAATAATGGCAACATCATTTCCTTTACGGAGTTCAATTCCTTTCCCAATTTGAATGGTGCTCTCATCAACGTCGTCGTACAAAACTGGTGTCTTGTTTCTGGCGGTCCTCATGTAAGAGGGATTGGTTGAAGACGCAAGTTGTTTGGTCAACAACCGTGTACTTACATCATCGCATGGATGCAGTACTGTAACGTTTGGAAGGGTTCTGTAGATTGCTAAATCTTCAATGGATTGAGCAGATGAACCATCCGTTCCAGTATGGGTTCCACCATGAGATCCGCACAAATGCACTGCCAATTTTGGACGAGCAACTCCATTGCGCATTTGTTCGAATGCTCGTTCAGTAAAAATTGCAAATGTTGACGCAAAAGGAATGTATCCGCTCGATGCCATACCGGCAGCAACAAGGAGCATGTTTTGTTCGCCAATGCCACAAGAGACAGTCCGGTCCGGGTGTGCCTTCCGGAAGTGTAGTGACTTTGTTGATTTACCGAGGTCTGCTTCAAGAACGACGATTCGGTCGTTTTCAGCAAGGTCAAGCAGAGCCTGTCCGTAACCATCTCGCGTCGCTGCCATTCGGCTCATTCAACCACCCCGAGTTCTTTCATGGCTTGAGCATATTGCTCTTCGTTAGGAGCAGCTCCATGGAAGGATGGATTGTTCTCCATGTAAGAAACACCTTTCCCTTTGATGGTATGTGCGATCAATATTGAAGGACCATCGTTTGATTCGTCTAGAAATTGTATTCCTTCAACGACTTCTTCCATGTTGTGTCCATCGATTTCTTTCACATTCCAGCCAAAAGCCTTCCATTTTGCGGGAATGTCAAACATTCGCATTTGTTCGAGACAAAAATCATCATTTTGGATTCGGTTTCTGTCGAGTATAACTTTCAAATTTCCGAGTTCATGATGAGTTGCAGCCATGGCTGCTTCCCAAATTGACCCTTCTTGTATCTCACCATCCCCGAGCATGACAAACGCACGTCGATCACTGCCATCGAGTCTGGCAGCAAGAGCACATCCCATGCCAAATGAGAGACCCATTCCCAAACTGCCAGCACTAAAATCAACGCCTGGACACCATTTCATGTCGACGTGACCCTGACATACCCCTCCAAGTACGCGATATGAGTGCAAATCTGAATGTTGAATGAAACCCTTCTCAGCAAGGAGTGCGTACATGCCCGGTGATGCATGACCTTTGGAGAGGATGAAGCGATCTCTGTCGTGCCAATCAGGTTCATCTGGACGAACCCTCAAGGATGTCGAATACAACGCAGCCATAAGGTCAATTTCTGATAGTGAACCACCTGGATGGCCTGCTTGTGCGCGATATACCATGTTGACAATTTCGATTCGACAACGTCGTGCGAGTTCTTCAAGTTCTGAAATCGATGCAGACATTCTGACCAACAAACATTGGCCATCGCTTTGAGCCTTTCATAATTGCCGTTGAATTATTTGGATTGGGGCAACAGGGAACGGATAAATTTCCGAATTGAATGAACGGACGTTTTGGCAATCTCTTTTGCTAAATTTCCGCCTTCCGGAAGCGCCCGTGTGGCAAGCCAAATGAAGACACCAACAAACCAAGCAAAGAAGAGCAAGGAGGCCAATTGTGGCAACTCATGGATGCCTAGTAGTTTGTTGAGATCCTTATCCAACACAATCAGCACGGCGATAAGTACGCCAAGGATTGATTCGCCAGCAATAAATCCGGCACCAATCAATACGCCTCTGCTTTCTACATCCGATGCTGCTTGCTTTGCATCTTCGGAAGGGGGTTCGTCGAGTGTTCCATCCACTCTCAAGTAGGCCGCTCCCATTGCAAGGGACGATAAAATTCCACCGAGCATGATTGGAACACTCAATTTCAATGGCAGGTAAATTCCAATGGCTACGGACATAACGGGCATTGAGAGACGAATCAACACCACCGCAAGCGCTGCGCCAAGAAAGACCATTGGAAGATTCATATCTCCAACAAAAGCACCCTTCACGATGGCTCCGATCAGTTCAGCTTGTGGTGCAAACAATGCATCACTACAATCGTACAACTCAGCATTCGGATTTGCCGCTGTTAATCGTTCATTGGTAGCAAGGCATGCGGTTGATGAAATTTGAAAGGCATTGTGCAACAGAGCAATTGTTGGTCCAATCACAAAGGCACCGGTAATGACACCCACTATCTCCGCTATTTGTTGGCGCCAAGGAGTTGCTCCGACCATATGCCCTGTCTTGAGGTCCTGCATGACATCGCCTGCGATTGCTGCACTGCTAGCGACGACAGCGGCAATGAGTAAGGTCGCATACATCAACTCGGTCTGGGAGAGATCCAAAATCAACGAACCAACAACCCAAACCAGGCCAACAGTGAACAACAGGGTAGCGATTGTCATTCCCGATACAGGTGAATTGCTCGAACCAACAACTCCAGCAATGTATCCTGCAACAGCGGCAAAGAAGAAGGCGACAAATGCAAGGAAAAGCGCACCTGCTAGCGATAGAATGAGAGAACCCGTGACAATCCAATAAAAGAAGAACGTAAGCACAACGAGAACTCCACAGACAACAGTGACCCATTTAAGAGGCAAATCCTTTTCAGTTCGCAAATGGAATTCTGCATCTGAGTCACCTTGGACGAAGGATTTCTTTAGACCGGTGATGATCGTTTTTCGCATACTCCATAGGGTGTAAATTCCTCCGACAACCATGGCTCCTACGCCGACATACCGTACTTGTTCGAGCCAAAGTTTGTCAAAGCCTTTGGCTAGGGTTTCGGATTCTGGCCATCCGTTCAAATAACCAAAGAGCGGGACGAGAACACCGAAACCAATGATTCCACCTAAGAAAATATAGGAAGCGATACGTATGCCGACAATGAATCCCACAGACAACAGCGCCACAGATAGGTCAATTCCTGCATACATCCGTGTTTTCATGAATTCAAAGGCTGTTTCTGCAGAATGATGCGTGACTTTGAATCCTTTGACCATCAACCCGTAAAGAGCTCCAATACCAAGAGCATACACAATGGCCAAGGCTCCGCTGCCACCCTCTTCACCAGCCACCAAAACTTCTCGACAGGCTACACCCTCAGGATAAGGGAGAGCTTCTTCGACAATGAACAATCTTCGAAGTGCAATGGTGAACATTGTTCCAAGTAGACCGCCGAGCAAGGCAATGGATAGCGTTGGGAACCATTCAATATCGATCCATATTCCAATAACCAGCATTGCCGGTACCGTGAAGATGACACCAGCGGCTAATGACTCACCAGCACTTGCCATTGTCTGAACAGCATTGTTCTCAAGGATACTCACATCCTTGAACATACTTCTCAGTATGAGCATGGACATTACTGCTGCTGGTATGCTTGCGGAAACCGTCATTCCAGCATACAATCCAAGATACGCGTTAGCCGCAGTCATAAGTATGCCGAGCAAGACCCCTACAATCAGGACACGTAACGTGAGTTCTTTGGGTTCTTGGTCTGCTGGAATGTATGGACCATCTCCAGCGGACATACCCATCCCAAATCGTAGAGGTTTGAGAAAGATTCGGCTGTTATTGGTCAGTTCAAGTTGAGAATTCTTTTCATGGGATTACCTCCATCAAAATCATAAGATAGGAAAAACAGGAAGCCGTGGAAGGGTCGTCTTGGACGACTAGGGTGATTTAATGGTTCAACAAAACTGGCACTCCATGGATAAGGAGAAAGTCCTGTCGGTTTTGGACGCAAGTCCCAACGGCTTGACTCAGAGTGAAATACATACACGCATGCAGAAATATGGTCCAAATCAATTAGAGCAACCAGAACCTACGTCTGCATTCCTACGATTCTTATCGCAATACAATGATCCATTGAACTATCTCTTGATTACCGCTGCATTGGTAGCGCTAGCGATTAAGCCAGACCACCCTGGAGACGCTATTTTCATCTTTTTGGTTTTAACTGCTAACGCATTCTTCGGATTCTGGCAGGAAGGGCAAGCTGAACAAGCCATGGATGCTCTCAAACAAATGAGTATCTCGAATTCAGTTACATTGCGAGATGGTTTTGAATCAGAAATCCCCACAACAGAACTTGTTCCTGGTGACATTGTCAAATTGGAGGAGGGTGTCAACGTTCCCGCGGACTTGCGTTTGCTTGAGGTGTATCAATGTCGAGTTGATGAATCAGCATTGACGGGTGAATCGGAACCGATCACAAAGCACCTTGAACCACTGGACATAAACGCATTGCTTGCTGACCACAAGAACATGTTGTACATGGGCACCACTGTCGCAACAGGACGTGCAGTAGGTGTTGTCGTCGAAACTGGAATGAAAACCCAATTGGGCCGAATTGCAAGTGATATCTCAGAAGCGCAAACACCGAAAACCCCACTCGAGCTCAAACTTGAGTCGCTCGGTCGATTCCTTGGATTTATTGCGTTGATTGTAGCTGTACTCCTTGTATCGATTAAGTTGATTCTTGCCTATGGTGGGCCTGACCCACTGAGAGATGTGGCCATTAAACAATTCATCACTGCTATTGCAATATTTGTCGCAATCGTTCCAGAGGGATTGCCCATTATTCTGGTAATTACACTTGCGTTAGGTATGCGTAATATGGCACGGCACAAAGCGATTATACGTCGCATGAAGGCTGTAGAAACACTTGGTTCAACCACAGTGATTTGTTCTGATAAAACAGGCACGCTAACCAAAAATGAAATGACAGTACGACAACTCCACACCGTTGATGGATACTACAGCGTAACAGGAGATGGATTCAATCCAAAAGGCACCTTATTAGAGAACGGAGAAGAGCTCGAGGAAGGCAAAATGGAATCACTTCAGTCCAATCCCGCATTTCGGTTACTTGCCACCTGTCTCTCACTCTGTCACAACTCTCAAATCATCAAGCAAGATGGTCGATGGACTGCGATTGGAGATCCAACCGACTCTGCATGTGCTGTACTTGGGTGGAAGTTGAACGGAGATGTACGAAAATTCTCACAACGTCATCCACGAATCAACGAGTTTTTCTTTGATACAGAACGGAAACGCATGTCTGTTATTCACGAATATGAAGGTGAACGTTGGGTGTTCTCGAAAGGAGCTGCTGGTGGTTTTGTACCCATCACGAGTCATCGCTACCTGGATGGAGAATTGGTTGCAATCCAAGACGAAGATTTCAAACATGCCTCAATTCGTAACAAAGAGATGGGTTCCCAATCCATGCGTGTTATTGCACTCGCTGCAAGGAAACTCAACGATGATGAAGATATCGATAACATGTCGGTCATCGAAAACAATCTGATTTTCCTTGGACTTGTTGGAATCATGGATCCACCGCGTCCCGAAGTAAAAGAAGCAATACAGGTCTGTCAAGATGCGGGAATCAAGGTGAAAATGATCACAGGTGATCATCACATGACAGCCTCTGCGATTGGTAAGGAATTGCATATCAAAGGTGCAGAACACAAACCAGTCAGTGGTGCAGATTTGCGTACAATGTCCGATGATGATTTAACAGAGTCCGTGGAAAAAGCAATTTTCTCTCGAGTCACTCCCGATCAGAAAATGAGAATTGTTTCGTCGTTGCAGGAGCAAGGGGAAATCGTTGCTATGACCGGTGATGGTGTCAATGATGCACCCGCATTGTCCAGAGCGAACATTGGTATTGCCATGGGCATTTCTGGAACAGACGTGGCCAAGGATGCAGCTGACATGATTTTGCAGGATGACAACTTTGCAAACATCGTTCATGCGGTTGAGGAAGGTCGGAAGATCTACCAAAATATTCGGAATTTCGTACGATACCAAGTCTCCACGAACGTTGCTGCAGTAGCCCTTATCGTCATATCAACATTCATCTTTGGTTGGGAATTACCACTTACAGCAACACAAATTCTGGTCATTAACATCCTCATGGATGGACCGCCAGCAGTTGCTTTGGGTGTCGAAAAACGTCATGGTAATGTCATGTCTCGCCCACCGCGCCCGGTTGACGAAGGTCTACCAAATTCAAGAGATATCGCATTGATCTTTTATCTCGGTGCAGTCATGGTCATTGGTACTCTCGTGGTCTTCTTCTTAGCAGGTGGCGGCGTGTACGGGAATGAATGCAGTTTGGCACCATTTACCGACGATACTGATGCTGGGTTTTCACAACAGGATTGTCTACAGGGCGATGAAGCTGCGTTGAGTGCATGGGAGAGTTATTCTGAATCGACATTTGCTGACGCACAAACAATGACCTTTGCAGTGTTTATTGTGTTTCAATTGTTTAACGTACTGAATTGTAGATCGGAAAAAGAGAGTCTCTTCTCGCTCGGACTATTTTCAAATAAAGCCATCAATTATGCAATCCTCGCATCTGGACTCCTTCTCTTCACGTTCGTACATTTTGCAACGCTACCTCTACCTCTCATCGGAATCGAGTTTGGAAACTTGCTTAGCACGACACCTCTCAAGAGAATTGATTGGATTGTGTTGGTTGCCGTGGCATCGACTGTGTTATTGGTAGAAGAATTCCGTAAGTTCATGATGAATTCTGGATTTTTCAGGGTACGACGTTGAGTCGTGGACCTATCCACATCTTCTTGAAGAATGAACTCGAGGGGTAAGTATGCCTGAGTGGGTTTCCACGGTCGTGTTAGCAGACCGAAATCCGCATTGGAGAGTTGATTTGAAAGACAGTCTTCGTCAAGAACTGTGGCCCAGCACCTTACAGCCAATCGTGGATAAGATTCTCTCAGACCAACGCTTAGGTCATGAAGATGGACTACAACTCTTCGCAGAACCCAACCTGTTCCAACTCGGGCGGCTTGCACACCTACACAAACAAGCAATGTTTGGAAATCGAGCCTACTTTAACTCAAATGTCCATGTTAATCAAACCAATATCTGCGTACTCGCTTGCAGATTTTGTGCGTTCCGACGAGGGCCGAGATCCAAAGATGCATACGCTCTCTCGGTTGAAGAGTATTTGGAAGAACTCTCAAAATTCTCGCCGTATGTCACTGAAGTGCATTCTGTTGGTGGATTGCATCCTGATTGGTCGGTACAACACTACGCCGAGTTGTTCAAACGGATTCGAGCTGAACACCCGCATCTTTCGATTAAAGCACTAACTGCAGTGGAAGTCAAACACTTGGCTCAATTGTCGGACCTCAGCATTGAATCGACACTTCAACAACTCAAAGATGCCGGTCTCACATCGCTTCCGGGCGGCGGTGCAGAAATTCTTGATGATGATGTCCGAGCCGTTATTTGCAACGGGAAAGAATCCAGCCAGGAATACTTAGACATCCATCACACTGCGCACAAAATTGGTCTTCCAAGCAATTGTACTATGCTATTTGGAACCATTGAAACAGCATCGCAGCGGGTCGACCACATCCTCAAACTTCGGGACTTGGGAGCAACAACGAACGGATTCCAGTGCTTTGTCCCCTATCCGTTTTTACCAGATTCTACTCGTTTGCCGATGGCACAATTATCAACAGGACAAGAAATTTTGCGTGTAATTGCGGTTTCGAGAATATTGATGGATAGCATACCTCACATCAAAGCATATCGAATGAACATTGGCGATGAGTTGGCTGAACTCGCACTCCAATTCGGTGCAGATGACATTGATGGTACAGTTCAACAAGAATCCATCATGCATCTGGCAGGTTCAACCACTCCGCTCACACACGATCGGCAACAATTATCCAAGTTGGTGAGAAACGCTGGCTGTGTCCCAATCCAACGCAACACAACATACACGGAATTTGAAGAATACAGTCCCCCACAGCCCATTAAACGGCTGCCCATGGCATAAGGTGAAACAATGTTAACACAATCTCCCCGTTGGATGAAGACCATTGGTCGAGTTGCATTCATGAATTGCGATCCACTGTTCGTTGGTTTGGATGAATCGTACCATGTTCTACCGGCTCCTCCCTCATGGCTTACTGGTCACTTGCTACGCAGAGATTGTGTCCTTGCACCAATACCGGCGGCTGATTACGCCAAACACAGCGATGAACTTGCACTCGTCCCAGAAATCGGAATTTGCTCCAAAGGAGAAGTTGGTAGTGTTCTCGTGTTTGGAAACAGGCCACTTGAAGAAATGCGAGATATCGCACTGCCTACTGATTCATCATCATCCGTTGCTTTGCTCAAATTCCTTCTGAAGCAACGTGGAATCGACCCTCGACCTGTTGAGATGGGTCCTGATTTGGATACAATGCTTGAACGATGCGATGGAGCATTACTCATTGGTGATCGAGCACTTGATCGAGCAAAAACCAATCCTGAATTGGTCCAGCTTGACTTGGGGCAAGCTTGGCTCGATCTCACTGGTCAACCAATGGTCTTCGGAGTCTTTGCTGCACGTAAAGATACACCGCTTGAAGCTGTTAAAGCAGCACATCAAGCACTCCTCTCACGGCTTAGTTCATTCGAAGAAAACCCGTTGACACGTGAAAAGGTCCTTCTCCATGCACACCTCCATTCAGACATGTCAATGGAACGTTTGAATCGATACTTTGGTGAGGTCTTCAATCGTCTTGATGATGAACATGTGGACGGTCTTCGCCAATTCCTAGCGAATTGTTGTGGCTTGAAGGAAATGCCCTCATTCCTCTGGTGATTCTGAAACAAAGCGCTTCAGTGTCTCATCCATCTCCTCATCATTGGCAACATCACGCCGCACTGCTCGCCGTTTACGCGGTCTTGAATCGCTAGGTTCAACATCACTCAGTTTCCTTCGCTTACTCGTTCCAGGGTCCTGTTCAGATCGTCGTGCTCTACGCTTACGGACTACTTCGTTGGAAGATTGTTCAAGGAGCTCTTTTGCCTGAGTTGCTTCTGAAGAATCAATGGGGACGCGCTTCGACGTTTTGCCAACGGTTTTGCGTCGCGCAGGTCTCCTTTTTACGGTTTCAGTCACCGCTTCTTCAACAGGCTCCTCTTCAAACGCTTCTTCATGATAATACGCTTCATCTTCGTAGTCGTCGTCTAACTCATCAGCATCCGATGCATCATTTTCATCATCTTCGTCATCCAATTCAATGTCATAACCTGATTTAGAAACGAGATCATAGAGTCGTTGAGCAACAAATCCAACAACAAATATTCCAACAAGAATGATTCCGATTGTCAGAGGTGAAGACAGTATATTTTTTGGATTTAGATTGTCATTGTCTTCTTTCACCGACTCGAGATTAAACGTTACATCTGATTGTTGTATGTGCCACGGAACATACACTTGCGTTATGATCGTAGGCCCACCTATTGTTATGCGAATTGGGTGTTGATCACTTAGTTCAGTAACACTTCCAGAACTGGGGAATCGATGATTTTCAACATCAACAGCCGTCCCATCCAATGGTTGAGTTGTTTCGATGTCATAGACAAACGATATCGAATATCGAATGTGAGAGGTCCTGTCGTTGGTTGGGACAAGCGTCATTCCTTGTTCGATTGAACAGTCCATGTGTGTGAAGTTGAGTGAAGCATTTTCGATGGTTATGGTGGATGTTATACCTGTACTTGCAGCTTCTTGATCAATGTTCGAACAAATCGTACTTGCCAAGAGCTGTGCTTCATCGGAAGATAATCGTACATCGTTATCCAACGACAAGCGAGACAAATCTCGGATGCTTGCTGACGTGGCTTTATTGAATGTGAATGTCTGCTCAACGATGAAGTTGGTCTTGTTGATGTTCAAATTTATGGAACGAACAAGATCTTCATCTGGAAGGAGATCGCATGCAATTCCAACGTCAGCACAATTGAGGTCCCAATTGTCTTCAATTCCGTCCCCATCATCATCATCATCCAAAGAATCAGGGACACCATCACCATCTGTATCGATTCCCGATGCTCCGACACCTACACGCTCTATTGAGGTCCCGTATTTCACGATGTAATCTACCTTTGAATTAAGGAAAATATCGGAAATGGTTCCAGCACCGTCAAACATCACCACATAATCATCAAACGTGTGGAACATTGAGATTTGATTGACAGATATCTCATTGACATAATCATACACGAGAATGTGCTGAGAAGGTGTGCTTTTGTGAACGATAACCTTGTCCCCGCTTGTGGTAAATTGGTACCTCTCCGCTCCATTAACATCTATCGGTTTAAGTTCCGATCCTGAAAATGTCCACTTACGGATCCCATCTTCTGGAGTTGACACTGAAAAGTATTGGTCGTTGTATCCAATAGCACAATCTAGGATTGATGACTGGAGCTGAAATTCATGTTGGATAACATCACCATCGTTGTTCCACAACTGAATCAATCCGTTTTCATCTGCAGTGAGTACTGCACCACTGTTGCCGGATATGTCCACACAAGCCATTGTTCCTGTATGGTTGCCTTGATAGGATACGTCTTCTGCAAGTGTCTCTCGGTTCAATTGAATCATGCCTGCGTTCGGATCATTTGAATAGAGATCACCCCCGTTTGGTGACCACTCAAGGATGAAGGCGTTTGTACGTGTGGTATCACTCGAAACCTGTGTACTCAAATCACCAGTTGACAAAATAAAGATTGAATCGTCTCCACTCGAACCCGAACGGAGTGTGAGTGCTAATTTCGTAAAATCTGGCGAAATGGCGGTAGCCGTAATTTCCTTCTCAAATGTTCGTTCTGCTAGAACGGAACCTGAGTCCGACAGTTTGTACAAAACTGATCCGAATGTTGCAAATACGTTTCCAGATGCATCCACTTCAATGGTTCGTATACCAGTGTCTACATCGGCAACTTCAATCGCCTCATTAAAGAAGAGTTCATTGGATGCGGATGCCGTGCTAGAACAGCACAAAGTACCTACGACAACAAGGAGAATGAGAACATCTCGAATTCGACCTCCTGTTACCATGTACTGAACATACTCAACAATTACATAAACAATCCGTTAATTGAGAGTGAATTTTGTTTTCAAAATGAGTCGGTTGGTTCTTGAATGAAACGTCCTTGGGACGTTCATGGCGAATCTTCCACGAGATGAACATGGCAACCTCATAGTTCGCATCGGACACTCACCAGATCCTGATGATGCATTCATGTTTCATGCCATGACGACGAACGCGTTTCCAACGCCTGGTTACAATTTTGTCCACGAACTTCAGGACATAGAAACTCTTAACCACCGTGCAATGAACTGTGACCTTGAGGTATCTGCAGTATCCATTCATGCATATCCGGACATCGCAGAGAATTATGCCTTGATGAATTGTGGAGCATCAATGGGTGAGGGATATGGACCAATGATCGTCGCTAAGCAAGGTTTGAGTCTTGAAGAGGCGAAATTATCGAAGATTGCAATCCCTGGATTGAAAACATCTGCATATCTTGGGCTCAGATTGGCATGGGGTGATGTAGATGTTGAAGTCGTAGCATTTGATGAAATCATTCCAAGAATTCTCGACGATACCTATCAATGCGGTCTCATCATCCACGAAGGTCAGCTGACGTATGTAGAACACGACTTGAATGTCCTCATCGATCTTGGTGTTTGGTGGAATGAACGCACCAACGGTTGGCCTATGCCCTTGGGTGGGAACGTAGTGCGTCGTGACCTTGGCCAACAAATAATGGAAGATATTACAATGTACACAAAGATGAGTATTGAGCATTCAATCACGCATCCTGAAGAAGCGCTAGAATTTGCAAAGGCTTGGGGTCGTGGAATTGACGATGAGACAAATCAAAAATTTGTAACGATGTACGTCAACGACCGCACCATTGACTACAAACCAGAAGGTCGTTCCTCAATACGACAATTCCTCAAAGAAGGTCAAGAGTTAGGTATGATTCGAGAGGACTTTGATGTCGAGAGTCTATCATTCATTGGCGCAGTGGAGTGAAACATTGTGACTCAGCGCCCCGAAGTGAGTGAATACGGTTCGGTAGATCCTGCGCCCGCATCAGAATTCACCGAGTTGGATACATTACGCTCCACACTCCTCAACGAGGAAGAAAAAATGTTCCAACGCATGAGAGCTGTGTTCAAACTGAGAAACATACGATCATCTGAGTCATGTTTAGCCCTGTGCGAGGCATTTTCTTCAAAGAGTGCTCTTTTACGACATGAACTGGCCTATGTATTAGGACAAATGCAAATGGACGATGCCATACCCACGCTGATTCATATTCTCTCCGATTCCAACGAACATGTCATGGTCCGCCATGAAGCTGCAGAAGCGTTAGGGGCCATTGGCAACCCTAAAGCGATCGAGGTGTTGAAGGAATATCTTGACGATGAACACATCGAAGTAAGTGAATCTTGTGAAGTTGCATTGGACTTGTTGGATTGGGTACGTAAGAGTACAATGCCGGAATAACTACAATTCAACAAGACATTTTAGAACCCAGACCATTAGCATCAAACAGGTGAGAAGATGCCACATGAACATGTCCAACTCGCACAAGCCCCGAATGGTGAGATTGGGCCACGATGCCATACGTGTGGTATACGCCTCACGTTTGGTTCGGCTATGGTTCACAATCAACACTACTACTGCTGGGAACATTACGTCGAACATACCGGCGCAGATACAGTCACCGTTGTAGGGGAAACCGAAGAGAAATTCTACATGAAGACTGAATAGGGTTGCGTTCAAAAACTGTCAACCATAGCAGCCTACATGGCCTCATCCGGATGGGCTCGCTTTGCTCACAAATTTGGCCGTTACTATCAAAATTCTACATTCTGGAGACCCCCAAGAATGCCGAAAAGGGAATGGATGTTTATTCCATTTGGTGGTGCACCGCCATTGCGTCATAAATCGTTCAGAAGTGAGACCGATTTACGTCAATTCCTCTCTGAACGAGCCATGCACTCTTGCTTCTATTCAACGGCATATTGGCAAAAGCCGTACGAATTAAAAATGGATGACAAAATGTGGCAAGGGGCCGATTTAATTTTTGATTTGGACGGTGACCACTTGCCTGGCGTGACAGATCGTGATTTCCCAGCAATGTTGGATGTGATTCGAGATCAAGCGCACGCACTCTGGAATGATTTTCTTCAACCTGAATTTGGATTTGATGAATCTTTCTTGCAAGTGACGTTTTCCGGTCATCGAGGATTCCATCTCCATTATCGCGACCCATCGTTGTTTCACTTGGATTCTGAAGCCAGAAGGGAGTTGGTTTCGCATATACGTGGCGAGGGTGTTGATGTCCAAGGTGGTCTGACGCGGTTTGGCGATGCCAATGCAAAAGGCTGGAGCAAACGGATACGAAACCAAATACCCACTCTCATTGACAAACTTCTCACCATTGCTCAAGGTGATGAAGATGCACCAAGAATAATGAAAGAACTGCATCTCGGATTGAAGGAGAATCTCCGAAGAGAAGGAAAGCCAGGAAAAGGACCAGCAAGCATTCAAAAATTAGCAGATATGTTTCTGCATGATGATCGACGGCAATCCATAATCAATGGACAAATTTCACGGTTAGGGGCACACCAAGGGTTGTTCCTTGATCTTGTTAAATCCGATGCCTCAATCGTACTAGGAGCAGCAGGTGAAACCGATGAAGTCGTCACTATTGATGTTCGTCGGCAAATACGTTGGCCTACTTCATTGCATGGGAAAACTGGAATGAGGGTTACAGAATTCCCTCTCCACCGTCTTGACGCTGAGGGAGGGGATCCATTTGATGCACTGAGTGAAGCTTTTGTCTTTGGTAACCAAAAAATGATTGATGTGGAAATAATTGTCGACGATGCTGTCCTTCGTTTCGAACAGGACCAGCACGATGTTTCAGCAGGCGATCGTCTAAACGTATCCGAATCTGCGGCTACGTTTCTAAGCCTCAAAGGTTGGGCAAAAATGGTGTGAACTTGAAGAAACTAAGATGTACATTTTCGTGTTCTATTTGTGGTAAGGTTCAAGGGTAGAATCGCCTCCAGTCAATATAGAGGTGAGTGTATGCGACGTCGGAAGAAGAACAAAACTCCACAAACTCCACCTTCTCCTTTGCCTCCATTGGGTGATTTGCCCCCACTACCAGGGGCTGCACTTCCACCGTTACCTGCAGCGCCAATCCCAGAACCATCGCCTCAGCCACAACTTCCTCCAGCACCAATGCCAACACCTTCTCCATTGCCTGTTGAGCAACCGCCAGCACCACAGGTCCCTGCCCCCACACCTGCTCCCGCACCTGTGGAGGAACCATCGAATGAATATGGTGATCTATGGGCAAAACGTTCCGCTAAACCTCTCCCCCAAATATACGGGGCGATTGACCGACTCGGATCCGGTGAATCTGGATCACTCTTGGATCGATATTCCGACCGATTCGGGCATGAACTCGACCGAGACATCATTGTGCTCAGGAAAAAAGAACGAGATGACGCACTGAACGAAGTTCGAAACGCTCCTGTTGTAGAATTACTTGACGAAGAGGAACCGGACCGACTGACGGTGGTTGAAAACCTTCTCAGAGAACTCAAACCGCAATACAAATCGGCTAAAGCTAATGGAGACAAAGACGCATTACGCGCTCTCGTCCCTCAACTTGAAGAACTGATGGCTGAACGGCGCTCACTCATGAGCAAGCCCATTGAAGCTGATACTGCATCGGAAGACGAAGATGAAACCGATGAAATGGAAGACGCAAGTATTGATGAGGCCGATGAACTGTTCTCCCAGTTCTTTTCAATTGTCAATGATTTACTCGGTGATGAACTTCCTGAGGATGCAATTCAAGCATTCCTAGCGTCCGATGGTTTTGAATTGTTCAAGGAAGTTGGAGCTGATCCTACAGCTATAAGTGATGAACAACGTGGTGAATTTTTCAACATCATCGATGAGCAACTCGGAAACATGCCTGACTCTTCGATTACTGCGTTTGTCGAATCTGGAGACTTTGCAATTTACAAGCAGATTTCTGAAATGTACACATGAATGAGGCGAGAATATGGGACTACTCGACAAAGTTGAATCAAGCGAAACGGAAGCTACCAAGAAAAAACCAGCGAAAGCGGCAAAGGTAGCAAAACCTGCAAAAGCAGCGAAAGTTGCTGCTGCAAAACCGAAGAAAGTCAAAAAGGAAAAGGTCAAGAAACCTCGTCCAGCAAGTCTTTCAGCAGAGTTTGAAATTGCACCCAAACTAAGTCGTGTCATCTGCTGGTGGATCAATTTCACAGCCAATTTTGCTCTGCTTATCACTGCTGGATTTTTGTCAGCATACACAGGTGGTTCAGGAAACGGTGGTGTTGCAATCACAGCTGTTGCAGTGATCTCTCTCGTTGTACTGATATTCAACTCGATCTTCTTGCCCTTCAATTCTGGCCGCAATCTCGGCCAATTCACATCCAGTACGCGCTACATTCGCGGAGATGGAACAAAACCCAACTTCCTCCATGCATTGGCCGTGAACAACATCGGATTGCTTTCATTGGTTGGATTTTGGCTGATATTTACACAAGCAGGCAGTCTATCCGATGGAGGCACAACTCCAATGGTTATGACATCGATTGGAGCCGTCTTTATGATTCTCTGGATCGTGAACTGGCAATTTACTCGAAACAGTGAACTCAATCAAGGATTGTTTGATCTGATGTTTGGAGCCTATCTGGTTCGCTATGTTCCGGAAGAAAAGGCTACATCTGGATTCCGAGCTCGACTCGAAAGCATGAGTCAGTTTGGTGAAAAGTACGCAAAGCGTGTTGAAGAGCGTGCAAAGGCCAAAGAAGAAAAAGCCAATTCCGAGGATTCGGAAGAAACAACAGAAGAAAGCAAAGATGACTGAAGGAATACAACCTTATGTCCACCCATCGTTTTTCTGCATTCGTTGCTCATTCAACGTTTTGGTTGCTCATCTCCATATGTCTGGCATTGACAGATGCATTGTATGTTCTAATTTACCTCACACCATTCATTGTCTGTGATTTGTGGTATGCGTTAACCTTAGGCTTCATGCTAAGGCTTCCAATTCAGCGTAAGGATTCACCACCTCCAGTTGAATGGACCAGGGATGTGCTTTCTGTTGCTGATTATCCCGTTCGTTGGTTGTCGAAAGCCATCGACCCTGACAAACCACTCGCAATTCTTATCCACGGATGGAATTCAAGGGCATCTAACATGATTGGACGAAGTGTACTCTATGAACAATCAGGATACAACACCATTTTGTTTGAAATGCGAGCCCACGGCGGGAGTGAACGCGTGAAGAACTGGGCGGCATTACATGTCTGTCATGATCTTGAAAACGTGCTTAACGCGTTTGAACAACGTGGATGGCTGAAGAATGGTTTCGTCATCCACGGTCATAGTTTAGGAGGTTTTGTTGCCCAACGTGTCATGCGCCCGGATTTGCACACATCGAAGTATGCTTTGGGAATGATTTTGGAATCTCCTGTTACATCGTATGAGTACATTAACAATCAAACATGTGAGTATCTACGTATCCCATCATACTTCCACAAGACAATGATGAATCGATTGTTAAAGTATTACAATCGAATTAATCCTCCAATATACCAAGTAGATTCAGTAGAACAATTGTCAACACCAATTTGGGGATTCCCTTCGTGTCCGACATTGCTGATTCAAGCCAAACATGATGCAACGTTGGGTACACAACATGCGGCACTTCTCATTGATGTTCACGATAATAGCCAATCCGATTTTACGTTTCACATCGTTGCAGAACTGAATCATGCGTACGAAAAAGAGAACGCAATTCGTGATCAATTGATTGAAGAATGGATGGAAACGAAATCACTCTTCTTCGGTTGAACTTGCTTGTTCCCGAGCCAATTCGCGCATATCATCGACCTCATCAAGTTCGTCAACGATTTCTTCACCTAACAACGTTTCAAGCACATCTTCCATGGTTAGGATTCCAGATGTACCTCCAAATTCATCTTGGACTACAGCAAATTGTTGTCGACGTTCAAGCAACATGTCGAGTGCTGCATCAACACTCTGTGTTGTTGAAAGGAACTGAACAGGTTTCATGAATTCTTGAACCACACGATCCCACTCATCGCGACTTGCCGCAACCAAGAGCTCAGAGCGAATTACAAGTCCTTGAATTTCATCAACGGACTCAGAAAAGACAGGCATGCGAGAAAAACGCATAACAGGATACTCGTCGAGTACTTCCCGAACCGTCATGTCTTGTTGCAACGCAGTAACAACAACCCGTGGTGTCATAACTTCAGTAATTGGAATTTCTCGAAGTCGTAGTAGATTGTGAATCACCGTTTCTTCATCTTCCATCAATGCACCTTCTTCTTCTCCTAAATCAGCGAGTGCTACAAGGTCATCGCGTGTAACGAGCTGGCCGTCTGCACTCGGTAGAATCTTTTTCATCCACTGGATCGGTGCAATAATGAATATCAGGGCTATCGTGATTGAATTGAGGATGATTCCTGTTATGAGGGACAATTGGCGCCAATATGCAGTGCCCAGAGTCTTTGGTATAATTTCGGATAAGAACAGGACTGCGAGTGTCAGGATGACCGATGCAACGGTGAGATACTCGTTTCCAAATTGATTTTGCACTTCAGACCCTACTCCTGCAGCACCCATTGTGTGCGCAATCGTGTTCAATGTTAGAATAGCAGTGAGCGGTTTTACTGCATCATCGGATTTGAGTTTCGACCAAATGTCACCGCGTCTGTTACCATCTTTTTGCCAAACAGCAACTTGAGTATTCGGAATAGAGAGGACTACTGCCTCCAAAATCGAGCAAAGAAACGATACGCCAAGTGCAAGTATTGTGTAAAAAATGAGTAAAGTGAGGTTCATGTTGAACTTGAACTCCTGTCCGTTGGATAGTTTGGCCAGCACCTTCTGCTTCTTGAAAATGTTGTTTTGCAATAAAGGGAAGGGTTGATTTGAAAATCAATGCCTGTTAGCAGGGAGTATGTCCGGTGGCGACCACGTTCTTGTGTGCGTTGCATGGCCCTATGCAAATGGGCCACTCCACCTTGGTCACGTGGCGGGGTGCTATCTGCCACCCGATATTTATGCACGATTTGAACGATTACGAGGTAATTGTGTTCTGATGGTTTCAGGTTCCGATGAACATGGAACACCAATCACAGTTACTGCAGAACAAGATGGTGTTTCGCCTCAGGATGTCGTGGATGAATATCATAGCATCAATACACAGGCCCTGCTTGATCTTGGTTGTACGTGGATGCCCAACATCGACCCACGCGGGATGGATTATGGTGGATCACTGTTCAACCGGACGAGTGACCCACGTCATAAACAAAAGGTACAAGAAAATTTCAAACTCTTGTATGATGCTGGCTTTTTTGAAATGAGAACCATGCAGCAGTACTACGAAGTCCACCCAGATGGGGGCGGACGCTTCCTTCCAGATCGATACATTGAGGGAACATGTCCAGCATGTGGTGAAGATGGTGCGCGTGGCGATCAATGCGATTCATGTGGAGCAACGTACGAATCCTCTGAATTGAAAAGTCCCGTATCCAAAATGAATCCTGAATTAACTGTCGAAATACGAAACACAGACCATTTGTTCTATCGACTAGATCTCTTCCAAAATGCTCTTGAAAAGCATGCTAGCAACAATCATTCGGTTTGGAAACCAAACGTCCGTGCTATGACGAAACAATGGCTCGACATGGGGGTAAGGCCACGGGCAGTAACACGAGACCTTGAATGGGGTATAGAGGTGCCACTTGATGGTGATGACTGGAATGGTAAATGCATCTACGTGTGGTTTGAAGCGGTCCAAGGATATTTGACATGCTCTCAAATATGGTCAGAATCCTTTGGTGATGGTTCCTCTTGGGAGAAGTGGTGGATTGAACAAGAGAACGCAAACCAGCGTCACTACTACTTCCTTGGAAAGGATAACGTTCCATTTCATACAGTAATATGGCCTGCGATTTTGATGGGGCTGAACCATGCACGCTCCGGAAAAACTGCTAATGATGCCGTAGATTTACCAGTTCAGGGAGATCTTCGTTTGGAAGATAACGTTCCTGCAATGGAGTACCTTATGCTCGCTGGAGGTCAGTTCTCCAAATCCAGGAAACATGCCATATGGTTACCATCTTTCCTTGAACGCTTCGATCCTGATACTTTGCGATATTATCTCAGCATCAACATGCCCGAATCCCACGATACTGATTTTACGTGGACAGAATTTGTCGACCGGATTAACAACGAACTCATAGCGACCTACGGGAACTTTGCAAACCGCGTGTTATCACTCTCTGCACGATTGCCCGAAACACCTGGTGGTGAGACTTTGCCAGCATTCAATGATATTCGTCACTATCAAGACCTTTGCACAACACTCCAACAGCTGCATTCGGATATGACCTCATCACTTGAGAAACACCGCTACAAAGAAGCACTACGTACAGCAATGACAGCCGCTCAACATGGCAACCAATTGTTGCAATCAGCAATGCCGTGGAAGCACTTGAAGACCGAAGTGGATGCTGAAGGACGGAATGAGTCGCTTTCTTCACTCGCTTTTGGATGGCGTATTTGCCGGTATCTTGCCATCGTAACACAACCATTCCTTCCATTTAGCGCCCAGCGATTGTGGGACATGCTTGGAATACAGGAGCCGCTGTGTGATGCAAATTGGTCTGATGCAATCGATTGGACTATTTCGGTTGCGAATCCGTCAGCTGCGTACGAACCATTGTTCAAGCGGCTGGATGTTGATGAAATCGTTGAAGAAGAACAATCACTTGTTGAAAAGGATGAGGAATCCATCGATGTAACACACGCTGTAAAAGGCGGAAAAAAGGAGAAGAAGAGTATGAAAGAAAAACCACCAGAAGGTATTGAATATCTTGATTTTGATACGTTCATGAAAGTAGAATTACGAGTAGGCCGCATCGTATCTGTTGAAGATCATCCAAATGCGGATCGACTCTATGTTGTCAAAATTGATGATGGAACTGACGATGAGCGGACTATTTGTGCAGGAATCAAAGCATACTACACGCCTGATCAACTTGTAAACAAATCTGTAGTCTTTGTTGCTAATCTTCAACCACGCCCATTACGAGGTGTTGTAAGCCAAGGCATGATGTTGGCTGCTGATGATGGCAACGATACGGTTCGTTTGATTACCATCGATGGCGATATTGCAACGGGTTCAGTTGTCCGTTAATCGCAATCGAACTTCATCCATACACTGTCTTGAATACAAGCGCCCATCCTCGATCAAGGATGGTAATTGTTTTCTCATTTCAACACCATAATTGTCTGGTAAGGATTGTAGGTTAATTTCCACATTGAAAATAGCCCCTTTGAGTGCTGCGGACGCTAGCAATCCTGCAACACCCGCATCAGATGCTGCGTTACCATTTCCTTTCTTTGCTAATTCTGGAAGGAGACGTAGAAGTTCGAGTGCTGATAAGGCCGTACGATATGGAACCTCAGCGGCCCCAAGTGTTGCTTTTCGTATTGAATCACGACGAACTTCCTTTTGTTCATCGGTCTGTTTTGGCAAACGAAATGCGTCGACTACAGCGTCAAATGATTGGCTGTCTTCTGTTGCCAACTCAAGACCTTGATCGAGTAAAGGAGTAGCAGTTTCTTTTACTTGCTTAGAAACAGACCACCCATCTTTGCAAGATTCCTTTGCAAGCGTCAGGTCGCTTACCATAACAGCTAATGCGGCGGCTTGACCAAGGGCTACACCCGCTGCAGAACCACCACCTGGTGTTGGTGCATCACTTGCAAGTGCGTCCTGAAATTCTCGTAGTGTTTTGTCTGCCCAACTCATTCTTGACCCTCCTCAATAGCCCATTCTATAATCCTCTTATTCGGGTCAAATGGGCCAATTGAATCCAACCCCAACCTCTGGATTGCTATATCGATGTACTCCCTTTCAGAACACCCCTCTCCGCCGTACCATTGCCCTGCTTGTACCATGGCCTCAAGAGGTACCAAACCAACGAGTTCACTTCCCTTCGTCGAACTGTTCATGTTTTTGCATAAACTATCAATGGTATCAAAAGCGTGATGCAGATTGGTCACTCTATAATTTTGAAGATTCATTGAGACCTGACTAATGTTGTGAGATTCAAGCGGAACACCCATCCCTTGAACGTGCTGAAGCAATCCTTTCGTTCGAAATTTACGTTCTTGATCATCGGATTTTAGCAATCGTCCAGAACTTCGTACGATGGACCCGATTTGCTGAGCGACGTAAGGATTTGAATCGTCAATATTGACGTTGTATGCCAACAAGATATCGCGAGCTCCAATTGTAATCGCTCCACTTTTCTGCGAAGTTTCAGACCAAATGTTTGAACCCATATCTGGCATCATCGTTGCATCAGCGTGTGCATCAGACGAACCAGAAAGGCGCTGTTTGAGCCCCTCATACTCGCCTTTTCGTAACTTCGAGAGCAGCGTTCTCTCTTCTGTTGCTGCCGCAAATCCATAAAGAAACACTGGGACATCATGATGAGAAATTTTGGTAGCAACCCGGTGAGCCATTTCAGCACATTCGTCCATTGAAATATTACGGATTGGAATAAATGGACAAACATCCACACAACCCATTCGCGGATGCTCACCTCTGTGTGTGCGCATATCAATTTCATGAATTGCCGTCTCAATCAATGTGATTGCAGATTCTTCAACCTCTGCAGGACTACCTGCAAAGGTAATGACAGTCCGATTGTAATCTGGATCGGGTTCAACGCCAAGGATTTTCACACCATCTCGGCGAGCAGCGTCGACTATCCTATTGATCTTTTCAAGGTCCCGACCCTCTGAGATATTCGGAACACATTCAACAATGGTGCTTGACATACCTTATGGTTCACAGGTCGGACTTTGAACATTGACCTATCAACCATACAAACCGTCAGGTGATGATGCGCCACCAGATTGTGATTTTTTCTTGTTGAGTCGATTGATTGCCTTAACGACATCTGCATGGACGACTGTGTCTCTGTTCGAACGAATAGCAATCATGCCTGCCTCAACACAGGTTGCTTTCAATTCAGCACCACTGAATGCTTCGGTACTGCGCGCAATTGCTTTTGTTCGAACACCCTTGGTGTTCATGTTTGATAGGTGAAGTTCCAAAATGGCATGTCGAGATTCTTCTTCGGGAATTGGAATTTCAATAATACGATCAAATCTGCCAGGACGCAAAAGAGCATCGTCAAGAATATCTGGACGGTTTGTAGCAGCAATAATTTTCACGTGTTCAAGCTCATCAAAACCATCCAATTCAGCTAGTAATTGCATTAGGGTTCTTTGGACTTCTCGGTCGCCACTGGTCGAACCATCCAAACGTTTTGCACCGATTGCATCGATTTCGTCGAGGAAAATAATCGAAGGTGATTTATCCTTTGCAAGAGAGAACAATTCCCGTACCAAACGTCCACCTTCCCCGATGTATTTTTGCGCAAGTTCTGAACCAACCATACGAATGAATGTAGCATTTGTATGATGTGCTACAGCCTTGGCAAGGAGCGTCTTCCCACATCCAGGAGGACCCACAAGAAGCACGCCTTTTGGTGGTTTTATGCCAACTTTAGCAAACAGTTGAGGCTTGGTAAGTGGCAATTCAATCGCTTCCCTGACGGAGAGTATTTCATCATCAAGACCGGCAACCATGTCGTAGGTAATATCAGGTCGCTCAACCATTTCAGAGCCACTAACAATTGGGTCCCATGCATCGTGAAGTACTTCCACGAGTGAGAGGGAGTCTTGATTAAGCGCTACTCTGGTCCCAGGCTTGAGCAATTCAGGGTCGATTCGTTGATTCAGTGAAACCTGAAATACGGTTCCATTCGATGAACGAACGATGGCGCGTTCAGAGTCTAGAATATCTTGTAAGGTGCCAACAATCAATGGTGGTGCACGGAGATGGCGAACCTCTTCTTCAAGACGACCTGCTTGTTTCTTCACGTTGCGCAATTCCGACTCGATATGGGTTCTCTCGCTGATCAATTCCTGCGTTTTTTCCTGAAGTTTGCGGTAGTCCTGTTCCAGAGTTTGAAATTCATCATCTCTGTGGTTTTTTACGGACTCTGTGTTTCGATCGACATCAGTACCCATCGCAATCAATTGTCCGTCGTGTCCACAGTTCATCAATACATCGTAACAATTCACGAACAAAAGCGAAGGGTTCATCAAATGTCAGCGTGAGGAGAATCTGGGGATAGAATGGGTGATTGCGAATTATGTGGAGCAACCAAGGTCCCAACACGTGAACATCGTGTCAACAAATCGATGTTAGCAGTCTGTCCAAAATGTGTCGAACAAATGAATTTAGCACCAAAAAAGGAAGCGCCTGGTTTAGCACAATCGCGTCGTAGTCCGATGCCCAAGAACAAAAAGCAATCCTTTCGCAAGAACAACATCATGAACAAACAAGAAAAGGAACTTGCGGATGATTTCGCACGCCGCATTGTAAGTGCACGTGAATCCAAGGGCTGGTCACAAGCACAATTAGGTCAACGAATGGCAGAAACCATCAACGTCATCAAATCTTCAGAATCCGGGAAACCTCCGACAGATTCAGTCATTACGAAGTTTGAAATGATTCTCGGAATCGAACTCATGGTTGTATCAAGTGCTGAGCACCAATCAATGGTCGGTCACAGTTCCAACAGTCGTGGTATGACGATTGGAGATTATCTGAAAGATCTACGGTGAGTCCATGGATATTCCTGTTCACGCGATATGGCTTGCACAGGATGACCCCAAAAAGAACACAGCCGTCCGTGTTTCAAAGGATAATTTACTCCGATTGCACAAGGATTTCAGACGATTACCAAAACGTGGCATAATCTTAGAGCCGTTATGCGGAAAGGTGCTCGGTCCCGAAGACCGTGAAATGTTTGACAACAACGGAGCACTTGTTGGGTTGGATTGTTCATGGGCCCAAATTGAAGAGTCGGTCGAACACGTAATGCGTCGAACTCGACTGAAGCCTCGAACACTTCCGTTGTTGTTGGCGGCCAATCCTGTGAATTGGGGCAAACCTGGAAAATTATCCACAGTTGAAGCGCTCGCAGCGTCTCTCTATCTTCTGGGTCGAGTGGAGCAAGCTCGAAATTTGTTGAGTAAATTTCGTTGGGGCGAACGATTTCTTGAACTCAATCAAGAGCCCCTTGATGCGTACTCGAACGCGAAATCCTCCGCCGAATTGGTCGCACTTCAGTTTGAATTTTTTGACATTGAGGTGGATGCAGATGAATGATGGTCGTTCTGAATTGCCGTTGCAGCGCATATCCAGAAGCGGTGTGGAAATCGAAAAAGAGACCATCGTGGAGGAAACCGCAATTCAACTGGATGCGCTCGATTCAGACGGTAACATGTACACGCATACGACGCTGCTGGCGACTCCTGTGGATCTCATTGAATTGCATGCAGGTCATCTTGTAGCAGAGGGGTACGTTTCCCCAACGGTATCGCTCGATTCTTTTACCCACGAGACAACGCCGCATCATGTTGTTGTATTTCATGGGTTAGTAGAAATCGTACCACGCAAACGTCTTGTCACAAGTTCGTGTGGAGCCTGTAACCATCCGGACTTATTGATCGATGATATCGGTGGGAATCTCCAACATCAGCCCTTCAAGAATTTAGAATTGATTCTCATCAATAACGCATTGAAATCTCTTAGTCATGAAATGAAGCTCTTCCAAGCAAGCGGCGGAAGCCACGGCGCTGGTCTCTATGTGCGTGATGTTGGCCTACGCTACGTTTCCGAAGATATCGGTAGGCACAATGCTGTTGACAAAACAATAGGAAAAGCCATTCTTGATCAGAGTGAGCAACTTGGAACTTCGATGCTCTTGCTTTCTGGGCGTTGTGGATGGGACATCGTTGCGAAAGCAGTACGCAGTGGCATACCTGCCATTGCTTCATTGGGTGCAATGTCATCTGCTGCTATTCAACTCGCACGAGAACATGGACTCATTCTTTTTGGATTTGTAAAGAACGATGGTGCTTGGAAAGTAGGCTAACACCTGATTTTGTCTGCAAGCATTGATGAGTCGGAATGATTTGCAACAATCATGAAGGAGGGGGCTGATGGAACAACGCCCCCTGATATGAACACCCTCCGTCTTACCTCTGTGAAGAAAACTGCAGCTGGTATTCCAGCAGCACTTTCCTCGATGAATCATGGCATCCGGAAAATGGGGTTGACCAAAACGGTCCGCACGCTCTTGATGGTCAATCAAAAAGAAGGATTTGATTGTCCGGGCTGTGCTTGGCCAGACCCAACGCATCGAACATCCTTTGAATTTTGTGAGAATGGTGCCAAGGCCGTTGCGGACGAATCCATGAAAGCAAATGTCAATGCAACATTTTTCAAAAAGCATTCAATTGCAGAACTACGCAAAAAGTCCGATTTTTGGTTGAATAGTCAGGGGCGTATTGCACAACCAATGATCCTGAAAAAAGACTCAACACATTATGAGGCGATTGAATGGTCAGATGCACTGGACTTCATTTCCGAATCCATTCAAACAATGGATAACCCAATGCGAGGAGTTTACTACACCTCAGGTCGAACTTCGAATGAAGCTGCTTTTCTTTACCAAGCCTTAGTGCGTGGACTCGGTTCGAATAATTTACCAGATTGTTCAAACATGTGTCATGAATCAAGTGGTAAAGCACTTACGGAAACGATTGGAATCGGTAAAGGAACCGTCCACCTTGAAGATTTTAACCATGCAGATTTGATTCTTGTAGTCGGTCAAAATCCTGGAACGAATCACCCAAGAATGTTGACTGCGTTGAGGGATGCCAAGAAGCATGGTGCCAAAATTATCAGCATTAATCCATTACCTGAAACTGGCTTACAACGCTTTAAACATCCCCAAGATTACATGACTGCAGATTTCAAAACCATGCAACTTGCTGATCTTTTTGTTCCTGTACGCATCGGCGGGGATGCTGCGTTATTCAAAGGCATCATGAAAGAAATGATGAAATCATCATCATACGATTTATCCTTCATCGAAACCAAAACAAATGGTTTTTCTGAGTTTAAGGCATCTCTAGATGATGTACAATGGGAAACCATTGAATCCGATTCAGGTATTTCCCGCCAAATGATACGAACAATCGCTGAGATGTGCAAAGAATCCAGCGCAACGATTGCATGTTGGGCGATGGGTCTTACGCAGCATAGAAACGGTGTAGCAGTCATTCAAGAAGTGGTGAATTTGCTGTTAATGGGAGGTCACATCGGACGTCCCGGTGCTGGTGTATGCCCTGTTCGCGGACACTCCAATGTGCAAGGCGATCGAACGGTTGGAATATGGGAGGCGCCGAGTGAATCGTTCTTGGAGAAGTTGGAACGCGGTCTTAATTTTGAGATGCCAAGAGAACACGGATTTGATGTTGTTCACGCAATTCGTGCCATGGATGCTGATGCTGTCGATGTATTCATTGCGATGGGTGGTAATTTTCTTTCAGCCACACCAGACACGCGTCGCACGGCATCAGCACTGCAGAAGGTTGGGTTGACAGTTCAGATTTCAACCAAACTCAATCGAAGTCACTTAATCACAGGTGAAACTGCTCTCATATTGCCGGTTTTGGGTCGCACTGAATTGGATTTGCAGGAAAGTGGTGAGCAATTTGTTACCGTTGAAAACTCCATGGGCGTTGTACATCGTTCTAAAGGGACGTTGAAACCCGTATCATCTATGCTGTTGAGCGAACCTTCTCTTGTAGCTGAATTGGGGAGGCGCCTCTGTCCAGAACTCTTGGAATGGAATCAGTTCTCAAAAAATTATGATTCCATACGGGATGTCATGTCCAAATCCTTGAACGGGTTTGAAAATTACAATCAAAGAGTACGTGAAGAAAACGGTTTCTTGCTTCCCAATCCACCTCGAGATGATTGCCAGTTCAATACGGCGACAGGCAAGGCATTGTTTACGATTCACTCGCTACCTGATCTATGCGTCAGGAAAGATCATTTTATCTTGATGACCATTCGTAGTCACGATCAGTACAATACCACCATTTACGGATTGCACGATCGTTATCGAGGCGTACATGGCAACCGCAGAATACTTCTGATGAACGCATTGGACATGTCTGAGCGTGGATTAAAAACGAGAGATATTGTTGATATGACGAGCCATTTCGAAGGAACAAAACGCCATTCGAGCCACTGGATTGTCGTTCCCTACGAAATACCACGCGGCAATTTAGCGGCTTATTTTCCCGAAGCCAATGAGCTCGTGCCACTGAATTCTACAGCAGACATCTCAAACACACCTACCTCAAAATGGATTGAAGTTTCTCTCTCCACATCAATTCAACACCTTTCCGAAGAGGAATAAGTGAGCATATGAGTGATAATGCGTATCTTCGGCTTGTTCGTGAGAATAAGACCTATCGAAAATTTTGGATTGCTGCATTCATATCCATGTTTGGAGAATGGTTCAATACAATTGCACTGTTTCTTATTATTCTAAAATATACGGATTCTGAACTCTTGCTCGGCGTTTTGATGGCCGTACGCATGGGGTGTTTTGCACTCATGCAACCGTTTTTTGGGTTACTCGCAGACCGGATCAATCGTAAAAAATTAATGATTTTAACAAACGTAATACAGATTTTCCTCGCTCTGGCATTCATAGCCGTGGATGGTCCAGAAGACATGTGGTGGATGTTCCTCTGTTCTGGAATCATGATGGCCCTACATGGCCTTTATGTTACGGCAGAAAGAGCCGCTTTGCCAAACATTGTTGCGAAAGAGGACCTAACAACAGCCAACGCACTGGATAGTGCGACCTGGTCTACTGCGTTGTGCATGGGAGCCTTTGCAGGAGGACTTGTGGTTTCCGAATATGGTGTGGCCATAGCCTTCGTCATTGATTCCTTTACATTCTTGGTTGGCACGTTGATTCTGATTCCGTTAACAGTGCCACAAACGTACGATAAAGCATCGTCAGGCTCAATCATTTCATCTTCATTGAAGGACATATGGTTGGGGCAGAAAAGAATACAATCTGATCCGAGATTGTTTCGAATCATCTTTGCCAAAACGTCGTGGAATATTGCAGGAGGAGGCTTGGCAGGTGTGTATTTGGTTTTAGCCGGAAGCGAGATTGAGTTTGTTGGTGCCGCACTCGGGTTTGGAATCTTCTTTTTCGCACGTGGTGTAGGTACTGGTATTGGTCCAATCCTCGCACGACGCTTCTTCAAGGATTCAGAAAAATGGCCACGACTCGTTGGGCTTCTCATCGTTGCGAGTGGTATGTTCTATCTGCTCGTTGGCCTTAGCTTGCAAGGGCCGTTGATTCTCACCCTCATGCTGGTCACGTTAGCACATACAGCGAGTGGCGGTAATTGGGTGCTTTCGACTGTACTCACCCAACAGTGGGTAGAAGACGAGATGCGTGGAAGAGTGTTTTCCACAGACATGCTTTTGTTATCCATTGGTCAAGTGATTTCAACAATTTCTGCTGGTTTCCTTATTGAAAACGGGTACGTTAATCTGCAGCAAGGAATACTTGCATTCGCCTGTCTGATGATTTTCAGCGGATTTATCTTCACCATATGGAATCCTAAGAGCACACCTCGTGAGTACAAATCGGTGGCGTGAAGTAGATTCGTTCTTCTGAATTTCGATCGATTGTATCCAACTGGAGTGTCGAAGTTTCCCCTTCTTGTACAGTTACAATCGTTGAGGTACTTGCTGGAAGATAATCCTCTCCGGTTGATGCTAGCGAGACTCGGATTGTATGCCCTTCCTCAATAATGGCATCAAGCGGCATAAATTCCATCTTCGCATTAATGGTTTCAAACACCGGTGTCCAAGTTTGAATATCGTCTCCACCCGCATAGTACCGGAGATCCATGATTGCATGTCCAACGTGGATGCAAGAGCCTTCGTAACAATCTTCGAGGAGAGCATAGAGTTGGCCACCAACACTAGCTGTTGTTACATCAACATGGAGGCGAGGTGTTCCTGCAACTCGTAAGGTTTCGGTGAGTGGTTCAGTTTCCCAAACAGGACCAGATGAAGCATCTGGTAAAATGGTCAGTGAACCACCAACATTTGATAACGAACCTCCCAAATCAGCTACCCACTCGGTCGTATCCGATGGAGGATAACGATTCATCTCAACTCGCCATTCACCGTAGTTGTCTTGAACTTCAATCCAGAGTCCGGGTTTAGGACCGCGTTCTTGTAGATAATATTCGAACCATTCAAGTAAATCTTGCATCCAGTCGTATCGAATCATTTGAGGAAATGCTTCTCCGCCTCTTCCACCCAAATCACTTCGTTCAGACAGCTGAATAGGTCTATCAGGATAATCATGGTCCCATTGCCCGAACAATCCTTTCGCATCAATCCCTGCATCGATTAGTGCGTTGATCGTCGGTACTGCCATGTGGGGGTCTACATTCCAATCGTGCATACCTTGAATGAGATAAACGGAACCTTGGTAGTTCTCCAATACACGGTCTAAAAAGTACCGTTCAGCCCAATAATCGCCAAACTGTTCCGAACCAAGTAGATAAGCTGAGGCACCGGTTCCTGGACCAATAACGTAATCTGGACAGAGGTTCTGATAGTCTTCCTCGTCGCCATCAATCCCGTATGAGCCGTAAACTCCGTTGTGCATAATCGGTGCACGAGCCTCAGAGCTGCCATTTCGCCACATCAATTCTTTTACACCAATGAGTCCTGAAATTGGAACGATGGTTTTGAGATAATCGTGTTCACTACCAAACATCGCTGCTTGCCAAGGCGTTGAACCATCATACGATTTGCCGATTAGCCCCACGTTGCCGTTGCTCCATTCTTGTTCCGCTAACCAGCGAACAGCAGCATCATTGCCCAACTGTTCAGCAGTACCCATGAGATCCATACAGTGATTGGAACGACCCGTACCCGCAACAGAAATTTGTGCGAAAGCATACCCATGCGGAAGTATGTCTTCAATGATCATTGTGCCCAACCAACTGCCGGGAACTTCAATACTGTCAGTCTGTACAGACGGTTCTTGGAAATATGGCCCACTCTCAGCAATCACTGGAACTTTAATGCCCTCATCGACTGCACTCGGGAGCCAGACAGCGAGACTAATCAAACCGAATGGAGCAGCACCGCCTTCTTCGATTGGGATTTCATATTCAACAAAATAATGTGTAGAACCCCACTCATTGGATGTGTTCAGTAATTCATAGGGTCCAGATTCCAGAACAGAACCAAAATCAGCATCGGTAACATAGTCTTCCAAATATCGTTCCCATACAGGAACATATTCTGTAGTGGAATCTCCGTCGTTTTCGATTGAAGCAGATACTGTTTTGTCGTATGAAGCGGAGATGAACAAGAAGACGATGCATACAGCAATCGTGGCACCAAGGACAGAGTTGAATGATTTCGTCATGTCTTTCTCTGCTTCCACAACAATCGCATCGACATGCGTGTCTTGGGTCATGATGCTATCATACACCCTCTCTTCTTCAACCCGTCGGCTTGACATGTCATGAATAATCCTCAAGTCCTTCGATACATTGGGACGAAGTAGGGGGAGCAAAATGGTCAGCGATTTCTCATTTGGTTTGCCCGATGACTTGCCGACACACCCTGGTCTTGATGCCGAAGTCGATCACGCACCAGTACGTAAACGAGTGCTCTCTGTAATTGAAGAACGCCTAGCATTGCAAAATGCACTGCGCTATTTCGATCCCAATCACCATGAAGTATTGAGTAAAGAATTCCTCAAGGAATTACGTGAATTAGGTAGAATTTACATGCATAGATTCCGCCCACAGCAAACCATTCGCGCACGGCCAATACACGAATATTCCGCAGTTTCAACTCATGCTGCGGCAATTATGCTAATGATCGACAACAATCTTGACCCGCGGGTAGCTCAATTTCCTAACGAATTAATCACCTATGGTGGAAATGGTGCCGTGTTTCAAAATTGGGCACAATACCGTCTTGTCATGAAGTACCTCTCCGAAATGACTGACGAGCAAACACTTGTGATGTATTCAGGCCATCCACTTGGGCTCTTCCCTTCGTCGAAAGATGCTCCGCGGGTGGTTGTCACCAACGGCATGATGATACCAAATTATTCCTCAACAGAGAATTACGAACGACTGAATGCCATGGGGGTTACACAGTATGGTCAAATGACAGCAGGTTCGTACATGTACATCGGTCCTCAGGGGATTGTTCATGGAACGACAATTACGTTGATGAATGCTGCCCGGATGAAATTTGGTGTTGCTTCAAACAGTGATTTGAGTGGTCTTCGATTCATCACATCAGGACTAGGCGGAATGTCGGGTGCTCAAGCCAAAGCCGCAGTCATCGCTGGTGCAGCATGTATTGTTGCTGAATCTAATCCAATTGCTGCTGAAAAACGGTACCGACAAGGTTGGGTTGAGCAATTAGCATACGACGTCGATGAGGCCATCGACAGCATGATTTCAGCATCAGAACATAAGAAAGGAACCTCAATCGGATACGTAGGCAACATTGTTGACCTCTGGGAACGAATTGTTGAGCGTGATGTATTTGTCCATCTTGGAAGCGATCAAACATCTCTTCACAATCCATTCCAAGGGGGCTATTTCCCCGCTGGTTTGGACTTCGATGAAGCTCAGAACCTGATGCATGAACAACCTGATACATTTCGAACATTGGTGCAACAATCCCTCTGCAGGCATGTAGATGCAATCAATACATTGGTCTCAAAAGGCATGTTCTTTTGGGATTATGGCAATGCATTCTTGCTGGAATCTGGACGTGCAGGAGCGGACATTTTCCAACCCGATGGCACCTACAAATACCCCTCATACGTTGAAGACATCATGGGCCCGTTGTGTTTTGACCGTGGATTTGGTCCGTTCCGTTGGGTGTGCTCATCTGGTTTGGATTCAGATTTAGCAGAATCCGACAAAATTGCTGAACAAGTGCTTGCAGAAATGCTCGACGAAGAGAGCGATCAGGATATTCGTCAGCAAATACAGGACAATCTCAAATGGATCCAAGAGGCAGAACAACATGCCCTGGTCGTTGGATCGAAGGCTCGAATTCTTTACGCTGATGAACAAGGACGTACACGAATCGCTGCTGCTATGAATCAAGCTGTAGCCGATGGTCGAATCTCAGCACCGATTGTCCTTGGACGGGATCATCATGATGTGAGTGGAACTGATTCACCTTATCGTGAAACAGCCAACATAGGGGATGGATCACAGTGGACTGCTGATATGTCAGTACAAAATTTCGTAGGCGACGCTATGCGTGGAGCTACTTGGGTCAGCCTCCATAATGGTGGAGGTGTCGGTTGGGGAGAAGTATCCAATGGCGGCTTTGGACTCCTTATCGATGGAACAGAGGATTCGATGAGGCGCCTTGAATCCATGCTCCACTGGGATGTTTCCAACGGTGTAGCACGTCGAGCATGGGCTAGAAATCATGGCGCTATTACGTCCATTCAGAGAGCCATGGACATTAATCCTCAACTTCAAGTCACAATACCACAATTGGTAGAGGATTCCATACTCGACACGTTATTGGATGGTGGCGTACATGAATAAGCGGATTGTGACACTGGATGGGACAACTGTCAACACGCTTGATGTTCATGATGTGGCATACGGTCGAGCAACAGTCCAGGTTGCTCCAGAAGCCATGCTCAAAGTAAAATTGGCCCGAAGTGTTGTCGATCGAATCGTCGAGGGAGATGAAACGGTTTATGGGATCAATACTGGTTTTGGCTCGCTGGTTCAAACACGGGTGAGTCAAGATGATGTTGAACAATTGCAACTTAATCTTGTACGCTCTCATGCAACTGGTTTAGGGCCCAACCTCTCAACAGAAATTGTTCGTGCAATGATGTGCGTGCGACTTAATTCACTTGTCAAAGGTCATTCGGGTTGTCATCCGGATGTGATTTCGCAACTCGAACAGTTCATCAATCATTCAATTCATCCGATTATTCCACGTATCGGTAGTCTTGGCGCTAGTGGGGATTTAGCACCACTCTCTCATCTTGCCTGCGCTCTTGTCGGTGAAGGGAATGTCGAGTACAACGGTGAAGTCATATCGGCCTATGATGCAATACAGCGTTGTGAACTCGCACCGCTTACTCTACGCGCAAAAGATGGATTATCTCTCATCAATGGCACCAGCCTCATAACAGGAATGTTAGCGATTGCTGTTGAACAACTTCGTCAATTGTTGACCTATGCAGACATTGTTGCAGCCATGTCGCTCGATGCAACTGAATCCACGTTAACACCGTATGATGACCGA
The DNA here is from genome assembly GCA_002706065.1 of Methanobacteriota archaeon. Taxonomy (GTDB): domain Archaea; phylum Thermoplasmatota; class Poseidoniia; order Poseidoniales; family Poseidoniaceae; genus MGIIa-L2. Next base: position 34,723 of record PAJM01000017.1, on the reverse strand, counting down.
ATTCATCGAACCCGCCCACATTTAGGCCAACTCTTTGTCGCTGAAAGGATTCGGGCAATTCTCGATGATTCGACAATTCTATCAAACCATCATGAATGCAATCGAATCCAAGATCCGTATTCGTTTCGATGCATACCGCAGGTTCACGGGCCAGTACAAGAATCGCTTCACAAATTGATTCAAACGGTCACAATTGAATTGAATTCGTCGACAGATAATCCATTGATTTTCCCTGACCCGGTGGATCCCGGTCCGCATGAAGTCGTGTCCCAAGGTAATTTTCATGCAGAGGTACTTGGATTCGTATCCGACGCAATGAGTTTAGCATTGTTTGAATTATCTTCAATGAGTGAACGTCGTATCGATCAAATGCTCGATCCAAATCGGCTTGCCATCAAACCGTTTTTGGCAGATAATGCAGGATTGGAGTCAGGCCTCATGATCGTTCAGTATGCAGCCGCTGCGGCACTTGGTGAGTTGCATGGCCATTCAACACCAAGAACTGCATTCTCAACGACAACCTCTGCTGGCCAGGAAGATCATGTGAGTATGGGTGCAACAGCAAGTTGGAATTTATTGCAAGCGATTGAACGCTGCTCCGAGGTGATTGCCTGTGAAGCCTTCGTAGCACACAGAGCCATCACCATCATTGAAACTCCTTCCTCAACATGTGTTCAATCCATGATACGATGCATGAATAACGTCGTTCTCGAAGGTCGAGCTGACCGCAGTACTAGCGATGAAATTATTTCAATAGCTGACGAGTTAACAAAATCGAGTTGGTTGTCAATCATTCAATCAACGTTGAAGAATCCGCTTCGCAAATCAATCTGAGAAGTAGATTCTTTCAAGTTCATCAAGACCTGTTAATTGACGTATACGGAACAATGCGATTGTACGTTCATGGCTATCAGATACATGTTCGAGTACGTGTTGTTCTAATTCCGTCGCACGCCGGACTTGTTCTTCGACACCTCGATATTTTGAATATATTTCATCAACATCTTGCAAATACAAGACCGCTTCGATGTCCGAAGTATCCAATCCCATCCTCCTCCATTGAAGGATACGTCGTTGGAGAATCCTCTTGCTGAATCCCGAACGGGGTAATCGAGTAAGGAGGAACAACTTTGGAGAACCATCATCCGATAAATCCATCTCAACCGATGCCGATTGCATCGTGTCGATGTTGCCCGAATCCCCATCATCGGAGATGACATTGTGCTGAATCGTATTGACCTCAAAGAGTGGTGCTTCGCGATAAAAACGAGAACGTTCACGCATGTCCAGACTGTCTCTTGAAATTGAAATGAAGATCGACCACTGACTTATTGAGACTTTTTCCGCTAATGTGCGAATCATCGATTGAACGGCATCAAAACCGTGCAATGAGAAGAGCCATTCAGCACCTTCGAGATAGATGGTTCCTGATTCAGAGCGAAGCAAAGATTCTATGAAATGATTTATTTTCTCAAGACTCGGTTCAAGAACGCCTGTATCCTGGACAGTTGTCATCCAATAGCACTGCATTTTTGAGATGTCAAGCAAATCAATCAATCTGGATTGAGGGTAACGAGAAATGAAAATTTGACGGCCCTCGCCTTGGTTCTCAATTTGATCAAAAGCCTCAATGAAAGATTCAGTGTCCTCCGCTTGGATGGAATGAATACGGCCCGTCATACAAAGTCCCTCCAGATGGTCCTTGTGGACGAAGATAAATAGGTTTCATCGTGTAAATGACCATCAATCATTATATTCGCTCATGTCTTGGTGAGTGTTGGGGAAAAACAATGTCGGATGAAAATGAAGAAACTCCCATGGCCGAATGTGGCTCTTGCCGGGCTATCGTACCGATCAACACAAGCGAATGTCCAGAATGTGGAATTTCATTTTCAGGTGTTTCGGATGAAGCCTTGGGAGAGTGTGGTGCATGCAACTCACTGGTACCACTTGACTCCACGAAGTGTCCTGATTGTGGTGTGGTATTCGTCGCTGATGATGTTGTTGATATCTTACGTAGTTGGATGGCAATGAATAAGATGGATGTCAAGACGTTGTTTGGCCGCTTCGATACCAATAATGACAACATGATCGATTCGGGCGAACTCAAAGAAGGCCTTCTTTCACTCAATCTTGCGGATCTTCCTCCATCACAAGTCGACCGTTTGGTCGAAGCAATTGATCAAGATGGTGATAGCCTAATTGATTTGGTGGAACTGCAATCCATCATTGGTGGAGAAGAGCTCCAGGATGATTCCGGGCCAAGTGATGATGGTGATGAACAGGAAACTCTGCAATTCAACGAAAATGTTCTGTCGAAAATTATGCAATCGTTTGAAATCGATGAATCCGACAAAGAAGAATTCATTGCTTTTGCTGGAGATTTCAATACGGATGGTAATCAATATCTCAAAAAGGAAGAGTTGCAGACGGCTGCAGAAGCATGGAATGCACGCACTAACTTGGATGCAACCGATGTTGGAGACACCGCTGAGTCAGCTGAGGAAGAATCGGATGAGAGCGAACCAGTCTCTGAAGAAGAACTAGATGAGGACGTTTCCGAGCCTGAGGAAGATTCAGATGATACAGAAGAGATTCACGAAGACGATGCTCTCGATGAAGAAGAGGCGGAAGAACAAATTTTCGAAACAGATTCCGAAGAAGATGACTCAAGAGATATTATCGAAACTGAATCAGATGACCCTGGAGAAGAGGATGAAGAAGAGGATGTGCAAACAGAATCATTCGAAACTCAACGTTCATCTGCAGAAATTATTGAACAACTCCTCGATGTAATTGAAGAAGAAGATAAATCGCTTGTGAACGCGTTCGGCGATCTCGATGACGATGGTGATCGACTCCTAACTTCTGAAGAACTGGTTCATAAATTGAATGTGATATTGCCACACGGGCTAACCGAATCAGAAGCAGAGTCCCTACTCAGTTCGATGGATACAGATGGCGACGGTAACATTGACATGATCGAATTTGTCAATGCCATCGAACGTCATGAGGATGAAATTTCAACCATTGAAGATGAGGAAGCAGAGACCGTCAAAACATTCCCAACAGAAATGCAAACGCGCTTTATGTCAAAGAAATGGCACGATGTGTATTGGCCTCTTATTCATACGTCCTTCGCTATCCTAATCGTTGGTTTACTTGTCAATGCGCTCATCCCATTCGTCGATGGGACTGGAGGAATGGTCGAATTCGATGCCAAACCCGATGCACCAGATGACAGTATCATGATTGATGGTAAAGTCATTTCTGAAGGGGACGCATATCCTTGTGTTCCTGAATATCAAGAAGGTGAATGTAAGAATTCTCTAACACCGTTCTCTGGAAAAGCATCATCTATGCCAGGAGGATTTTATCTTGATGCTATCATCCTCATGATCATATCTGGATTAGGTCTTATTTGGAGCCTGTACACGCATCTCATCTTGGCACCGGGATGGCGAGCACGTCTCAAGGCAATGCGAGATGTTGATGATGATCGAGCCGAAGTACAGGAAGCGATTGAAGACGAAGAAAAGTCGGACATGGACGAGAATGAAGACGAATCAACGAGCGAGGAAATCAGCGATGAAGAAGCAGATGAGGATTCAGAAGAAACCGATGCTGATGACGGGGAAGAACCCGAGGAAGAAGAATTTGATATTGGTTCGTATGTCGGACTTGAGATTGACGGCGAAGATTATTATGGAACCATCATTGAGTTTGATGATGATGAAGGAACTGTCGTCATTGAGGAAGATGAAACTGGAGATGAAATTGTCGGATACCAAGATGAAATGTTCATCCCTGAGGAATAATCGTGAGTGACGATCCGTTGTTTACACTGTTGGCCTCTGTTCGCTGTCCATCATGTGGAACGCTTGAAAGCAAAGGCACATTCAAATGTCCAGAATGTGGCCTCTTTCATTCAGCACTGCCAATGGAAGAACGCCAAGCTCCACCGCCAAGTGAACGCTCACAACCACGTGAAATTGATCCATCAGCGTATTCACTTTCTGGCAATTCTAAACTTATTACTGAATCATTTGACGAGACTAACGAAATCAAATCATGGACAGGAGGGAACACTGATTTTTCAGACCTTGGCGAAGAAGAACCAGTAGTAAAAAAACCAGAACTCGACGTTGAGGACGTCGAATTGATTCATGAGGATTAAGTATTCAAATAATGATTATTTAAATTATTTTTCATCATAAAATAAATAGGAAATCATTGGTGGGCTCGGAGAGAATCGAACTCTCGATCTTTGCCATGTCAAGGCAACGTCATAAACCCCTAGACCACGAGCCCTAGGTAATCTTCCCACCATAGTCGCGTATTTATTCACATCGGTAGAGCAATTGTGCAGTTACGAGATGATCTTGGATATTTTACCTGTGCATCCGTCTTGAGAACAAGTTCCAGCAAATCGAGTCCTTCCGTTTGACATTTTGATTTCCTTTCCGTTGACGATTGGCCCATACTGCTTGCACTTTAAGCAAAAACCCTCAATTGAAGACATACCCCTCTGTCAACAAAGGAACTGTATGAACTCTTTGGCCAATAAAATGGATAAATCCACCTTTTACCCCCTACTTTGTGGAGTGAAAAGCTGATTGTTTAGCGGAAACATACACTGTGTAACCGGTAAAACGCTATACAGCGATACATTTCTTCATTTTTATCAATGAATACAATTCTCCGGTTTGATTGCACATGTCGTATAACTACCATTATACGACGTCATGTGCAGTGGTCATTCGTCAATTTTGAACTGCTGAAGGAATTGAACCTCATCAACCTCAAAGATTCCAACAAGAGGCGGACCACTCATGAATGATTCAAGTGGTCCGTGTTCAGAATCGAGTTTGTCGGAAACGATTTTCGAAATGAACTTGAGATCGTTTCTGGATTTGTACAAGGTTTGAACCAAGAAAAGTGGCTGACCATCAACAGATTTAGCTGCCCAAGCAAGTAGACATCCATCTTGTCGACGTTTGAGCTCTTGATGTGAATTAAGAACTCGAAGAAATCGTGCATTGACTTTCTTGTGCGATGAACAAACTACTGTTTCCAACCATGCCATGATAATCACTTAATTCCTTTTGGTACACAACAAATTTAAATTTGCAAATAATTTATTTTTAGTTAAAATTCAATATGGGTTCCTTCGAGACATATAGAATGCACAGGGGATGATGCAGGTGACATGCACCAACTTTCCCAATGTTTACTGTTGAGAATGTTGAAGTTCGCCACAGCTCCTGGCTTAATCACCCCTTGCTCTAACCCGTCAGATCGTGGAGTAGATTTTGCAGCTTGTCGAGTAACACACGCTAATGCGTCAAACGGACTCATACCGTTACGTTGCACTGCGAGAGAACCGATGAAAGGAATGCTGCTGATGTGACAATTTGGATTGAAGTCGGTCGCCATCGAGAAGGGGATGTCATGATTATGGATCTCAGCAAAATTTGGCCAGTCGTCTCCGTTGCAGTATGGTGTTCCCGGTAGGAAACCAGTCATAACCCCAGCATCTTTCATTTTCATACGTGTATCCATCGAGGTATGGTGTGCATGATCTGCGGTGCGAACACGTAGTTCAGCTGCGAGTTCCCCACCTCCACCATCACTAAATTCATCAACATGCATTCGAAGGCGCAAGCCACCTTTGCGCGATGCTCGAAGAATATCCTCCGACTGTTCCACAGAAAACCAACCGGGTTCACAAAATACATCAGCAGAATCGGCTAAGTTGGATTCGAGAACACGTGGCAACTGATCGGAAAGTATCTCATCGGTGTAGGAATCATAGGTATGTTCTGGAGTTACAGCATGAGCGCCCATCCATGTCGAGTGAATTGACGGAAGGTTTTGGACCGATTTCAATTGTTCAACGACGGACAATAGACGTAATTCATGCTCAGTCGATAATCCATATCCAGTTTTGGCTTCCAGAAAAGTCGTACCATATCGTAAAGCATTCTTCAACCGATTCTCCCCGATTGAATACAATTCTTCAGCACCAACCTTACGTGTTTGACGTACAGTTTCCATAATGCCTCCACCCATTTCCGCAATCTCTGCGTAGGATTTACCTTGCATTCTCAAGTTGTGCTCGTTAAATCGGTCCCCAGCCCACAAAAGATGAGAGTGGCCATCGATGAAACCAGGTACGATAGATCTGCCATCTACATCGATAAATTGAGCATCCGATGATTCAAACTCATCTATTGAGTCCATGATATTCTCAATTTTATTATCTTTTACAGCAATTGCTTTTCCTTTAGATAATGAATCAATATCATTCATCGTTTGCATAGAACCAATGTTATGGTAAATGGTTCGCATGGTCGAGGCTAGAGGTGAGAGTTGAAGAACAATCGCTTCCACGAACATCCATGAGCGAAGGTAAGTGGACCATCGGAATTGAGTCCACAGCACACACATTTTCATTCGGGTTGGTCGACCCGAACGGCATCCCCTATCCATCAGTAGGTGATACAATCAAGCCATTGGAAGGAGGGATCCATCCTCGAGAAGCTGCCGATCATCATCGAGATTACGCTGCTGAATTGTTTCGAGGAGTTCTCACTTCACAAGGACTTAGCACTACTGATATCGGCGCAATTGCATACTCGCAAGGGCCAGGTTTAGGACCTTGTCTTCGTATTGGTGCATCCGTTGCACGAACATTGTCCAGTCGGCTTGGTGTACCGCTCATTGGTGTAAACCATTGTGTAGCCCATATTGAAATTGGTCGGCAACAGTGCGAATGCGACGATCCTGTTCTGCTGTACGTTAGCGGAGGAAATACCCAAGTCATTGCTAAACTGCAAGGAAAGTACCGAGTGCTTGGTGAGACCCTTGACATCGGCATTGGCAATATGTTGGACAAATTTGCTCGACAACAAGGGATTCCATTTCCCGGAGGACCTGTTATTGAAAAATTAGCAAAGGAATTCATTGAAAACAATCCTGGTGCAACCTTGGATGGACTCGAATTACCCTATCCCGTCCGAGGAATGGATCTAGCCTTTTCAGGCATTCTTACGGCTGCTCAACGACTCATCGAAAAAGGAAATTCATTGGGTTCAGTATGTTGGTCACTTCAAGAGCATGCCTTTGCTGCTTGCATTGAGGTGGCAGAACGTGCCCTTGCCCACAGTGGAAAGAAGGAAGTTTTGCTGGGAGGAGGTGTTGCGTGCAATTCTCGACTTCGAGAAATGTCTACATTGATGGCACATGAGAGGGAATCAACCTCGCACGCACCTCCACGCATGTACTGCATTGATAATGGTACAATGATTGGTCTCCTTGGTTACATCGAATTGCGAAATGGTCGTAAAACCCCATTTGAAACAAGCGGAATTGACCAATACATGCGTACAGATGATACGATTGTAACATGGAGTTAGTCAATTGCAGCGGATTGTTTTTAACAAGTCGGCATTGAGAAACGAACACTGGGGGATTAAGAATTCGAGATCGACGCAGGAAACCGGATGAACCATTCAATCCATTTGCTGCGAATGCAAATCAAGTTCGCCAAAAGAAACGAAGCGAACGAAGTGCTACCAATGCCCCAACTCAATCAACAACTAATCGACAAGACAACCGGCAGAATGTTGATCAAAATGATTTGCGAAAGCGTCAAGAAGAAGCACGAAGAAGACTCGGCGCTCAGGCTTCTCCAAGTGCAGCACCCGTTCAGAAACCTGCCATAAGCGCCAAAGATCTCAACAAAACAAGCACCAAAGAAACCGCCCAACAGACATCCAGAGCGGAACGTCTCGCTGAGTTGCGTAAGCAATCACAAGAATCCGTCAAAAAGACCGAGTCGATTCTTGAACCAAATCCAGTCCGTGTCCAACCAGTTGCTGCCGAACCCACCGAAACAGTGGTATCCACTGTAGTCGATACAGACTCCGTAGGAGAAAAAGTGGAAATAAAGGACACGCCGAATCCTGCAGAACCAAGTCTGTCTTCAAAAAACGTCTTCAAACAAATTGTCACTAAAACTCCGAAGAAGAAAGAGCATCGAAGACGCCGTTCACGCCATGATGACTCAGGTGGAGGTCGTCAACCAAAAGTCAAGAAATTGAATCGGCAACGATACAATGACTACAAGTATGCTGCACGAGATATTCTTGAAGATGATTCAATAGCTGAAGAGCATCGATCAAATCTTCTTGGCCAAATATGGGCGAAAGGAGAAAGGATAGGTGTTGAGGCGACGTACCAATTCATTGAAGAAAAACAGGAACAACTCATCATAAGCGATGAGGTAGCTAAACAACTAAGCGACCTCGTCAGAGCGCTAACGACAAGAAGATGATAAGATGACCAAAATTGAGAAAGATGTTGTAGCAACCGTTCATTATACAGGTACATTACCGGAAAGTGGTGAAGTATTCGATAGCAGCGAAGGTCGTGACCCGCTCCGATTTCTTGTCGGACACAAGCAAATGATACCAGGATTTGAGGAAGAACTTCTTGGTGCAGTAAAAGGAGAACGGCGTACATTCACGCTGGAGCCAGAGCGCGCTTATGGTGCTGTAATTGAAGAAGCGGTTCAACAAATTCCTGCCGAAATGTTTGGAGAGATCACACCAGAACCAGGTATGACATTGATGTCTGATGTCGGTCCATTCCGAGTTGTATCTGTTGAAGAGGCGACAGTAACGGTCGATTTCAATCACCAGCTGGCAGGCAAGACATTGGAATTCAGTGTTGAGGTTGTTGACGTAACGGTGGCAACCGAAGAAGAATTGGCCCATGGCCATGCACACGGTCCAGGCGGCGTTGAACACTGAGACATGCGAGGCTTGATGAATCGTCTATGCATGGATAAGTCATGGTCGAGTTAAGAAAATCCAACTGGGAGACCCTGGGTGGTTTACCAATTCCGGCTTATCACGTGCCAGATGATTCCGTTGAAACGCCGGGTTCTGCGCCATACACACGAGGGATTCACGAGAAGATGTATCGCTCCAGATTATGGACGATGCGACAATATGCAGGTTTCTCGTCTGCACAAGAAACCAATGAACGTTTTCGCTTGCTGCTTGATCGAGGCCAAAAGGGACTATCGGTAGCGTTTGACCTACCCACCCAACTTGGCTTGGATGCTGATGATCCACTTAGCGAGGGTGAAGTTGGCAAGGTCGGAGTCTCTATTTCATGTCTGCAAGATATGCGTGATTTGTTTTCAGATATACCGCTCGACAAGGTGTCAACCTCAATGACCATCAATGCGCCAGCCATGGTCCTTCTTGCGATGTATTGTGTTGTTGCAGAAGAACAAGGTGTAAGCAGAGAAAAGATATCAGGGACGATTCAAAATGACATTCTGAAAGAGTACATTGCACGAGGTACCTATGTGTTCCCTCCAAACCATTCAATGCGATTGATCACGGATATCTTTGAGTATTGTTCCACAAATATCCCGAAATGGAATACCATCTCAATTTCAGGCTATCATATCAGAGAAGCTGGTTCGACTGCTGTCCAGGAACTTGCATTCACGTTATCCAATGCACTTGCGTATGTTGATTCAGCCTGTGAAAAAGGTTTGGCAGTTGATACATTTGCCCCAAGACTCTCCTTTTTCTTTAATTGCCACAACGATTTCCTGGAAGAAATATCAAAGTTCCGTGCTGCACGGCGATTATGGCATGACCTCATGGTTCAACGCTATGCTCCATCTCATCCACGGTCCACGCAATTACGATTTCATACTCAAGTTGCTGGAGTTTCACTGACTGCTCAACAACCTCTGAACAACATCAGCAGAGTCACAATCCAAGCCCTTGCGGCAGTTTGTGGCGGAACACAGAGCTTGCACACAAACAGTTACGATGAGGCATTGGGCTTACCTACAGAAGAAAGTGCTACAATCGCCCTACGAACTCAACAAATTATTGCTGAGGAGTCTGGTGTTGCAGATGTAGTAGATCCTTTTGCAGGGTCCTTTCACATTGAATCACTCACTGATGAAATCTACAACAAATCAAAATCTGAAATTGAAAAGATCGATTCAATGGGTGGGGCGTTGAAAGCGATTGAACAAGGATATCAACAACAAGAGATTCACACAACTGCATATCGCTACTTCAATGAGATTGAAGGTGGTTCTCGTCGTATCGTTGGTGTCAATCACGGTACGATGGATGAGTACTTACAAATCAAACCAATGAAGTTGAATCCAGAGGTTGCACAACACCAACATCAACGTTTGGATGGATTACGGAAGAATCGGGATTCATCAAAAGTCGAGGTAATTCTGCAACAGATTCGGAGCGCTGCTGAAGACGGTTCGAACCTATTCCCAATCGTTATCAATGCAATTCAACATAATGCGACATTAGGTGAAATTATGTCGGCTATGAAGGATATTTTTGGCACTTACTCTGCTCCCAGTGGGTTTTAGGTGAGAGTATGAAACAACGAATTACAATCGATCATGTTGGAATTGCAGCCCATAGTTTGGCCGAAGGAAGTAGATTTTGGGAACTCTTAGGATTGGATTCCAACGGTGAGGATGAAGAAGTCAAAGACCAAGGCGTAATTACCCGATTTTTCCCGCTTGATGTCGTCGATAAATCTTCAACAAATATCGAAATTCTTGAGGCAATGGGACCTGATACGCCGATTGGTAAATTCCTCGACAAACGTGGTCCGGGCATCCAACAACTCTGTCTTGCCGTTGATGATCTCAAATCAATGATTGCACATCTTATGGATAACGGCATACAAATGATTGATACGAGCCCACGAAAGGGCGCTCACAACTCCAGTATTGCTTTTGTACATCCAAAAAGCACAGGTGGGATATTGGTGGAACTCAAACAGCGATAAGAGATACGATGGACAGAATGCTCATAATCGTCCTCGACTTCTAACAACTGATGAGGAGTTGTATTGACCACCTGATGGCCCTGCCGCATGTTGCCGGACCTCGCATTCGTTTGGAATCAGAATACTTGGCTCAACAGTTGGAAACCTTGCGTCACAATGGAACGATTACCAACGAAGCATTCCTTGATGCTGGCGCCGTGCAAGGGGCGTTCGAGTTGATTGGCACATTGATTGAGATGGGTGTTTCTCAAAAAGAAATACAGCAAGAACTCCGTAACACACTTGACCGGGCAAAGCGTTTGGAGGAAAAACACCCTGGACTCGATTTCGCAGTTGAAAGCGGTCGCGCATCTTGAGAGTGCTCCATATGGAACCGCTTCTGCGTCTTCTCGACGTCAAGAAATCCTTCGGAGAGATACATGCGATTCAGCATGTTAACATTGACATTCACAAAAATTCAGTCATTGGTTTAGTTGGCGGAAATGGTGCTGGTAAAACAACCCTGCTCCGATTGATGTCAGGTGTCTACCGGCCAACAGAAGGCTCAGTCGAATTGGATAACAATCGGCCAATTTCTGAAATGCGTTCGGTGCTTGGTGTTGTTCCGGAATCAACAGGATTGTACTCGAAATTAACGGCGTGGGAAAACATCCGATATCACAGTCGACTGCATGGTATAGATGATCAAATGGCATGGAACAGGACCTATCGGTTTGCAAAGCTCCTCGATATAGAGCATTCACTCCATCGATATACTGAAGGGTTTTCAAGGGGAATGAAACAAAAAACGGCGTTGTTACGAGCACTTGCGCATGGGCCTCAAATTCTTTTGTTGGATGAGCCAACAGGAGGTCTTGATGTGACCTCTGCACGAACGGTTCGTTCCCTCGTCCGAAAGCTCAAGAATGAAGGTGGCACTGTTATTTATTCAACACATCACCTTGCTGAGGCACAACAGGTGTGTGACAGGATTATTATTGTGCACAACGGTTTTGTGCAAGCCGATGGAACGCCCGAAGAACTGCTCGTGCTTACGAATACCGACTCGCTTGAAGAGGCTTATGTAGCACTCACGAACGAAACGGCACGACCGAGGATGGAAGAAACAGACAAACCTTCCCGAATATCAACTCTATGGAGACGACTGTTCACACCTTCGAAAAGAATGGAGGTGGGAGAAGATGAGTAGCCGAAAAAGAATTGTAATTGTGGCGAAAAAGGAGATCATTGAATTCATACGTGATTGGAGAACCATCGTCGCTCTGGTCCTCATACCACTGTTGTTGTTCCCTTTGTTGTTCATTGCTTTTCCAATTGTAATGCAAAATGAGGCAGCCGAACTGAATGAAAAAACAGTCGACATCCTTGTGCAATCAAATGATATTGAAAATCATTTGATACTCGAACTTGAGAATCAGACAGCAACATTGACCATCGAATCAATGCCCCTCAATCTAACAAGCCTTTCCGATACCAGCAACAGTACTGAACAATTACGTAATCTGGATTATGATGCTATTTTGCGAATCGAATTGCGCAATGAAACCTGGTATTATTCCATTCTCCACCTTTCAACATCCGAACAATCGAATGAGGCAAGGAGTCGGATTCTTGATGTTTTGATTCAATGGGAAGAGGATCTGACAAGTGAGCGGATTGAATCCGCAGGCCTTGACGTCGAGTCAACATTGAACCCATTGCGTTGGGATGGTTCGATTAACGATGCAGATGCTGCAACAAAAGGCGAACAGGCCGGCATGCTTCTTTCATTGTTCATTCCGTTCGTATTAGCAATTTGGACAGCGAGTGCTGCAGTCCAACCTGCTATCGATATGACCGTTGGCGAGCGCGAACGCGGCACTCTTGAGTCATTGTTGAGTCTCCCGCTGTCGCGAACAGAATTGTTACTTGGCAAATGGCTTGCAGTCGTTTCGATTACAGGCGTGGGAGTCGCCCTCCAAATCACAGGGCTCTTGTTTGGTATTGCCTATCTTGCGAGTGATTTCATCGATGTACCATCGTTGAGTGTAACAGCAGTGCTTTTACTCGCACTCGCTGTTGGATTTTATGGAACCATGATTGTGGCGCTGTATTTGGCACTTGCAATGCGTTCAAAATCCGTCAAAGAAGCAGGTTCTGTACTTACACCCATAACACTAGCCATGATCATGCCAATACTCTTGACTCAGTTCATCAATCTGGACGATGTAGAAATGTTTTGGTTTGGCGTACCGTTCGTGAATGTTCTTTTAGGATTAAGAGAATTGTTGCTCAATCGAGTGATTCTTGAGCACGTCGTTGTGTGGGTGTTCGTATCATCATTGATTTGTATTCTAACGGTTCGTTACGCAGCCAAGCAATTTCACCGTGAAGACATTATTACCACGAAATCATAGTATTCTTAAAATAATACTCCAGTAAGGGCAGACTATGCCCAAAATTAGTTTAGACATGCCGAACGAGCTTCTCGTTGACTTAAAACAGCATGTAGGGGACGACAAGAAATTCATCAGCGTTGCAGATGCAATACGCTCTGCTTGCCGCAAATTGTTGGATCAACTCGACACGATTGATATGCGACACGGTCGACTTGGGGGCGATTAATATGGTTACGAGAGATGAGGCAAAAAAGGCGGTGTACACGCTCTTGAATTTTTTAGAATCGAATCCTGATCGAGAGGGACTGAAAGACACACCTCAGCGTGTGATCGATTCTTGGGGGGAGATTTTTTCTGGGTATTCTACCGATTCCAAAACCATTCTTGACTCAACATTCAATGCGGAAGGATACGATGGTATTGTGTTGTTAAGCAACATTGAATTCCATTCGACATGCGAGCATCATCTGCAACCGTTCAGTGGTAAAGCACACGTTGCGTACATTCCTGTCGATAGGATCGTAGGGATTTCAAAACTTGCTCGTATCGTCGATCATCATGCACATCGACTGCAGAATCAGGAACGGATTACCAATGATGTTGCCAGTGATTTGGTGGAGCATCTCAACCCTCTTGGTGCTGCCGTGATTATCCAAGCAGCACACGGTTGTATGCGGTGTCGTGGCGTTCGCAAGCAAAATGCAATCATGACAACCAGTGCAATGCGTGGAGTTTTCTTTGAGAAACAAGAAGCAAGGAACGAACTGATGCAACTCATTGAAAACTCGAGTTGATCGCAAATGGATTGCGAACGTGCTGGAGATGCGGTTGGTGATGACCCAACGGATTTGGCTACCGAGTATCCGGTCGTTGAAATCTTCCATTCAGTGCAAGGTGAAGGGTATCACGCTGGGATTCCCCACGTGTTTGTACGTTTTGGAACGTGCAATCTGCGATGCTCGTGGTGCGATACTGACTTCAATACACATGAACAAATGAATGCTATAGAGATCCTTGGTGAAATCATGCAATACGATTGCAAACGTGTCATCTTCACTGGAGGTGAACCCATGCTCCACAACTTATGGCCATTGCATCGATTGTTAAAGCGACGCGGATTCAACCTTTCAATCGAAAGCAATGGCACGATAGAAATACCACAAGGTCTCATCGATTGGATCTGTATATCGCCAAAAGATCAAGTCTATCCCAACTCCGTTGTTCGCCAACGCATGGGAAATGAACTGAAGATTGTGTATTGTGGTCAAGAATTGTCGATGTATGGTGATCTCAAATCAGGATTTGAGCACCACTTTCTCCAACCTTGTTACATCGATACAGCGACCATCGAAGAGAATGGTGTCATGTTTCAGGAAGCAGAACAAATTGTGAAAGAACATGCAGGCTGGCGATTATCATTGCAAACGCACAAATGGATGGGAATTCTATGAAAACAGTTGTCATGGCATTGAGTGGAGGCATGGATTCCACATGTCTCTTGATACACTATTTAGCCCGTGAGTATCGTGCTGTATGCATTTCATACAACTATGGACAAAAGCATGCAATTGAAATCGAGAAGGCAAAATCTACGGTGGCACTCTGTCTCTCAAAGGGATTCAGTGTTGAACATCATATTGTTGATCTATCTCCTGCGATGTCTCTTTTCGATTCAGCTCTTACATCCGACGACAAGGATATTCCACTTGGCCATTATGAAGAAGCTCAAATGAAACAAACTGTAGTCCCAAACCGAAACGCAATCTTTGCATCCATATTGTATGGCTTTGCCCTTTCTGAGGCTCAAAAGACAGGGCATGAACTCGTCCTTGCTCTCGGAGTTCACAGTGGCGATCATGCCATTTATCCAGATTGTCGGCCGGAATTCTATCATGCTCTTCAATCAGCCTTTGAAATTGGGAATTGGGAGAGTGACAAGGTTCGCTTCGATTTGCCGTACCTAAATGGCGACAAAACCTCAATTCTCTTGGATGCCCTTGAGTCAACCCAACTCTTGGACTTGGATTTTGATGAAGTTCTTTCCAATACAATTACGTCCTATAATCCTGATAAGGACGGTAGGAGTTCTGGTAAGAGCGGATCGGATATTGAGCGTATTCTCGCTTTTCACTCCATTGGCCGACAAGATCCAATTGAATACCAAGGCGAATGGAAAACAGTCCTTGAAAACGCCTTAGTCGTTGAACGTAATCACAAGCAGGAGGTTAACATATGAATTTTGATGAACGCATCGCATCACTATCCGAAATATCGTACTACGTCACACAACAAAATGGTACTGAACGACCATTCACTGGTGCACTGAACAAAGAGTATCGAAAAGGCGACTACTTTTGCATCGTATGTGATACCAAACTTTTCACGAATCAAATGAAATTTGACTCTGGTTGCGGTTGGCCAGCATTTCACACAGAACATCATGATGCCAACATCAAGAGAATAATCGACACATCGCATGGAATGACTCGCGTTGAAGTTCGCTGTGGATGTTGTGATGCGCATCTTGGCCACGTTTTCGATGATGGACCACGAAAGTTTGGTGGAGAACGTTATTGCATCAACAGTGCAGCAATGAGATTTGAGGTGAACGAATGACTACAAAAATACGCCGATATGTTGAGACTGATACGGGACATAGAGTGCCAAATCACAAAAGCAAATGCAGACACTTTCACGGTCATCGATATCGATTTGAAGCTGAAATTGAAGGAGACATTGTCGAAACAGAAGGCGTAAGTGAACAAGGCATGTTGATGGATTTTAGCGATGTAAGTTCGATTCTAACAGTCCATATCCACGACGTTGTTGATCATGCGTTCGTTGTATACGAAGGTGATGAAGAAGCTAGAAGCGTACTTTCCGGACTTTCTGCTGAACATCGTACCGTAATTGTACCGTTCATTCCAACCGCAGAAAACCTGGCTAAATGGGCTTTTGAACAGGTTGAACCACATATCCGAACTGCATACGGCAATCGCTTACGACTCGTGGCTATGCATGTACGCGAAACTCCGAAAAGTTGGGCATCGTGGCACGCATAACTATTCTTCTTCAAGCACAACCCGACGACGTCGATTTGATTTCCAATGACCACTTTCTGTGGCGTATTCAAGTGCAGTAGAAGCATCTACAAATCCCCCAATGAGTCGATTGGTTTGATCTGGCTCCAATCCAGAGCGCTGAAGGGCACGTGTTAACGAATGTGCAAAAGAAATTCGGCGTTCGTCTCCGCCGGGCAAATAACGTGCAATATCCTCAACCGATTTCCGCAGAACCTTGCGTTGTTCTGGTGTGATTCCCCGTTGAAGAGGCACGATATTTGGAAGGGCTTTTTCTTTTCCTTGACGCTTCAATACTCGATATCGATGAAGTTCATACGTCAGCGTGTGGACGGCGTGACTTAGATTGGTTATTGGATATCCCTCCCATGTAGGGAGGGTCACGAGGTAATCGCAACGCAAGAGATCAACTGTTGACAATCCTTTCCCTTCTTCACCAAACACTAGTGCAACGTCTTGCTCAACATCCGATATCCGTTCAGAAAATTCCCATGGGTAAACAAAATGACGTTTTTGCGTTTTATTACCAATCTCACGTTTGCCCGATGTCCCCACAACTACGGAACAATCGTTTGTTGCCGCTTCAAACGACTCGAAAATTCGACAATCATCCAACACACGCCCAGCATGTTTTGCACGATTTCTAGCCTCGATATCGTCAGGGTGACACTTGGGTTGAACCAAACGTAACGAATCAAATCCATGATTCAGGAGTGACCTGCAGACAGCTCCCAAGTTACCTGGGTGTTGGATACCCACCAATACGACATGCAACCTGTAGGCAGATTGAGGGAGCGGTAAATCACTCCGTTCACCCATCATTCTTCCTCCTGGCTTTGAATGAATTCAGCAATCCACATCGGATTGCATGCTTGATATAGAAAAAAAAGGTAGCCACCTTGCTCTCGGTCCGGCATTACCAACGAGCGCCTGCGGACGTTGTACGTATTTCGAAGATAGAGAATCAATCGTTCCAGTGGCTCCGATGTAGGGCTATGAACAGAAACGGGAGTTCTGTTCCAATCAACCCGAATGGGCACAACAATGACCTCATCAATCAGTACGGCGTTGGCGGTAACGAGTAACGTAGCCAGCGATCCAATTACGAAGCTTCTTTGTACTCACGTCGGTCAGCTTTTCGACCATCACCTTGTTGTGATCGAAGTCATCTGTGAATTTTTCACCGTGTTCTTCAACCAGACGGATTGCTCGAATCTTGATAAAACTTGGACGAATATTTCCCATTTTCAGGCCTCCTCAAACAATTTGACTTCGATTGGGATATCCGGTTCATCATGTCGAATAACGGTCAACCGTATCTTGCGCGGTGGGTTTTCAATACCACGTTCCCAAATTTTCTCATTGACCGATGGGTCGATGTAAATCTCTTCTTCAGGAAGAACCTTGAGATGACGAATGACTTCATCGCGGATGATTTGGATTGCACGAGGTGCTCGCTTGAAACGGGTTATGTTCCATGCTTTTCGTAGTGGGACGATCAATTCAGATGTTGCTGCTCTTGCCATGTCAATACACCTCATCGTTGCAACTTGCTACGTCGCCAGTGATGTCGCTTTGGATGCGACACTGTGTTTCTGTTCGTTTTTAGCATGACCCATACTGGGACACGGCGGTTCTGCTTTCCTGCCTTCATCAGGCGAATTTTCTTTGCTGCTGGTTTATTTTTTGACATATTCGAGCACCCCTCTTAGATTCGACGGATAGACGCATCTCTGCGGCTCTTGGATAGGCTTGCTAGGATTCTCTTCAACTGTTCATCGTTGACAGGTATGGAAATTTGTTGTTGCTCGTAGAGTCCGACTAATTGTCGCTTAAGGAGATCGGCCTTGTTGGTATCGACCAAGGAAATGTTGGTCAAACGACTTCTCGCATCTGAAGTAAGGATGGTCTTCATGGCCTGGTCAAGTGCTTGCTGCTCTTGTGCTTGTACTTGTGATTCAACTTCAGCGGCGGCTTGCTGTTTCGCTTGCTGTTCGAGTTGTTGCTGAAGCTCGAGTTGTCGACGCTGACGGAACGCTTCAAGTTCCGCCGAATCGTCTGCAACACTTGTCATCCATTCACTTCCGTTCAATCAATATTTATCGAGACCAGAATAGGCTGCCTCAACATCGGGACGCACACTGTGTGCAACTTCGTTGAGAAGTTTGTGGCCAGCTGGAGTTATGATACGTCCATTGTAAAGTTGGGTTGCTTCACGTCCCTCGGGTTCAACAAGTCGACCTGATTGTGTAGAGACAAGACCAGCAGTTTCGAGTTGTTGAACAAGGATTCGAATGACTTTTCGTGACCCTACACCAGGTGTGTTGGGTTTGGAACCGTTGTTCTTGCGGCCTCCGTATTCTTGCGAGAGTGCGGTTACACCAATTGGACCTTGACGAGCTATTTTTCGAAGGAGTGCAGCCCCTCGCGTGTGCCACCAGTCGGTTTGAGTCGGAGGGCGCTCACGGGACGAGCCAGTTTTGACGACATCTGCCCAATCTGGCATCTTAATCGCATCATTGCTCTTCAATTGCTCTGCGAGAGCAGGGATTAGGAAATTGGCAGGTACATCGTAAAACGTCGTCATAACTACACCAAGCATCCTTCCGACTTATCTCCCCTATTTGAATAAAGCGGGCGATTTGTAGACGCGATTGAAGAGCATTCATCTGATTTTGGGCTCGTGCAAGTGTTCTTGAATGGATGCGTTTTGGGAGAAACAATGAAGAAGGCTTTAGCCCAGAATCCAAACTTGTTGAGGACACTCATCGGTTTGTCTCTTACGCTCATTATTTTGCTTTCCTATGCAGTGTACGGCGCAACAATTTCTCCCAGTTACTACATCTATGAAACAAACCCAACAGAAAGCGAATTTGAAGACATTGAACTTACGAAGGTCTTCCAAAACAATGAAACAACCTGGATCGGTACTGTATCTCCTGATGGTCAAAACCTAACGTGGGTCAATATGACGATCGATAACCTCGCAAGCGGAGCATTGGTCAAAATGACAAATGATGGAAAGTTGTATTCACACCCGTTCCTCGGTGTCCCCGATGCCGAAGTCGAAGTTGATGGAAAGACGGTTGATTTCAGGTGTTCAGAGCACTGCATATACTCAGACTCGATCGAAGTCGAAGCCGAATCCAGTCAACTTAGCCTCCAATCATTGACGTCAACAGACCCTGCTCGCCGCTCGAACGGAACGGTCTTCGCAGATAGCCTGTCCGAAGCAGAAGAGCTTGCACGCAGTGAAATCAACTACACGCATGAGCCTTCACAAATCATCATTCAAATCGTCGAACCTGGCGACAAGTCTGTCCAACCACAAGTCAATGTTTACACCGTTAATGAGGAATTTGCAGGTATTCAAGTCTTTGAAATTGATGCTGCAACCGAGTTTCTATGGGCCCTTGCAGCCGTTGTGGGATGTTTTTCAATGGTCCTTATTCCATCTTTCACAGTGTACTTTGCTGCTCGTGCAAAAGAACGTAGGAACGAGCAAAAGCTGAGGCTTGCTGCACAAGACTCCAGCGACGAATAAATCAAATACGTAAATGCCGATTCACCACTATGCCAAGGTACGGTGTAGTGGGTCTGCTCGTCGTACTTTTGTTGCTTCAACCATTTGCCAACAACGAACTTCATGATACTGAAACCGTATCGAATTCTTCAAAAAACAGCGGAGTAGATTTGTCCGCAACTGATGTATCCGTTCGATATTCAAATCCAAGTGATGAATCACAGTACAAAATGTTCTCATCCAATCATCCGATTTTAGGATTTGATCGTCCGAAGAGTTTGTATGTTGTCGATGCTGTTAATACAACACCCATGGATATCGAAATAACCATTCGAAACAATGGAAATGTAGCCTCTGGAATCATAACTGTCCAGATGCTCATACTTCACAACGAATACGAACGATTTGAACTTGCGAATCGCTCCATTACCATGAACAGTTTATCATCAAATGGACAAGGAACTGCAACATTTTACAACGTTCAGGTCAACTATTCAGGCAATCATTCACTCGAAATTATTCCTACGTTCCAAGGTGTTGACGACAACCCTTCCAACGACGTTTTGAATCGACATTATACTGTTGCTCATTCCTATTTTACCTGCACCTCACTGGTTGGCTGGAACGCAGGACCGTATTGGGGAACCAACACAGACACCGCACTGAGTATGGGACAATCCTGTCATATTGGTCAAGGCCAGACTGGTTCCTATGCAAACAATCTCCAAACCGATTTGTTAACACCGATTTGGGACATGAGTGACATTGTTTCAAACCCAACAAGAACCAACGGTATAACGTTCTTCTACACAGGAAGTGCACAACAAAATGACGCAATGAAGGTTTACGCCCTCAACCGTCAAGGCAATTGGGATGAACTTGTCAATATTGCTGGAACCGTTGGTGCCACGCTTTCGAATTGGCAAACCATCTCAAACAATCATATGGGACACACGACTCCGTTAGTCCCGCTTGATACAGCGAATCATTTCCATTCCAATTCAAGACTCAAATTTGCATTTACGAGTGATGTTTCTGGGACAGATATCGGATATTGGTTTGATGATTTTGTGATCGTCTACGATCAGACAGCAAGAACTGAAGAATACAATCTTGATGTGTCTGGAGTCTTCACAGACGGGTCAATACCTGGTTCATGGGGTAAGATACGATTGGAACTAACCAACACAGGAAACATCAGTGATTCTTTGGTCCCATCGGTTACCAATTTACCAACCGATTGGAATGTTGCGTATTCATTTCCCAATGGCGCTGGCGTTAATCCAAATACAGGCGTTCGACTTTTGCCGGGAGAATCACGACAAATCGATGTGAAATTACAACCTGGTGCGAATGCCAGCGTTGGGTTTGTCCCACTCACGTTCGAGGCTACGAGCCTACAAAATCCAAATTTCTCCGTTCTGGAGCAAATGCAATTCCAGGTTTCAGCAGATCGAATTCCTCATATTCATGTCCCTGAGATTAAACCTAAATGTGCTCCAGGATCGTCTTGCGCATTCTACGTTGAGGTTGAAAACATTGGACAAGCTACGGATGTTTTTGATCTCGAGGTCGCGCCGAAATCACTTCATCAAGGATGGAATGTCAATCTAGCGTTCGATCAATCACCATCGATTCGACTCATACCAAATCAACTCCAATCGGTCAAGTTCGTGATGACAATACCTTCTGGTGAAACACCCGATAAAACGGGTGATTTCTGGTTGACCATGGTCGCTCAGAACGATACGACACGTACAACCACCGAAGCGATTGTCCTTCAAGCGTCAATGATATCGAATGCTCAGATTGAGTTGGATATCGATCCCGATGGTTCTACGACCTTAACACCAGGAGAACGTATTGAACTCAAATATACACTAACGAATTTAGCAAGTAGGCAGGATAGTTTTGATTTGTCCGTCGATTTTGTTGAAACCATCGGCTGGTTGATTGAAGCTGAGCAACGTCCTTCAATTGTAATCAATCCAGGTGCATCTGCATCGTTCTACATTGCAGTAACTGCACCATTGAACGCACAAGCCAATGACGTTGCCCCAGAGATTAAGCCGATTCTCATTTCGACCCGAAGTGGTACGCAGTACGAGGGACCGGCTTACAACAAAATTATGATTGCCACGATGTATGATGTTGGACTAGATTTGATTGCACTTGAATCAGAAATCAAACCTGGTGCGGTAACAACAATCACTATGCAATTAACAAATTATGGCAATGGGCCAACAAGCGCTTCGGTTCATCTTATCGATACACCTGTCTCATGGACTTATTCTCTTCGTGTGGACGGAGTCATACTCGACAATCCCGTGGTACAGTTGGGTGTGTCTTATTTGGGCGGTGAGGTTGAAGATGTCGAACTTCTTTTGTACGTGCCGATGACAGAAGCAGGTGGAGAATTTCACACAGTCACCATTGCTGTTGAACCAGAAGGTCAAGATCTTCAACCTGATAACAATCAACTCGAAGTTGATATGATCACTGGTCGCGTCTATTTCCCAGAATTCAATGGTTCTCCACTCGATTACCATGCGATGGTTGATTCGACAACGACATTGAACGCAACAGTCATCAATGTCGGCAATACATTGGAATCGAGTATGGATGTTGGATTTACATTCTCAACATCACCTCCAACCGACGATGTCGTAGCATTCATGACTGCTGGAATAGGCGGTCCGACCTCGGAATCAGGAGACGTTTTGACCTTCCCTATGGCCCCAGGAAGCAGCAAATTGTTGTTCATCGATGTTATCGTTGGAAAGAACGTTCCTCTCAACACAAGAATTGTTGTTACCATGTTTGTGGAAGGTGGAGAAAATGAGGAAGGAGATATCATTCGATTGGAACATCAAAATCTCATCACTGTTGATCAACAACGAAAAATCGATATGCAAATTTCTGAAAGTGGAAACACGACCGTTGATTCCGTTGCTGAAGTCTGGTTTAACATGACCAGCCTCTCAACGCAAACAGAGCACATTGTTTACTCTTTTACGTACCCTTCAGATTGGCAAATGATGTGCGATGGGTCGTTGATTGCGAATAACGAGGAAGTCAATGTATCGCTTCCATACACAAGGAACACTGATGTCATCAAAGATATTCGTTGTGACATACAACGCATGGGCGGCCCATACAGCGGTGAAATCCTGCTCGTAGCAGCAACCACAGATCAGTCAATTCAATTCACTGATCAGCAAACCTATCAATTCGCTCAACCAGCGGAAACTGGAGGCTTCTTTTCTGAAACAATCAACGGTCCAACCTTGATTGCTACAGGATTCGGTATCGTCATTTTATTGGCAATCTTGCTTCTGGTTCGGAAGCAACGAACTGCAACTGTTGAGGATGAAACATTTGTTTCAGGACCCCCGATTACGCAACAAACAACCGTAGAAACAGAACCTGAACAACATGTTGGAATGACTTCTGATGGGCCAGCTGTTACTCAAACATCACCCCCAATTCCGGATGACGGTCTTCCAGCTGGTTGGAGTATGGAACAGTGGATACACTATGGACAGCAATACCTGGACCGCATAGGGAAACAGCCTTGAAAGGTGTGGCGATGGGTCAGGTATGGCCCAAGATAGTCCCGTGTGGTATTTTCTTTGGGTCGCTGTGGCATTTTTTGGAATCCTCACATGGTATCTTGACAAATTTAGTCAACGTCAAAATTTAGTGCGTATTTCTGCATTGAGTGGAATCGTTTCGATGCTCAGCCTAGTCATCTGGACTTGGACAGACTTTTGAGTGATAGTATGGAACTTGTTGACTTGGAAAACCATCCTCTTGCAGAAAAGTATCCTGTTCGTCTTCCTGTCTGGTGGTGTCGGACCGGTGAATCAGGGCCACACCCCGACGTAGAGGGATGCACAGGGAAGACTGTGGTGTTACGAATTGAAAAGAAATTTGGGCGTATTGAGCGTGTTTTCGCGAAAATTATGAGGGCTCCTCGAGAATTACGCCGACCACTTCTTGACAAAAATAGCGTTCTTTGGGAATTGTGTAATGGTCAACGCACATTTGCCGAAGTTTGTCAATTAATGAATTCAACATTCCATGAAGAGGTTTCGCCGGTTGTTCATCGTACCCATGCTGGTATCCAAGTGTTCATCGGACTCAATGTGATGAGATTTGTGGACAACGTAGATCAAATTGAATGGACTACAACGCCAGGAGAGATTCCTTATGGCCAAAACCTGAGTGAAGAACTCGGATTCGATGCAGATGTTGATGTGCGGGCTGGAGATTAGTTCAGGGGTTCGATGGGCTCCCAAACAAGTCGCAATCCAATTCCATCCTTACGGTCATCACAATGCACCTTGCGACGAGATGAGGAACGTGTTGAATCAGACTCTGTGAACCACGAACCACCTTTGGCAACAATGTATTCGAGTAGGCGTGTTGAATCGGTTGGTTCAATGCTATTCCCATGTGATGAAGTCCATGCAGTAGTCGTTAACTCGTAAACCAATCCATGCATGTCAAAATATCCCCAAGGATTCGCCTTTTTTGACCCAACCTCGCGTGTTGTTGCCCCACTGTTACCAGCATGCCACCCATGTGCGTCAAGTTCCGAATCTTTGTTTCCAAATGACCATCGTGTCGAGGTCCCTGCTTTCGCAACGTATTCCCATTCCAATTCCGTTGGCAATCGCCAAACACCTCGAAATCCAATGTAGTCTGAATTGCTTTCATTGAGTCGCGAGATAAACTGTTCAACGTCTGTATACGACACCGATTCCACCGGACGAAGACCTGCGCTCCAACCCTCTTGGAACCTCGATGGATTGTTCTCCATCACTCCAGTCCAGTGTATTTGGGTAACAGGGCGGATGCCCAAGAAGAATGGGTCCGAGATTTCCGCCGGGACGACTGGTGATTCATTCGGGTGGCCTGATCCTACCTCATCACCAAGATTGCACTTGCCGGGTTCTACGAGGAGATATGTTCCGCCAAATGCGTCTTCAAAAGAGGGGCGATTGGCATTCATGACATCACGAGTTTCGGTACATCGTTGCTGTTGTTAAAACAGATACCACAAGCGACTGCAAACGTTCATCCATGGAAGAATCAGAGAGATTACCATCCTCATCGAACGCTTCCTTGACGTGACCAAGAGCCAATTGTTGTGAAACAGGGTTCCCATGCAGCCAGCGTAACATGATGCGCATGTGATTGAGTGTGTTGGAATTGGAGATGCCACCCAGTGTTGACATAAGGCCAAACACTTTTCCTCCGACGTGTTGTTCGTAAACCCAATCAAAGGTGTTTTTCATCACACCCGACATGGTACCATGGTATTCAGGAGAGGATACGAGAAATGCATCGCAACTTGAAGCCATTTCTTGGAATTCTTTCACGATTGGATTTGACCAGCAACCATCCTCACCGACCAACGGAAGTGGCTTCTCTTGAAGGTCCCAAAAATGAATTTCTGCACCTAAGGCTTCTGCTTTTTTGAGCGCTAAGTCAACCAACATACCGTTCTTTGATTGCCGGCCGATGGATCCGGATAGTCCCATGACTCGTAGTGGTTCGTCCGCCATGGAATTCCTATGGGCATGCAATAGATGAATCCATTGATTTCTCCTGACCAAGAAGCAACTATGCTTATACAATAATAGTATTGCCAGAGAGTGGGACAAGCGTATGGGTGCTGAGGACGAGGACATGTCGAATGCATTGATGAACGACATGGCGGACGCATTAAGGTCTGCTGGATTAGGTTCCATGCTGGCAACGGGCGAGGAAGAAAACCAAGCTCCAGAACTGGAAGAAATGATGCCTGAAGTCAATGCTGAAGAAATATCCTCCGAAGCAGCTGAACCCTCAAATGAAGAATCAAGTGTTGATGAACAATTGCAGGCTCTTATCGAAGAAGGCGAGTTCAAGTCTCGATCAAACTCGCCACAAGAAGCGCTGGTCGCGTTCAATAAGGCAATAGCACTTGATCCATCAAGTGATATGGCATGGTTCAATCGAGGTGTCTTGCTCGAAGCACAACAGGATGCGAGGGGAGCTCGACAGGCCTTCCAAATATGCCTCGACCTGAATCCAGACCATGCACCTGCAACAGCAAACTTGGCGATTTTACTCGACCGTATTGGTGATGATGCTGGTGCTGCTGCAATGGCGAGGCGAGGATTGGAATTCTTCCCAGGCCACCCAAGTTTGACCGACGTACTCAATCGTACAATGCATGCACCAGTGGACGAAGTTCCAGAACCGATTGAGTCAACCATCACGAAGGCAACCCATCAAGAATCGACGCTCAATGTTGTGATGGAAGAAACTGGTGTTCAGAATCCAGAGGCAATTCTAGCTGAGGCCACTTACCACGATTTGGATGGAGACGGACATCTCGATAAAGACGAACTCAAAAGTGCAGCCGATGTCGTTGCTGCCACGCAACTTGTTGAAGAACAAATCGAAGAATCCATCGAAGTCGAGATTGAACAGCGACCAATTGTCGAAGAAATAAATCTTGATCGATTAACCGACGAGGCCACAGAACTCATTCGACAGGGCGAACCGAAAAAGGCCTTGGCATTACTCAAACCGCATCTCAAGACCATCGGTGCACAGCATGCAGGCGCATGGAGAATAGCAGGTGGCGCCATGGCTCGAATGGAGTTGGACACTCATGCCATTGCAGCCTTGGAACACGCAACACAACTCGATGAAACCGTCGCCTCAGGGTGGTACAATCTGGGCAGCCTCTACGCTCGAAATGACAATGTAGACGGTGCCAAAGAAGCCTTCGAGTCAACAGTTGAAATTGACAAGCGTCATGCGAAAGCTCGTCGTAAATTGTTGGAATATGCGAAGGAAGAAAATGATGTAGGATTGGTCATCTCTCATGGAATGATTCTCCTCGATTCTCAAGATGATCAAACGTTACGGGATGAAATTGTGCAAATGCTCTTGCAATGCGGTGAGACCGAGGTTAAGGTTCTCGAATACATTACCGGTATATCGCCAACGATGCCAGAGGCTCCACAACTGGCACAGTATGCACTGGATTTGCTAAGCCCTGGTGCATCCATCGAACGCGCACGAGCGTTGACACTGAAAGGAGAGAACATCGAGGCTGTGACCCAATGGAGGGAACTTATTCAAGATGACAAAGAAAATCCAGTCCTTTGGAGAGGACTTGCAAAATCATTGGAGGCTGCTGGTGATTTGGATACCGCTCAACGCTGCCACTCCAAGGCACAAACGTTGGAAGCACCAACTTCAACCCAACAACAATTTGACACTCCACCTCCTCCACCAACAGCGACACCACCTGCAGTTGCTCCAGAACCACCTGCTATGGTTGCTGAAGCAAGCATGCAATCAACAATCTCACCAAAGCCTGTCCAAGAAGCCCAGCAGACAACCGCAGCGAATGATTTGTTGCTAACACCAATCGAACGGACTCCGAAAGCGTTAGATGAGACACCCAACGTTGAAGTTGATTTGGCGAAGGCTGCGCTTGACGCAACAGCAATGGTACAAGTGAACCAAATCACATCATCGGACTCAAGTTCTGTCGCCAATCAGGATATATCGTGGTACAACCAAGGTATTCAGTTGATGGAAGATGGCAAGTATCGTGAAGCACTTTCATCGTTCGACAGAGCGCTCCCGTCTTTTGCACACGATAGCCAAATGGTGATTCGAATTCTTAACGGACGAGGCAACGCCTACTACTTCATGGAAGAGTATCCGGCGTGTGTTGAATCCTACCACAAGGCCATGATGATTGATCCATCAAATGTAAGAGGACAGACTTTGTACAACATGGGTACGGCTTATGCAGAAATGGAACGCTTCCCAGATGCAATCAAGTGCTATGAACAGTCCATCCCACGCGGGTTGTCAGCGGAAGAATCGAAGCGTGCGAAAGAACAAATTCGACGCTGTACCATTCTCGAAAAGGAACGAAAAAAGAAACTTGCACGCCGTTGAATCGAAGTCAGATTCATAATGGGCGGCATCGTGGGTCGAACATGGACTGCGGAACATGCGAGACTGCGCCAACAATCGAAGTTGTTCAACCAGAGGTTGTTGACGTTCAGTTGACGATTACTGACAAGGCTATTGAAATGCTGACAGATGCTTTTGGAGACGATCGAAGTCATGCGTTGCTGGTCGGTGTCTTGTCAGGAGGTTGTTCCGGTTACATGTACGATCTTCAAATCGTAGAAACGACCGAGGTTGACTGCCAAGAATTGGAAATTTCTGGATTCAGGGTTTTGGTACCGAACGCCTCATCACACCTTCTCGACGGAATTGAAGTCGACTATGTCGATCGTCTCATGGGTGGCGGATTCAAGATCAACAACCCTAACGCAGCCAGTTCATGTGGTTGCGGAGAATCCTTCTCTTGAGGAACGATCATGGGCATCATCGAACTTGATGCATACGTGTTGTTTGTGTCCGGTAAAGATCGTTTTACGTTCCTTGATGGATTGTCAACAAACAAAGTTGACGGCACTTGTAGCACTGTACTAACCACAACAAAAGCCAAGATCATTGATGTGGTTGATGTTATTGAAGTCGGAGACAACATAGCAGTCGTAGGCCATGGTCCATACAAAGAAAATGTTCTGAACCATTTGCAACCACGAATACTGCAGCAGGATGTGACGATTAGGGATATTTCCTCAATCAACAACGTGTATGTAAGTACTCATCCAGTCAAAGAACGTGATGGACTGACCATAACCAAATCCTACCTTGGATATGTTGTTGTCACCTCAATAAAACAACCACTTGAGCCAACACTTGATGAGGCCGAGTTCACAGATTATCGTGTAGCCAACCTAATCCCTTTCCAGGGACACGAAATCACACCAAAGGTTCACCCATACAATTGTGGACTTACGCATTTGGTTCATGAATCAAAAGGGTGTTACATTGGACAAGAAATCCTCACACGAATGCGTAGTCGAGGAAAAATGGGGAAACAACTGGTCAGGGTTGCTCCAGATTCCGATGATGCGACAAGCATTGGTTCAGAATTTGCGTTAGCGATTCGTAGGATTTCCTCAATCAATGAGTCTTCGATTTGAGGTGAGGCGCGATGGTTGATACAATTTCAGATCGTTCTGAGCGACGATTCGACATCGATTGGCTACGTGTCATCCTATTTGGTCTCTTAATCCCGTTTCACGTCGCCATCGGAGTGTATTGGTCGACCTATGGAGAAGGAATCAACCCAAACATTACCGATGATCCTGATGAACGATTGGCAATCGCAGATGAAGGGAATGATTACACGGCTGAGTCCATCGACCCAGCGAGTATGATTCTTCATTGGATGCATCAATGGAGGCTTGCTGCATTGTTTATGATTTCAGGAATGGGAACTGCGTTTGCATTCAAACGACGTAAATGGAGCACGTTTTTGATCGAACGTTTGCAACGATTGCTTGTTCCAATGATTTTTGGAATGTGGACCATAGGATTTGCTAGCAATATCTTAACCGGCGCTATTGAGCTTGAGGGCGATACCTTCGCAGATGTGTTGATTGAATTCTTGTTTCACGTGATCTTCACGTCATTCGTATTCTGGGTGCCATTGTTTGGTAAACTTATTGCACTTCATCATCTGTGGTTTTTGTGGAATTTGTTCTTGTATTCTCTTCTCTGTGTTCCGATTTTTCATTACATACAACAACACCCTGAGGGAGGCTTTGCACAAAAACTCAGAGGGATGTTTTCGTTGAAAGGAGGATTAGGGGTCTTCCTTGTTTTACCTGTTCTTCTTGCTCTAACAGAAGTAGTTTTCAAACCCTGGTTTCCGGGTTTTATGGGTATTGGTTATGAGTGGGTCTGGTATCTTGTCTTCTTCATTTTTGGTTACATCTGTATCATTTCCAGGGAACACTATTACCAATTCATCGAAGTGAACCGCATCAAAATATCAGCAACAACGGCAGTACTCACCGTACTCTTTGTTCTCTTGCGAATCCAGCAACACAATGATGGTGTACCATACATGGACGGAGGATGGCTTGAAGTCGGAATCTTGCACGACGAAATGACCATTTTGGCGTGTTTTCTTCATAGCTTCCATGCATGGTTTTGGTGTCTCACCGTATTCTCTTGGGGCGCACATCTCCTCAACAAACCCAGCCCCTACCTAGTGTATCTTAACCAAGGAGTGTACCCCTTTTACATCATACACTTGCCTATTGTATTCGCAGGACTGAAACTTGCAAAGGAATTCGAAGTGACTAACATCGCCGCTGTCTTGTTTGGCTCGATCTTCGTCACGATTGGATGCTGGCTAGCCTTTGAAATGGTGCGAAGAACTCGAATCACACGCTACTTATTCGGAATCAAAAGCATCAAACAAGATGCTTCAATTGTACCCCAAGACATCAGCAAGTTGTGACTTGTAGAAATTTCCTGATGTTTGCAAGGATTCAAGTTCACCATCGGTCAATTCCAACTCAAATATTCTTTCAACACCGTTTGATCCAAGAATGCATGGTACGCCAATGTAAACATCAGCAAGACCGTATTGCCCCGTCAACAGACATGATGCTGGGAGCAATCGGCGTCGGTTATTGAGAACAGATTCTGCCATTACAGCCGCAGCTGAACCGGGGGCATAGAATGCCGAACCACGTTCCAACAACTTGACAATCTCTCCACCACCACCAGCAGTTCTAGCTGAGATGGCTGCGATGCGTTCCTCAGACATGAGTTGGGTGATGGGGATTCCTCCCACAGTGGTATAACGCGGAAGCGGAACCATGGTATCGCCATGACCTCCAAGGACCATCGGACTGACGTCTTCCTCGGCGCAGTTCAATTCCAATGCAATAAAATGCGCCATGCGAGCGCTGTCAAGGACACCAGCCTGGCCAATCACTCTGTTGGCGGGGAAGCCGGTGACTTTCTGCATGTGATAGGTCATCAAATCCAACGGATTTGTGACAACAATTACTACCGAATCCGGAGCATGCTCTCGTATTCCTGTACCGACTTGTTTGACAATTTCAGCATTTTTTCCGATCAAATCTTCACGAGTCATTCCCGGTTGTCGTGGGAACCCACTTGTGACGACGACAACATCAGATCCTGCGATGTCCTCATAGCGCGATGTTCCAGTTATACTTCCATCGTAGTTCAATACGTTAGCATTTTGACTCATATCAAGGGCTTTCCCTTTTGCAAATCCTTCGTAAATATCCAGCAGGACGACATCAGCAATCTTCATGTTTGCCAACACAAATGCACATGTTGCACCAACGTTCCCTGCACCGATAACTGAGATTTTTCGACTTCCTCTTGACATTGTTTCTCACCAGTTGTCGGTCAAGGTCGGACGCTTTTAATCAAGAGGGTATGCAGGTGTCCTGTTTCATAACGCCAAAGGGTGGTATTGAAGAACCTCCTAACATTGGGCAAAAACAACGGTGTTACAATGAAGTTAGGTGTACTCAAAGAACCAAAAGGAGAGACACGTGTTGCAATCGTTCCAACCAGCATGAAAAAGCTCTTGAAAGCAGGTTTTGAGGTAATCATAGAATCGGGCGCAGGCGTCGCTGCAAACTATGCTGATTCAGCGTATGAGGAGGCGGGAGCAACGGTTGGAAGCCGTGAAGATGCACTAGCGTGTGAGAATGTCATTACCATTCGATTTCCTGGTGTCGAAGGAATGAAAGAAGGAACAAACTTAGCTTGTGTTTCCGATCCCTTCCGAAATCCACAATTTGTCAAGGACTGCATCTCCTCCAAGATAACGTTGCTTTCCATGGACATGATTCCACGACGACTCAGTCGTGCTCAATCCATGGATGTTAATTCGAGCCAAGACAACCTCGCAGGATACAAAGCAGTCCTTCTGGGAGCAGCCCATGTTCCAAAGGGCATCCCAATGATGACAACATCAGCGGGAACAGTTCGTCCTGCAAAGGTGGTCATCATGGGATCAGGCGTTGCAGGTTTGCAAGCGATTGCAACCGCAAAGCGTCTCGGAGCTGTTGTCTATGCATCGGATGTTCGTAAATCCGCAGCAGAACAGATTGAATCCGTTGGCGGTCGATTTATCGAAGTGGATGGAATGGATGACTTTGAAGATGAGGCTGGATATGCAAAGCCACTCACTCCTGAATTCATTCAGAAGGTCAACGATACGGTATGCGGTGTTGCATCCGACGCTGACATCATTGTCACAACGGCACGTATCTTCGGCCGACCTGCCCCTATTACGGTTCCATCAAGTGCTGTTAAGACCTTCAAATCGGGCGCAGTTGTCGTCGATATGAACGCAGATGTCGGTGGAAACTGCGAAGATACAGTTGCAGGTGAAGTCATCACGACCGAGAACGGTGTCATTGTCGTAGGCACATCAAACCTGCCNGGTACAATCGCCACAACTGCAAGTATGCTGTATTCCAACAACCTCACGACATTCATCACATCGCTTGTCGTTGACGGTGCAATTGCAATCTCAGAAGAGGATGACATACTTGTTGGTGCTCCTGAAGGAAGCGATTTCTATGTCAACGGAATGGGAGGTGTTCTCATTTGTCAAAATGGAGAAATGCATCCAAAGCAAACTCGATTAGGAGGTGCCCTTGAATGAACGCTGAATTGTTAACCCCTGAGTTATTCTTGATTGGAAATATCACATTGTTCATGCTTGCAATCTTCCTTGGATTTGAACTCATTACAAAAGTTCCAGCCACACTCCACACTCCGTTAATGAGTGGTGCGAACGCAATTTCTGGTATTTCGATCATTGGTGCTCTACTTGGAGCAAACGTAGCCTATGACGGAGGCGCTACTGCTGTGTCTGGCATACTTGCATTCGTAGCTGTCGTTCTTGCAATGATCAACGTCGTTGGAGGCTTTGCTGTGACCAATCGAATGTTGAATATGATCGCAGGAAAGAAGCGAGGAGGTGCCTGAAATGGAAGACTGGATTTCACTCGGTTATCTCTTATCCGCTGCCTTGTTTATCTTCGGTTTGAAGAAACTTGGGCATCCACGAACGGCTCCCTTTGGAAATCAACTCGGTGCTCTTGGAATGCTCGTCGCTGTTGTAACAACCATCCTACAAATGGGACTTGGTGATGGAATTGAATGGGTTCTTATCGGCTCAGGTCTTGTGATTGGCTCCCTCATTGGTCTTTGGATGGCAGTTCGCGTTGAGATGACAGGAATGCCTGAACTGGTTGCTTTGTTCAACGGATTTGGCGGCGCTGCATCTGCTCTCGTTGCACTCTCAGAAATTTGGAGATTTGTTGAACAACCAGCCGATGTCCCCGATCAGCAACTCGAACTCACCGTTATCATGGTCGCTGCAGGTCTTTCAGCCCTTGTCGGCTGGATGACACTTACAGGTTCGATTCTTGCCATGTTCAAACTCAAAGGTGGGGTGAGCATCTTCGGCAAGTGGATTAAGACACCAACATGGGGCCCTGTATGGCTTAATCCACTTAAGATCATGATGATCATCGGTGTTGCTGTATTGATTTATCTCAGCATCGATGAACCAACGAATACAGATTATCTATGGGGAATCATCGGAATTTCTGCTGTTCTCGGTATTGTCTTGGTACTACCGATTGGCGGCGCTGATATGCCNGTCGTNGTTTCNCTNCTCAANTCANTNTCAGGNATTGCTGCNGCNTTNACNGGNTTCATCATNGGNAACTCNGTTNTNATTGTNGCNGGTTCATTGGTTGGTGCATCAGGATTGATTTTGACCTTCATCATGTGCAAAGCGATGAACAGAACGCTACCAGATGTCCTGTTCAAGTCGTTTGGCGGTAGCGGTGAAAAGGAATCGCTTACACGAACCAAGGTCGGATCTGACCCTGACGAAGTCGCAATGATGATCGATGGTGCACAAAAGGTCATCATCGTACCAGGTTACGGAATGGCAGTATCACAGTGTCAGCACCAAGTCAAGGAATTTGCTGACCTCATTGCAGAAAAATACGATACGGATGTCAAATACGCAATTCACCCTGTTGCAGGTCGAATGCCCGGCCACATGAACGTCTTGCTTGCAGAAGCAAACGTTCCATACGAGCAACTTATTGAAATGGATGAGATCAATCCAGAGTTCCCTGATTGTGATGTTGCTCTGATTATCGGAGCCAACGATACAACCAACCCAGCTGCACGAAGTGGAGAAGGTCCTCTCGCAGGGATGCCGATCATCGATGCTGATGCTGCTCGAACAGTTGTTATCATCAAGCGTTCCCTCTCAGTGGGTTACGCAGGCGTTGACAATGACCTCTTCTATATGGACAAGACCATGATGCTATTTGGCGATGGCAAGGCAATGATGACCGGCCTAAATAATGCCATCAAAGAGTCCTAATTCTCTGGTCATGAAGGAACGTTGAAAGGATGAATCGAAGTGGCCAAAGCGGAGAGGAAGTCATGAAATCGAGAACACTTCTCATTTTGCTGCTTTCTGTTTGCCTTCTCGCACCGGTTGTCGCTAATCCAAATGGGCCACCATGGGTCAATCCAATCAACAATGGCCTCACGGTAGAAACAGGCTGTACTTGTCACGGCAATGGTGTTCCATCGAACGATGTTGTTGTTTCAATTTCAGGAGTCCCTCGTGCCTATGCGATTGGTGAATCTTATGAGTTTACGGTCAACCTCCAGCATGCATCTTATGCAAATGGTGGATTTTTGCTCACCGATTATGGTGTTGGAACATTCACCGCAGGTGAAGGTTCCCAAATTGTCACTGAATCAGATGGTTCTGAGCCAGGTGCAGTCTCTCAAACAGCACCAAGCAACGATTGGGTCGTTACGTGGACTGCTCCAGCGAGCGATGTTGGAGAAGTTTCCTTCTCACTTGCAGGGAACGCAGTTGATGGGCA
>PAJM01000016.1 GCA_002706065.1 Methanobacteriota archaeon | reverse complement strand
GTTGAAGCGGCAACTCCGCAAGAACAAAACGTCGCAGATCCATTCCCTACACCAGCAATTCAACCAAAATCAACTACAACAAGCGTTGAGGTAACGCCAAAGCAGCAGGTTGACAGGAAGATACCAGTAGCGAAAAATGAAGATTGGCAATCCTGGGACGAAGATTGACTGGCGATGTTCGTTTTTTCCGACGACTTCAAATGAGTCCTTCTCTACCTAACTACAGGTTGAGTAGTATGGACCAACTCGAACGCTCCCTCATGTTGCTGCAGAACAAAACACGGCGCTCCATTCTCGAACGATTGGTTCGCGAACCTCACTACCCTATGCAACTCGCAGAATTGATCGGAGTCAGTCAGCAGGCCATCGTCAAACATCTAAAAGAGCTTGAACAAGGAAACTTGGTCGAGAAAATGAAAGTGCCGAGTGAGAAGGGAGGCCCTCCTAGAACAATCTTCAGGGTCTGTGAAGCGTTTTCACTTCGTGTAGACTTAGGTCCTGACTTGTTCAAAATTGAAAGGAGAAAGCTTCCCTCTGGGGGGCCACTTCGGTTAAGTTCGCGATTACCTAATCAGGCACAAACCATTGCAGAGGCCGTTAGTGGACGGAAGAAAATCAGCGTAACAGAAGGTGTTGTTCACCTCGAACAATTGAATGATCAACTCGAGCAACTGGATCGACAACGTGACGCTCTCATCGCCCTTCACCAGCAAATACGCGGGCGTGTTTCCGCTGCAGTCGACACCGACTTCGAAGATTATTCACAGCGGACCATGGTTCACGCATTGATTGAAACCCCACGGATCAAGCCCGATCTCGGATTGATGGCAAGAGAGCTCAATCTCAGTGAGAAGGATATCTCCGCGGTCATGTCGAGAGTCCGTGAACTGGTCGAGCAACAGCGCTCGGATCGTTCAGGCGAAGTTGTCGCAGTCGACGACAATCCCAACCTACGCTGGTGGCTTGGTTAAACAACTCAGTTATCGACTTCATCACCGAGAACTGACATCAACGATGATTGTTCGGCAATTCGATCCTTGACCGCTGCACGGCGACCACGTCCAACCAGATAGAGGACACCGAAGAGAGAGAAGGTAAGCAAGACAATCATGGTCGGAAGTGCGACCTTTCCTGCAACTTCTCCAGCAACGTCAAGGAACGGGTTTGAGGACCCAAGTTCTTCAGAGATGCGGACAATATTGTTGTTTTCTTTGGCTTCAACAATGGTGTTTCCTGGATCAACCACGACATACACATTCTTGTTACCTGCAGTCACCGGATAAAGCATGTACAACTCAATCGTGCGTTCATCTTGTGAATCGTCTGGCTTGTCCAGTGCACCAATAATTTGACGCATGACAATACTTTCTTCATCGCACATGTTGTTGTTCTTGCGAATTTCTGCCATCATGTCATCGTCTTCGTATTCACAAAGGATGACCTCAATGTCAGATGCGTGAACGTTGCCAGTGTTCGCTATCTCAATTCGAATTGGGATTGATTCCCCTACATCTGCAGAGTTTGCATCTGTTGTGGCCTTGTTGACGACAAGATCAGGTGCTCGAAGGTTGATGGTCACAATCTTTTCATTTGAGTCCAAGAAGTCACCAGACCATGATGGTGAATCATCGTGGTCTCCACCTTGTTCTGCATTGCCCATCTTCGAAACGACCTTGAGTCCGAGACTGCGAGTCAACAACTGTGCTCCTGGGTCGATTGAAACAACCGCAACCATGGTGTATGTTTCGTAGGGGTCCATTTCTGGAAGACGCCATGAATCAATATCGGAAAGGTAAACACAACTTTCCTCTGGGAATGAGGCTGCTGTAGAGGTTGTCGCCACACAGTCTTCCTCACTTTCAAGATCGAGTCCAACTTGTCGGATGATTCGCCATGAAACATCCCATCCGTCAAGTGTTCCCATGTCCGGAACTTCCTCAACCTCAATGTCGACGCCTGAACGTGTAGAGGTGTGGTTGTCCAGTGTTGGGACATCAGGAACGTTTCCAGCGTTTGTTATGTTGACAATGAAGCGCACAACTCGTCCAGGTGCGGAGGTCTTCACATCGTTTTCAACGGTCGGATCCATTGAAATCTGCATGTCATAGAACTCTTGAACTGTAACCGTAAGCGTCGTCACATCTCGCAAGCGGGTCATACGGCCAGATGCATCCTCGTCTTTTTGCTCGGATTTGGTGTGGAAGACCACGGTATATTCGCCAGCTGGAACTTGTTGTGGGACGTTCATGAGGACATCGAACGATTGAGAGGAACCAGAATCAAGTTCCTCCAACGTATTTCGTGGTACCGTGATGTCCCATATCACATCAACACCCGATGAATCCGTTACACGTGCAAGAGTGTAGTCGAAACGATCAGGCCCGTTTCCGTTGTTGTTCACCGTTGTAGTAAGCGTAATCGAATCGCCCGGATTGACTGTGAGTTGATCGTCGTCAACAAGAGCAACATCCGTGGACAGACGGTATACATGGTCAACGTCCACTTGGAGAATCTTCGCAGCGGAGATCTTTGGATAGCCCTTGAGATGTGCCTTGATGGTCACGGCCTTGCCCAGACCCGCTGGTGCATCGTCGGGTGCGCAAATCTTGACCTTGACAATGTGCATTCTGTAATCGTCGCCGGACATCAAAACCCATGGGTAAGAGACGCCATCTGGATTCAAGGTAAGGCCGGTCGGGAAGATCACTTCTGTGGTCCAATTGTCATCGTTGCCAGTGGTACCTGGTGTTGTGAAAACAAGATCGCCCGTATCGAAGTATTTCTCGACTTCAATTTCAAAGACATGGCAATTTGGATTGAGTGCATTCGGTGCGTACGGCGCAGGAGTAACCATCGCCATTTGGTCAGTGATATTGAACACAATGTTGTTCGAAGAACGGATGGAAACAAAGACACCCAATTCAAGAATATCGTATGTTCCCTTTTCGACAGATTTGACAGGTTCGCCCGCAGACCAACCCTTCAACAGAATAACGAACGCTCCTGGATCTTCAGAGGTTGGAACACTGATTTCTAGATTCTTGGTGACGGTCTGTTTCGGATCAAGTTGTACGCTTAATGGGAAGTCAACGTCCCAAGCAAACGGTAGCAGCCATTCTTGTCGACCCTCAAGCGTTGCCGGATCCCAAAAGAGGAACGTGTCTGCAACGTTGCCCGTATTCGTAATTGTAATCGAGAAGATCGCCGTTTGTCCTTGCTCGACGTCAGCTACACTGTGCGATGCATCAAGATCAATGCCGTGGACAACGTCCATGAGTGTAAGTGTGGTTATTTCGGAACGGATTGCAGGATCCTTGTACGACTTTGCATCGACACGAATTTCTGCAATTTCGTCCGCATTCGCTTGATAGATGGACGGGGCGCGAACTCTCAGGTAGAATCGGATCGATTCGCCTCCTTCGAGGAATATCTCCGTATCTGGGAAGATTGCAGTATGGTTATCTGCGAAGAACAACGTTGCTGTCCAGTTCGTTGGAACGCCCGTGATGTTGAGTCCGTAAGAGTCTGCAACCAGATCTTTTGGCCCAGGTGTAGAGTTGTTCATCGTGAGGTTGTAGATGGTTTGATCACCGGGCTCAATCACGTGGTAGAACGTTTCCCCATCGTCGAAATCAACGTCGACTTGCCCAGTCAAAACGTGCGAGTAACAGATGGTGAATCGATTGTTGTTGGTTTCATCGTTGCACTTGTTGGTGTCAGACCAAGCGACGTGTGCTCCGCTACCTAAGTCATTCGAGAATGCGGGCGGCATACCTATGCTCGGTTTGTACCCCGAGTTTGGACCTAGTTTATTTGAGGACCATGAAGTAATAGCAACAGTTTCCCACGGATCAAGTGCCGTGAGACCATCACCCTCGAGTGAAGTGTGATTTAGACGGACATAGAGCAATTCTTCCCCAGCCGATGTATTGCCAGAATCAACCCATGCAATGTGGATTTGATTCTGATCGTCTGTAAGCAATGACGGGAACACTGAGTTGCCGCCCCAAGGCGCATTTGCGGGTAAACCAGCATTCGTTTCTACGTTCGAAATCGGAGTATCGTTGATTTTCTTGATGGCGTAGGTTGACAATCCATCGTCTCGTCCGTCGAATTCTCCTGCTCCTTGAAGTCGGAGTTTGGTGTAGTAGATCTCGTAGTTGACATCTTTGTCAAATCCGTAGTCACGACCATCCATCCAAGTGATGTGTGTGTTTCCTTCCATATCGACGCCAATCGATGGGTGGAATGAATATGCGTCATCAATGGTGACACGGGTGTCGTTGACGACAACTAAGTGACCTTCTGAGCCCTTTCCTGTGTCTTCGATGTAATTGCCGTTCTGAGCTACGGTACCAGAAATACCAGGAGTCCAGCTCGGATCGTTGTTCATCTTGCCGTATGGGTCAAGAACGGACATGAAAATTTCACGTGAGTTGTTGGTTGAGATGTAGACCATTGCTTCGACGAGGAGAGCCATTTGGCTTGCTCCACCGCTACCGGATGGGAATTCGTAAACTTGGCCACCTGCGTCGGTAGAACGAATGGTGTTGCCCGGGCAGTTGCGGGTTGCAGTACTTTGAACACCGTTTGGGCACTGAGCGAGATCCTTGAAATGGGATTGAACGCCTGTCGCACCGCCGTAGTTTTGTCCGTACATACCAACAGGAACAACGCCTGCATTGACACAACTGTCGTGCGCTTCTTCGATTGAAGTTGTATCATCTGCTTGCTGGGCAGGGTCACCGTCTTTCGGCCCTTCGTCAGAGATTGGAATTGCAATCTTGGTCGCATTTGGATTCCACTTGTGGTCATCCTGAGTTGGTGGGTTTCCTGGGACGTTACCTTGAGCATCTTTCCATGAAAGACATGCCCAGTTGGTACCTGGACCCCAATCCTCGCCAGAGTACCCAGAGTAGGTGTTTCCGTTGTAAACTGTTCCTGGGAGTTTTCGGATACCTCCAGAGTCATCTCCGGGCGTAATTCCAAGAGCCGTTGAACGAGGGCCAGCATTCCTGTTGTGCGTAGCACAGTTTCCGCTGCTGGCAGCACCTGGCAAACTGTTACCGAGTCCGTAAATGGTCTCATACACCGTCATGTTTCCTTCTTCGAGCATAGGCTTGAGACCTTGGAAGTAACCGCCGGAAGCGAAGTTGCCGCCATAAATGACTGTGCAAACGTCAGCCCATTCAGAGTACATGGATCCCGATGTATCGATGAGGAAAACAAGTTCAACCTTTCCACCACGAGTATCGTCCCATGCAATTTGTACCAGATCATTGGAGTCTACGACGATGTCCGGGTGTCCCTTGTGACCGATAATCGGTGTCAAGAGGGTGTCTTCAAACAGCGTGAGTACTGTGCCACCA
This sequence comes from Methanobacteriota archaeon, assembly GCA_002706065.1. Lineage (GTDB taxonomy): Archaea > Thermoplasmatota > Poseidoniia > Poseidoniales > Poseidoniaceae > MGIIa-L2. The sequence goes on along the minus strand of PAJM01000016.1, from coordinate 42,047 downwards.
GTGAATTCAGGTTGAATCATGGAGTAATAGATTTGAGGTTGGTTGAAAAATCGCTGGAGTTCATCATAGGAATCTTGCCAAGCGATGTGGAGGTTGCCTTGACTATCAACGTCGATGGATGGCCAGTCACGGTCTTGTGCACGCATCGAGATAATCGTGTCATCAATCACAGAGATTGCCGTGTCTTCAGCAGCCATACCATCGAGAGGTGCGAGGTATGGGTTGATTGAAGTGTACATGATCTTGTGTTGTCCTGACTTGTCCGCCCAGACCAAATGAATCCGGTCGTTGTCATCGATGACCATGTCAGGGTGCCAGACCTTGTGAAGGCCCGGGTTGGTGATTTGGGTCGCATCAATGAGGACTTCACCACGGGGTGAAAGCATAGAGTAGTACAGGTGTTGCGTGTTTCGCGCCCAGACGGTGTGGACGTTTCCTTCACTGTCTGAGGCAACGGCCGCTTGATTGTCGGAAGCCGTTCCGCCATCGGCAATTCGAACAGCTTCAGTAATCACAACTTGGGATGCTTCGGCTTGTTCGGTTCCAATGACCATTCCTGAAAATAATGAGAGCAGAAAAATGCTAACGAGTGTAATCGATTTTGTTGTCTGACGCATAGTATCACCTGTACGAAACTTAGCAATGTTCTCCAGTACTTAACCGCGACCCTTACGCGTCAGTTCTGTAAGTGTACGCTGCAGCACAGTTATGCCCATTCATCTGGATCCAAACCAGTACCGAATGGCATCATATCATTGTACTCGATCTGGGGTGGTTCGGGAGCGTTTGCTTGTGGTTGCTTCCGCTTCTTTTGCTCGGCCCAATCATCGACCGGTCCAGGCTCACCTTTTCCTGGCCCATATGCGAATTTAATTTCATGAATCATGCTTAATTTGGCTAACCAAAGACGGCGAAGACTATGCATCATGGCGTTCTTGTTGAGTCCATCAAACCAAATAGGGAGACTTACATTGAATGCTTGAAGTGGGCCTGGCTTTTCTTTGCCTTGATGACCCATGTGTATGCCCCAATCAAGTTCGGCTCGCATGAGTGAAAGCCTACACTCGTGAACCCATTCTGACCAGACCTCGGGCTCTTCGTTCATATGTTCCTTCATCTGGTTCTGTTGGCCAAGATCGACACGAGTCATGCTTGATACAAAGACCAAATCGCGACCCTTTGGCAGAACGACCGCAAACATGTGCCCTTGTGGGCCGGGAGGGTAGCGAACGAGTAGGTGCGCTTCAGCCCGCGGGTCGTTTTTGTCTCGGATTTCGAGGCGTTCGCTTGCAAGCCATTGGCGGATTTGCTGGACATGTCCGGAATCGACCATGTCCTACGGGAGGGCTTGGGTAATTTGAACTCAACGCTCGTCGGACGCTCTCAATTCTGCGGTCAGAGTGCGCAATCCTTGCTCAAGATTGTGTTTGTATTGCCGTCCAGCAGTGAGGCGTGAGTACGCTCTGCGCGCATCAACATATCCATCCCACCAGAATCCAAACATTCGCCCAGACGTCCAAAATAGGGGAATCATTGCAAGGTAAAGAACAATCATCGACATGAGTTGAGAATTTTTCCCGTCGCCGAACAATGCGGTGATATCCAACGACAAGATGGTGGAAATATCGCTAGAATTAACCCAGACAATCCATACGCCTATCAACGCAAAGAACGGCCACAGGAGGACCGATCCAAACATCGCCGCAAGGAACTGGTACGTGGTGCGAGCATCGACTCCCTCATCCGTGCGATCGCCCAAAAACCGACCAAGGATAAGTTGAGGCGAGAGTGAGATAAGGAAGGCAGGAAGAAGCATAACCATCAGCGCAGTCTTGACGCCAAATTGTATCCCTTTCAGAGGGTTTCCGATTCTCAAGTTGTCACCGGAAGCGTTCAAATCTCTGCCGTCAAGATTTCGTTTCTTGAGCTGAAGATGAATCTCTTTTGCAGCGTCGACAATTGGGTGTCGAATTTCAATCGGTTTCGAATCTTCACCCTCCGGCTCGGTTTGGAATCGGTCCCGTACTTCCCGTGCAGCAAGGACTTCGCTCTTCCATGTACTGAGAGAGGCCTTCTTCATGCGAGATTCCAATTGTGCAATGAGGTGGAAAGCACCGTGCTCGTCCCAGCTTGAGACATTGGGGGTAATCGGCAAAAGATGTGGCCGTAATCCGTCACGTAATGAGCGAACAAGCTCTCCCGGNGGCTCGACCCACTCTCTCTTTTGGACTGCTTCAATCANTTCACCAGGAATCTCATCTTCTGGTAGGAAATATGGTTCAGCAAACTCAACCCACATATCCGTTCGGTAGTGATGTCGTACACGGTAATGCAGTCCTATGGGTTGCAAGACTGGGCACTTTTTGCCTGAGCCTTTCGCAATCGCTGCTGCAGCCAAAACGGTTCGCATTGGTCCGGTTCTGAACCGAATCATATGTGCTAAATCATGACTTGTTCCTTCTGGAAAAAGGACGCAACCAAAACCGCTTGAAATTCCAGTTGCAAGCGTAAGCAATGAACGCCCATTGAGATTCGTAGCTTCTTCCTCACTGCATCCGCCTCTCAACAATTCTGCTTTACGGACGACAGGTTGTACAGCAAGTCGTCGTGTCCAAAATGAAAGGATGGGGCGGGTTACAAGGTCATGACGACCTCCCATGACGAATTCCTTTGGGTGGGCGAGCATAATTCCAAGTGGGTCAATCAAACCATTCGTGTGCCAAGCAGCGCATAACGAACCTCGATCCGCCGGAATATTGTCCATACCAGTATACTCAATCGTGCGAAATTGATTAGCAGCAGTTCGGCGACAGAAAAAGAAGGCAAGTTTGGTCCAAAATGGGCTGCCAGGTGTTGCTTTGTCAAAGGAAGGCATTGGCGTATTGAGCAATTTCTCCATCCGCATGTTGGCAGAGGATTTCGAAAGAACAGGTAGCGCTTCACCCCGGTGGTCGACGGCTCCATCGAATGGTGCAACTCCCTTGGCCAATGCTAAGCCTCCTTTGTCAGTTGTTCAGCAAGAGAAGCCAATGCAGCATGATCAGGTTCCATCATCGGCGATTGGGGCCACATTGATGCGAGTGTNAATCCGCTGTCTCCTGATGTTCTAGGTAAGACATGAACATGAACATGTGGCACTTCTTGGCCGGCTAATGGACCGTCGTGAACGACAAGGGAGAAATCTGTCGTACCGAAGTAAGCCGAAAGACGAGATTGTACCTCAACAACACCAGACATTAATTTCGACCGTTGAGATTCTGAGAGTTGAGCCATACGTTGCGCTGGCGTAGTCGGTATGACCAGAGTGTGCCCTTCACGGCGTGGGAAGATATCGAGGAATGCATACCATCCATCACCAGATGCAATGGTGTGTGAAGGAATTTCACCAGATAGAATTCGCTCAAACAGTGTTTGTTCTGTCATGCCACTCCCACACAAACAGGACAAATAATCAAACCGCAGCGGAGGGAGGTAAAATCCAATTTCCAGAAGGCCCTTTTCTCAAAGCCAAGGTCGCGTGAGTGCCATCAGAGAAAATGAGATTGTGATGCAGAAGCTCATCGTCAGAATCGGCATAATCCGAGCGCTGATGGAGGCCTCGGGATTCGGTTCTCAAGGATGCAGATTTTACATATGCTTGTCCGATACGAATCGCTGCTTGAACCCGGAGGATTTCCAACAGGTTTTGATTTGCAATGAGGGAAGTTTGATCGCAATACAGTTGCTCGCCTTTGATCGAAAGTTGCTCAAGCATTTCAGCAGCAGCGTCATAATCGGAAGCAACACTAGCAGGTGTTTGGAGTGAGGTNAGAATTTCTTTGAGTTGCGTGAACACTGGGTTCAATCGTTGAACTGGCCCTTCGGTTTCTCCTCCAAGCATACTCAATTCTGCTTCTGCCAACCCTTGTGCGTCCTCGAGCAAGGTCGCCGCAGTAAATTTGCGCTTCTGAATCCATTCAGCAGCATGGGTTCCTGCCGCTTCTCCGACTGCAATCGCTTCAAGCAAACGATTTCCTTCAAGAACATCTGCGCCATGAAGGCCGCTCGATGAAGCAGATCCTGCTGCGTAGAGCCCAGTGAACCACCGCGCCCATGATTGGAGGACAACGCGCCCATGTTCATCGGTTGGTAAGCCACCGATTGTGTGCGTTGGTATTGGTGCAACTTCGATGGTTTGACGATTCATGTCAATGCCTGTACGCTGCTTGATGTTGTCNAACAGCACGGTCCACCAATCTTTGTGCTCACCCAAGTTTCGTGCATCGAGAACGGTTGTACCCGCTTCATGCATTTTAGAACAAATTTCTGAAGTTGGCGTCGTCGCAGTTGTTTCAAGGGCGGTTCCNGAGGGAGTGTGAAGGGTTGCACCATCGGAAAGTATTGATTGTGGAATAATCAAGTTGGTTCCCACAACTCCAAGCGGAGCCTCAGCAATAAATTCCAGATTACGCAAAGGTGCTCCTGCTCGATAAGCAAGATCCATTCCAAGAGAGGCTGAACCCGTCGAGAACGCTCCTTCAAATCCACCATCAGCAATGATGAGTGCTTTGCATTGAATCGAAAGAATTCGACCATTGAGCATGTCAATGGAGATGAGTCCATTGACTGAGTTCTCAGTGTGAATGAGTTCGAGAGGGACCTGATCGCCCCGGCGAGTTACGCCATGTTTCATGCATTGTTCCTCAAGCACTTGTTGGANTTCTCGGACTGTAGCATCACCAGCATTGCAGAGACGGGGTTTGGTGTGTCCAGATGCGTAATGGCCTTTGACAATCCCCTTTGCATCGCGACGGAAATTAACACCTCTTCGTTCGAGGAGGTCTACGATTCGAATTGCTTTTGTCGTGTGTTCAGCAACAATGTCTTGGTCGCAAAGAAAAGCACCTGTTTTGATTGTGTCTTCACGATGCCCCCGATTGCTCTCTTCTTGAATATGGCATGCAATGCCGTTCATGGCATCCATTCCAGCATCACCAAGACCGGTGGAACTCATCATGAGAACGTTNGCTCCGTCCTTCGATGCCTGAGCAGCAGCGGACAATGCTGCGGGACCATCTCCTAGAATCACGACATCCCATGCTTCCATAACAACACCCCAGTGGTATAACCGAGGCAACCCCCCGCAATAAGCAAAGCGCTTGTTTCGTAAGAAAATTCAACTCGTTTGTGCGGGTAGTTCAAGCTCAGAAAACCGTCGAACCCGTAAGAGTTCTCGGATGCGCTCAATCCTCTGTCGGCTTTCCCTTGGAAGGACGTTTGTTCGTACGATTCGGGAGCCCAGTACGAGTCCATCGTCATCACGAAGTGTGACTTGTACTTGGGCATCTCCTTTGAAACCACGATCCCAAGCAACGTTAATCCACAACACCACTGTTCGTTCAAGATACCGGGGGAGCCAACTCAGCACATCGTCTTCCGAAGCATTCGTAAGTTCGATTGCTTTGAGTGGAGGTGGACAAGGAGCCAACTCGAATCTGTGATCAATTGATTGTGGCTCGCCGCCTGGAACCTGCACTTCGACGCGAACGTGGGTTGCATCAAAGGTTTGATTGTTGAGGGCGATAAACAGACTCCCTGATCCATCATAACATGTTGAATCCAAAGAGATGTCCATTCGCCACGGAGAGAGGAGAATTTCGGGTGCCCCTGAAAGGAAATCATTCTGGAGCCGCTCAAAGAGACGAAACGCCCCTGGCTGCCAAGCTCGAGCGTGTTCAAGAGCCCGTTGAAGCGTTCTCCAATTGAAAAATTCATCTTCAGAGAGAAGTGCTCGTTCGATGGCATCGGGTGACATGAAGTCACGGAGTGAGTCAAGGACTACGTCTTCACTTACAATCTCGTTTGCATTAAGGTGCAACAGAAACAGCAGACGTTCTCTTGCTTGTATTGGGTCGGTTCCAGGAAGGATGGCCTCTTTGAAGCGTTGCTCCCATTCGGACCATTCGATTTGAGAGTCGGGATCAAGATGCGATTGGAGCAACTGTCCAAGTGGCGAGCCCAGTTGTGTTGGATGGTGGGTNGGAGCATAATGAATCANAAGTGGCATGGTGTCGGCTTGCAAACGAATGTAATAGGTCGTCAAAATCGAATGTATGCTCAGCCCAATACCTGCTGTCATCGAGATGAGAAGGAGGAGATTCCATGCAACCGAACGCGGCGTGATNAGCATCGATAAGCAAAGTAGAGTCAGTGATGTCGTTGCAAGGAATGCACTAATGTTATTCTGCCTTCGCCCGTCTCGAAGTCCTTCAAGAATTCGGTCCATGCCAGGTTGTGCCCTCAATGTATGTCGTTTACCATCACCAAATCCGCCCTGTTCACGCAAGGAGATCTTCGCTTCTACTGCCGACCAGGTGGCCTCGCTCCCTGCGATGGGAGGAACGAATGCCGCCAATGCGGGAATCAGCCAAATCGCCAGTATGAACAACGGAGATGTGTATGGGAGAATTGTGGGTTCGACCACGAGAAGAACAGCGGTGGTTGCAATACCAAATCCGACCACGTTTCGAAACGCAAGGAAGAACGAATTGTTTGCAATTTGGCCGCTCTTCATACGGAAGCGTTCACTTTTCTCCCACGCTTCGCGGGTTCGTTCCAACGGATCTTCATTCCGGGCGAAGCCATGNCCATATGGATCGGGNANGGATTTGATGGTCCGCCTTGTGCGAGCAACAATGGATTCTTCCTCTGGCTCCATCTCACTCANGCCGACCATGTGCAGCCCACATATGTCTTCTTCGCTATGACTGCNGTAATTCAATTGAATTTGGCGGGCGTGGCAGGATTCGAACCCGCGATCTTCGGCTTAGGAGGCCGACGCATTATCCAGCTGTGCTACACGCCCAGCGATGCCAAAACGCCCCCTATCAAGGAGGTTACTGTTGCTGAATTGCTGCAAATTCGTGCAGCATCTTCTCGACTTGTATTCGGCCTTGGGATGAACGACGTAAGCGAACATCGCAATCCGACAGCGCTCCAAGGGCGATGGTGAGTTGATCTTCAGGGAGGTTNAGCCGCCCCCCTGTCAACACTTGGTGAACCTGTTCAACAACATCTTCTGCTTCCAAACTTTGTTGCGAGATGATGGAATCGTAAATGCCCAATGCACCCTTCAACTTCTTTGTGTTCTTGTACCCATCCTTTTCCCATCGCCATTCAACAACCTGACCACGGAGTGCTGCCTCGATCATGCGTTGCACTTCATTGGTTGAAATCATGGTTAAGAGGCGATGGAGATTTGCCCGTTCTCCGAGAAGATCCCGCAACGCAAGTACTTCAGTTGTGAAAATAGCCTTTCGAAGATTCCCATTCGAGATATGCGCAATATCTCCCAGGATTCCACGAACGGGTTCAATGCCTTTTGCCGTACATATCTCTCCTAATCTGGATTCGATTTGTTTTCTCGGGACGCCTGTAAATCGGATGTGTTGCGTTCTGCTGCGAAGAGCGTCAATCAATCGAGACGGTGTTTGGGCCGTAAAAATAAATCGAGACGTTTGGCTCGTTGCCTCCATCATTCGTCGTAAAAGCGGTTGCCGTTTGTGGCCAAGATAATCAGCATCTTCGATCACAATGATGCGAGATATGTGGACTTCGCTTAGGCTTCCGCGTTGAGATTCGTGACCTGCCGGGGCAACGTCATCAGGTGAAACCTGAGAGAATGTTGAATCGAACGCATCAAGCGAGGTCCGGCTGGCAAGTGTATCGCTTGAGTCTTTTCCACCTGGGCGCAAAAACGATTCAAANGCAGCCATTGCACCTGCAGTTTTCATGAGGTCTTTCGCTTGCAAAACGTGGGTTGTCGATCGCCAGGCGGGTCCGAGGACTTGGCGTACAATCAAGTGCCATGCTGCAGTTTTTCCAGAACCTGGTGGTCCTGAGATGAGGAGATGCGGTGGGTTTGCCTGAAGAGCAACGCGTTCGATGGTTTCGATTGTTGATTCGTCAAGAGCCAAGTCCGAAAATCGACGTGGCGGGTATGATTCAAGCCAACTCGCCATGCTAACCATTCAGCGACAAAGGNCTTTGACCATTTGTGTGAATTCACTCTGCCTTGAGTGTCTTCTTCTTTCGGTCTCCACTGCTTCGGCGGAGCTTCATGAAGATCTTCGAACCGCAATGACTGCAGTGAATACCGTTTCGCTCACGGTCAAAGCTTTCATGGGTTCCACAAAGCGCACACTTGTAGTCTACAAGTTCCGACATAGCCAAACCGACCGACCCATTGGTTTTGAACCTGTCCGTCAGAATCTGGCTTCAAAGGCCGCCAACGAGCGGGCGTGTCATGCGAATCTCGGTCGCCTGGCCAAGGTCTGTGTCTGCGATAGCGCTTGCAGCGACCATCTGGCCATCAACGAAAACCCAATTGTTGGCTTCCTTTGCGCTCGTTGCGATTTCTTCCTTGGTCATCTCGCAAACGGAGTGTCCTGAAGCGTCTGTAATCTGAACTGTGAAGGTCTCAGATCCACCAACGATGGATGGGACCAATCTCAAAACATTGTCTTGGTTGAGCTCGGTGTTCTCGATGGTGGTAGCATCGACCATTTGGCCATCAACAAAGAGCCAATTGCCTTGGTTGTTTGACAACTCGCCTGCGAGTTCTTGCTTCGTCATGAGCATGGCTTGGTCGCCTTTCTCGCTTGCGACAAGAACGGTGAAGGTTTCTCCTCCACCGACCATGCCAGGGTTGATTCGAATCTCAGTAGAATCGTTCAACTCGATGTTCTCGAGTTCTTCGGCACTGACCATTTGTGAATCGACAAAGACCCAGGTGTTTTCGTTTGTTGAAACCATCTCAACGATGTTTTCTCGAGTCATGAGCTCTTGCTCATGACCTGTCTCTCGGGCTACGTGAACTGTGAATTTCTTATCCGACATTGTTCTTCCTCGCAATCTTTGAAACTCCAGAGTATATGAACGCGTCAAATTCGGCATGTTCAAGGATGTTCTCGGAACAAGTGCTTCTATGGGCGAAGATACACCTCTTGTCATCGACGTTGTTGACAATGGTGGACAATGGACACATCGTGAGTGGAGGATGTTGAAGTATCTTAAAGTCGACACTCGAATTATTCCAAATGATACTCCTGTCGATGAGCTTCGGGATCTGGATGGTCTCATCCTTTCCGGTGGTGCTGCACGGATCGGTCTCTCTGGAGAATTAGGAAACTGTGCTGAATTTTTGAAACTGAACATCCCCATTCTTGGAATCTGTGCTGGCCATCAATTCATGGCTCGTTTCTATGGAGGCGATGCGCGTGAGTCGCCGGTTCCCGAATTTGGGGCAATGGAAATTCAACTCCATGATGGCGGTGGCACGATTTTTGCAGGGACCTCGGAAACACAAACCGTTTGGGAATCGCACAATGATGAAGTTCACGTTGTACCAGACGGTTTCTTCGTGACTGCAAGCAGTCCATCGTGTGAAGTTCAAGGTATGGAAAACGAAGCAGGTGATCGCTTCGGATTGCAATTCCATCCTGAAGTCAACGATTCAGAGTTTGGAAAAGAAATGTTCGAAAACTTCGTCGCCGTTTGTCNGCGAAGTCGGGCTGCCTAAATCTTGAGGTTGGCTTGACGCGCAAGAAGAAGAATCTGCATCGAATGTTCGAGCATCGCCGCATTTGCAATGGCTTGGTCAAGGTTTGCTCCAACTGCATATGCACCATGACCTCGGACAACCACACAGCGCATGCCGCCTTGTTGTAGCGCTTCAGCTACTTGACGGAGGAACTCATCCTGTGCATCGTCNTCTGGATCAACGATGACAACTTTCCCAATGTGTTCTTTCCCTAGAACGTCAATTGGTTGAACGAGAATCAAATCTTTCTCACAACTTGCAGCGGTCGTATGTGGGCCTTGCATGTGAATGCAGGCGGCGGGACCACCGGTGACCAAAGCAATCGATGCGAGAAGGACTTCGTGGACCTTCCATTCTGCTATGGCGCCACGAGGAGGGTTCCCCCCCAAACGGCCACCCACAATGCCTCGCTCATCGAGACGCCCGAGCATGGTCGAATGGCGTGTGCTAATCATCAATCCTGGCTCATCTGGATGGAGCATCGAAATGGCGCCCATTGTCCCTTTGACAAGCGATTCACGGCTCAACTGTCGGCCCATTCGGGCGAAGTCTGCAACGATATGCGGTGGGACGACAATGTTGTCGAGAACCACAGGGGGCATGGGTGTTTCTTCAATNTCTTCGATGACTTCGACCGCGCCGACGAGACTCCCTCGAAGACGTTCGATCTCTGCATTCAGGCGAGCTATTTCCATCCCCGGATCGAACTCAACCTCTGCCTCATCAACTGTGAGTTCCTCGTCGGATGCATTCTCATGGGCAGATTCAGACGGGGTATCCTCCTGCTCTTCTTCTGCCTGGGTTGGTTCCTCTTCCTCTTCATCGTCTGGCTCGGGTTGCTCCTGCGCTTCAACAGACTCTGATTCTTGAGGTTCGGATTGTTCCGAGGCCTTTTCTTCAACAGGCTCTTCGACAGAATCTTCTGGCTCCGGTTCTGGCGTGGTTGGTTCAACTTCATCAACCGATTCTGATTCCTCGACTTGCTCTTCGGATTCCGGAGGAGTTGGTTCTTCGGTTTCAGGAAATTCCTCTTCAACAGGAGTCGGAGGATCTGAAGGAGGGTTTGATGGGGGTCCTGTTGGGGGTCCAGAGGGCGGACCTGATGGAGGCCCTGTTGGGGGCCCAGAGGGCGGACCTGATGGGGGCCCTGACGGTGGACCCGTTGGAGGGGATGGAGGAGGGTCTGAGGAAACCTCCTCTTCAGGCTCAGATGGTGGTTCCGACGGAGGTTCAGAGGGTGGGCCTGGTGGAGGTCCAGATGGACCTGACGAAGTTGGCGTTGGAGGGGAAGATTCGATTCCTTCCATCGCACCAAATGCGCCATCGAGCATCGAGCCAAGTGCGGCTTCCTCTGCCTGTTCTCGGGCTTCTTCTGCAGAGGTTTTCTTGGTCGCCATGGTCGTCCCTGACTACGCCATACCTCGCGGCTTAAATAGCGGTTCCGTTACGGAAGGATGCTTACGGCCCGCTTGGTGTAGAGGTTATCATGCAGGATTGTCATTCCTGCGACCCGGGTTCAATTCCCGGAGCGGGCGCCACCCTCTTCTCGCTTGTGAATTGAGACGGTTCCACACACGCGACACCATACTTTGATTCCGTCGATTCGTGGGGTTGCTCCTGCGATGTCTATGCTGGCTCCGCATTGGCACTGGACGACGTTGCGCATGAGACTCCCACTCCCTCGTTGTTCATCAAATCAGCGCTTGTTTGCGCTTGATAACACAAATTCGTATCGAAACATCGCTTTTGCAGTTGAGAAACCTTTGATTTCCTCGATGTTCCAATCAACGATTGTCCTGCCATCGGCCTTGATGACGGATTGCAATCGTTCCAAAATATCGGCTTCCTTTTCTTGAATTGACCACCCGCAAAGGAGGGATTCATCGCTGGACAACAGCGGGAGGAGATCTGGCAAATGGTCGATGCTTTCATGGGGTAAATTGACGAGTAAAACATCAGCGCAGCCGACCAGTTCTGGCTTCGAACGTGCAAGTGTTCTTGCATCCATACAATCGGCGACGTAGATTCCTGCGTGCTTACGCTTTGAATGAAAGAAGTCCATGTTTTGTTTGAGGAGAGGGAGGGCATCTGGGTTCATATCGTTCACGTATGCTTCAGAGACAAGATGTGCTTTGGTGTACAACAACGCCATCGAAGGACCGACTCCGGCATATGGATCGACAACAATGAGTGGTCGGGCCTTGTTCTGAGCTAACGCCGAGACAGCATCGAAGGTCCGCATTCGTTGGGTCCCCAAGCGCATCGAAAAATATGCAACTGCTGGATCGATGGTGAATTCGTGACCGTGTTCGCGATACAAGGTTTGCGTGGAGTCGTTGTTTCCTCTTGCGCACAGTACGCGCAAGTTACGAACTCTGAATTCACCTTCAACACCAGCATCGTGACAGACGACACGAACCGAGAGAAATTGTTTCAGCATGGCTTGTGCAATCTCGTGCTCAACCTCAACCATCTGTTCTGGAATTTTGACCAGCAGAACGTCTCCTTGTATCTCAAACGATTGCGGGAATTGGTCATCAAACGCGTTGCGGATCTCAAGTGGAATATGTTCCCAATAATGCCGTATTTTCATTTCTGATGCATCGATTTCAATGATTGGATGCGATTCCCAAATTGAATCTGTTGCTTCAGGGGCGCTTTCGTTGAGTGGAATCGCTGTATCATCGCCTACGTTTTGCACGCGGCGGCCCAATTCATACCATCCGTTCGATTTGCAGCGATGAATCCAATGCGACGTATGAGCACTCGGCACCCTCAAATGACGCATGGGTCTCGGAGAACCATCGCAAGTATGAGGTTTGAGGATGGACAATGGCGGCACGACTGGCTTTGCACTCATAGGAATCGGCCCTGGAAAGGTTGAATCCATGACGCTTGAAGCAGTTAATGTTGCCAAAAATGCCGATGTTCGTCTTTATGAGGCTTATACTGCGTTATGGCCGGAAGAGGAATTGTTGAAGCTCGAAGCAATGGTTGGCCCAATTGAACGGATCATGCGCCCTGCTGTTGAGCGTCCAGAAGAACTGTTCAAGCAAGCACAATCTCAATCGATTGCTCTTCTTGTCGTAGGCGACCCTATGCAGGCCACGACGCACATTGACTTCCAACTTCGTGCTGAAAAAGCAGGCCTTCCTTGTCGAGTCATTCACGGGATTTCTGTAACGACTCTCGTGCCTGGTTCGACAGGGTTATCCGATTACAAATTTGGTCGCTCTACAACACTCACCTACCCATACGGTGAGTGGGTTGTAACCTCTCCATTGGAAGTTATGTTGCGAAATCAAGCACAGGGGTTGCACACCCTGGTCTTGTTTGATCTTGACCCAACTGGAGCGGGGACCGGTGATCAACTCCCCATGCAACCGAAAGACGCATTTGCTAGCATCACCAAGATGGCAGACAAACTGGCGAACTCAGAACTTGATGCGGTATTTGAACAGCAAATCGAATCGCTAACCGACTCATCATGTGTCCTTTGCAGTGACCTTGGAACAAACGATGCAAGCATGAAAACAACAACGATTGGCAACCTTGGTAATATTCCAGGCGGGAGATTGAATTGCCTTGTCTTCTTAGCCAACATGTCGGAGATGGAACTTGAAGCCGTAAATCGATGGAGGTGATGATGTGAGCGAAAGTATAGATGCCGAGCTTGTAGATGAACAACCAGAGTCGTTTCTTTCCCCGCTTAATCATTTTAACATCAACATGTTAACTCCGAGTTGGTATCGGAACTTCTCTGTGAGAAAGTTGGTTTACTCTTTGTCTGTGTTGTACTTGGTGTGGATGTTTGCCAAGCACGGAGTCAAGGCGCTCCTCGTCACGGAGAAATACATCCCTGTTGTATCTGTAATCTTCCCAACAGGGTGGAGTTCTGCGGTACTGATGCTTGTTGGCGTCATCGACCTAACCATTGCTTGTCTTTTGCTCGTTCGCAATCGTCCATGGGTCCTTCTTTACGCAGGAATTTACCCTTTTGCACCGTTAATTCTGTCGTACGTTGCAACCGGTGAGCTGGAACTAACTGGGAAAATGATCATCCAACTCGTTGCAATTCTTGCACTCTTTACTGCACCTGCAGAGGTGAATTTCTTCGATAATCTGAAGCAGCATGAAGCATATACAGCAAAACGAAATGTGATTCTTGGAAGCATAATTTTACTCGGCCCATCTGCAGTTGTTGGGATTGTCACTGTGCTACCTGATTCTATGGATTTCGGCATCCTCGTATCCTTCTTGATTTTCTTGTCATTCTTCGCTGCTGTTGGCCTTGCGAGCATGTTTGTCAAACAAGACACAACCGATGACTATCTCGTTGCGGGACGGGGTATGCACCCTGCTTTGGCTGCACTTTCAGCGGTGAGTACGTGGAATTCTGGTTACATGTTCATCGGTTTTATTGGATTCATCTATCTGATGGGGTACTCCGCTATTTGGATCGGCGTCATCTCAACCATTGGACAATTGGTGGCTTGGGCATGGTTGTACAAATTCATCCAAAAAGAAGGAAATGCACGTGGTCTGCGATCCCTTTCTTCCCTCGTTGCTGAAAAAGCTGGTGCGCCTGAAGCAAAACTTGCGGCTGTACTGTCAGTGTTTTTCCTGTCGATCTATGCTGCAGCCCAGTTGACCGCTGGAGGGAAGGCCCTCTTCGTTATGCTCGGTTGGCCTGAACTGATTGGTATTCTCATCGGTTTTGTTCTCGTTGTGGCATACTGTTACGCGGGGGGTATTCGTGCTTCAATCTGGACCGATGCTGCACAGTCATGTGTCATGATTGTCGGCTCTGTGATTCTGTGTTGGGTTGCGCTTGGCAACGTTGGCGGATTCTCTGGAATGCATCAAGAACTGGAATCTCAAAGTGCGACGCTGGTCAATTTCTTACCGACTGATATTTCATTGGGAATTTCACTCTACATGCTTGCGTTCTTCTTAGGAGGATTGGGTGTTGCAGGCCAACCTCAAGTTGTTTCAAGGGTGATGACACTCAAGTCCGACGAGGATAGAAAACAGGCAATGATTTGGTTTTTCGTCTGGCAAACACCCTTCATTGCATTGATGTTTATCGTTGGTTTAGCCAGCCGAGTTCTGTTCACTGACGGTAACTTCGATGCAGAACTCGGACTTCCTACGCTTGCAATGGATACACTTCCTGCACTTGGTGTTGGAATGATTCTCGCCTCGATTTTTGCTGCGACAATGTCAACCGCGGACAGTCAAGTTCTTGCATGCACTGCTGCGATTACAGACGATATCAAACCTGAATGGAGAGAAGATCACAAGACGACAAAGAAAGTCACGCTCTATGTTGCGGCTGTTGCTACGATAATTTCAATTGCAGGGCTCTACATTCCTGGAGGCGATTCAGTGTTTACGCTTGTCGTCCTTGCAGTGTACGGACTCGGAGGCGTCTTCGTACCCCTTCTCATCATTCGTTGGATGGGATACAAACCAGATACATTCCATTCAATTGTAATGATGATTTCAGCATTTACAGGAGTTATTCTGTGGACAATTTTAGGCTTGGGAGACGATGTCTTTCCTTCCGTCCCCGGTGTCGGATCGGCCTTTGCTGCCCACCTGATCATGTGCTTCACGAGGGATACTTCTGCTTCCAATCCATTCGGTCGTTTTGAGATTTCACAGGAGAGGCGGCGTCAATTCACGGTCGCGGGCGTTGTCGCTCTCTGTTTCATCGGTGTTGCAGAAGCATCATATGCAATGTATGGTCCAGATTCTGATGACGATTCAGGCTCCAACGCCGTCGCAATGTACCAAATCGATGGCAATTTCAGTTTCCTCGAAATTGGTTCAGGCACAGAAATTATTACCGACACTGCTCAAATTATGGCCTCAAGTGATAGCACCGATATTACCGGCCTCAATGTGGTCGGATTTCAAATAACAACGAGCCATACAGACAATGAACAGCCGTGCAATTTCTTAGCCAATACGCAAGACGATGAGGTTGGGTATGAAGGCGGAATCGGGGATTCAATTGTTGCTGATTCTGGAACGCAGCAGAACCTGGTATCCGAAGCGTATTTCATCAATTCAACCCTTGTCGGTGAGAGAACGACCAACTCCAAATCAGCCATTGCTTCCTTACTTGATGGTGGAGATATGGGAATAGGCACCTATGATTTCACCATCAGTGTTGTTGTCAACAGTGGTGGCTCGGCGATTTGTCAAAACGGTGATGAGGATGAATCCGTTGACTGGACTGTTTCACTCATCACACTCGAATACACGCTAACTGAAGTCAAAGAATGAATTCTTGTGACTCGAACCCAATCGACCAACCTGACTCTCTAAGTTGCTTTGATTCGTCCGAATCTGAATTGTAAAGTGGATTCGTATGATTGAGGTGAATGAAAAAAATTTCTGGATCGCCATCACGCCGATGGCCCAATCGCCTCAATGATTCTTCCACAGTTGGGTGTGGAACCACACTCATGTCTCTCCCCTTGAGCTCCCCCCCTGACCAAAATGTTCCATCGAGAAGAGCGACATCGATGTCGAATTTTTCAAGAAATCCACGAACTGAATTGCATCGATATGCAGAAAGCGTCTCGTCCCACGTATCGTGATCGGGAAGAAAGAGGATTGAACTTGTCTCTCCTCTTATGATGATTGCATGCATATCCGAAAGCTCTGCTCGATGTGGGACTTGAATGAATTCAATGACGACATCATCGATTTCTACTCGCGGAAACGCACTGAATTCGAACACATTTTGTTTCAACAGTTGATTCCATGCTGGCGTCGCTTCAACCAATGCCTGCATCGAGGGACTGCAATGGAGTTGTATGTTTCTGGCCGACATCGTCTCTCGGCCAAACAATCCGAGCCCATCCACGTGTCCCAAGTGTGCATGTGTGATGAGGAGATGATCGATGCTTGGATTCTCAATCAACCGAAGTTGTCGACCAAGGTCTCGTGTTGCCTCAACGAGGAGTGTCATACCCTTACTGGTTTCGATTCCAAGAGAAACCGGGCTCCTACGGTCTTTTTCGGTCAATCCTTGGCAGCATTGGCGTTTGCACCCGGGCTGCGGGCGTCCGCCATCTTGTGCAACCCCTAGAAGCGTAACGACCGCCATGACCCAAGCACATCCTTCTGTAACTTAGACATATTCAGGGGGAAGACCTCAAGCGACACGCCCGTTTGGGTTGAGTTGACGGACTTATGGCACGACCTGCACAAGTATCCTTTCCTGGCCAGAAGCAGAGGATGCGGATGCGTGGTACAAAACATGCAAATGATGCAACTGCTAAGCGACTCGGTCGCCAATTGCGTCAACTTCTCGATGATCCTGATGCCTATCTTCCTACGATGACATGGAAAGGTCGCCTAAGTTGGGGACGAAGAGATCCTGTCACCAAAACACTTCAAGATTTGAAAAAAATTGTCGCGAAGAAAGATGACATCAAGTGGCTTTCTAAGCGCATGCTCGCTAAGCGAGGTGATCCGGTTGGGAAGGCGCTTGCAGGTTCGCTGCACGCCGCACACGACGATGAAATTTCACTCGTTGGCAATTTCAAATCGCCGAATTTTGGTTCGGGGTCATTCATTCGTCGAGGAGACGGAAAGCAGGGGTACCTAGCAGGCCTACAAAACCACCAGAACCTCACATTGCGAATGCTGCCATGGGAAGAGCATGCGCGAAGGGGAATGTACTTCTTTTCATGGGAGAAAGGATTTGTCTGCACA
Source organism: Methanobacteriota archaeon (assembly GCA_002706065.1). Taxonomy (GTDB): domain Archaea; phylum Thermoplasmatota; class Poseidoniia; order Poseidoniales; family Poseidoniaceae; genus MGIIa-L2. The sequence continues at coordinate 24,733 of PAJM01000016.1, read as the reverse complement.
GGACCAAATCCGAACCCGCCGACAGGATGGTTGGAGGATGTGCTTGAGCGTTCCCGTTTCGATTTCCAACATGACCACATCGATGGAGTGGACGTCTACGTTGCTGGAGAAATTCAATCGAAGGATGTTCTCAACGGCATTCCATCGACGCAAGGCTGGGTTCGATTGATGTTCAAACACGGTCCAATCGTTGGCATTGATTTGCAATCACTCAAGGCCACAAAAGAAAAGCAGAGTGCATTCGTTCACCACCTCGCACTCTCGATGTTGCCTCCACTCCTCACCTCTATTGTCGATATTGATGCGATGTGGGCCCCAAACGGCTGGGATTTGGATGATGATCTCCCACAAGGCGCAAAGGATGGGCTTGACAAGCTTATGGCTGGATGGCACGGATTAACGGTTCCAGAGGGGCATTTGACGCGTGCCTGCGAGCGTGCAGTTCTTGATTCACTCGATTTCGGTCTCCTCATCGGTTCATCATGGAGTCGGGGAGATTCCATCGAACACATCATGCAGTCTCTTGAAACCATGACGGGGACGGTTGATGAAAAGTCGCTCGCTGCAGGCGTGTTTCTTGAAGCCATGAATCAGACAAGTGACGGTATTCGTATCGATGCACGAGGTGGTCGGCAAGAGCGTGAAGGAAGCATTGTTGAGGTTATGGAAGGAGCGAGCCTTACCGACGCCGTCAATGCTCTATGGGAAGATTTTGGGCGTGCAGGGTTGGAGTCCATCGGCATCGAAGGAGATGAGGCGCAAATCATTTGGGAGCAACAACTCAAGAAGCCAAAACCGCTCAAAACCTTCCTCAAAGGCTTGGATTCTTCTCGTAAGAAAGCACAGCAGAAAGCAAAATTCCCATATCGAATCGGAACGCTCCCTGGAGCGGTAGGGGCGATTCATGACCTCATTCTGACGGGATTACTCGAAGGCCCTGGAATTGCTGAACGACAGGCTACTGCGCGTCATGATGACATCGAAGGTGCTGCTGCAGGGTGGGCGTGGTTACGCGCAGCGGACCGTGCGTCTGGTCAAGACTGGCATTTTGAATCGCTTGCACGTGATCGAGGCGGAGCGTGGATGGAGGCGACCAAAGCGTTGCTTGAGGCGGGGAAAGAACTGCTTCACTCCGAAGATGCAGACCGATCAGGTTTCATTGATGCGCTGCACGCACTTCACACTTCGACGGGCCAACTGGAGTCGCTTCCAGATCAGCCTAATGCTTGATTGAGATCATCCCACAGGTCTTCCACGTCTTCAATTCCGACACTGATTCGCACATAACCTGGTTCAATTCCTGCTGCAATTCGAACTTCAACAGGCATTGCCATGTGGCTTGATGTTGCAGGGACCTCGATGAGTGATTCAACCCCACCAAGAGAGGTTGCCTCGTAGAACAATCGTAGTTTGGACATGAATTCCATCGCTCCCTCGTCGCCGCCTGCGACAACGATGCCAAGCATTCCGCAGCCTTTCGGTACAACGCGTTGTGCAACCTCATAATCTGAGTGAGAAGGCAACGTAACGTGTTGAACACGGACAACCTTGGGGTGCTGTTGCAAGCGACGTGCAAGGTCAGCTGAGTTCGATGTGATGATTGGCATTCTGGCATGGAGGGTTCGCATTCCTCGTTCCAACATGTAACAATTGTGAGGGTCTGGGGCGCCACCAAAATGAACACGTCCTCTGAAAATTTGGGCGATGAGTTCCTTTGAACCGACGACCGCCCCTCCAAGAAGATCAGAGTGGCCGCCGAGGAATTTAGTGGTCGAATGAATCACCAAGTCAGCACCCATGCTCAATGGTTGGCAAGCCCACGGAGATGCAAATGTATTGTCAACAATGACAAGCAAGTTGTGTCGCTTTGCTACTTCAACCATGGCAGGAATATCACAGACCTTAAGATTCGGATTCGTGATGGTTTCGATATAGAGAATTTTCGTGTTTTCTTGTATGGCGGCTTCATAGGAGGAAGGATCGCGTAGATCTGCCATCGTTGTTGCAATCCCAAGACGAGGTAATTCTTCAGTTATGAGGCCGTACGTGCCACCATAGACATCGGCTGATGCAACCATGTGGTCGCCTTGATTGAGAAGCATCATGAGTGTCGTAGAAATTGCAGCCATCCCGCTTGCAAAGGTTTCAGCATCTTCTCCGCCCTCCATGGCACAAATTTTCTGAGCAACTGCATCAGAATTTACAGACGAAAGCCGTGAGTAAAGAAGGGTGTGTTGGGCACCAGCAGCCCACCCAGCATAACGTTCTTCGGTCAACTTGTAGGTTGATGAGAGAAATATTGGAGTGTTGACAGAATCACCAACATGGTTGGTTCCTGCGTGCACGTTTTTGGTCGCCTCGCGATGATTTTTGTTGCTTGACATGGGCTCGCCCTGATTTTCCTCGTGACTGACAGGACTTGAACGATGTGCTACTTTTGAATGGATTATTCTTCCTCAGCCCCCACTAATGACAACTGATTTTGGTGGTTGCTGAACTGACGTTTCTTCGGGAATGGTTTCTGGGTTCTCACGCAACTCGACCATGAGGTTGCCAACCAGCAAAGCACCACCACCCACAGCAATCCACCCTGTCCAGGTTGTCATGTTCAATCCAAGTGCAAAGACTGTTGCCCAGACCGGCTCCAAAGCATAGATGATTGCGGCTTGAACTGGATGGAGATAGCGTTGCAACAGGTTCAGCAGAAGCAGAGCGAACAATGAACCGATCAAACCCAAGCACAGTAATGGAAGGATGACCCCTTGGTCGCCGACAACCGATAAGGCATCGATGGTCGATGATCCACCACTCAGAACTGCGACAATGAGACTACCAAAACTGACGACAAGGAACGATGTTCCTGTCACTCCAATCGGGTCCATTTCTTGGGTAATCTTCTGTGTGAAGAGGATGTGCAATGCAAAGAAGAAAGCACATATGACCGTCAAAATTTCTCCCATGCCCCATGACAAGTGAGGAGGACCCTCGATGAAACCCGCCCCAAAGGTAGCAAGGGCAACGCCGAGAATCATCGTCCGAGTGACGCGCTGTCCGGTTATTTTGGTGGTGATTAGGGCTGTGAAAACAACGTAGAGCGAAGTCAAAAAGGCTGATGTTGAAGGCGTTATTGAATCAAGGCCAATCATTTGAGTGATGAATCCAATAAGAAGAATTCCTCCTAAAATCAACCCTCCCTTCCACAGCTGTGGATCACTCAGTGCCTTACGTGCCTGCTTTGATATGACAAAGAGAGCGATAAATGCGATCAGAAATCGCCCACCGACAAGTGCTGCAACGACAGGTGTTCTTCCATACAGTTGGATTTCAGGTTGAAGTGCGTTCATTGCCTGTTTCATCCAAATGAATGTCGCACCCCAAGCGAGCGTAACAGCAAGAAGGCCCCACGTTGCCTTTCGACGCATTGAAGCCTCCATGTGTTCTGTCTTTCGTTCGAAGTGCATAGTGATGGTGGTCGCTCAAGAAGGCTCAAAGAGCACCGATAAGTGGTCTGACCATGGCGTCATGGGAAGAGCCCATCGAGACGGGGGACGTCCCCGAAACCGGTGCAACGTTCGATGCCATCGTCGTTGGTGGGGGACCAGGTGGTTGCTCGGCCGCTGGTTATCTTTCAATGGCCGGTAAGAAGGTCTTGTTGATCGAAAAAAGAGTTTGGCCGCGAGACAAAATTTGTGGGGATGCGGTCGGCGGAAAATCATTGTCACATGTCAAGGCGCTCGGAGTCAAGGAAACACTCGAAAGTACGCCGCATTTCAGAGTCAACGGAATTATGTTTTCAAGTCCAAATGGGAATGAAGTTCGAGTTCCATTGCCAGAAGAAGATGTCGCTCGCCTCGAAGCGGGATATGCTCTACCACGTCAGCAATTTGATCATCTCTTGTTTGATCGAGTCCAAGACTTGGTCCGAGAACATGGAGGTTCTGTGATTCAAGGTGCTTCTGTGAAGGACGTACTCTACAACAATGGCGATGACCCTGGTGAAGGTACTGGAGCAAAGCGAAAAGCGACAGGCGTGCGGTTGATGGTTGGTGGCAGAAAAGGCGATGAAATGGAATTCCACGCCCCCGCAATCGTCGGTGCAGGTGGATATCTCTGCCCTGTTGCAACATCGCTTGTAGTCGATACCTACAACGAAAAAATGGTTGACAAAAAGCACTACTGTGGCGGATACCGCGAGTACTGGGACGGCGTCAAGGGATGTGAAGGGAACATTGGCGACATTGAAATCCACTTCGTTGATACGATCATTCCCGGCTATTTTTGGATCTTCCCAATTGGTGAGGGCCGGGTGAATGTTGGCTGTGGAATGGTTATGCATCTAATGGACAAACAGTCAAAGAAATTGAGAGCGCTTCAAGAAGATATTATCTCCAATCACCCCCAGTTCAAGGAGCGTTTCGAACATGCAACGATGGTCAAAGGCAGCTCCAGGGGATGGCAACTTCCGTTCGGATCTCCACGAAAGAAACAGAAATTGCAACCTCGAAGAATGGCCATGAATGGAGCTTGGCTGGTCGGTGACGCTGCGAGTCTCATCGATCCATTTTCGGGTGAAGGCGTTGGCAATGCCCTCGTCACTGGCGAGATTGCAGCCCGACATATCATCGAAGGGCGGTCGCCCGAAGAATACCAAGAAGAAGTCTGGTCCACACTGGGTGCAGAGCTAAAGAACAGTTACCGAATGCAATCGCTCAGTCGGAAATCTTGGCTCTTAAACTGGTTTGTTGGTAAAGCGAGTCGTAAACCACAATTGCAAGAAATGATGACCGAGATGATTGCAAGCAAAGAAGCGCAGGAAAATCTGCACTCACCATGGTTCATGTTCAAGACCTTGATGTTCTAAGGCATCTCCATGGGGACATCACTCGAGGGTATCAAAGCGGTTTTTCTTGACCTTGATGGTACAATTTACCTCGGGGGTGAATTAATTGAAGGTGCTCTTGATTTCTTGCAGCGATGCGACGACCAAGGTGTGAAGCGATTTTTCCTATCCAACAATTCTTCGCGTAGCGTACAGCAGTACGTAGAAAAATTAGAACGAATGGGGATTCCAGCAACTGCTGATGACGTCTTGCTCTCAACACACGATTGCATTGCTTGGCTGCAACAACACAACATCACTGATACATACTGTGTGGGGACAGAAGGAATGTGTCAAATGCTTGAAGCAGAGGGTATTGCAACGCGTTCAGATCAGCCTCAATACGTCGTTCTCGGTTACGATACGGAGACAACGTATGAACGGCTTGAAACCGCAAGTCTTCACCTTCATGCAGGCGTGCCCTTGATGGCGTCTCATCCCGACATGGTTTGCCCTTCTCCTAAAGGAGGTTTACCCGATGTTGGAGCCTTCCTTGCTCTGTTCAAAGCAACAACGGGGATAGAACCTGTCCACATATCGGGCAAGCCGAACCCCGGAATGATACTTCACAAAATTGAGGCTTTGGGCCTTCAACCTGAGGAATGTGCCATGGTTGGAGATCGGCTGTACACCGACATCGCCATGGCCAACCGTGCCAAGTGTATGGGCATCTTAGTGCTCTCTGGAGAAGCGAGCGAAGAGGATGTTGCAGCACTCGATGAAGGTGCTGAACAATGTCCATCGCTCGTGGTACCATCGGTAAACGCGCTCCTTAGGTGATCATTTGGGACTTCGTAAACGGTGGCATCTGTGGCGAAAGAGGAGGGAGCACTTCCCCCCCGATGAAATTCATCAAGCAGGAGAAAATGCTGAATTGCGCCTTGAAAAGTTATGCAGAGCTGCTGGAAAAACCAAACAGTGGTCCGTTTACCCATCAGTAAGAATTCCAGATCCAGAAGGCGGTAGACGCGAGATTGACCTCATTCTTGTGTCTGGTACCACCGTTCTTGTTGTTGAACAAAAACACTGGTCTGGACGCTTCGAGGTGTTTGAGGATGGTGAATTTCTCCAACATCGAAACAAGGGAGGTTCGCACAGTCATGCAACAGTTGCGCATCGAATCGCTCGTAAAGCACGGTTGCTCGAAGAAATTCACCGCACCCGATATCCAGATAATTCGATGACGTTCCATGTGCTTGTGGCAATGACCCATCAACGCTTGGAATGGCCAGACAAGATGCCTGAACTCCCTGCTGAAATGATCAATGAACGACAACTTCTCGATCGTATACAGTCGATTGGGGGGGAGAAAATCAATGAAGAATTTTATGAAACAATGGACGGATTCGGAACCTGGGATGAGATACACATGCACGGTGGTTTGAAGTTGAAAGGCGACCTTCTCGACCTCGGACTTGGAACGGGTGTGGAAGAATGGGATGTTCATCGGAACGGAGAACTTACAGTAACTTCAGACCATCCGAGAGGTTTTTTCTCAATCTTCAAAGAGACGGTAAGTCAAATCCAACTGAATGACTCTGGCGGACGGCATATTACAATCAAATGCAAGGAGGGGCCCCAACTGAAGATGCATGTTGTTGGTCGTACTGCATCAGAAGATGTTGATTGGATGCACATTGATGGAATCCTTGCCTCCAAGAAACCTGCGGAGTGGGGCTAATGCCAGCAGCTTGGGTGGAATCCATCGGTTTGATTGCCGGTTTCATCGGTATTGTCGCATGGGTTCCTCAAATACGTCGTGTATGGATTGATGAAAAAGAGGAAGGAATTTCGCTTCCAACATTCATCGCCGTTACCATATCCCTTTCACTGTGGCTCGTGTATGGAATCATTATCAATTCCATCGCTATGATTGTTTCAAACATCCTCACGCTCGGGTTCATCACGGCGATAACACTGGGTGTCTATCGGATCCGAAGCAGACCATCGTGAGGTGGAATCAAGAAACCGACTTCGTTGTCTCGATGATGACGGCCCCAATCTTGTATGGGTCACCATTGGATGCTGGTCTTCGGTCCTCAAGGCGGCCGACCCATCCATCGGTTGGGACGGATGCTGGAACACGAATTGAAGCTCCACGGTCCGATACTCCATATGAGAATTGATCGATTGACTGGGTCTCGTGAAGTCCAGTGAGTCGCTCTTCATTGTGAGCCCCATAGACTGACATGTGCTTTTCGATGTTGCGGCCAAAGGCTTCGCAAATACTGTCGAACAATTCTTTCCCACCTGTGTCGCGCATTGCGCCGTTTGAGAAATTCGCATGCATTCCTGATCCGTTCCAATCTCCCTTAATCGGTTTTGGATGATACTCAATGTAGTAGCCATAGCTTTCTGTCAGGCGGTCAAGCATGTAACGAGCAACCCAGAGTTCGTCGCCAGCCTGCTTTGCACCCTTTGCAAAAATTTGGAACTCCCATTGTCCGCATGCAACTTCCTGATTGATTCCTTCAAAGTTAAGTCCAGCCTCAAGGCAAAGATCTGCGTGCTCCTCAACAAGTGAACGACCGTGCGTATTCTTTCCACCAACTGAGCAGTAGTAGAGTCCTTGTGGGCCTGGATAACCGCCTACTGGGAAGCCGAGTGGAAGTTGTGTTTCAACATCCATAATGAAGTACTCTTGCTCAAATCCAAACCAAAAGTCATCATCGTCATCATCAATGGTTGCACGGCCATTACTTGGATGTGGTGTGCCGTCAGGATTGAGAACTTCGCACATGACAAGATAGCCGTTGACGCGCTGTGGATCTGGGAAAATGTTCACTGGTTTGAGAAGGCAGTCAGATGAGCTTCCATCTGCCTGCTTTGTTGAAGAGCCGTCGAACATCCAAATCGGACATTCCTCAACTGTTCCATTGAAGTTCGAACGAACCATTGTCTTGCTACGCATGTTTTGCGTTGGTTCGTATCCATCTAGCCAAATATACTCAAGTTTTGCTTTATCACTCATATGTATCATACGCGTCGCTGTGAGGACGGTATATGAACCATTTGCTCATTTTTCTTACGAAAAAGTGTCAGGAGTGAACAGTAATTATGAATTTTAATAATCTTATGATTATATTCATATCCCGTTCCTTGGCGCATATTGGCCATTTGCGCGAAATATGATTTCAAGGATTATCAAATGCACAATTTCTCTAGAAGAAACTGATTGAGGTCACTGGTTGTTCGCCGCATCTTGTGATTGTGGTGTAATCAGGACGTCGTCGGCTGAGCGTTCAATAATGGGGATTTCAGCGATTGATAACGATGGGAGAACGTGGAGAGTGCATGCACTACCACAGGCTGGTGCAAGGTAGTCCTCACCCTGCTCACTGAGGACGAATCGAAGCCCATGCCCTGCAGGTAAGATCGCATCAATAGCTTGGAATTCCATGAGCATGGTCACTTCTTGACCAGGAATAACCGTCTGTGCATTGTAGCCACCAGCATGGTAACGAACATCCATTGTCGCATGTCCGAGGCGTAGTCCTGTCTGTGCGTCTTGCATTTCAACGAAAACCTGCCCACCATCAAACGAAGGGACTGCAGACAAGTGAATGGTTGCAAGTCCTGCGATGTGGAGGTCTGATGAATCACTGATTGCAGGACAGTTGACTGATATGGTTTGGCCACCGCCGACAACAGGCGCCCCTCCACCGACAAATACTCCGTCGTAAGAGCAGTCACCAAGATCGATTCTGTGGCGCTCAACATCTGCGGGCGGCCACGTTTCCTCAATTCGCCACTGCCCGTCATTGCGTTGAACCTGTGTATGAAGTGCCGGCTTCTCTCCTACGCCTTTGAGATAATACTCCATCCATTCGAACAAATCTTGACCCCAGTCCCATCGTGTCATGTTTTGAATTGCTTCGCCACCGTACCCAGAATCCTGAGCGTTGTGTTTCGTCCATTGGTCGGGATAATTGTGTTCCCATTGCCCAATCATTCCGGCAACATCGTATCCATTGTCGATGTACTCTTGATACCAATTCACACCTGGTGGTCCGCCGAAGACCATGTGGGGGTCAACGTTCCAATCTTGTAGACCCTGAACCCAGTAGATGCTTCCGTTGTATTTGCCAAGAGCTTTGTCGATGTGGCTTCGCTCATCATAGTAATTGTCCATGTAAGGATCGAGCTCTCCTAAGCCATAGCGAGTTGGTCCAGCAAGGAATCCTTCAACGACATCTCCGCACATATTGTCCAAATCATCGGCGTCATAATCAAGGATTGAACCTCCGTAATTGGAATGCATAACCTGGCTTCGAGCTTCAGCACTGCCGTTCTTGTACAACAACGGCCCAAGTGCCGTTGTTCCTGAGATTGGGATGATGGTCTTCAGGTACTGACTTCCTTGAGCAGCGGCTTCCCATGCAGTAGCGCCTTCGTATGATTTCCCATAGATCGCCACGTGGCCATTACTCCAGTTTTGAGTTCCGAGCCATTCGACGGCCATGTGTATTCCCAAGCCCTCACCATCACCGCGATAATCGAAACAGCCGGTGCTCTCTTCGGTCGCGAAGACTGCTACTTGGGCCAAAGCATACCCATGTGGAACAAAATTATCGTAGATAAACTCGCCGCGACCAGCACTCACGACGTTGGTTGGTGATGATTGGCTTCCCGGAGACCCATAATCGAAATACGGGCTAACAACAGCGATGACAGGAACTTGCACCCCCTCTTCGGTGTTGGATGGAAGCCAATATGAAAGATGGACTTCAGCAGAATTCGGACCTCCTTCCCACGTGCCACTTGTATCTACTTCAATGACGGTTTCTTGCACTGAGAGTGGTTGGTATGGGCCATCCTCAAGCACCCTTGAGTAGGAGCCTGTCCAATTCCATTCGAGGGTATGACGATCATAAATATCGGGATATTGTTCAGAAGGAGTTGCATCTGAGGTTGATTTTTCATCCCCCATACATCCGGAGAGTGTCATACTCACCATCATTGCGACGAGAAGCAGAGCCACTCCCCCCCTTCGCGCCATGATTCTCCCACTTTGAGGTAACATAAACGGTTTGCGTCTTCTCCGCAAACTATGATTGGTAGCAACGAGTGGAGATGTTCATGGAGGCGAGTGCGGCATGGAAGATGCGTTGGCAAGCCTCAACCTTACCGATGGCGAAGACCTTCATGGAAGTAGCATGTCGGAAAAAGAGCCTTGTTTGCCTTGCTGCTGACAAGTACACGATGGCTGAGTTGTTTGATTTACTCAATTCCGTTGGCTCTTCAATTGCCGCTCTGAAAACGCATGTCGACCTCATTGACGACTGGAGCAAGGATGAATGGAATCAATTCTGTACCCTTGCTCATGAGATGGATCTCCTCATTTTTGAAGACAGAAAATTCGCGGATATTGGTAAAATTTCTCGTAGACAAATGGGTGGAATTTACAACATCGGAGAATGGAGTGACCTCGTCACAGCCCATCTCATCAGTGGGCCTGATATCGTCGATGGTTTGCAAAAGGCTTGGTCTGATGCTGGACGAGAAGGCGGTGTCTTACTGCTCGCTCAAATGTCGAGTCGTGGGAACCTCCTCGGCCCCAACTATACCTCCACGGTTGTGGAGGCAGGTCGCGTTCATCCAGGCGTATTCGGTTTCATCGGAAATGGTTCAAATGCGAATTCCGTTCGTGAATTACGAACGATGGTTGGAGACGGGAAGATGATTTGGACCCCTGGTGTCAATCTTGCAACTGGAGATGGGGAAATGGGGCAACGATATGGCGATCCATACGAAGCCGTCATGGCTGGATCCGATTGCATCATTGTTGGATCAGGTATACACGGCGCTTCAGATCCAGCCGCTGCAGCGGCCGCCTATGCTGAACTGTCGTGGAAAGCATTGTTGGAGCGATAAGGGTGCAGTTGTTCCTCTTTTTCGTTGGATTCGTCCTCTTTGCTGGATTGTTGGCCCTTTTGTACTGGGGTTATTGGAACGCTCGTAAATTGGATCGACAAATCCTGCAAGGCGACCCATCCCTCCTTACTACGAGCACGTACAAGCGTGAGGAGATCATACAAGCACCTCAAGGTTCAACGATCATGGAAGGACAAATCGTTCAACTGCCCGGACAATACGTCCAACCAATACAGGTCCACTCCAACCAATCAAAGGAGTAAATCAAGCGTTTCGTTGATCCATTCCCATTGGAAATAGACACCTGCGCCTGTTGCTAAGAGGAGAAGAAGGAGCACGAGTTTCAACCTTCGCTTCTTCGGCCTTGGTGTTTCATTGACATCAGGCTCAGCAGATGGTAGTTCAGCAAGCGGTGGTAGTGATTCCAGCGATGGTAACGCAGCAATCGGTGGAAGGTCTATTTCATCCGGTTGAGGTTGAATTCTGTCCCCTGGATACAATTCATCGATGTCTTCCAATCCTGGAGCTTCTGGAATATCGCCAAGAACTTGATCCCATATTTCATCCAATTGAGTTTGGCTAACAGGTTTACTGAGCCAACCTACTGCTCCAGCGGAATGAGTGGCATGAACTGCAAGTTCCGAGAGTCGATTTGGGGCGATGAAGAGAATCCTAGAATCTCCTCCGTGTTCTCGCATCTCCAATGCAGCAAGGTGCCCGTCCAAGGACGGGATGTCCAGTGACATCACGACAAGTTCTGGATCCAATTTGATGTATTCGTCGACAGCCACATCCCCGTCTTCGCAGACTTCGGTAGCAAACCCGCGTTTCCTGAACACTTCACGTAAACGCATAATTGACATCTGATTGTTGTCAACAATCAGTACCGTTGGCGCATCATCAGAAGAAACTTCGCTGACGTAAGACATCGCAACCGATTCATCTGAACCTCCTCTTGCTCATCAATGAACCGATGAAATGATTGTGAATTTTCTTATTCTTCACTTGAAACATCTTCGACGGGAGCATCTCTTGGATTTTCAAACGTTTGTCGTACGTTTTCCATGTTTGCCTCTTCTTCTTCCATTCGCTTCTTTCGCTTTGGAGCCTGCATGAACTGCATCTGGAGTTCGCTGATGACGCCTTTGAGCATCGCTTCAGCTGAGGCATCAAGGTTTCCACTTGTTTTGTTCTGAAGCATGCGAAGAATATCGATAATATCACGTGCTTCTGAGAAATTAAACTGTAGCCCGCCTGCAGGATGTTCCAAGAGGCCGAGATTCGCCATAGCCGATCGTTGAAACATATGGACTACGGTAAAGAAGGTCTCCGTTTCCTTATCTTCAAACATAACAACGCCTCATGAAAACATTTCATCGAGCAGCCAATCAGGATTGAACTGAAGCAGGTCGTCATAACCTTGCCCAGTCCCTGCGAAAACGATTGGTCGGCCCGTCGCAAAAGCGATTGAAAGGCCCGCTCCACCCTTGGCATCGGTATCCATTTTGGACAACACTGCTCCATCAAACCGCATCATTTCCTGAAACATTCTCGCCTGATCAACGGCATCATTGCCAGCAAGCGCATCACCTACGAAAAGAACCAGGTGCGGGTCTGCAACGCGTCGAACTTTTTCAAGTTCCTTCATGAGATTTGTTTTGTTCTGCATGCGGCCAGCCGTATCAACGAGAACAACGTCGATGTTTTTCGCCTTCGCTGACTCGATTGCATCACGAGCAATCGCTGCGGCGTCCCCGCCGCGTTGACTTGAGACGCAACGAATACCAAGATTTTCGCAATGCGATTCAAGTTGTTGAATGGCTCCCGCCCTAAAGGTATCCCCAGCCGCTGCGATGACAGAAAGTCCGTTCGATTGAAGCCGGTGTGCAATCTTTGCCGCCGTGGTGGTTTTACCGGTACCATTGACGCCAACAAGCATCACGACAACAGGGGCATCGCCTTTGTCGAGGAAGGATTGTACGGATGCATCAAAGTCCCAGTAACCCGCAGACAAGAGATTTCGCAATGCACGCTTGAGTGCTGCTTCGAGAACTTTCGATAATTCTGCACCACGACGTAATCGTGCGCCAAGAAGGCTCTTTCGCAATGCAGCGAGAACGGACGTAACTGCTTCACTGGAAATATCGGACTCGAGAAGCATCCACTCAAGTTCCTCGAGGAGGTCATTGAGGACCTTGCCTTCTTTGATGACCCGACCGCCTTGAGTAACGATACCGCCGCCTAAGTCAACAGATACCGCCCCTGCTTCGGTTTCCACGTCTGCGCTCTTCGTCGACCCGCGGGGTGCTGCTTTGACCTCAACCAATTGACGGCCAGTGGTGGTGCGCATCATTGAAAGATCAACCCGCGATCCTTTCGGCTTCGCCACGGTCGTTGCCTTCCTTCTTTTGAGTTCTTTTTGCCTCTGTTTTTCCAACTTTTCGAGGCGTTTCCGTTCCTTTTTCGAGAGTTGAATGGGGAGTTCAACATCGTCTTCCTCATCATCCCAATCGTCCCAATCGTCATCCGATGATTCTTCATGGGTTTCTGGGGGGAGTGTTTGTGGTTCTTCAGGAACGTCTTCTTCCCACTCCTCTTCGATTATTGACGAGGACTCGAGGGCCGCTTTTCCTTCAACTGAATCCTCTTGAGCGGTGAGAGCGTCAGAATCGATTTCCTCTGCCACTTCTTTCACACGTTTCTTGAATCGGTCAAAGAGGCCCATGGAATCACCTAGTCATCCAACGTTAGCTCGTTTCCAAACATACCGCCTCTACGACGTTTTGGTTTTGTAGCTGTGGATTGTGAATCCTCAGATTCTGGTTCAGAAGGTTCGGCAGGTTCGGCAGGCGGTAGTGTATTCACAGGAGGTTGTGCCTCGGCTGCAGCGGTAAAGGATTGAGCTAGTGTTGTGATAGTCGCTTCAAGTTGTTGACTTTGGGATTGAAGATTCTCCAGCAACTGACCAAGTTCTTCCATGCGCTCTCGAGTTAGTGTGGCTGCATCTGACCACGTTCGCTCACCGAAAATGCCGCTGCCAAGATCAACAATTGTAGAGCCCTCGCCACCACCTGGATGTTGGCACGTGAGAGTCACGCCTGCCCCGATTGACACATGCATTTTCATTTCTGAATCGTGATTCTTCTTGGCCAATGTTTCCAAAATCGTTGCTGTAACGTCATGCTCTCCAAGGACATTGATGACTTGTTCAATTCGTTCTTGAACTTCATGAAATCGTTCACGATTCATTTCGACGAGTCGAGCTGTTCGTTGTAGTTCAGTTTGTTCCACAGGACCGCCTCAACAATTCCTGTGATGCGACCTTCATCAATGCGGCGATGTCGCATTCACTCTTCTTCAGCGACAGGTGCAATGGTGCCGCCAGCTGCTGCGATTTCGTCTCGGAAGTGGTGGAGAACCGCTGGCTCAGTTGAAGTTCTTGGGTCGATCTCGTTAACAGATTTGATGGTGATCGCACGTCGACTTGCCTTGTGACGGGAACCGATAATCGAGTAAACACGGTGTTCTGCATCATCTTTTGATGTTGCAACAACGTCGAGTGAGAATTTTTGTCGTAGACGACCGAACGGGGCTTGACCATCAACACGGAATGCCTTCATGAATTCAAGGCGACTCGTTTCTTAATTTAAACGCGATGGTTGTGGTTTGGTAAACGCATCGCGTGTTTCATCAACGTGAAAGTAGAGGCGAAGGATGTGCGAAGCCTCTTGTTCACCGTGCTTATCCTTGTCTCGCCCCTTCCGCTGGACATCTTGGTTGATGAGAACGATGCGAATGGTTTCGAAGTTGTTCTTCAACTACCAGATGAGGCCGCGTGGAATCAATTTGAATGGGAAAAGGTGGTTGACTACGGCTATCTTCCCCTACGCATCACTTCACCAACTACGTTGATTGCTTGGAAAGAGAGTGGGGGCGCTCAGCACCCATACGCTACTGAACATGATGCTCCGAAGGCGATATGGAATTCCGTTCCAACCGTCGATCAAACGGTTCGCGTAATCTTCGAGCCGGGGTTACCAGATTCAGTCCTTGAGGAGTTACGCCAAACTTTGAGAACTTATGCGGCCAACATACCTCTTACCATCGAACCAGGGCATCTGGCATCAACAGAGATTGTTTGGGAATCGTCGTATCAAATGGCTTGGTTCGAAGAGTTACCAGGTCTTCTACGGCTTGAACCAGAGAGTTCAACGTCGGCACGGAATCTTGACTCGGCAATCGCACTTACCGGCGATTTGAATCAGAATTATCCCTCGGCATGGGCATTGGGGCTGAATGGTTCCGGCGTTGTAATCGGTGTTGCCGATACTGGAATCGATGCAGACCACTCTTGTTTTCGCGATGATTCAAACACATCCATTGGAGATAATCATCGTAAATTATTGCACGTTAATACGACGATTGATGACTGGGATACATCTGGCCACACCGATTATCGCCATGGCACACATACAGCAGGAATTCTAGGGTGCCATCCGTTGTCAACCGCAGAAGAAGAGAACATTCCGTCCGCAACGATGTCACTCGGGTATGGGAACAAACTCGTTGTTCAAGATATTGTTTCCGAAGACGGGTGGATGCCTCCAGACGTGGATTTGCTTCTCGCTGAATCTGCGATGTATGGCGGGTATCTTCATTCGAATTCGTGGGGCGATGATACGACGGATTACACTCTGAGATCAGGGGATTTCGACGCCTTCACGCGTGAGTTCCCTTGGACACTGCCGCTGGTCGCACCAGGAAACAACGGTGGTTTCGTACTTGAGCCCGCAAATGCACGAAATGTCATCGCCATTGGAGCATCGACAAAAGACACCGCTCCCGAACGATGGATGTCATCCGTTCACGGGCCGACCGATTCGGATACTCGCGGTATCTTTGCTCTGGCACCGGGCGTTTCGATTGTTTCTGCTCGCTCTGATGGTTTGCCCAACACACAGAATACCGGGCAACACACACTGAGCGGGACGAGTATGTCAACTCCGATGGCTGCTTCTTATGCCAGTATCATTCAACAGATGGTCGAAGAAGGGTGGTTGACTGGGCATAATGAAACCTTGAACGAACATGATCTTCGAGAGCGGACACCGTGGTTTGAACCGGTCTCCGCTCAACGTTCTGTTCTCCTTAGCGAGGGGTTTACGCCTTCTGCACCGCTGATGAAAGCGTTGCTTTCACTTTCAACCACTCCATTGGGAGCTGATTTTAGAAATGGTGGAAATGGAGGTTCTACGGCTCCGAACAATTACGACGGGTGGGGTGTTCTAAACCTGAGCGAATTAATTGATTTTGACGGTCTTGCAGTAGCAACCACAGAAATCAATCGTCCAGTATCCAACGTCTGGATTCACGACTCCTATCGACTCATGAGTGAACTTCCATCAGACCACATTGCTGATCGGGAAAATGACTTGCAGCCAATTGAGTATCTCATGGACAATCCTTGGGACGGAGAGGGAGCAAGTGGTCCATTTTTGTCGACGGGGGATGTCTTCCAACAGCGTTTCATTCTTCAAGGCGATGAGCCTCTCGATGTTCAGATGTCATTCCAAGCGAAACCTGAACCGCATCTTGTGGACGACGTTCAAGTGATGGTCCGTTTACCGGACGGGCGGTTTGCTGTAGGAGGAGAATACCGAAATGACGGTCGCTCAATGTTGTACTATGATTTTGCAGATCCCCTCAATACAACAGCGTTCCCCTCAACGAACGAGACCACAGTAGGAATCCATTTGGACGCCAGTACACTGCAAGGCATTGATTATGTTGATGTCTATGTTACGGGCCGATACATTACGCCTGGAAACGAACCTGGAACAGTAGGGATTGAAGGAGACCGAGTTGGTTTTGGTCTTGCCATACGAGGCGTGGAACTCGACCCACTGAATCACTCCGATGCTGATGGTGATGGCGTTCCTTACCAGCAAGACCTCTGTCCATTTACCAATGCGTTTGGATGGGATGTCAATGAAGATGGGTGCATTGATGACACGGACATGGACGGAGTGAACGACGATCTCGATGCGTGTCCAACAACACCTGATTTCGTACCAGTCAATGCAGATGGCTGTGCTGTTCAAAACATTGCACCGCGCATTTTCATGGACGAATCGCTCCTGTTTTCGCACGACAATGAAACCATTACTGTTCTCTTTTCGATTTTGGATGTGGATGATGTCTCCACAACCGTCGTCCTCGAACGCGTGGGTGATGTGGCGGGTACAGTTGATGTGTGCTCAATGGTCGTATCGAATGATTCGTGGGTTGCGTGCTCGGTGAACGCCAGCCAGGATTTCTTCCCACTTCCGAGTGAGGGGAATTGGACGGTGTTGATTGTTGCAAATGACTTGAATGGAAGCTCGTGGACCGAATCTGCCACTGCAACATACCGTTCAGAAAAGTTCTCAATTATCTCACCCGATCTCCCTACAGAACAACAGAATCGTTCAGTCGCGTGGTTTGCTACTGCTATACTCCCAATGATTGGAATTGCTTTTGCCCTCGCCTTTGCTTTACAGTCCTGGCATTACAGCAACAAAAAGAACGAGATTTTGTAGCGATTTTCCTCATTCATTTGGAGGGCTATCTTCAAACCTTATGGCATCCACGCCTGTTTATCCCAGAAGGTATTCAAGATGAGCGGACGATTATATGTTGGAATTGACTTAGGAACGTTTCAATCGACTATTGCTTCAAGCGCCGGAGCTATGCATTCAGTTGAGACGGTTGTAGGACGACCGAAAGACCCAGTCGCACGAAACTTCCTCAAGCGCGATGTTCTTTTCGGCGCTGATGCGTTGAAAAACAAACTTGCATGTAATCTTTACCGGCCAATGGCCGCTGGAGTTACTCAAGATGATGAAGCGAACCTTGCTGCTGCAAAGGCATTCGTATCTCACCTGATTGAAACTGTTGACCCAGAAGAATTCGACGAAGTGTTTGGTGTTATTTGCTCGCCAAGCCACGTTTCCTTCACCGACAAGAGCAACCTCGTCGCAACATTGCGCGGACAAGTCAACGCGATCATGGTCGTTACTGAACCATTTGCAACCGCATTCGCAATCAATGAAATTGGCGGCTCAATCGTCGTTGACATCGGAGCAGGTACAACCGATATTGCTCGAATTCATGGGACATTCCCAACCGACGAGGATCAAGTTACAATCCAAGAGGCTGGCGACTGGCTCGATGTGGAACTTCAAACCCTCATCGCAAAGAAATTTACAGGCGCACAAATCACGAAAGACATGGTTCGAAAGTGGAAGGAAGAGTCCTCCTACGTTGGCGGCGATGTCCGAACCGTTGAAGTCTCACTCTCCGTTGACGGTAAGAGTCAGAATGTCGACATTGGTGACCTAATTCAAGAGGCTTGTGAATTGCTCATTCCTAAGGTTGGAAATGCAATCAAGCGAATTGTTGCTGAGGCCGATCCTGAATATCAACCAGTTCTCCGCAACAACATCATTCTCTCCGGTGGAGGATCTCTCATCGAAGGTCTCGCTGAGCGAGTCTCCCGTGAAATCTCTGATATCGGTGATGTCAACGTTTGGTGTGTTGAGAATCCTTTGGAAAAGGTCGCAGAAGGTGCACTCATGCTCGCTGGCGAGATGCCTGATGACATGTACACCTCCATCAACTGATGCGACTTCGGAATCTTAAGTGATTCACCATTGCTATGCAACCGCAGAATTGCACCCTCTTCACTTTAGTCTAGGTGGCCCGTGTCGTCAAGACCTCCAAGAACCATATTTTTCTCATCTTTTCAGGTCAATGGATTAAATGGCTGACCACATCAGAGCAATCAATGACACAGGAGTCCCTTGCACCTGTTGCGGCAATCACAAACCTCATTCTGGGCATCATCACTATAGCCATGTCCAACAGAGGGGAACAGCGTAGTTCGCACAAACGCTTCACTGCCCTTCTTATTGGGTGGAGTTTCATGTTCCTGTCACTGTATTATGTTGCGGAAACGCTTCTTGATCAGTATTTTATCTCGCCATTTCCAACTGGATTTGATCTCGGGCTGGTGTCATACGAGGGCGTTGTTGCTCGAGACAGTTTAGTTTTGATTCAATACGGTGCTAATTCAGCTTTGAACATCATCATGCTTGTCATGGCCTTACACATTCCGAAAGACTTCGGAAAAGGTACGTATTGGAATGCAATCGTCATTGCCATCATCGCTGTTTACTGCATTGTCGTCCCTCCGCTCATCTTCTTGGGCGGAATGCGATTGGCGGCAAGCCAACTCATCATATGGGTGGTCGTAGGAATCATTTGGACGCACCACTATCTGAGAGGAATTATTCTTGAGCACAAAACTGGAGATGAAGGGTATCGCTCAGAGTCGAAAGTAAGCGCGATTTTGCTCCTTATTTGGCTCGGATGGCAGATGGTCTGGTGGCTTTCTGCCTTCACGTTCCTCAACAACGAGTGGTTTGTGAGCGTCCTCAGCCAGCTCGAAACAGCTCCTAGTTTCCTGTGGCTTATCGCAGTCAATCTGGGTTGGACCATCGGTGCTATCACAGTCTGTTCCTTATTTGCAGGTGAAGTTTTTCGTACAACGCAACGGGGCCTTACAGGCGTATCAGCACTTGTTTTCATAGTGTTTTTCCTTGGCTTTGCCAATTGGATCCAAGACTCCTTACTGCTTGATGCATACTACAGTTGCCTTGAAGGGAATTGTAATCAGGAAAGTGAGATTTTTGCACTCATGAATTACCTAACGTCTGGTGTCCTCATTTACCTCCTTCAACCACTACTGTTTGTTTATCTCTTGGTTCAATTCCAAATTATCGACACGTCATCGGAGGAGAATCGGAACCTTATGCGTGTCATGATTCTGCTCATCCTGCTTATCATCTCATCCAGTATCATTGAACTGATCCAATCCCTCATCCCAATACCACAAATGATCTCGGGTTCATTGTTGGCAATCGGCGTTGTGTTCTTCATTGGTTGGGAGGAGAAAATTACGGAAAACTTCATTGGAAAATCAAACAAATCCGATGTTGATACGATCGGTGGAGATGGATTTCAACCGAATCTTTTGAGAAACACATCGATTTTGATGAGTTTGATCGTCATCTACATGGTTGTCATTGCGATAATTTTTGCAAATGCGGGGGCCTAAGAATGGATGTCTCGAAAGAACTTGACATGAGTGGTGTTGGTGAGATGTTCAATGAGCCAACAGCGAACAAGTTGACTGTAGGAATTGTAGCATTCTTCCTCATTTTCCTTGGCATCAACACTGCGGACCTCGTAAAAAACAACGAAAAAGTTCGAACCATCATCGATGGTGATTCTACTTGGACCGTTAGTTTTGAAGAACAGATCATCGCTCTCAGCGATACCGTCATCATTGCAGACGGCGCTACTGAGACGATTGGTTTCGTCATTGAAAGTTCGCTTCTTGCAGAAGGCTATCGGGTTGGTGGCATTACCATCCAAATTACGTATGGTGAAACCTCAGGAATACCAGCCGACCCCATAGATTCTGTCTTCGCCTCGATTGACCAAAATGATTTGATGGTCGTATGGGATGATGAGAACAATACCAAAACGGGGTCCTCAAACGACGGCTCAGACATCAATCTGTACCTTCGCGCATACGAAGGATACGATGGCGAGGACAAGAACATGACAGGGTTCAATGAAATCCAAGTCCTTGAACCGTGGCTGATGGAAGGTACTGGTTTCGGTACACTAAATCTGGAGCTGAGTGTTGAGACCAATGCCCTTCCGTTTACAACTGATAACGAAGAAGAAATTACCATCAACGTCAATATCATCACATTCAAACCCGCGGCCATCAACTGATTTGGTCGAAGAGATTCACTGCAAAATCACGCCCCGAATACCTTGATTTACAGGGAAGGTTCAAGAGTGGTTGAGGTTCGATAGCCCCCTGTATGACGCTCGGCGCTTCCAACCCAGATGCCTCTCGTGGGCAACAAAGCAGTTCTGGAAACGATAGGGCAGCTCTTGAAGGGATGTTGAAAGGTTACCCAATCGACCAACTCGTCGAAGAGGTGCTTGTCGCTTGGGATGAACTTGGGCGTCGGAACGAAGAAGTGGTGACAATCAAGCAGCGTCTACGCGTTTTAGAACTTGATTTGGCGGAACGAGAAGATGAGGTTGCACCCGAAATTCAACGCCTTCATGAGTCTGAAGAACAACTCAAAGAGGCTGAAGCACGAATTGTGCACCTTGATCGGATGTTAAACGATACAAAGCAAGAGCTCGACATGCAGGCTTCCTCATTATCAAAAGAACAACAAGATGCCCTCCACGAAGAAGTAGAGCAGCTGCGGAATCTAAGTATTTCCCAAGATGAGGTGATTGCTGAAATGGAAGGACGTATGGGCCTGATGGTTGAAGCATTGGAAAAGGCTGCAGATGCTGGACTTACGTCCGTGACTGCTGATGAAGTTCGATCCCTCAAAAACAAACTTGATGAGAAATCAGCACAGTACGATGCAGAAGTTGCAGCCAACAATGCGTTGGAAGAAGAACGGCAGCGATTGCGAGATATTGCAGACCGTATGCGTGGACTCTTGGATGCACGCGACAAGCGTTTAGCCGATTTAGAAGAGCAACTCGAACGAGTTATGCAAGGGCCTCGATCCGTGTCTGCAGAACACGATTACCTTGTCGAACAAATCGAGGAGATGAAGCGACGCTTGCTCGAGCGAAACCGAGAATACGAATCACTTCGTCGTCGCGAACGGCGTTTGCATACAGATGTCTTTGAGCGGGATGAACGTATACAACAAATGTCTCTTACAATCACTGATCTTGAAGCCGCCCTTACCGATCGTGTTGCTGAAATCAGAGAATTAGAATCTCAAAACGTTGTTGCTATGCAAGAAGTTACGAGTGTACGTCGTGGTGAGCGGACTCGGGAAGTTGTGGGACGTGTCTTTGCTGACTCCCTTTCACTTGTTCGAGGCCATGATGCGCGCGAAGCAAAACGAGATGCTTATGCTAACAGCCCAGATGTTGAGCGAAGCTTGTCGACACCAACTGCAGACGATATGCGTAATCTTGCTGATGGTGGTACCGTCGAGTTGGATGTCGAGGAAACCGAACTACCTCAAGGCATGGATGTTGATGGTAATCGCCCTCCCTCGCCGGGCGGTAGTGGCGATCCTGTTCTCTTTGATGATGAATCAGAGGACGGCAATGAGTGATTGCAGTCGTTCTTTGAGGAGTTGCAAATCATCGTATTCTTCAGTGATGGTTCCTGTCACGATGTAATCCGCCCCAGCTTCTGCCGCAGTTCGCATTTGTTCTGGAGTTCGAATCCCTCCTCCTACGAGCAACGTGCAGTTCATCGATGCCCGCGCAGTTTTGATCAATTCCAATGGAACTGGAGTTGCTGCACCCGATCCTGCTTCCAAATAAACGGTTGAAAATCCATACATTTGAGCAGTTTGACAATAAGCTGATACTGCGGACGTATCATCTGAATTGATTAAATTTGCTTGTCCGACCTCGCCGACAGCCCCTCCTGGTGCGCAGACAATGTACCCTGTTGGAATTGTATGAAGCCCTGCTTTAGCGATGTAAGGTGCTCCTTGGAGTTGTTCCTCGATCAAAAATTTGCGAGTTGTACTGTTCATGAGCATCATGAACAAGATGCCGTCTGCACGACTTGACATTGCATGGGCGCCACCGGGAAAGAGGATAACTGGGATGTTCCACACTTCTTCATTTGCATCAGGATGTTGGCTTGCTGCAAACATTGCCAACTCAAACGCCTCCTGAATCGCCACACATGTTGCATCAACGATGTTGCTGCCTGTATCTGTGGAACCGCCTACAAAAATGGCTGAAGTACCACATTCGACTGCTACCAAAGCACGTTGTGCTGCGACCTCAGGAGTTTGCTTATCTGGGTCAATGAGTGTAATGTGTTTCGTACGCCCACCACTACTGGGAAGCATTGGCCCGTCATTCAACCACATCGTTCGATACCCCTTGTGTTATGACTACGGGTGAAAGTTGTTAAGGAATTTCATGAATTATGAGCAAGAATTCACATACCGCTTCTACGAGGGGCGATTCATGGTTGAAGTTGAGAGGCCGCTGCGGAGTATCCTCTCGCGTTCAGATGCTCCGAAAGGGAAAATTCGTCTTGCCATTCTTTGTTCAATCCTTAACAAAATTTGGGATTTGGCTCCACCGTTACTCATCGGTGTTGCTGTGGATGTCGTCGTGCAAAAGGAGGAATCCTTGTTGGCACAATGGGGCATCATCGATCCTTGGAATCAACTCATCGTCTTGGCCATTGCAACGTTTGTCATCTGGGGTCTCGAATCATTGTTCGAGTATTTTTATGCCGTTTTATGGCGCAATCTTGCGCAAACCGTACAGCACAATCTGCGTATCACGACCTTCAATCACGTTCAAAATCAATCAATGACTTGGTTTGATGAGCATCAGAAGGGCGACCTCCTAGCAGTTATGAATGACGATGTTAACCAACTCGAACGATTCCTCGATAAAGGTGCAAACGACCTCTTACAGGTTACGACAACAGTAATTGTCGTCGGTGCTGTTTTCTTGTACCTCTCATGGGAAATCGCACTGTTTGCAGTTTTGCCGATTCCTATTATTCTCTGGGGTTCATTCCTCTACCAGAAGAAACTCGAAGTTCGGTATCGGAATGTTCGAGCAACGGCCGGACAATTGAATGCATTGCTTGAAAACGATTTGACAGGAATGGCGACCATTCAATCCTTTACCAATGAGTCTTTGGAACTGGACAGAGTTCGATCTCTTTCAGAAGAATACAGAGGTGCAAACCGGTCTGCGATTCGTCTTTCTGCAGCATTCGTGCCATTGATTCGAATGGCAATCCTCGCTGGGTTTACTGCAACTCTTTTGCTCGGTGGACGGCTTACATTGGACGGTGCCTTAGCCGTCGGCGCATACTCCGTTCTCGTGTTTATGACGCAACGGCTCTTATGGCCACTCACTCGTCTTGGCGAAACCTTCGATTTGTACCAACGAGCAATGGCATCATCGGTTCGGATTCTTACGCTTCTCAATGAACCAACCACTGTGACGGATGGAAGCCATGTGTTGGATGAAAATATAGCGAAGATGTCCCCCCTGCTCTTTGAGAATGTCGGCTTTGCATATCCTGATCGTTCTACCCTTTTCGACAATTTTAGTGTCGAAATAGAAGCAGGAGCAACATTGGGGGTTGTCGGTTCAACGGGTTCAGGAAAAACCACGCTTACACGATTCCTCTTTCGATTTGTTGAGCCAGATAGGGGGTCCATCGTGTGGGGAGGAAAAGACATTCGTGAGTACACACTCGAATCGTTACGTCACTCGATTGCTCTCGTTTCTCAACATGTCACGCTGTTCCCAACCTCCATTCTTGAAAATATTCGATATGGACGAAACGATGCTACGGATGACGAGGTCAAGCAAGCAGCGGTCGCGGCGGAAGCAGGTGATTTCATCGAAGAGCTTCCAGATCAGTGGGACACCTTTGTCGGAGAAGGTGGGTATCGTCTTTCGGGAGGTCAACGCCAACGAATCGCCATTGCTCGTGCTGTACTGAAAGATGCTCCGCTTCTCATCCTTGACGAAGCAACCTCTGCTGTTGACAATGAAACAGAAGCAGCATTACAGCGAAGTATTGCTCGAATCAGTAAAAATCGCACAACCATCATTGTCGCCCACAGGCTGTCGACCGTACGACACTCAAAATCCATTCTGGTGTTAGAAAGTGGGAAGGTAATTGAACATGGAAAACATGAGGATTTACTAGCCTTAGGGGGTAAGTATGCCTCCCTGTGGTCCGTTCAGATGGGTGAGAAAATCGACGTCTAAGTTTACACGCGAAAACGAAAGTATATATTCGCGAAGAAATCATTACACTTTGATGAACATGCAGTATGAAAACTCATCAAAACTACGAAGCCTGAAGTTGAA
>PAJM01000015.1 GCA_002706065.1 Methanobacteriota archaeon | reverse complement strand
GATGACGACGATGACGGCGTAAAGGACTCTGCGGATGCGTTCCCGTTCGATGATCGTGAACAGTACAATTTTGATGGCGACAACATGGGTGATAACGCAGATCCGGATGATGACAACGATGGGGTCAATGATATCGATGATGCATTCCAATTTGACGCTTCTGAACAATACGACAACGATGGTGATGGGATTGGAGACAATGCAGACCTCGATGACGACAACGATGGTTATTCAGATACGAACGATGCATTCCCGTTTGATTCAAGCGAATACAATGACAACGANGGTGATGGAATTGGTGATAATGCCGATCTGGATGACGACAATGACGGTATCCCTGACGATGAAGACACCGATACCGAAGAGTTGGAAATAAAGCCCGATTACGATAATGATGGGACTCCTGATGACGAAGATANCGACGATGACAATGACGGTGTCCTCGACGTTGACGATGCGTTCCCCTTCGATGTAACCGAGAGCTCGAATTTCGATGGTGATTCAATTGGCGATAACGCTGACGCTGATGATGACAACGATGGAATNTCTGATGTCAACGACTCCTTCCCNTTTGATANTCTCGAATGGTCAGACAACGACAACGATGGTGTCGGTGACAATGCCGATAGCGATGATGACAACGATGGGATACCCGACGAAGATGATGCGTTCCCATTCGATTCTTTTTCCTCTACAGATTTCGATNTGGATGGNACCCCGGATGAATTCGATATCGACGATGACGGAGACGGTGTACCCGATATCTCCGACACGTTCCCGCTCAACCCTAGCGAATCGAAAGACACAGACGGAGACGGAATTGGGGACAACAGTGACCTCGACGATGACAATGATGGATTCCTCGACATTGTTGATGCCAACCCAAAATATCCTGGATTTAATCTCGATCCGTCCCTTGCAGGTTCCCAAACCTCATCCAGTGATGATTCAGGAACAACATTTGTCGGCGGAGTTGCTCTGTTGCTTTTGTTCACAACAACCATTGCTATGGCGTTAATTTTCGGAGCGAGAAAACTCCTTCCTTCTGAAAAGAAGGACGTTGCAATTGATTCTACGACAATCGAGTCAAATCCTGAGGTGGAAGTAAAATGAGCACAACACAGAAAATATTGGACTTAGATTTGAGAAAGATTCTCAACCCGCGAACATGGTTGCTGGTCGTTTTGGTGTCACACACGATCATTGCGACAATCATTCCATTGTTGACTTCAGAACCTGACAGCAACGAATTTCTCGCAGCCTCCTACGGTCTTGTGATTTCAGTAGTCCTTGCTAGCATTTATTTCATTCCCAGTGGCCAAGAACAGGCTCGCATGACTGCCATTATCGCCAGCTCAGTCTTGTTGTGGATTCTCGTCAATCTTATTGCAGATTCGGGGAACAATTTCGATCTTAGCGTCAATCTCGAACCTCCCTTCTTGTACAAGTTTGATTTTGATTTGAGTCTTACACCACCGATTTTACTTTGGGCCTTCCTATCGTTGAGCGGTCTGGTTTATTGGAACTGTGAATCTAAACAAAAGAATGAAGAGGAGAACGATGTGTGAGTGCTATGCACAATTACATCCCCGGTACAGTAAGCGGAATTATCCTTTTTCAGACGGCGATCATCGCCCCTGTGCTCTTTAAAAACCTCGATATCAAAGAATTCGGAAAGGTCATACGACTCATATGGCCGAAATTCTTTGCAATAATTGCAGCCCTAGGAGCAGGGTCAATCGCCTTGACGTATGCTGAAAACGGTTCGAATATACAGATGGGAATTGCCGTATTTACCTGTGTGGTGAGTGCAATTTGTTATGCGATTATACCAGCAACAAATCGAGCCTCGGACACGGGCGATCAAAAGACATTCGACTTACTCCACAAAGTGAGCGTATACTCTACCGTATTGATGCTCANTGGAAACATAGCCTACTTATTTGTTTGAGATCGGCATGAGGATTCTTGTCTTTGTTCTGATTGCAATTTTTGTTGCAATATCGTGTGGTGTCTTTGTGTCTTCCACGACTGGTAGTTCCGAAGGAAAGTACATCGGTTCTACGATTCTCTTTGTTGCATGCTCCGGTTGGGCCTACTTTACTTCACTCGTCTCGTATGGCGTNTACATGATTGTGAAGCGATCAAAACAGAATCACGATTTGAAAAAAGAAGGTCAACTGATTTGCAAAATCAAACATTAGTTTGATGCAAGATATCGTACGGTTCCGATGACAATTATGGCAGTTATCACGTATGTGAGAACATCAAAATAAATCCCAAACCCTATCAGCGAAACGGCAACAAGGATACCTATCATTGTGAAACGTTGCCAGGTGAGAAGCCCACTAGGGGTCTCTTCCAAATAAGGCGAACCTGGCATACTTGTTCCTCAGGATTGAACGCCTTGTACAACGATTTCAACAAGTGCACCTTTTGGTAANGCTCCNGCCTCGAACGCAGCTCGAGCAGGGGGCATGTCCATGTCAGCAACCCATGCTCCATAGACGTCATTCATTGCTCCGTAATCCTCGATTGTATCGAGGAGAACCTGAGCAAAGCAAATGTCATTTTTCGAGAGGCCGCCAGCTTCCAAAAGAGCATCTATTTTCGCAAGCGCTCCTTCGGTCTGTGATTTGATGTCCAGTTGTCCATCAATAGCGATTTGTCCTGAGAGCCAAAAATGCTGACCATGTCGTATGCCTGGTGTATATGGTGCGTATGTGACGATTCCATCGAGCGATATTGATTCTTTCATGAAGCGGCTAATCCTTGAATGCTCATGAACATTAACCAAGAACCACTGGACTATCCATGCGCACGTGTTGGGTCTTAGACCATCCAGCACACGTGCGGTTGCTTGCTCCGTTCATACGAAGTGGAACGACATCGGACGTTTTGATTGTTACAAATCGGGTTGAGGTACGACGACTGATGGAATCTTCAGAAGGAGTACTTCCAATTCGTCAACAACTCTGGGTTGAGCGTCCAATCGGGGCAAAACGAGTACGAATTGCATGGAAGCGTATGCGGGATGTGCGTCGATTCCTAAGGGATGCTCAGCGTTCAGGGAAACGATTCGAACGAATCGTTTCCATCGGGGCTCCGCTGGAATTACGAGTTGCAAAACGACTGAAGATTGCAAAGCGATGGTACATTACGGATACAGAAGTCAATCATCTTGCTCATCGCCTTGCGTCTAAGGCTGTAACGGATGTTCTTGTTCCAACACATTGGGATTCCTCAATCGATGGAGGTTGGGTTGAACAATTCAAGAACAGAGGTGCGACTGTCCATCGGTTGAATGGATTGCACGGGATGGTCCACCTGCGTCCACAACTCCGTCCNCGTCAGGNGGCTGCAATTCCGAAGATTGCCGTTCGCCGTCTGCTTGGAGATGGTATTCACGATGCTGGAGAGATTCTTGCAATACCAGATTCACTGTTGGATGGAATCGATACGATCGAAGCGGATGAGGGACGTTTTGCAGGGGATGCGTGGGACTTTACATCCATGATTTCGATGCAGGATGGTGTCATTTCACAGTCTGTAACCGTCGCAAGTGAAGCAGTCTTGATGGGAGTTCCAACGCTCCTCGTGAGTGATGCAGACCGTGGATTTCTCAATCGACTTGAAGCAGAAGGATATCCCCTATTTCGACTCCGAACNGGGGACAACGTTGAGGAAAAACATGCGCAATTCTTGGCAGGGTTGCACTTGACTGAAGCACTTGCGCTACCAGAATGGCCCAATGCGCGTCAACAGTTTGCTGAACTTATTGGCTCTGAATTGATTGATTGAGCCATTGTTCGACGATTTCTCCATGGTCGCCAGCCAATGTAAGACGCCCTTCCAGAATCTCAGTAATCGGCCAGAAACGAGCATCNTGTGCATCGTCTCCACCAATAGGTTCACCGTCAGCATCGACTTCATAGACGATGCTAACGATGTGCTTTCTTGGGTCACGTGCAGGATCTCCCATGACCATGAGAAGCCTTGGATTCGTTCCGTCGAGACCCGATTCTTCCTTCAATTCTCGAAGGACTGCTTCTTCAGGGCGTTCTCCCTGATCCACAAATCCACCTGGGAGAACCCATGAGCCCACCGAAGGAGGAAACTTGCGTTGAACCAGAAGAATGGAATCACCTTTACGAACACAAGCATCAACGGCCAAAGCTGGATTGAGATACCCTTGACATTCGTCGCATTGCACCATTTCACTCACCAAATCGGCGCTTTCGCATTTGATAGGTTTGAACGGCTTTGAGAAGGTCTTTTTTCTTGAAGGAAGGCCAGAAAACATCTGTGAAATACAACTCAGAATATGCCATCTGCCACAACAAGAAATTGCTTATTCGCTCTTCTCCACTTGTTCGAATAACAAGATCGGGGTCAGGCATATCAGCCGTGTAGAGGTGTTCAGAGACGATTTCTTCTGTGATTTGCTCTAGTTTTAGATCTCCGGATTTATGCAACCCAGCGATGTTTTGAATGGCGTGAATCAATTCTTCGCGCGCACCATAAGCAAGGCAAACCGTGAACACGAAATCGTCATACTCAGCAGTCTTCGATTCAGCATAGTCAATGGCATCATTGACGTGTTTAGGTAGGAGTTCTCTTCGTCCAATGATTTGGACTTTGACGTTGTTTTCATGGATGCGAGGATCTTCAGCNATCGATTTGAGACCATCGACATAGAGTTTGAAGAGTGTCTCGAGTTCTTTTTCTGGGCGACTGAGATTCTCAGTTGAGAGGGCGTAAACAGTAAACCAAGGGATGCCAAGTTCGAGTACCCAATCAAGGACCGCTTCCAGCCTCTGTTTGCCAATCCGGTGCCCGACATGTGTCGCAAGATTTGAGCGCCATGCGAAACGGCGGTTGCCATCCATAATGATCGCAAGATGCTTAGGTTGAATTTCATGTTCTAGGACTTCGCGAAGGAGTTTTGCCTCAACTGCTTGGCCGAGGACGTCACCCATCTTTTCGCTAATACCCATGGCCGTCCCGACACTTCCAAACCGTTCTCTTGTTTCATTCCATCCCTTTGATGACAAAGACACATTGAATGGGAAGTGCCAACGTGGCAACCTCATGGAGGGCGAGCCATGGTGGCCTCAAGGCGTTGCTATCACGTCTCTCGAAGATGCTTTCAAGGCTGGACAGGTGAATACCAAATGGGGTGCAGTGTCTTGTTGGGATGTTCAAAAATGCCTCACTCCTGAATGGTGGAATGAATCGAAAGCAGGTACATGGGGTGAATTTGATTCGCTCAAACCTTCATCAATCGACCTGATTCAAATTGACGGAAATCGAANGATTCTTCGTCTCGATCATTCCCATCTTGCCCTTGCTTACTCGATTCCAACCAGCAACTGGTCCTCATCAATTGCCCAACAATCAAGGCTTAATTCTGCATTAAAGTCAACCAACATTCTCATTCCACTTGGCGGCTACCTCATCGATGGGAAGGATGCGCTGCTTGTGTTTTCCAGTACCGAACGTACCGAGGCATCACCCGAATGGTTCGGACAAACCCTTGGAGCCATTCAATCCAAACTTGCTCCACTGTCAAGTCCGAATGATCAGAAGCGATGGAATCAACGANTGAAAGANCTTGAGGACCAATTGAAACCAAATACACTGTGGCGAGCTCCACATTCCNCAGCAACGGTNGGGATNCCCTCCGTGCGNATTCATCCGAACTATGTTGTAGAAAAGGATGGGGAAAAACTCGCTTTACCGCTCAATCAGAGTGTCAGCGAATTGCTCCTATGCAGCAATGAACGTCTTCCTGGTATTGCNGAATTTGTTCATTTNGAAGGNCGCCTCGTTGAAGAAAAANNATACACACCGGAACAGATTANGGTGTTGTTCCAACATTGGAAGCGCGANGTTCCATCTGCATGGTCAAGTCGGAAAGCGCTCTCAACNGTTCTTGGTGGTGCTTGGATTTGGCGATACTACGATGTTCTTGTTGTCAATGCTGAATCGGTANTGTNTGGCGANGAATCACGATATGAATCAGCTCAAACATGGTTGAAAGATGTTTCACGATTGCAGGCGCATCTNGGTGTNTTGCGTGTTTGGAAAAGCGGTGTTTGGGTTGGAATCACAACGATGGTTGTCGCTTATTATGCGTGGCAACTTGAATCCATGTCAACAGTAGAATCAATCGGGCTTGCTGCTCTTGGTGCAATCATTTCATTCGCATCCAACTTCCTCTACTGGAAGAAAGACCCTCCAGCTTTTTGATCAGCGCTGTTCGCGAATTCTTCCGTCGTAGAAGGAAAGGTTCAGTTCTTTTGCCAATTCCATCAAATCAAGGATGAGTGACTCACGAGCCTTTCGCTCTGCAATTGATGAATTCACGTTCCAGTAGAGGTTGAGTTCGATGTCAATGGACTGTGCTGAGATTGTGTTGATGCTGCACCATGACGAATCTTCTTTGGTTGTGAACTCGTGTTGCTCGATCAGTTCGAGCGAGCGTTGGCAGAATGATTCAACACTTTCGGGGTTTGAGTTGATGTCAAGATGGACCATCGATTGCCACCGTCTCCATCGTCGCTTACCCCAGTTTTCGACCGGGATGCTGACGAGATTGGCATTTGGAATTGTGATGACGGTATCGACTGAGGTTCGCACCAATGTGGTTCGTAGATTGATTTCAATCACTTCGCCTTCCGAGGTACCGATAACAACCCAATCGCCTACTTTGAAGGGTCGGTCAAGCAAGACCGTAATGGCTCCGAAGAAGTTGGAAATACTGTCTTTGGCAGCAAGAGCAAACGCCAGTCCAGAAATTCCGAGACCTGCAAGTAGCGATGTGAGTTCAAACCCAAGAGCATCGGCGATGAAGATTGCACCAACGAAAATAATGACGAATCGAAGGACACTTTCGAGTGCGGAAATCAACGTCTTTTCTGTTCCGTCAAGATCGTCGTCTGT
Organism: Methanobacteriota archaeon; assembly: GCA_002706065.1. Taxonomy (GTDB): domain Archaea; phylum Thermoplasmatota; class Poseidoniia; order Poseidoniales; family Poseidoniaceae; genus MGIIa-L2. The sequence goes on along the minus strand of PAJM01000015.1, from coordinate 9,006 downwards.
ATCGAGATACTTCACAACATCATAGACGAGGTTCACCAATCGGAAGGCCCAGATGACAATTGAAAGGACCAGAACGAATTGCAAAACGTCTGGGATGTACTCCGCCCAGGACGGCAGAAGGATGTTTGAGTTCTCAGCTTGTTCACTGACAAGGATGTTGATCATTCCAAAAGCGAACGCGTAACCAGCTACGCTACCGAGGGCTTTGTCACCTTTCTTGACTGTCTTTTGTCGAATCGTATCGTTGCGAACGATGACTCCAAAAAACCCGTGTGATACGTTNCTNACGATAGCTCGNAGAACAAACGAAATGACGGTAATTGCAGCAAGAATGAGCAATGTGGATTGTGAGAAGCCGAAGAGTTCGTCGCTTTTGTAGGTTAGATTATCGTACAGGCCCATGTCCTTTCGTGTAACCTTTTCTTCAAGGTTTTTTCCTTTGTGAGAAAAATGCTTGCGCGAGGGTTTCAAGTGTGGGAAGCAAGTGGCTGGAACGATAGCATGTCGTTCGCACGTCGTCAACGCTCAGCCTTTATTGCAATATTTTTGCTTATGATGCCGATCATGCTGACCTCGGTGTCATCAACGGTATCAACATCGTTTGATGAAAATGAGTCTGGAAATACGCCAGAAGGCATTTGGAGTGCGGACTATGCAAANCATGTTCACCCCTGGGGTGGAGATGACCGGATTCAATTCAAGCAGTACCACGACTATGATAGCATGCGTCAACGCATGATGCAACTCGCTGAACAATCCTATTCCTATCAGGGACAAGATGTTGAAATCATGTCGTTTCACGAGGGCCTCAACGGTGGCACTAATGCACGTGGAGTCGAAATGACCGCTGACAGTTACAAGGGCCACCATTACAGCCACCCATCTCCATGGATGAANATTACAGGCGGNGGAGAAGAACTTGAAGGCGTCTATGGAGGCGAATGCAATGCCTTTGTCGGTGATTGTGGAAACTATGCGGAAATTCCTGATGTCCAAATGGTTGGAAACTTCCACGCTCGGGAGTGGATGTCGTACGAAGTTCCAATGATGTTCCTCGAAATGCTCGCCCATTACTACGGTTCGGTCGGTATCGATAACGATGGAGACGGATTGGTCGATGAAGACCCATGGGGCGATTCAAACGGCGATGGNATCCTNGATGACGATGGCGACTGCTTATCGCTTGCTGCAGAACACCAAGATTCCAACGGTGATGGAAACCCATGTGGCCCTGGTGACCTTGGCGTGGATGAAGATTTCTCTGAACAACAACTTACTGATCTTGTGAACACTCGAGAAATCTANCTCGTCCCGATGCTCAATGTTGATGGAAATCGGTACGACCGNGAGGTGTTTTGTGGCGAAAACGCATGGGAAAACTGCCCNACTGGTGGGTGGAGAAAGAACCTACGAAACAACGGNCCNCAACCNNTNCCAGANTTCAATGANNAAGTNGATGANGACTGNGATGGNGTNGANTTGAANAGAAATTTCCAGTNNGAATGGGGNTGGCCNTTGGGTGCTACAGTNCCNCTNNTNCCTGGNACNTGNACNCCNGCNGAAGANGANCGNGCNGGNATCACNAACAACGANGTNTACACNGGNCCNTNNGANACCACNGANAACGACGGNGANGGCCTTGTCNACGAAGANAACGTCGANGGNGANGANGANGANAACGANGGNCAANTGGATGAAGATTGGGCAGGTGGNAACAGTGANCCNGANACNCTCTTNGTNCANGATTTNACNGAAATGAACGANGATGANANCNACCTNGCNTCNGACTTCAAGATGACNCTTTCNTGGCACTCCTTCTCNGANCTNGTNCTCTACCCNTGGGGNCANTGCACAGGATGTGAAACNCCNGANCANCAACAACTCATCTATCANGGTGANCAGATGGCCGAGATGACNGATTACACNAACATGCAGAGCAGTGATCTGTATCCTACCACGGGNGATTACTGNGATTGGCAATACGGTGTGCANGATGCNTATTGTTACACCATGGAAATAGGAACTGCGTTCCATCAACGACCGGAGGATGTCAATCATATCGCTGTACGAAACGTCGGCGTTCCGTTNTATGTTCTCGAAATTGCTGACAANCCACGTGAGCGNGCNAACCTTGCAATGGACAATATTTCTCAGCAAAATTACCTTGTTAACCCAACAGATGTCGATGTTCCAGAATCTGGTGATATCCCAATCGATGTTTGCGTTTCAAATGATTTCCCTTACAGCGAAGCCAACAGTTTCGTCAAGTACAGAATGGTGAAACCAAGCCGAATCCAGTCCGATTATGGTCCTCGAGAATGGGCAACAACTCCTTGGGAATCCGTGCAAATTGAACGGGTTGATGAGGCGTGCACAACTGCGGATGGCAACGGGACAATCCTTCGGGCAGAGATTCCTGTATCAGAATCTTCGACAGGAAAGTTGCATTACAAGGCACAACTCTCTACCTTGAGNGGTTCAGAATCGATTTATCCTGCCGATGGTTCATACTTTGAACTCGGCATAGAGTATCGTTCAGCCTACGGGAATTTGGCAAGTTCATTGTTCTTGTTTGTGATTATTGCAGGAACCGTATGGGGTGGCCTCGGTGCTTGTTTACGCTTGATGCTTGGCGATGAAGGCCAATTGGTCGATGCAGAGGTTGTTTGAGGGGATTACTATGGGACAGAGCGATCAGTTTTCCGGCCGTTTNGGCCTTATCTTTGCTTCAATTGGTGCCGCAATCGGGACAGGCAACATTTGGCGCTTCCCCCGAATGGTTGGTGCAAACGGCGGAGGAACGTTCCTCATTCCATGGGTTATTTTTCTCTTCATTTGGTCGATTCCACTCGTCATTGCAGAATTCGCAATGGGGAAGCGTTCTCGGACAGGTACTGTCGGTACATTCCGTATCTTTGCAGGTAAGAAATTCGCTTGGATGGGGTTGTGGACCGCTTGGATTTCAACGGCAATCGGATTCTATTACGCTATTGTAGCTGGATGGTGCCTCAAGTACTTCCAACTCGGTATTTCGGGTGGACTGACAGGCGATGGTGTGGATACAACCGAAGTCTGGAANACCTTTTTGCAGAATCCGATGCAAGTCATNGCCTTCCAATTCCTTGTTATNGCCATCACGCTTCTTGCGATTTGGAAGGGTGCAAAAGCCATCGAGAAAGTCAATGTCATCCTCATGACGTCTCTTTTCGTTTTGCTCTTTATGACGCTCGGACTCTCTCTATGGATGGATCTTTCAGACGGTAGCCTTGATGGGGCATTGTTCATGTTTACTGTCGATCCTGCAATGCTTTCTGAACCCGAGGTTTGGATCAACGGTTTATCCCAATCTGCATGGTCTTGTTCAGCAGGAATGGGTATGGCCATCACCTACGCTGTCTACATGCGAAAGGATGAGGACACTGTCCTGAACGCCTTCACAATGGGCTTTGCCAACAACAGCATTTCGATTATTGCTGGATTAGCGGTTCTTTCTGCTATCTTCGCTGTCAGCGCTGATCCNCTTGCAACCGTTACCAATGGGTCCTCAGCAATTACCTTCCTTGCNTTGCCTGAAGTCTTTGCCCAAGCCCCGGGCGGTGCAGTGGGTGCCTTTGTGATGATGGCCGGGTTCTTCCTTGCCTTATCGTTTGCAGCAATTACCTCGATGATATCGACCGTTGAATTGTGTGTTCGTAACTTTGTTGACCATGGCTATGAACGTCAACGTTCAGTTCTCATCACGTCGATTGCAATTTTCTTCTTTGGTTTGCCCTCTGCAATTATGTGGNTAAAACTCGATGCTTCTGGAGTCGCATTCCCTGAATTCCTTGAAGTTCAAGATCACATTTGGGGCTATGGATTGATGTTCAGTGGATTGTTCATTGCATTCTCCATTTGGAAGTATGGATACATCAAGTGGAAGAAGGAAGTCGAACTAGGGAAGGCTCCACCAGGGTTCGCAGGTTACCTCGGCGTAGGTGTATCTGCGTTCCGTGATGACTACATCAACACTGGCGACAATGACCTTGAAGTCGGACGGTGGTGGGACTTGTGTCTTTACTTGGCGTTCCCGATTCTCTTCAGCGTCCTCATGTTGTCGTACTTTGGAGACATGATCGCAAACACAGATGATGTTTGGAATCCCGCGAATCCGAAAGGTCTTGGAATCATTCTCGCCTTTTGGTCGGTCGTGGCAATTGTCTTCATTTCGTTGAACAAATTCCTCATCGCTCGACCGTTATATCGCAACGTTCCGGAAGGTGCTGATGCCGATATTTCGTTGCTACCAGGTGGAGATGACCCATTGGTTACCATCCTTGGCGAAGATGCACCAATGGCAGAACTCGTTGCAGAAGTAGCCGACTGAGGTGAAGTTCGATGGAACCACTCGTTCAGTGGTTGCTCGGAGGCTTCATCCTTTCCTTGTTGTTCATCATTATTGCACGTTGGTTTTGGAAGCGGTTTGACAAACCAAGTGAAGCGGCATTGGAATGGCAAAAAGAGCAAGAAGAGAAGAAGAAGGAACGAGAAGTTTGGGAATCTGTTGAGATGCAAATGCGTCGTGAAGCGGAAGAGGCTGAACGCAAAGCAGCCTTTCAAGTCAGGCGAGAAGTGGCTGCAAGCTCAGGAACCTCGCCAGATGCGAAGACGGTTGCAAANGCGTTTGAATCGTTAGGAACGACGTCTCTTCCGACCCCACAAGAAGGAACTGAGCAGGAATNAGATGAACCACAAGAGCCAGATTGGGAACTTGTAGATCGACTCAAGCGTATTGCTGGATCTGATGATGCAAAGGAAATTCCNCACCCAGAACTTCCACATGCACCGAACTTACCAGACATTTCTTCAGAGGATTCTGAAGAATGAGCCGTCGTTGGAACGACGTAGATGAGGGGCTCAATCCAATTTCAAGCGAAGGGCATTAGAGGGAAGTGCTCCTCGAACGTCCATGGTCCAACGTCCGAGAGGTACACGAGATTTCGGACCTGCTGAGATGAAACGCCGACTTGCGTTCGAATCTCTCCTTGAAGAACAAGCCCGCCGTCATGGNTTTTCAAGGGTTCAAACACCAGTGTTTGAGTCACTTGATTTGTTTACCGCAAAATCAGGTCCAGGTGTGGTCTCGCAACTGTATGCGTTTCAGGATAAAGGCGAACGTCATCTTACACTTCGACCTGAATTGACAGCACCAGTCATGCGCATGGTTGCCGAAGAACTTCGCAATGAAACCAAACCACTCCGGTTGTCGTATTTCGGACAATGCTTTCGTTACGAGGAATTCAAGAAGGGACGGTATCGAGAATTCTATCAGTACGGCGTTGAACTGATTGGAGCNACAGGGCCACTCGTTGAGGCTGAAGTCATTGCTCTNGCAATCAACATGTTGACAGAAGNAGGTCTCAAGAATTGGGAATTACGNATCGGTCACGTTGGAGTTCTCAAACAAGTCCTGACGGGTATTGGACTCAGTGAAACATCTGCTTCTGGTGAACCGCCGCTTGCATCTGCAATGCGCTTCCTCGACAAAGCAGACTTTGATGGGTTGCGAACCTTGTTTGAATCTCAATCCATCTCAATTGATTTTGTAGCGCCTTTACAACAACTCTCAGAATTGAAAGGGGGACAGGAGACGATTGCATCCGCTCGAGAGCTTTTATCGACAATGGAGGGTGTGTCCCTTGGTGCATTGGACGATCTTGAATCGACCATCAATTCAATCGGACAACTTGCACCTGCTCCGCCATCACTTTCAGTGAACCTAACGGTCGCTCGAGGACTCGATTACTACACAGGAACGGTGTTTGAAGTTCATGTCCCGGAACTCGGAGGAGAAGGGCAAGTTCTCGGTGGAGGCTCTTACAAATTGCTTCACTTGTTTGGTCTCGCGGACCTCGACCCATGTTGCGGGTTTGGNCTTGGCTTTGACCGGGTGCTTCTTGCTTTGGAGGCTCAGGCTGCTNCTGAAGGACGAGATGAGATTGTTCCCGGGGAAGACGATGAAACACCATTCCTTGCCATGATTCCGTTCAACATTGAAGCATCGGAAGTTCTTGATTTGGTACGAGAGTTGCGACATTCGGGAATCCGTGTCGAAATTGAATTGCGATCAAGAAAGATTGGCAAAGCCATGGGCTGGGCAGATAGCATTGGTGCAAGTTANGCACTCGTGGTAGGTCCAAGAGACCTTGAGCAAGGTCAAGCCACAGTCAAGCGACTTGCAGATGGTGAGCAACTTCCAGTTGCTCTCAGTACAGAATCAATTCTCTCAGCACTCAATGCTTGAGGATTCATTCTTCGTCTCTTCGAGCATTAACAAACGCAGCCATTGCAATCGCTGCTGAAGCAACAACAAGTGTGAATCCAGGCGTGTCTTCAGACGAGCCGCTTCCATCAATGTCGCCACCTTCTTGGAATGCTTCTTCCCATGATGCATCATCAACTGGGAGTTCAACGTAGGACTGCTCTCCCATACTCATTTCAAATTTCGCAGGCTCACCCTGCTGAGTGAATCCGAAATTTGTCGTCTGTCGGTTTCCACGGAGTTTCATCTTCACTCGAACTTCAGGGTTGAATTGATCACCATTCCAATCGATTATTGTCTCCTCTTCGATGACTAAATTGAATGTTACAGTATTGTCACCAACGACGAGTCCAGTTTCATGATGCTCTCCAATGACGTTGGGGCCGGCATACAACGTGATGTTTAATTCCTCACAATCGTTTTGTCCACACGCAGTGTTTTGCTCATTATCGTTGGTCCAGTCACCTTCAACGTAAATGTTGAACGAACCCCTGAAGAGTCCATCAGGGTCCATGTAAAGCCGCTTTGCGAGTGTAGGTTCCATTCCAAATCGAAGATCGATATCGATGAGCCCATTCTCGACTTCTTCAGAGTAAACCTCGAGGCTTGAATTGTCTACCTTTTGGAAATGAGACCATGCATTGGTGTTCGAATCATTCCAAAACATGTACAGTGTTTTGTTTTCCTCACTGGGTTGACGGTTGTCGTCTTGGGGTTGTGATTGTTGAATGCTAACATTCTCACCAGCTTGTACTGGTACCAACATCATCAACGCCATGAAAACGGCCAAACATGCTACTTTGCGCATGATTATCCGTAGACATACAAAGATATGAGGTTATTGAGCAGGTGTTTGTTTTACACCATTTAGTCAAATCGATGGATGTCGACGCTGCCTGTTGTGTTTGCACCCGTATTGAGCTGTGTCTGCCGTGTGAGTTTGAGAGCATCTCCGAGTTTGTTCGGCTCCATTCTTGCGGTTCGCATATCAGCACCGCCAACGCCAGTAATAATTGCCATGACTTTGATGGTGTCCCCGAAGGTTGGATCTTGCCGAGCACCCCAAATGACATTCGCATCTTCGCTGACTCGAGCAGTCATGAGATCGACAACTTGTGATGCTGATTCAAGCGTCATGTATTGGCCCCCAGTAACGTGAATAAGAACGCCAGTAGCTCCAGTGATGTCAACATCGAGGAGCGGGTGATTCAGAGCTTCATGCACAACTTCTTCCGGACCGCGGTCTGACTCGCCATAGAGCATCATCGTAACGCCGCCGTTGGACATAATGGCACGAATGTCTGCAAAATCAAGATTGATGAGCGAAGGGAGCGTAATTGTCTCGACGATTCCTTTGACAATCTCTGCGACCAATTGATCCATGATTGAGAAGGCCTCTTCCAATGGAAGGTTTGGAACGTAATGCAACAAACGATTGTTATCGAGAACGAGAACTGCGTCTGCAACTCGTCGAAGGGACTCAAGGCCTTCGAGTGCTTTCTTCATGCGAAGTCTTCGTTCAACATGGAATGGTGTCGTAACGATGCCAACAACGAGCGCACCAGCAGATTTTGCTTCTTCAGCCACAATTGGACAGATTCCAGTTCCTGAGCCGCCTCCGAGTCCACTCGCAATGAAGACCAAATCAGCACCGTTCACAATTCTACGGATCATCTCACGACCTGCTTCGGCACATCGACGTCCCATCGATGGATCGCCACCTGCGCCAAGTCCACGTGTAATGTGACGTCCAACCAAGAGTTTCTGCAATGAGCGCGTGTTGTCAAGATGTTGCTTATCGGTATTGATTGCAACGGTTACAGCACCTTCAACTCCGAGGTGTGTGATTCGATTCAGCGTGTTGTTCCCTGAACCGCCACAGCCAACGATCAAGATTCGAGGATTTGGTACGCCCAAGGTTGAGACATCATCATCCATGAGTGCTGTAGCACCACGGTTGATGGCTTCATCACGAAGTCCAGCAACCATATCTGCGAGTGCCTTATCATGCATATTTCTCTCCGCCCTTGCGTTACCTGAACTGGAAGAACTACTGGGTCCCATCCCTACACTTCCTGATATGGCGAGCCTTCTCTTCTATCTATTAACAACAGCGCTTGAAGCGGGGGTAAAATGGTCGATTTTGAAGGTCGCATTCACACGCCACATGAACCTCTACCTTTGTCAAACTGTGGTTGAATTCATACAGGAATTAAAAGAACATTAGCTCGGGCAAAAGACGTGACTGTCTCGTTGGTTTGGCTGAGGAGAGACCTACGTCTCGCAGATAACCCTGCCCTTGCTCAAGCGAAAGCAGATGGCCGACCAATTCTGTTCTTTTTCCACCTCGATTCTGAACGTTTGGGGCGACACGATGTTGATGGCATTCATGTCCAATGGGAATTGGATTGTTTGAGCAGTCTGAAATCGGAAATCGAGAATCGAGGGGGTGTTCTTTTGTTCCGATTTGGACAAGTCCTTGATTCGTTGAAGGAACTCCACGTAGCACACAACATACACACCATTTACGGAAACGAGGAATCGGGTCTCCAATGGTCATGGGAGCGCGACAAATCCGTGGCACGATGGTGCGATGAGAACAATATCAACTTCGAAGAATTCCCATCAAACGGCGTCATTCGTGGTTTACGGTCGAGAGATGACTGGAAAGCCCTGAGAGACCGACGTATTGACTCATCGCTTGT